>DHSO01000042.1:8873-78690 GCA_002410505.1 Cloacimonetes bacterium UBA5284 | reverse complement strand
CCAGCTAAACAGAACTGATAAACTTTGGACGTGCTGGAGGCACGAGATACATCCACTAGACGCGAAGCGTCACCTAATTGTACATCGTACATTGTAATTTGTAAATTGCACCGCGAGCGTCAGCGAGCAGAGTGCCGGAGGCAGGAGCTTTGGATTGGAAGAGTGCAGAATTGGTTGTAGAGACCCTCTGGGATGGCAAGCTCTGTTTGCTACAAAGACCGGAGGTCTTTCTTTCTATTATGCGGCTGGAAGCCGCATCTACCCTACCCCATAAAATGGCTGCGCAATTTTGCGGGGGCCCCGAGTTTTCACCTCACAAAATAGCTGTGCAGTGCAGGGCTTTCAAGACTACTCGATTGATCATCAGTCGGTTACTTCAATCCATAGGAAACATTGTCATCGCAGTTATAAAAAAATCAAATTCCGTTCGTCTTTTATGCGGATTTTTCTTGACGAGCTTGGCAGCTCAGCGCTTGATTGTTTTTATGTTCGATATTTCAGAATGCACCGTTCGTATTGCTCGCCCCGAAGATAAAGCGGGGCTGATCGAGATCTCCAGACATATTTGGGGTGGGCATGATTATCTGCCCTTGATAGTGGATCGCTGGGTGGCCGAACCCTGGTTCTATGTGTGTGAATACCGGCAAAAAGTGATTGCCTGTTTGAAACTGAGCAGGTTTCCGGATCATGTGCTGTGGTTTGAAGGTTTACGCGTACATAAAGATTTTCAGGGTAAAGGTGTGGCAAAATTAATGAACAGCGAAATGATGCACCTGGCAAGGCGTTTGAAAGCTGAGGATCCCCAGCTTAGCTTTGAATTTTGCACATACTACAAAAACCTCGAAAGCTTGGCACTCACCGCCAAATTGGGATCAGTGCGGGCGGATGCTTTTTTCAACTTGGAAAAGCGTGGAGTGCATCGAGCTGAGAGGCCGGAATTTATCTCAGAACCGGATACTTCCATATTTGCAAACTATCCCACATATTTGCCTCTGAATTGGCACGCCGTGCACAGCAGGCCGGAGAGCCTGGAGTATATTTGTGAACACGCAGAGCTCTTCAAAACACCAAATTCTATATATCTGGTGGGCAAGGTGGGCGAGCCTTGCATCACCTTTCTACATCCTCCCGGAAAACATTTGAAAGAGGATTTGCCCTATTTTCAATACTTTTTTGGTGCCCGCAAGCATATCAGTGTGACATTGAGTCCGCTTTTCAGATCTTATCTGGCGCAAATGTACAGCATGAACTTCTATTTCTGGGGAGAAGATCGGGAAGAAGTACTGAATATGCTGGTGTTTACTTTGCCATAGCTTGCCGGATTAGCCGGCCTCTCCCAGTGCTTCAAGCTGTGCCGATCCCGATATAAAGGCGTTATAAAGCAGTGTCCACAAGACGATAATCCGATTATATCATCTGTGGCACCCGCTAAAGCATTGGGGAAGAGTGATGAAAGTATAATGTTTTGGGTGACAAATCGGGTAAACAAGCCCCAATTTCTGCTCAATAACACCATCCTGGATCAAAAAAAGTGCACATTGAGCTGCCTAATTTGGGCTTTGACAAAAAAGTATTTGACACAATAGGCCTTTCTATAGCAGTTGGACAGATAGTGAGATATGTAATTTTTAATGTACGAATAGGAGTGAACTGTATGAGGTTAGACAAGCGTCGCCTTATCCTGATCCTGCTTGTAGCTTTTATCTTCGGGCTTACGATGGTAACGGCGCAGAAGCAGGAAGCCAGAGATGAGAACGTGGTTGCAGATTTTAGCGTGTCGGATGTTCCGGCAGACGACGGTTCCGGACTGATGTTGTCCTGGACGCCTTTGGATCGCAGCAAGCGAATCATCGAATATCGAGTTTATCGAGGGATAAAACCCGATCAATTGTTCTATTTGGAAACCATTCAGGTAAATCCCAAAAGCGGCGTTGCGTCAGACGTGATGTATTACTACGACAATTCCGCCAGCGAACTATCCGATGTGAGTTTCCCCGCAAAGCTTAAACTGGAGAAGGGTCAGCCAAGCAATGGTATTTTGTATAGAAATCCTCCCCGCGACCTTGAATTCACCGCATCACTGCTAGATCATTTCCAAATGATCTCCCTCTCAAACCGCAATCATTTCTACAAACGCAGTAAAGAAGTGATTGTGGATCCGGACGCGGAAGAGATTTCCAGTTTTGCTGGCTTGAAAGCTAATCAACAGACAGTTTTGGGCTTTTTGAAACCCGGCAGCACATATTACTACACGGTTGTAGCCGTTGATGAGCGTCAGCGCTTGCTGCCCAATGCTCCGGTGCAATCCGGCAGCCCGATACCAAACCGTCCCGATCCCTCTCCTGCGCTGCACAGCGTGATTTTGGAAGACAGCGGCGAGCTGCGTTTTGAATGGGAATATCCCATTTACAAAAGTTCTTTGGTGCAATACCGCATTTGGCAAATGGCAAATATGCCCGGCGAAAACTGGGATGCCATGAAGGATGAGCTTGTTTCTCTGGAAGGAATGGGACGTCCCGTGGCTCAGGGTGCTGTTGGCGGTGGCGTTTTGCCAAACTATACCAAGGTAGAAGTCGGTGAAGCCATAGCCGGGTTCAAGAGTTCTGCCTTTGTATTGGAGCTCATCGATGCCTACGGTGCGTCGTCTTTCTCTCCTCTTTCTCAGCCCCGCTTGCTCAATAGCGATGCCTTGCCTCCCCGCACGGAATTTTGGGTGGAAGATAAACCCAATGATAAGGGAGACCGGCTTTCCGTGGTGTGGGATCATCCCATCATCTTTGTGGTGAAAACCACATCTTTGAACAAAGAAAACACACGCCTGCGCGTGAACTACCAATTGAACAAGACAGAAAATCAGGAAGTGAGCGATATCTGGTTCAGCTTCTATGATCCTGAAACCGATACTGAACTGAGCACCATCAATGAATTCTATCAGGACGACAGCATCATTCTGAAGCTTCCTGAAGATTATGATTTCAAGAAAGGTGTGAAAGTGAAAATCACTATGGAGGGAAGTCCTGAGATTCCCAAAGATTATGTGATAGAACAAGATCTGGTTTACGATCCGGGGATGATGGCGCTATTGCCGTCCAAAGCCTTGTATCGTAATGGCAGAGACGTATCCAGGGTCTTCAACGTGGTGTATCGCAGATACATGCATTCTCCCGCGTGGCGGCTGATCATGAAAAACACATCCTTCGACAACTCTCTGGATGTAACCATACCTTATGGTATTAATGCCCAAAAACTGATTCAGGGCATCAGCTATGCCAAGGGTGATTCCATGATTATGCATATTGTCGGCGCCGAAGGTGTGCAGCGAACATCCCGTCCGCTGATTTCCGGAGAACGCAAAGCGGCGGTTACTCTGATGTCGCATGAAGTGGATTTCTTGTGGGATCAGGAAAACGAAGTCCTGGTGAGCACCAGCCTGTTTGAAGACAGAGCTCGCGAGATGCACGAAAAGGCAATCGCCGCAGCAAATGCTGCCATCACGGAATTGGAAGCCCAAAAAGTGGGCGCTGATGAAGCTACATTGGCAGCACTCAATGCTCAGATCGAACGCCAGCAGGCCATTCTGGACACCTATACCAAAAACGAAACCGTGCAACACGCTCTGAATACCGGCAACAACGGATTGCGCATCAAACAAGTACTCAAAGCCTTTGATGACTTCATGCGCAGTCAGAGCTTCATGGTGGTGAAAACAGACAGCAAGGGATTGTTTGTAGAATCTGAACCCCTGATGGATGATGGCAAGATCGCGTATTATATGCCGGAATCCAATTGGTTTGATAACAATAAGTGGGTTACTCTCTTTACCACCCTGCTCTTTGTGGGGATTGTGGTTGTATTTGTAAGTCTGGCCAAGCGAGGCAGGGATCTCTATATCCGTCCCATCGCGGGCTTGCAAGAGATCGATAACGCCATCGGCCGTGCCACCGAGATGGGTCGTCCCATGCTATATTGTATGGGTAACGGTTCCATATCCGATGTGGCAACGATCGCCTCCATGGGTATTTTGGGATTGGTGGCCCGCCGCGCCGCGGAATACGACACCAAGCTCATTGTACCATGTTACGACTACATCATCATGCCCATCGCGCAGGAGATTGTGCGGGAAGCTCACTATGCTGTGGGACGTCCTGATACTTATGACCGCAACAACGTATTCTATCTTACCAATGTGCAGTTTGCTTATGTGGCAGGTGTGAATGGTATCATGATCCGTGAGCGGATGGCGACAAACTTCTTCCTGGGTTATTTTGCCGCGGAAGCGCTGTTGATGACGGAAACAGGGAACACTGTGGGAGCCGTGCAGATTGCCGGAACCGACGCCGTTACTCAGATTCCGTTTTTCATCACCACTTGCGATTACACCCTGATCGGAGAAGAATTGTATGCCGCAAGCGCTTATTTGAACCGTGAACCGATGCTTTTGGGTACCCTGAAAGCTCAGGACTATTTCAAGTTCTTTATCTTGTCCATCGTGATTGTGGGAGCTATCTTATCCAGCTTCGAAATCACCGGATTAACCACTTTGCTGCCAGAGAAATAAACGAGGTTTTCAATGAAGAAGACAATACCATTACTAATCGTTATTCTTGGAGGTCTGATCTGGGTGGCTTGGGCTTTTAGCCCCCACTACATCCTTCAAGAAGTGTTTTACAATCAGTTCTATCTGCCTTGGGCTTATGCCTCGTCGCCCTTCGCGATGCTTTTGGGCGTGCTGTCTCTTACCATGATGCACTCCAATAAGATCAAGACGAGAGGACCGAAATGGCAATACAGCTATTTCTTCTTTGGCAGTTTCATCATTACCTGTCTGGCCGGCTTCATTGGCGGCATTCAGAAAGGTAGCCTGTTTATGTGGATGTTTGAAAACGTGCAAATGCCGATGAGTGCCACGATGTTCTCTTTGCTGGCCTTCTATATGGCATCGGCAGCGTATAAGGCATTCCGTGCCCGCAGTCCCGAAGCCACAGTTCTGTTGGTAGCCGCGATCGTTGTGATGCTGGCCCAGGTTCCGCTGGGAGTGCAGATATCCAAACACCTGCCCTCCATCTCACAATGGATTCTGGATGTGCCAAACCTCGCTTCCAAGCGCGGGATCATGTTGGGTGTGGGCCTCGGATCCGTGGCCACATCTTTGAAAATACTATTAGGCATCGAGCGCTCATATCTGGGCGGCGGTGATTGATCCGGGGAGAGGAAAAATGAATATCTTTGAAAGAATGCAAAAGTTGGACCGCCGTTGGATCTACATCGTTGTAGCCCTGGCTATTATCATCCCATTGATGATACCCTACGACTCTGATAATGTGACAACCCCACCCACCGAGAATCTGTATCAGATGATCGATAGTTTTGCCGGTCGCGAAGATCGCGCCATCCTGATGAGCTTCTATCACGATGCGGCTACAATGCCGGAGCTGTTTCCCATGGAAGTCGCGATCCTGCGTCACTGCTTTGAACGAAATGTGAAGGTCTTTACCCTTACCTGGTTCCCTGCCGGCGCGCCGATTATCGACTATGCCATAAACTCTGTGAAAGAAGAATTTCCCGATATCCAGAGCGGAGTGGACTACTGTAACTTTGGTTACAAACCTCAAGCCTTTGCGATGGTGCTGGGTATGGGAGATAACATCGCCAATACCATGAACACCGACGCCGAAGGTCGTAAACTGGAAAACCTTCCCATCATGAAGGGCATCAACAATTACAGCGAGATGAATCTGGCAATCGAATTCTCAGGCTCATCCGCCGGTGGCATGTGGATCACCTACGCGCGGCCGAAATATGGTTTGAACGTGGCAGTTGGCGTTACTGCGGTGATGGCTGCCGATATGTATCCCTATCTGCAATCCGGACAGTTGATCGGAATGCTTTCCGGTCTGAAAGGCGCTGCCGAATATGAAAAGCTGGTGGATATCTTTGCTGCCTATCGCGATCCCAAAATCGACTATAGCATCAAGGTGGACGAAGATGGCAATCAAATCCTGCCGGGACGTCCATTTGGCCGCGAAATACTGGAAGACGATTCCAGCAAGAAACTCTCCCTCATTACTACTCAGACCAAAGCAAAATTTAGTATGGACGAGTTTGCTGCCTTCAGCGCGAAATATCCGGAAAACATGGCTTTGCTGAACAGCCTGCGTAGCCTTGAAGATGATATGGTAATAATCGATGTAACTCAGATCACCCCGGAACAGCGTAGCCAGATGGGTGAGACTATGTATCGCGAGCTTGATCGCCTTACCCGCAACACCCTGTACAAATTCAAGGTAGCGCGTATAGGTATGAACGCTCAGAGCGTGGCTCATATCATGATCATCGTCTTCATCGTATTGGGCAACATCGGTTACTTCATCCAAAAAGCCCGTCAGGCGAAGAACTAAGAGGAGGAAGCAATGAGTTTCGAATTATTTAGCAATCTGGTTGGAGCTTTTTTCACTCTGTGCATATTCTCCTTCCTGTACAAAGATAACCCCTTCTACCAAGCCGCGGAGCAGATGCTTGTGGGCATTTCTCTGGGTTATGGCTTGGTGTATACATACAATCGAGTGTTTGTGCCTTACGTATGGCAAACCATTGTGATCAAGCACCAGTTTGTGCTGATCATTCCTGCGATAATGGGTATCCTGTATCTCTTCCGTTTCTCACGGAAATTGGGCTGGCTTTCCCGCTATCCAATCGCGTTTTCCATGATGGGAGTGGGTATTGGCGTGCCGATGGGTATTCATGCCAGTATACTGGTGCAAATGCGCCAGGCCATGGTGCCCATCGAATCCGTGAACCTGTTTCTGATCTTCATCGGTACCATCGCGGTGCTGTTGTACTTCTTTTTCTCAAAAGCTCACAGCGGAGCCTACGGCAAGTTTGTTAATGTGGGTAAGTGGTATATGATGATCGGTTTCGGAGCCTCTTTCGGGTTAACAGTGATGGCTCGTATTTCACTCTTGATCGGACGTATCCAATTCCTGGTCAATGATGTGTTTGGAATCCTGAAGTAAAATAAATATGGATGACCTGGCGCGGCGTAACAGCTGCGCCGGGGCTTTCTTTGAAATACACGTCCGGGGGAACCCGAAGATATAATACCCGTTTTGGGGAAATGATGAAAAAAGCTCTCTTTATATCAATCATGGTGTTGCTCCTCTGTGGCCTCACCGCACTTTTTGCCGCTCCCGCCCTCAGCGGAAAGATAGCGGAATTCTCTGTATCGGATCTGCCGGATGACGATGGCAGTGGCATTATCTTGAAGTGGAAACCCCTTTCCAAAGAACACAGGGTGATCAAATACAACATCTATCGCGGAGTAAGCCCGGATTCACTATTTCTGCTTACCTATCTGGAAGTGGATCCCAAACTGGGTGTTTTGGCGCCATATCTATACTATTACGATACCGGTGATCAACCTTTGGCAGAGTTTGAAAGCTCGCCCATGCGCATCAAAAAAGAAAAGGATCAGGCGGAAAACAGCCCTTTATACGACAAATTCCCGCTCGATCCGGAGCTTTTGGCTACAGTGATAGATCGCTACAATGTGCTGGCTGTCACCAAGGCTTCCCGCTTGCATAAAGGCTCGCGCCTGATCCGGAAAGATGACACCGGCTTTGCCGGCTTGAAACTGACTCAATTGGATGGGATATATGCCATCCCCAAGATGGGTGTCACATATTACTACAGCGTGGCCGCCGTCAACGAACGGGGGCTGGTCTATCCTGGTACCGAAGTGCTGTCTATAGTCCCGGAAGATAATCCTCCGGATGCCGGGGCCATTATGCACGCCAGCTTTGTGCAAGATGCCGGGAAGATGAATTTTGAATGGTTGCCGCCTACCGGTGCAGCCGATATCGCTGCTTGGCAGGGATGGCTCTTTCCGCGAGCATCATTGATGGGCGAGAAAGAATTGCCCGAGAACTGGACAAGCAGTGCCACACAGATCTTCGAAATCCCCAATATGTCTGCCAGCTCGGTCTATTATCACAGCGCTGACTTTGACGCCGACGCATATACTCCCGAGCGCTATGTTTCCGTGTTGTCCTACATAGATTATTCCGGGCAAATGGCAGCAGTTACGGCAAACAGCTACCGGTATCTGAAGCGCGAAAACCTGGCGAACCTGCCGGATTTTGTGGTGATGGACAAAGCCAATGACAAAGGCGACAATATGCTGGTATCTTTTGGCAAACCGCTGGCATACATCACTCTGGCTGAATTCACCAACAAACATCACGACAAGCTGAAGCTGAATTATGAGATTTCGGCCAATGAAAACTACACTGTGGATAAAGTAAAATTCACCTTCAAGACTCAGGATGGCAGGAGTATCGGCAGCATCACCGAAAAGTATGTGGACAAAGTATTGCAATTCCGCATGCCCAAAGAGTTTAAAGATATAAAACACATCCATACCGAGATCGCCGTACTCTTGCTGAAAGCTACGGATTAGGAATCTGAAGTGGTGAGCCAGGAAGTAGTGTATAATGAGTATTTTAAGCGCTTTCAACCACAAAGCACTTTCGTGAACGGTGTGGATATCAGCAAACTCTATTTTGATGTGCAACAAAAGTCAATGCTGGATTGGGATTTTAGTAATGGCATCCGTGCCAACGCGCTTACCAGAACTTACGATCACATGGTTCCCTTTGAGGATGTAATCTTCTCTCCGATCACCGGCTTCGACGCCCAAAGTGGCAGATTCCTCTTTGATGTGCGCCTTTCGATAGCCGTGGACGCGGATAATGGCTACAGTTTTGACGTCCCACTCAGTCGCGAGCTTTTCGGCGCCGAGATGGCAGAGCGCGAGCGGAATATCCAAGAACTGGAAACTAAAATTGCCGCATCCGGGGACGCCGAAGCCTTGGCCGAACTGGAATACCTGAAGGGTGAATACAGCTTTATTACCGGTCACCCCGCCTATGTGGAAGCTGAAGCTGCCACCGGCGACAAAGCCTGGCGCAAGATTATGCTGAAGTGGCGAGATATAGCCCAGCGTTCCTACCAATACCGTCTGATTGCCACGGATACAAAATCCGCTTTTCGGATTTCAGATATCTATCAGGATGAAACCGGCAATGAGTGGTTTTACCCTGTATCACAATGGTTCGACACCAGCAAGACCCTTACTCTGATCGCGACGATATTGCTCTTGATCTTAGTGGTTTATGCCATCGTGATAACCAGACGCAAAGAGGTATACATCCGTCCGATTGCCGGTTTGCAAGAGCTGGACAACGCCATCGGCCGTGCCACTGAAATGGGCCGTCCCGTGATGTTTGTACCCGGATGGGGTACTTTGGGAGATGTCTGCACGATCGCCAGCTTGATGATCCTGGCCCAGGTGGCCAAAAAGACCGCTGAATATGACATCCGTCTCATCAATCCTCATTGCGACTACATGGTTCTGCCCCTGGCCCAGGAAATCGTATCCACCTCCTACAGTGAGATGGGTCGCCCGGATTCATTCAATCAAAACGACATCTTCTTTGTGAGCTACGATCAGTTCCCCTTCTGCGCCGGTGTGAATGGTATCACTGTACGTGAACGGGTTGCCACCATCTTCTATATGGGCTTTTTCAACGCGGAAGCGCTGCTGCTTACTGAAACGGGCAACCAGACCGGTGCCATCCAGATCGCTGCCACCGATGCCGTTACGCAGATTCCCTTCTTCATCACAACATGCGATTACACTCTGATTGGTGAAGAGTTCTACGCAGCAAGTGCCTATCTTTCCCGCAACCACGATATGGTTAGCATGCTGAAAGCTCAAGATTACTTCAAACTGTTCATCATCTTGGGCATAGTAGTGGGCACCCTGCTCTCAACCCTGAGTATCAGCGGATTCATTCATATGTTCCCGCTGGAGTAAAGAGGATTATCATGGTAAAGATACCTACTTCCACTTTGAAGCGCCTACCTCAGTATCTGGAAGTGCTGAAGCGCCTCAGAAAAGCAGGCCTGAGAGAGGTCTCTGCCACCAAAATCTCTGTCTTTTCCGATATCCATCAAACCTTGGTGCGCAAGGATATCTCGTTCACAAACATTAGCGCCAGCAAGACCGGATATCATATCGCACCGCTGCAAAAAGCGATTGAAGATTTGCTGAATTGGAGCGATACTTCCACCAGCTATCTGGTTGGCGTTGGTCATTTGGGCAGCGCGCTATTGGGTTATCAGGAGTTTTCTCAACGTGGCCTCAGCATTGTGGCCGGTTTTGACAACGATCCTGACAAAATAGGGCAAAAGGTGCATGGAGTGCCCGTATGCTCTGCTTTGGATTTTACCGCCATGGCTCAAAAGGATAAGATCCGCATCGGCATCATCACTGTTCCTCCGGACAGCGCACAATTGATCGCCGACATTATGGTCCACAGCGGCATCAAAGCGATCTGGAATTTTACTCCGCACAAGATTATCGTTCCACCGGATATTATCGTGGAATATGTAGATATGTTCTCTTCTCTGGCAGTGCTTTCCCGCCGACTGGCAGAGCAGCACTAAAGATATTTACGCCCGGAGCAAACTGAATTCATCTGGGCTTTGTACATCGCCTTTGCGGGCAATAAGAATATTAAAATGAAACAATTAGAGGTTTAAAGATGGCTCTGGATTATCAACAAATCAAGGAGAAAATCGGCGCTCCCAAAGCAGAATGCGGCGTGCTGATTGAGAAATTACGCGGCCTCAACATTCCTGCCGAAGTGCCATTGGCAGAGTTTTTTAGAAACTATCGAGACATGGCGCTGAGATCTTGGGATTATGTATGCATTCTACAGCAAGATCCACTACTGAAAAAGACTCCTCTGAAAGAATTGGAGGCCTTATATAAAGATGTGTATGATGCCTTTGAAGCGGGAAGCGGATATGATAATTCGATTCAAAATCCGGACTACGCGCACAAGCTTTTCGGTCCCCGGTTCGGCGCATTCCTCAGCGCCATTTTATCGAATGCCGGGGCAATTCGCCGCAATGCTATCGATGGAAATTTTGTGGGCCTGCGTTATAGTTTGCAGCTATTCTTCGCCTTGTGGGAAAGCCCCGATAAAAACGATTATGATGCCCTTTTAAACATCTACAAGCAAGAGCATATGAAAGACCTCGAACTGCTGGTACAGGCTTCGTATGTGCAAAGATTTTCGCCTCAAAACGACTACTACTACAATATCGTACACGATGCCGATCTCGACGACATCCGCTATATGTATCGCTATGGCGCCTACCTCAGTAAATACGATATGGAAATGGCACAATTCATCGCGGACTATCCGCCCCAAGAGCTGGCGGCAATAGCCCGGTTTGTGGTGAAAAGCTGGGTGGATGGCTTTGTCCGCGCCAAAAAAGACTACAAAAAGAAGAAATACGCAAACTTGATGATTCCCATCGGGATGGAAGCTCTGGGACGACTGATCATCGATGAATTGGAGGCTATCGGCATTACCGCTCTGGTACCCCAACCCCGAGGCAGCGGCCTGAACCGGCAATATGCTTACGACCATCGCTACGATTCTGCGCTGATGCTGGATCGGGATTTTGTGGACAAATCGCTTGCGATCGGCCAAAACACATTGGAAGAGATCAAAGACGAAGTGGCCCAGCAAGCCGGTCCCATCTATGTGGAACTCTTTGGGGAAACCCCCTTTAACCCCATCAATAAAACCACTACTCTGAAGCTGAGTGATGTTCAACAACAGCTGATGCGAGAATATCAGGCGCGCAGCGGGCAGCTGTACTATACCTACTACAAAAGGGATGAAGCCAGTTTCAGCATCATCGCCTTCCCCTCCACCGAGATTGGCGAGCAATTCCCGGAAATCTTTGCCGACACGCTGCGCATCAATCTGCTGGACAGTAAACACTACGCCGCCATCCAGCAGAAGATTATCGATGTTCTGGATACCGCGCAATACGTTCACGTAAAAGGCAAAGGCACAAACCGCACGGATATCAAAGTGCAGATGCACCCTCTCAAGGATCCCTCTCGCGAGACGCTCTTTGAGAACTGCGTGGCAGACGTCAACATACCTGTGGGAGAAGTGTTTACATCCCCGGTCTTGAAGGGAACAACCGGTACTCTGCATGTGGAAGATATCTATCTGAACAATCTCCGCTTTTACAATCTGGAGATATTCTTTGAAGATGGCTGGGTAAAGGACTATTCCTGTAGCAATTACGATGATCCCGATGAGGCGAGAAAGTATGTGTATGAAAACCTGCTGCTGCCCCATAAAAGCCTGCCTATCGGAGAATTTGCCATCGGCACCAACACCGCAGCCTACCAGATGGCCAAAAAGTATGATATCATGGCACTTTTGCCCATTCTGATCATAGAAAAGATGGGCCCACACTTTGCCATCGGGGATACCTGTTTCAGCCATGAAGAAGATTCTGAACATCCCAGCTTTGTGAATGGTAAAGAGATGATAGCGGTGGACAATGAACAATCCGCCAAACGCAAGGATGATCCCGTAAACGCTTATCTGATGCACCATACAGACATCACTCTGCCCTACGAGATGCTGGGCTTCATCTGTGCCGTGAAAGCCGACGGCAGCAGCACGGACATCATTCGCGACGGACGCTTTGTAGTACCGGGTACTCAGGAGCTGAACATCCCACTGATCGAGATGGAAGCAAACAGGCAATAGTATTATAGTAAAAGCACAAAGGGAGCCTGAAACCCCGGGCTCCCCATTTTGTGGTCAGATCATATTGTTATGCCCGGTTTGATCTTCATTAGCCGGTTACGGACAATGACGGAGCAATCGCGGCATTAGCAGCCATTCTGCTGTGAATGTGTGTAGAAGCGATCCCACAGCAAAGGCTTGACATATAAAGCTGTTGTTGTGGAATGCAATCTGCATTAATATGTTACGTAAAATGTAGATATTTTTGGAGGTATAAATGCGCCCAAAAAGCAGAGCGCTCCTTATATTGTTCATGTTGATGGCAGTGTCGATTGTGGCACAGACGGTTACATTCAGTATATCGGAGAAAACCCTGAAGCCTTCGGACAAGGGGATCATCCGCGCAAGATTGGATATTCCTTCCGATCGCAAGCAAAGCGTGGATCCAAACGATAATCCTTATTTGTATCTGGAAGCGAAACACCCGGATCTGGAAATTGGGGAAATGATCCTGCCCAAGCCCACAAAAGTGGTTTCTGCCACAGAGTGGCAATACTATCCGCAGATCACCCTCAGCCTGCCTTTCACCGTGAAAGCCAATGCCCGGCCCGGAGCCCGGAGCCTAGATGTCCTGATGAGTTACAATCTCTGCTACGAAAGCGGCATGTGTGATCCTCCTGAAGAACAGGAAGGCAAAATCCGCTTTGAGATAGTGGCACCCATTACGCCGGACATGATAGAAGAAGGCCCCATCTCGCTTACTCAGATGGCCGAATCCCCAGCCGAAACTGAGATAGCCACAGAGCAGGAGACGCAAAGCGAAGAGCCGCCTAGTGAAGCTCAAAGTGTGGATGACGCTGCTCTACCGGAAGCCGTTCCTACTACGGAAAGCGCTGCTGAATCCAACACCGGCTGGCAAGAAGTATTAAAATACCTCATATTCGCTTTTTTGGGCGGTCTGATCCTGAATATCACACCTTGTGTGCTGCCGATCTTACCCATCCGCATTATGGCGATCGTGAATCAGGCACAAAAAGACAGATCGAAAGTTTTGCGGCATGTGATGGTGTACGCCTTGGGAGTGCTTATCTCGTTTGCCATCCTTGCCGCTATTTTTATCGGCATCCAAGCTGCGGGGCAATCTGCAGGCTGGGGCACTCAAAACCAGAATCCCTATTTTCAGGTGGCGTTGATGGCGATCGTTTTTGTGTTCGCACTGTCGCTGTTGGGAGTATTTGAGATCACTTTACCGGGGATGGACGCTGCCAGCAAAGCCACCTCCAGGGGCGGATACGGCGGAAGTTTCTTTGGCGGGATCTTTGCCTTCTTGATGGCGATCTCCTGCACGGGACCCTTCCTGGGTGCGGCGCTGCCTTTTGCCATGAAGCTGCCTCCCACGCTGATCATGTTGTTTTTCCTGATGATTGGTCTCGGTTTCGCGTTTCCCTTCATCCTCATCGGTATGTTCCCCAAAGCGCTGAAGATCATTCCCAAACCGGGGGATTGGATGGTGCTCTTCAAGGAACTGATGGGTTTTGTTTTGCTGTATCTGGTCTATACGATGCTAAAGACCACCCTCGCTCTCACCGGTGGATTGTATCTGGTGAATGTGATCTTCTATCTCTTGATCGTGGGCTTTGCCGTGTGGTTATACGGTAAATTTGTGCGCTTTGAATACAGCCGCGCCACGCAGTGGTTTTTCAGCATCCTGGCACTGGTTCTCATCGTGGCGGCTTCCTGGTACTATCTACCGATCAAAGAAGAACATCTGGCGGCGGAGATAGCGGCACCGGTGGGCGATGAAATGGTTCAATCTCCTCATGCCCCCGATGGTTGGTATGTGTTTAGCCCGCAGTTGCACTCCAAATTGCTGGCAGAAGGAAAGAGTGTATTTTTGGATATCGGAGCAGAGTGGTGCAAGAATTGCAAATCAAATGAGAAGACGGTACTCTTCACCGAAGATATCATGCAAGATTTTGCCGATAAGGGAGTAGTACTGCTGAAAGGAGATTTTACCCGAAAAGACCCCGTATTGCTGGAATGGATCAAAAGTCACGAACGTTTGGGAGTCCCATTCAACGCGCTGTACATTCCGAATGAAGACGCGATAGTATTTCCGGAGTTGCTTAGCAAAGGCATGGTACGCGAGACCTTGACCAAAGTGCCGAAAACAGGAGTATAATAATGAAACTAAAGATAGCGATGATAAGCTTGCTTGCCCTGCTGCTTTTGATAGGAGCATGCGACAGATATGATCACGATTTTACCAAGTTGCCTACAGGCGATGTAGACATCGATTTGGAGACTTTTATGAGTATCGTGGATCAATCCTTTGCGGGGCTTAATGAGGAAAGCTTTGCCCAAGTGCAATATCTCTATGCCGAAGACTATATTCACAACGGAGTAAGCAAGGGCGAACGCCTAGCCTGGATCGAGAGCTTTTTGGATGAACCCGGCGTGAGCTTTACGGTATCCGAATCAGAAACGCATTATGTGGACGAAAGTCATGGCATTGTCAATTGGCGTTTAACAATTTCCACTATGGACACAAAGGCAATTTTGGCGGACAGTCTGTTTGTGGGCGAAAAGGCAAGATTTGAAGAAGGCATATGGTTGCTGGAAGGGAATAAGGTATGCATTCAGGATCCCAAACAACTGGTGATCGCAGAATACTTCACATTCGACAGCTGCCCAAACTGCCCTCCCGCAGAGGCAAAACTGCAGGAATTGCAAGATCTGCATCCGAATTTCATCTATCTGGAACATCATATTACTAATGCCTTGCAGGTACAGGGAAACGACACTCCCGCCTATTACAGCGCCTATAGCGCTCCAACTGCTGTGTTTCAGGGATCAGCAAAAGTAGTGGGCAGTGCAGATGCCGATCTGCAAAACTATGAAAGCATCGTGGGCGATCTGGTAAATGAAGACATTAGTATCGGCTATACTTTAGAGAATGTAACTTACGACGAGGAAGGGATCAGCGCAAAGGTAATGATGGATGCGCCGACAGGGATGGACATTAGCGACATGTATCTCAATTATGTGATTATTACCGATGAGGTGAGTCAAACCAATGTGAATGGTGACCCTCTGCACAACGTGGTGCGCGCAGTGGGACGTCAAGCCATCTCAGAACAAGATCTTGAGGATGGAGCGCAAATCTCACTGGTCACAGCGGGATTTATGCCTTCAAGTTATAAACTGGTGGTATACGCGCAATATCGCCCGCAGACTTTTACCAATGAATCAAGAATATTTGGCGGAACCGTTTATCAGGTTTCGGCTATGTAAATGGGAGACACACAGATGAGAAAGATATTTATCCTTTTGACCCTATTAATTACTTTTCTGCCGGTATTTGCCGAAAAGATGCCGGATTTCAAGCTGCCCGATATGAGTGGGACGCATGTGGAACTGGCGTCACTTTTGGGCAAGGGCCCGGTGATAATCGACTTTTGGGCGGACTATTGCAAGCCTTGCAAGGAGGCAATGCCCGCGCTGAACATGCTGGCGGAAAAGTATGAAGAACTTACTGTGGTGATGATCTCCATCGACGCGCCCAAGGCTCAATCACGCGCCAAAAGCTATCTTAGAAGCAAACAGTTCAAGTTCGTCACCCTCTTTGATCCGGATAAAAAACTGGCAAAACAGATGAATGTGGTGAATCCACCGCATAGCTTTGTGCTGAATAGCGAAGGCGAGATTGTGTATTCCCACGTGGGTTTTGAAGCCGGCACCGAAAAAGAATATGAGACTCATATCCGAGATCTTTTGGGGTTGAAAGATGAACCCAAACATCAGCATGGTGAGAACAATGAACACTGCGGAAACTGCGGACATCACGAGGAAGAGGAGAAATAGATGAGGTGGAAAGCTATTGTCATCCTTGTATTTGTGGCAGTTTCACTGATGGGACAAAACACTTTGCAGATAAACGGCATCAATGAAGCGGAATTTGTCTATCGCACTGCGGCAGACTCTCTGAATACCTATTTTTCCAATGAATTCGGCTTCAACTTGGCTTATCGTGAATTCAATTTTGGGATGAAGTTTATTGCCGATCTGCCCAAATATTCAAACGAACAAACCGAACTGATGGATGAGATTAGCCCCGGGAGCTTGAGTGTGGAATGGGAAGAGCTCTATGCCGGCTTTGCCCGCGATGAATTCAGCGTCCACGTGGGTACTACGGAAGAAACTTTTGGCAATGGCATCGTCTTCCGCAGTTACAAAGATATGGAATTTGACGAGGATCATCGTTTACAGAGCGTTTTGATGCGCTATGACGGCAAATTGAAGCTGAAAGGTATCTACGGTGCCATCAACAGCGATACTGTCGTAAATCGCTATGATCTGGCCTTTGGTGCGGATGCAGAATATCCGCTCTTTACGGGCTTGAGGATGGGCGCTTCTGCGATGGCATTTCGCAACCTGAGCCCTATCAATACATACCTCTACCGCGATGTGGCGGCGGGTAGAATGCAGTATTCAAACGCATTTCTGGAAGGTTTTGCCGAATATGCCTACAGCAAGCAGTATAAGGCAAATGACATCAGCCTGGGTCACGCAGCTTTCATCAGCGCGGATTATTTCTGGGACGTTTTGTTGTTGGGTGCGGCATACAAAAACTACCGTGGCTTTGACTACCGGTTGAACGATATCCCTCTGGGAAACTATCATGGCGAAACGCTTTCCGATGCGCTGGCCAGTGGTCAGGACGAGGAAGGATGGCAGCTTCGAGCTGCTTATACACTTTTGGACAACTACTACCTGAACATGGATTACGCCGAGGCTTGGGACAGCAGCGGCGACAAACGTATGAACGACCTGTATCTTGGAGTGGATATGACTTTCGCCAGCGGCGGCTACCAGCTTGCCTGGTCGCAGATCGAAAAAGTGGATGATGGCATAAAAGCTTGGCAGAAAGAGTATTATCCTACTGTGTCGGGGGATATCAGCATATTTAGCTTCCCGCTTCATCTGAAGGCGGAATTCAAGACTGTGGAAAAGCGCAGATTTGAAAAGGAAAGCAGCCACTACGAGCCTCAAATGCAGGCAGATTTTGTCCTCGATAAACTATCCGTATCCTTGGGATTACAAAGCTGGTGGGCAGATTTTGACAGCATCATGGATAGCAAGTATAATCCCAATATCGAGATAAAATACCCACTTTTCTCGCATAGCGACCTGCTGGTCTTTGCCGGTAAGGAGCAGGGCGGAAAGGTTTGCCGTAATGGTGTTTGCAAGTTTGTGGCACCCTTTGAAGGCATCAAAGTAGAGCTGAGCAGCAGATTTTAGGAGATATCATGAAAAAAGTGCTATTGTTATTTGTGATAGCCGGCATCGCTCTGTTGGGCGCGCAGACAGCAGCGTATTACCCTACCACGACTCTGGTGGAGAATTTCGGTGCCTCTTGGTGCGCGGCATGTGCATTTGCCCAGCAAGGCCTGGATGTGATCGAATCCGAGGTGAACGATTCGGAGATCATCATTCCGCGGTTGCTTACCGAAAGCGGGCCATACAGCAATCCCGAAATGGATGCCAGATTTCAGTATTACAATGTATTGGGCTTTCCCGCGGTGATCTTCAACGGAAAGATAAGAGTAAACGGTTCGGATGAGCCGGTGATGGATGGCAGCCTCTATCGAGAAGCGCTCAATCAATTCCGCTATCTGGGCAGTCCCCTCAAAATGACTGTGGAAAGCTTCGATCACAATAGCGGAGATTATTCATTTAAAGTAAGCATGGTGAACGATGAGATCGCCATCGAAGACGCGAATGTGGTGTTTTATCTGGTGGAAAACGATCTGCCGGAAGAGCTGAATCGCATTGTGCGCGCTGTTCAGAGCCAGCCCATCAGCATCGCCGGAGCAGGCAACGAACAGCTCTTCAGCTTCAACCTAGAGCCGGATCCCGGCTGGAATCCGGCCAATCTGTGGGCTACAGCTTTTGTTCAGCTTCCCACCAATACCATCCTGCAGTCTGTCAGCACTTTGCCGCAACCGGAACATCAGATCCGCGTGGCAGTGCCCTTTGATCTCAAGATCGAGGCGGATGAAACGGGTGATATCTTTTCACCATACTTCCATGTGTACAATCTTGGTGCAGCCTCGACCCTGAACATCCACGTGGAGATCCATGACGCGCCGGGTGATTGGTACATAAATTATTGTGATGAAGATGGGGCTTGCCTGCCGGGATCGATGACCATTCCGCATCCTGTAGCCGCAAACGGGCATAAAACTTTTGATCTGAATATCCAGGCCGGCAGCGAAGGCAGAGCCAGTTTCGACTTTGTGATCGAAGCCGCGGGTGCCGAGCCCTACCGTATTCCCTTTGAATTGGTAGTTGGCGATGTGAGCAACGACGATCCTGTGGCAGTACCTGCAGCCATCTCCGTAAGTAGGGCGTGGCCCAATCCCTTCCGGGACAGGCTTAGCTTCGAGGTTCAGAGCCAGAAAGCGGGAGCATCCACCGATATCGCGATCTACAATGCACGCGGTCAGAAGGTGAGCACTCTGAAGCTGGATAATCTGCAACAAGGATTGAATCAGGTATCTTGGGAGGCAGGAGATCTGCCTGCCGGTGTGTATTTCTATAAAGCTGCAGCCGGCGCGAAGAGCGGAAAGATCCTCAGAATACGCTAAATGAACGAAAATATACTTTTTGCCTTTGGGCTGACTCTTTTGGCTGGTCTATCCACGGGAATTGGTTCTCTGATGGCTTTTACCTCCAAAAAGTTCAGCCCAAAGTTCCTCTCTGCCGCCTTGGGACTCTCGGCGGGAGTGATGATCTATGTGAGTTTTGTGGAGATCTTTCCCAAAGCCAATGAATCTCTTTCCTTAGTCTATGGCGAATCGGCAGGATACTGGTACACCATTCTGGCATTTTTTGTGGGCATGGGCTTGATTGCGCTGATCGACAACCTAGTGCCTTCATACGAAAATCCTCATGAACTCAAATATGTGGATTGCGCGCAGAAGAAAGCCGCTATTCCGGACGAGAAGAAACTGATGCGAATGGGTCTGTTTTCGGCTCTGGCGATCGGGATCCACAATTTTCCCGAGGGACTGGCTACCTTTATGGCAGCTGTGAAAGATCCCGCCCTGGGTATCAGCATCACTATCGCTATTGCCATCCACAATATCCCGGAGGGAATCGCGGTCTCTGTACCGGTCTATTATTCTACTAAAAGCCGCAAGAAAGCCTTTATTTATTCCTTTTTATCCGGACTTGCCGAGCCGGTGGGAGCGCTGATCGGTTTTCTGTTGCTGAAAACCTTCATCTCTGATGCCGCCTTTGGCATGGTCTTTGCCGCCGTAGCGGGGATCATGATTTACATATCGCTGGACGAGCTTTTGCCCACTGCGGAGGAATATGCCGAGCATCATGTAGCGATCACGGGTTTGATCGCAGGAATGCTGATCATGGCGATATCTTTGGCGCTATTGTAGCCCTGGAGTATAAAGGATCCTACCCAGATATATGTTTATCGATTGATATTATTTGATCAGGGGCCGCTAATGGGTAGTAGCAATGTAAAACATGCCGCTGTTACCTGCAGTATATCACTGTTGCTGATATAATTCTCTTTGGCTATGTTCTTTTTTGGACGGTTTATCATTATTCTTCTCATCATAGAGGGGCTATATCAGATGCTATGCTGTTCAAGGCTAAGCATCCGTCTCGCCACAGTCCCCCCCCCTTCACATATACGGGTCTCTGCTAACCGTGCGTCAGACCAATTGTCCCAAGTGTGGAGTATGTGCAAAACATCAGCCAATCTCCTGTCTATGTTTGGACAATCTCAAGTCATTGTAACGGGAGAATATATGTCAAACTATTCCCGGATAGCCGGGTACTACCGCATCATCCGGGATGAAGGGAATCAGATTTCAGAGAATGGGTTCATCCGAATCAATCTTGGCGAGTAAAATAACTCCATGTTTGGCATCAAATTGGCATATAATAATTATGATAGGTTGTGCCTGCAGGGATTTTGTGCCCTAATGGTACGATTCTGAATGCTTTAAGGTATTATGGGAAATTCATTGGGAATTTCTCTGCATCATGAGAAAATAATTGTTATCTTAAGACAAGGAGATTCGTTATGAACCGGAACAAGCTGTTGTTGTCGCTCCTAATTCTTTCATTAGGAGTTTTCAGCGGTCTTTTCGCACAGGTAGACATAACTATTGGCGATGGAACTACTACTAATGGTACTACAGGTGTACCCACACCCTATGGTACTTTCTACAAGAACTTCCGCCAACAGTATCTTTACACTGTATCTGAGATCGAAGAGGCCGGAGGGGGCGCTGGCCCTATAAACTCATTGGCTTTTAATGTGGCAGCGGTAAACAATTGCTCACCGATGCCAAACTTCGCAATTCGCCTGAAAACAACCACTCAGAGCGTATTGACTACGACTTTCGAAGAAGGAACCTACACCACGGTGTTCACTCAGAACGATTTTCTGCCCGTGGATGGTATGAATGTACACGCATTCACCACACCCTTCCAATGGGATGGAGCATCGAACATCATCGTAGATATCTTGACAGACTTGATTCCGGGATCATATTCCCAAAACGCCTCGGTTTACTACACGGCTACCGGATTTAACAGTTCTCTGCGTTATCAGAATGATAGCTCTGCCGCAAGCGCGGCCACAACCGGCACTTTGAGCATGAATCGCTCAAACATTACTTTCAATATGACTGCAGTTCAAGTAACAGATCCTCCCAACCCGGCTCAATTGGTGGCACCGGAAAATGGCAGCACCCTTAGCAGCCCGATGGTAAATCTTGTCTGGAGTAGTGGCGGAGGAATTCCTCATGGTTACAAACTGTATTTCGGCAGCACTGCCGATCCGGCTTATGTGGCGGATCTGGGAGCTGCCACTACATACAATGTCGCAGAAACAGAATTCAGCACTACATACTACTGGAAAGTGGTGCCCTACAACACCTCCGGCGATGCCACAGGCTGCCCCGTGTGGAGCTTTACTACCATGGCAGATCCCAGCATCTCCACCTTCCCCTGGGTTGAAGGTTTTGGCAGCACCACCGCTGATTGGCCTGTGCCAAACTGGACTCAGCTCAGCGGTTTGTATCCTACCGTAGACGGCACCTCGACCCAGTGGTATAGAGACGAATGGTTGAATGGACCTGCCGGCAACAACGCCGCCAAGATCAACCTCTACGGTACTGCACGTAAAGGCTGGCTGGTTACTCCGGCTATCACCATTCCCGAAGAAGGCTACGAATTGAAGTTCGATCTCTGCCTTACCGACTGGAACAATGCTACACCCATCGAAGATCCCACTGCTCAACAGGACGACAGATTCATTGTTGCGATGAGTAATAGCCCGGATATGAGCAATCCCACTACCCTCAGAGAATGGAACAACACCGGCAGCGAATGGGTCTTTAACGATATCCCCTATACCGGGGCTGAGATTGTTATCTCTCTTACCGGAGTTACCGGAATGAGATACTTCGCATTTTATGGCGAATCCACCGCTTCAGGCGGAGATAACGACCTGATGATAGACAATGTAACCATCCGTGAAACCCCCACCGGACCCGCAATGAGTGTGATGCCCATGGACTGGGATTTCGGCGAAGTGGTGGTCACCACCTCCGCGCAGAAGGATTTCATTATCTCAAATTACGGCATGGGCACTCTTACTGTAAACAGTGTTACAGTATCCGGTGAATCCTTCAGCCTCAACGAGCCCTTTAGTCCGGCAAACCTGCTCAATGGAGAAACGGTTACCTTCAGCGTTCAGTTTTTACCTACGGTGGTTGGTGAACATACCGGCAGCATCAGCATTGCGTCCAATGCCGGCACGCTGGAACTGCCTTTGACCGGCTCCAGCTACGATCCCATCATCTCCACTTTCCCCTGGATCGAGGATTTTGGTACTGTTACTACCGATTGGCCGGTAGAATATTGGACCCAACTCAGCGGATTGTATCCCAATATAGACGGCACCACGACTCAATGGTACAGAGACGAATGGTTGAATGGACCTTCCGGCAACAACGCCGCCAAGATCAACATCTACGGTACTACGCGCAAAGGCTGGCTGGTCACACCACCGGTAAACCTTCCGGATGGCAGTTATGAGCTGAAATTTGACATGGGTCTTACCGACTACGCCAACAGCAACCCTATTGAAGATCCCACCTCTCAACTGGATGATAAGTTCATCGTGGCAGTCAGCGACTTTCAGGATATGAGCAATCCCACTACCCTCAGAGAATGGAACAACACCGGCAGCGAATATGTGTACAACCAGATTTCTCACACCGGAGAAGAAGTTACTCTATTCCTTACCGGGATGACGGGGATCAAGTTCTTTGCTTTCTACGGTGAATCCACCGTTTCCGGCGGAGACAACGATTTCTTCGTGGATAATGTGCAAGTGCGGCAGACTCCCAGCACTCCCGTATGCACCATCGTTCCGGAATCCCACGATTTTGGCACGGTGCTTTTGGGTGCCTCACCCGGTCAACAATTCCGTATCACCAATACCGGAATTGGTGAATTGGGCATCAGCAGTATAAATCTACCTGCCAATCCCAATTTTACTTTGACTGATCTGCCTACTTTGCCTGCCAGCCTTAGCGTTGGAGAATCGATCGTGTTCAATGCGGTTTACGCTCCCGATTCAGAAGGCGAACATAGCGCCACGATCAGCATCACGGACGACCTGGGCCGCGAGATTCACAACTTGCCTCTCAGCGGTATCGGATTGGACGCCACCATCTACACCCTGCCTGTCGGTGAAAACTGGGATACAGCTGTAGTGCCGGATTTCCCTCTGGGCTGGAGCACCATTTACAATGCCACGACCACCTCGGCTTATCTGAGAACCAGCACCTCCTCACCATTTAGCGCTCCCAATTGCGTGCAAATGGCAAATTCCTCTGACGCCGCTGCAGAGCTCTATTTGATCTCCCCGCCCATCTCTGAAGATATCGAGGTGGACAACATTCGCTTGAGAATCATGGCCAAAGGTGGCACGAACTATGTTTTGGACATCGGTACCATGGCGAGCCCCGATGATGCCTCATCCTTTGTTTTAGTTGAGCAATTGAATGTTGTTTCAGGCTGGAATGAATATGTGGTAAACTTCACCGGGCACACTCCCGCCGGCCAATTCATCGCTGCCAGACATGGCTTGGGCTCCACTTATCGCACCATCTACATCGATGATGTGAGCCTGGAACTGATCGCCCCGAACGACCTTGCCGCCCTTGCCATCACCGGGAACAGCACTCCTCCGGTAAACACTGAGACAAGCTTCAACGTAAGCGTATACAACAACGGTACTGCCACTCAGGATGATTATCTGGTAAAACTCTATGATTCCCTGGACAACGAGCTTGCCTCGGTTGCCGGCCCGTCTGTAACAGCCGGTGCCACCGTGGAAGTACCTATTAGCTGGACTCCCACCGTGGAAGGCTTGACCTCCATCTATGGTAAAGTGATACTTATCGGCGATGTGAACCCGGATAACGACGTAACACCCAGCATAAACCTGAACGTTACTGCGGAAGATGTGTTCATCGTGGAAGTGGGCAACGGCACAGACGTCAATACCGAGACCGGTACACCCACACCCTATGGCACCTGGTACAAAAACTTCCGCCAGCAGTATCTCTATACTGCCGCGGATTTGATATCTCATGGCTGTGTTCCGGGCATGATCTACGCCTTGGCCTTCAATGTGCAGGACGTCAGAACCTGCTCTCCAATGCCGAACTACAGAATCCGCTTGAAGACAACCACTCTTACGGAGCTTAGCACCACTTTCGAGGCCGGCGAATATACTCAGGTATGGCATCATGAAAACTTCCTGCCTCAAAATGGATGGAACATGCATGTGTTCACCAATCCCTTCATCTGGGATGGTGCTTCAAACGTGATCGTGGATATACTTACCGATCTGATCCCCGGTGGTTACACCAGAAACGCGGGAGTTTATTACACTCCCACCACCAATAGCAGTTCTCTGCGCTATCAGAGTGACTCAAGTCCCGCGGATGCCGCTACATCCGGATCTCTGTCTGTAAACCGTGCCAATACCAGGTTCTACCTGAACGTGGAAGACATGGGCAGCCTCAGCGGCGTCATTACTGAAAATGGGAACCCGCTCAACAACGTGACTGTTACCATCGAAGAAACCGTGTTCACTGCGACCAGTGACATTACCGGGGCTTATAGCTTTCCCTATGCGCCGATTGGTACACACACGGTTACTGCCGATAAATACGGCTACACTCCCGTTAGCCATACCGTTACCATCAATGTGGATGAAGAGACCACTCAGAACTTCGCGATGACCGGTACACCGGAGTTTGCTCTCAGTCACACGGCATGGGATTTTGGTGATGTGAATCTGGGTGGCTCCGCTATCCAGGACTTCGTAATCACAAACATCGGCGGCGGCACTTTGGGTATCGAGTCCATCACGATTTCCGGAAGCGGCACCTTCGCCCTCAGCGGCCTACCGGCTTTACCGACCGATCTCTTGAACGAAGAAACCATCACCATCACTACAACCTATACTCCAAATTCTCTAAACGAAGACACCGCGACCATCACTATTGTCGATGATCAGGGAACCCGTCATGTGTTTGGCTCTATGAACGCGAACGCCGCTGTCAAAAACAGCATAGGCAACCGATCGAACAATTCCAACCGCGAAAGCCATACCATAACGCTTAGTGGAACCGGGGTAAACGACATCAATATCGGCATTGGCGATCAAGAAGCCTATATCCCGATCAACTTCTTTTACAACAACTCCTTATTCGAAACCATCTATAGCGTTGAAGATATGAATGGTTTTGTGGGTATGATCACCGGGGTGAGATTCTACACCAACTTCAATGAAGCGCATCCCGATAAACCGGTAAAAATCTGGCTGGGTTCCACTACTCAGACCGATCTATCTACCGGCTGGATCCCATCCACCGATCTTACTCTGGTCTATGATGGGATGATGAGCTACCCCGCGGGAGAAGGCATGGTATCCTTCCAATTCCCCGAATACTACATGCATCTGGATGGCGGAAACCTGGTGATGATGGTGCAAAGACCCATGGATACAGGTTGGTCCTCAGGAAAATACTTCAAAACCCAAACAGTAGGAACTAATCGTAGCCGCAATATATACAGCGACAGCACTGAATATGATCCCGCCAATCCACCCGATGGAACACTCACGGGCCAATTCCCCAAGACCACCTTTGTGGTGATCCCCGGCGGAGTAGGCCACATCCAGGGTACAGTACTGGGCGAAAACAGCGTTCCTCTGGAAGGAGTGGACATCACTCTCAGCGGCAATCCCACCACAAGCACAAACGCGCTGGGCGAATTCTTCATACCGAATATACTCCCCGGCGAATACAGCCTGGGCTTCAGCACCTACGGCTACATCAGCCAGGATTATGCCTTCGAACTGGAAGAAGATGAAACCGAGATCGTGAATATCACCCTGCAACCCATGCCCAAAGTATCCGTATTTGGAACCATCCAGGCCAGCGATACTTCTTCCGGCATCGCCGGAGCCAGCATCCGTCTGCAGGGATATGCAAATTACACTTACAGCACAAATGCTCAAGGCGAATTCCAATCCGAAGCTGAAGTATATGCCAACAACAGCTATCAATACTCAATTTCCGCTCCGGGATACAGCAGCCTCAGCGGAACCATAGAAGTAGGCGACACAGATTACAATATGGGAATCGTCATTATGTCCGAGATCGCCTATGCGCCTACCGCGGTAACTGCCGAACTGAGCGAAACTGCCAGTTCGATCGATATCGTCTGGAACGCTCCCGATCCCAACGCTATGGAGATGGTGCAAAGCTTCGAAAGCGATATCTTCCCGCCCACAGAATGGTCTCAGATCATCACCTGTACCGGTGGCCCCAATACTCTTGGTGTGCTTCCCACTTGGGGCAGATACAGCGTTATCAGCGATGCTGTGCCGGTGGTTCCTACCGATGGCAACTATCAAACCGGACTCACCTGGTACGACGGGCATCAGGACGAATGGCTCATCACATCCGTATTCAACTGCCCACCGGATGCCTATATGACCTTCGATACTTATCTCAATATGGGCTCCCCCATGGGCGATCACTATTATGTGAAAGTATCTCCGGATTACGGTGCGACATGGGATGTCCTTTGGGATGGTGCCACTCAGCCAATGGGCGCGAACCATTACGACACACCTATCCAGGTGGATCTCAGCGCCTACAATGGTCAGCAATTGCAGATTGCTTTCCACGCGCAAGATCCCCCGGATAATGCAGGGCTCTGGGAAGTGTGGTATGTCGATAATATCTACATCGGCAACTTTGTGGAAAGAGTATCCACAACCCTCAGCAGCCCCAATCCCGGCGCCAAAAGCACGAATTCAGAAAACACACTACGGATGCAAAACAATGCTTTGCGCAGTGCTGCACCTGCCTCAAATACCCGCGTAAACAGCAGATCTCTGGTCGGCTATCGGGTATGGCGCATGGTTGAGGGTACCGAGGATAACGAAAACGAATGGACTCTGCTCAATGAGGAATTAACCAGCAACACAAACTATGAAGACGAAAGCTGGAATAGCTTGCCCAACGGCAGCTACAGATGGGCGGTGAAAGCTGTTTACACATCCGAGGTTCTGTCCAGCCCTGCCTTCTCAAATACGATGCTCAAAGATCAGCAGACCGGAAACTTCCAAGGACGCGTGACAAATGCCGGAGCGGGAATCGCAGGCGCTACAGTCAGCACCAATACCGGCTTGTCTGCCACCACAAACAACCAGGGATACTATGTCCTTGCCGTGCCGGCGGGCACCTATACCCTCACCGCCAGCAAGACGGATTACCACTCCCTGGAAATTGCCAATCAAACTGTGGCTGCAGGACAAAACGTGACTGTGAACTTCAACCTGATCCATGTATCAAATGAAGATGATGTGACTCCGGTTACCGTTACGGTGCTGAAATCCAACTATCCAAACCCCTTCAACCCGGAAACCACAATCAATTATGACCTCAAAGATGCCGGCAAAGTCCGCATCGATGTCTTCAACCTGAAGGGTCAGCTTGTGCGTACTCTGGTGAATGAAGAACAGCCAGCAGGTAGATATCGCCTGGTATTCAATGCTAAAGACCATCGAGGCAATCCGCTCTCCAGTGGAGTGTATTTCTATCGCATGTCTGCCGGGCATTACCGTAGCACTAAAAAGATGATGCTGATGGAATAGATTCCGTTATCAGCACAGATAGAATCGGCCCCGGAAGCAGTTCCGGGGCTTTTTGCTTGACAAGAAACCCGTGTTTCTCCCAAATGTATCAGAAGCACAGCTGAAGGAGTTAAATATGAAAGTAGACAGCATTATTTCAAAAGTCAAAAGTGCAATCCAAAGCGGTGCGGGCGCGAATCTCAGTATCGGCAGTCCATCCCCGATAGGCGATGTCTCAATTGTTCCGGTGGCTCGCGTATCCTTCATGTTTGGTGGCGGAGGGGGAAAATCTCCGCAATCCAAAAAGAAGAAAGAAGCTCCCTGCAATGAAAGCGAAGATCCGGGTCAATCCGGCCAAAATGAGGGTGCCGGTGGTGGTGGCAGCGTAAAAACGGACCCGGTAGGCATATTTCTTATCAAGGATGAAAAGGCAAAATTCTATCCTATCGTGTCTGTCCGTGAGATCATCACCATGTTCAGCATCGTGAGTTTTTTACTGCTCAAAATCTACAAGCTTAAACGAAAGCGATGAAGGCCGTGCGCTTTCTTGCATCTCAAAGCATGGCCTTTACAAACTTCAATCTTATATTTCCAACAAGGATCCTCTATGATTAGTATTTTCAGTCCCTCAAATTATGCCCCCTTCAATATCGCCCTCGAAGAGTATCTGCTAAACAATATCACGCAAGACTGCTTCCTTCTGTACATCAACGAACCCTGCATCATTGTGGGCAGATTTCAGAACACTCTGGCGGAGATCAATTACCAATGGGTCCAACACCATGAAATCCCCGTGGTGCGCAGATTAACCGGGGGTGGTACTGTGTTCCACGACTTGGGAAACTTGAATTTCAGTTTCATCATGCGCAATGCAGACGATGAAACCGCAAACTTTAAACGCTATACCAAACCCGTTCTGGATGTGCTGAACGAACTCGGTGTCCCGGCGATGTTACAAGGCCGCAACGACCTTACCATAAAGGGGACGAAATTTTCCGGCAATGCTAAACTGGTGCAAAACAGTACAACTCTGCAACACGGCACCATACTGTTCAATTCCCATGTGGAATCCCTGGTGCAAGCCCTCAAAGTGAATCCCGTCAAATTCTCCGACAAAGCGGTAAAATCGGTGCGATCCAGAGTGACTAACGTGATCGATCACCTGTCTAAACCCATGAAACTGGGTGAATTTATCCCCCTGGTGCGCGATAAAGTGCACAGCCTCCATCCTGATGCCCGGGACTACACTCTTACCATCGACGACCGCCAGGCCGTGCAGGAATTGGTGGATCGCAAATATGGAACCTGGGAGTGGAACTATGGTAAAAGCCCCCAATACAACCTTGCCAACGCCATCAAAACCAAGGTTGGCACCATCGAATTCTATCTGGATGTAGCCAATGGCATCATTACCAGCCTGCGCATATTCGGCGATTTCTTCGGTTCCAAAGATCTGCGTGAACTGGAATCCGGCTTCAGCGGAGTGTCCCACACCAAAGAAAGTGTGCGTGAGGTTTTTGAACGCCGCGCCTATCGGTCGTATTTTGGTGATGTAGATCTAGACGACTTGGTGAATGCCATGTTTTGATGGGACAGATTTTTGTTGACAGCAAAGCATAAGCGCATCAAACTGTAATCACTTATTGAGAAACTAAGGAGAAGAAATGAGGAAATCCCTGATTTTTATACTTTTAGCCGCCGTCTTGTTGGGTGTTTTCGGATGCTCTGTCACCGGATCCGCAGAGAAAATGATCGTTAAATACGATATCGAGCTTGCCCGCGTGCGCAAAGCCAGCGACATCAATCAACGCTATCAGGCCCCTGTGGCGGATACCACCATGGGCATTGCCCGCTACGCTTATGAAGACGACCTCTTCCGCAGCATCTGGAGCGCCGATGAATCCGGCTGGGAATTAAGCTTGTACAACAAAAGTGAAGAAACTCTTACCATAGACTGGGATGAAGCCGCGTATATGGATGTGGATAAGATCGGAAGAGGCGTTTTGGCCTCCTCCACCAAATACTCCGAGCGCAACAATCCCCAGACTCCTACCGTGATCGCGCGCAGAGGAAACATCACTGAGAGCCTGTTTTCCAAAGATCACGTCTACCAATCCACAACCGGTGTATGGGCAAAACGTCCCCTATTCCCCATCGATTTTAGCGAGGCACAACGCTATAAGGACAAGACCGTCAGCCTCATCATTCCCTTCAATGTAAGCGGCCTTACTGCCCAATATGAATTTGTATTCAACATCAAGAACGTCAGCCAGGTGCCTTCCACCAGCAATCCCTGGCAGATATATCTGTTGGATCGCACTCTGGGCGTTAGCTTCTAAACAAATCCAATCAATTATCAAACCGGTTCCACCGAGAGCCGGTTTTTTTGTTGTCCGGATTTTTTGCCCGGACAGATAGAGGGCTATGCTGCCTATCTTGCTCTTCTTGCTCTCAATTTCACTCTATACACGGCAAAGAACATCGGGATATATTCCCTTTTCTATCTGTATGGCGGACAGCTCTGGGACAAATTTTCGCCACCCCACAGAATCCCTCTTGACATAAAGGCTGAGGCTTTTTAAACTGAATCTCAATAAAAGATATGGAGTATGCAATGTTTCCCATCAGTTTTGGCAGCGACAATCACAGTGGAATTCACTTCACTGTATTCTCTGCTTTGCAAAAAGTAAATACCGGCTTCTGCCCCGCCTATGGCGATGATCCCCTCACTCAAGACTTGATTAGGGCATTGGAGGCACTGTTTGGTGGAGAATGTGAGGCCTCGCTGGTGATCACGGGAACCGGTGCGAATGTGGTTGCCCTGCAATCTCTGATTCATTCTTTCAATGCCATCATCTGTGCCGAAAGCGCGCATATTAATGTGGATGAATGCGGTGCGGTACAAAAATGCACCCAGGCCCGCCTCAGCCCCATCAAAACCAAAGACGGCAAGCTAAGCCCGGATCTGATCGCTCCCCGCCTGCTGGGAGATCGGGACCAACATCATTCCCAATTCAAAATCTTATCCATCTCCCAAAGCACGGAGTATGGCACACTATACAGCGTGGAAGAGATCAAAACTCTGGCGGATTTCGCGCATGCTCACAACATGTTGCTGCACATCGATGGCGCCAGATTGGCCAATGCCGCTGCCGCGCTCGAGGTCGATCTGAAAACCATGACCAAGGATGCCGGCGCAGATATCGTTAGCTTTGGCGGAACCAAAAATGGATTGCTCTTTGGCGAGGCTATCATCAGCTTCCGTCCCGAACTGAGCTCCGAAATGCGCTTCTATCGCAAACAGTGCAATCAGCTTTTCTCCAAAATGCGCTTCATCTCTGCCCAATACGAAGCGTATCTAGATAAAGATCTGTGGCTCAAAAATGCCCGGCACGCAAACGCCATGGCCCGTTTGCTGGCTCAAAGACTGGCAGAATTTAAACAAATCAAGATTACGCAAAAAGTATATGTAAATTCCGTATTTGCCATACTGCCGAAAGCATGGCTGGTTCCTCTACAGGAAAAATATATGTTCTACACTTGGGACGAAGCTCGCAACGAAGTACGCCTGATGTGCTCTTTCAACACACTGGAAGAGCATATTGACGACCTGATCAACTCCATCAAAGAGTTGGCAGAATCCTGATTTATCAAAGTCCTACTTGACAAGTGGGATATTTGGCTTATCTTGTCTTCACTATTTTATAAAAGATAAAGGAAGATAATCATGAAAATACTTGTCCTGTTTTACTCGACCTACGGACACATATATCAGATGGCGGAAGCCGCGAAAGAAGGCGCATCAAGCGTCGAAAACGTGGAAGTGATACTGAAACGCGTACCGGAAACCCTCAATGAAGACATTCTGACCCAGATCGGTGCCATAGACGCTCAAAAAGCATTCGCACACATCCCTGTAGCGAATCCCTCCGAACTGGCGGATTACGACGCCATCATCTTTGGCGTTCCCACCAGATTTGGCATGATGCCCGCGCAGATGAAAACCTTTTTGGATGCAACCGGCGCTTTGTGGGCAAAGGGCGCTCTGGTTGGAAAGATCGGCAGCGTATTCAGCTCTACCGGCACCCAACATGGCGGGCAGGAAAGCACGATACTCAGCTTCCATACCGTTCTGTTGCATCATGGCATGCTGATCGCCGGTTTACCCTACAGCTTTGCCGGACAATCCACCATGGAAGAGATCAGCGGAAACTCTCCTTACGGAGCCAGCTGCATCGCTGGTCCTGATGGCAGTAAGATGCCCAACCAGTTTGAACTGGATGGTGCGTTTTATCAGGGACAGCACGTGGCAAAGATCCTTAGCAGCATGAAATAGAAATTTATCCGTTCAATGTAAGAACCCCGGAGCATAGTTCCGGGGTTTTTTATGGAAATTGGTTGACAGGGTTCCGCTCTTCTGAAAGCTAATCTTATAGATTGATTCCGCTATTCAGAGCGGAAAACGGGAGATTTATATGATGCAAAAAGCGGTGTTCCCAGGTCAATATATCCAGGGTATTGGACTCGTTCAAAGATTAGCGGAATTTGCCGGGAGCTTTGGAAAACGAGCGCTTCTGCTGGCTTCACCCAGAATTATCAAATCTTTGAAACAAGCGCAATTCAGCTTCTTTGAGACTATTGTCCCAGAGGCTTTTGGGGGAGAGTGTTCCCGGCTGGAGCTGAAACGCATAAGCGAAATCATTGCAAGCAAAAGGATCGATGTTATCATCGGGATGGGCGGAGGAAAAGCGATAGATACGGCAAAAATAACGGCAGATTGGGCAGATATCCCGGTGATTGTGGTGCCCACTATCGCTTCCACTGATGCGCCCTGCAGCGGTTGCGCAGTCTGCTATAGCCCCCAGGGAGTTTTTGAAGAAGTGCTTTTTCAGAAACGCAATCCCGCTCTGGTATTGGTGGATCTGCAAATCATCGCCGAGGCTCCGGTTCGCTTTTTGGTCTCGGGGATGGGCGATGCCCTGGCCACCTGGTTTGAAGCCAGATCCGTAAACGCCACCAAGTCCTACAACGAATGCGGTGGCTTGAGTACCCTGGCGGGAAGAGCTATTGCTCGAATCTGTTACGATACTTTGTTGGAATATGGAATGCTGGCAAAAATAGCCAATCTTCAGCATATCGTAAGCCCTGCTTTTGCAAACATCGTAGAAGCAAATATCCTCCTGAGCGGGATTGGCTTTGAAAGCTGCGGAATTGCCAGTGCCCACGCTATTCACAATGGTCTTACCCGGCTACCTGAAACCCATGCTTTTTATCATGGCGAAAAGGTGGCATTCGGGGTTTTGGCGGGTCTGCACCTCACCGGTGCCTCCTCGCAGGAGATCGAGGAAGTTTACTCTTTTTGCGAAGAAATCGGCTTGCCGCTTACCTTTGCAGAGCTTGGCATCACAAATCCGCAGCCGGAAAGACTCATGGCAGTAGCTACGGCAAGTTGCGAACCGGCTTCTTCCATTCACAAAGAGGCTGGCATTATCACTGCTGAGATGGTGTATCAAGCGCTTCTGATGGCAGACGCTCTGGGCAGAGCGCGTCGGGGACAAAGCATATAGGAGGTTTTTTGCTGTAAACCCTCACTGAAAACTTCGATTTTCATCACCAATACTTCAAATGTCCAAGTCCAAAAGATGATGAGTCAGTCGAGTCGAGCGCTCTTGATACTCTAACTTCTTTCAGATCAATTCATTGTGTACGTAATAATGGATTCGGCAAAATCATAGGGAATGTCCAAGTGCTTCGAAAATGGGTGGTAGATTTGACGTTTTGGTGATAAAACGGGGTTGTTTGATATGGGAAAGTCCAAGACCAACAAAACATGTTTGCGTGTCATATCTTACTTTCCTGTAATGTGATATCATCTGTTGTCCAAGTGAGAACGATTTGATGTTTTCGGTAAGGGTTTATACTAAGCGTGTCAAATAATTCTGGGGGGATGCGTGTGAGGGGACAAAAAATGTCTTGACAAATATTGGCGTATGAGAAAGAATCTACATAAAAACCTATGAGCATCAAGAAGTGGTCATAATCGAGTAATGGCACTCAACAAACATGAAACCTTTTAAACAATAAGGAGCACAATCGCCCGATACAAATTAATTTGGAGACGTGAATGAATAAAACTAATGTTAAGCATACTGCTGCTGCCTTCGGAATATCACTGTCGCTGTATATAATTCTTTCGCTTCTAAGAATGTTCTCATTTGGACTGTTTATCATTGTTATTCTCATCATAGAGGGACTATATCTAATTGTATTCTCGTTCAAGGGTAAGCAACCATCTCGCTATAGTAATCCCTTTCACATATACGGGATTTTACTAACCGTGATCCTCATTGTCCTGGATGGGAAGATATTGCACATTATACAGTAACCGTTAAAAGTTATACCGTGAGTGTCTCTATGTTGCTATTTGATATCAAGTGAGATATGGTTGACATCAAATCCTTCTTCATTATTCTTTTTCGACAGAAGCTTCATTCCTCTTTGGGTTATCTATATTTGAACCTGATATTATCGGGTGATCATCGAGTGAGCACTGGCAAGAGCTTGGACAAGACCAAGATCAACTCAGCTTTGGCGATCATCCTGGACATCATTCAGGATATTTAGACCGATCCCGTTACCAGAGACCTCGATGACTATGCCAAGAAGCAGTTGGCAGTTGAACGGACTACCAAGAGCTTACCTGATAAGCAGACCAACCTCGTGCTCAAGATATTCGGCACTGTGGGTGGCGCCAGTAGAGTATGTGTTCCATAACCGTAAATGGCTGTTCAGCTTAGGCAAAGCGATCAAGGGAGTATTCTAATGGCAAGCGTAGTTGCGCCAACCTTTCCGGGTACCATGAACGACAAAGACCTAATCTTTGATGCCTTGATGGATGTCTTGATCGCAGACGACATCTACTTCGGAGAAGGAGCTTACGTAGACGAGGGTGAAGTTGAGAGTCTCTATGGCACTCAAACTCTTGTACAAGAACAGCTTTCAACCGTTTTGGCAAGATTAGGAGAGCTTGCGGAGAAACCAGGTAAGACCGACTCCAAGATCACCAAACTCAAGACCCGCAACTACACCATCCCGGGCAAGAGAACCTCCACAGTAGAGCTTACCATAGCTGGAATATCCAACACCCAGAAGAACTACTTTGAGAGTTCAGCCTTTATGAGATTTGGCATGGGAGAGTACATCCCATACGGAACAGCTAACGACCTCTTCATGATGTGTATAACGGTTTTGGAGGATCACAAGGATACGATCATAGTGGTTGATGAAATAGACTATGCCTTCCGGCATCCGCAGCTCTTAGGTGCGATCAGGGATATCGTGGATGTGACCACAGCGATAGTGATCCTGGTCGGGATGCAGAATGCCAAGGACAAGCTTAACCAGATCAACGAGTATTACTTCGATAGATGTAACTTCTTCTATGAGTTTCAAGACCTACCCAAGAGGGACATAGCCCAGTTGTGCAGTGAGATCCTGGAAATCAAGTTCCATCCTGATATTGTCGACTATGTCCACTTCCACTCCTGCGGCAATGTCCGCAAAGCCATGAAGCTAATCCGCTCAGTGGAAGAGATAGGCAGATACAAGAACCTCGAAGTAGTCTCGCAAGCAGATCTGGATGATTGAGGTTATAATGACGGACAAAGAACTGATCCTCAACTTCATCAGCCAATATGATCGCCCATTCAATGCTGAACTTATTGCCAAAATGACCAGTGTTGGCCTTGAAGCAATAGAAAAGCTATTACCCGAACTGCTACAAGGCCAGGCAATCAAGCAGATAGAAGATGATCCACCCATATACGTTCGAGCCAACCGTTTCCAAGCCAGGATCGGCTATCAGCACTACAAGGGCTGGACTTTCAGCATCGCAGATGCCCATAGACTGCTGGACATCCTGGAACAAGGCAGACATAAGTCCATCCGAGAGATTGCTCAAGCTATCGGCAAATCCAGACAGTGGGTCTATATCTATCTGGAGGCACTGGCATCGATTGAAGTCATAGATCTTAGGCAGTACACCTACGTCGTTATCTCCCGCCAAAACGTGCCCAAAATCGGCAGTAAAGTCCAGAAAGGTATATTGGGACAACTCCGGAGTTTGAATAGGATTGGGTGCTATAGAATACTAGCTAAATAGTATGTTTATGGGAGAATGAGCTATATTGCACACTGGATAAACTACCTACGCTATCCTGAGCTATGCTACCATATTTTTGTAAGCCTTCGGCAATTCAAGGCATTTTTAATATATATTGGGAACTTAGTGCATCTGTTGAAGTTAGGGCTAACCAATAACTTTAATCACTTAGCGTATGTCTACCACTTAACTCTATAGCATATTGTAAGATATCGATAGAATTATTTGCTTGACCAAAATTAGGGGGCTGTAATTATTGGCACACGTGACCATTGACTGCTAATTTTGGGATTTCTGAAAGTCGAATGATCACTTCGTCGATCTTAGCATTTAGCTAAGTGATTTAGATGGAAACATTGAGCTATAGGAGGTAGTATGGCTTTAACAATCGCAAGAAGAATTGAGAAAAGGGTTGAAATTGAGTTATGGGGGCGCGCAGCAGGACGATGTGAATTCAATGGTTGCAATAGAGCATTGTATAAATCTTCTGTCACGCAAGAGCAAGGGAATTTTTCAGAAATGGCGCATATTTACTCATTCGCTGAAAAGGGACCACGTGGGAGAGATTTAACACAGGCAGACGATAGCTATTTAAATGAAATAGATAATCTAATCTTGGTTTGTGAGCAATGTCATCACACTATCGATCAAAACAAAGGTGAGGGATTTCCAGTCAGTTTACTCCAGACATGGAAACGAGAACATGAAGAAAGAGTCTTTATAGTAACAGGAATTGAGACAAACAAAAAATCTCACGTGGTTTTCTACGAAGGTAAAATCGGAGAACTTCCCACAAAGTTGCACAAAACTGAGGCTCGCTTAGCCATGTTTCCTGAGAGATACCCTGCTTCAGAAATGCCAATAATCCTTTCTATGCAATGCTCTGATGAAGATAAAGACCAAGAATATTGGGCAACGGAGTCAAGGCATATTAAAAGAGAGTTTCAAAACAAAGTCCTAAGTCTTATTGAAACTACGCCTGATGTACACTTTTCTCTCTTCTCGCTTGCTCCCATGCCTCTATTGATCGAGTTAGGATCACTGTTTACGGACAAGATTAACGTTGATGTTTATCAACCAATTAGGGAGCCTAGGGGGTGGAAATGGCAAGAATATCCAGATGGCTTTGAGTTCATTGTCAACCCCCCATCGACCTTCGAAGGGCAACCAGCTTTAGTAATATCTCTAAGTGACAAGATTCCACATGATCGTGTAAAATCTATTGTCGGAGACAGCGCGTCAATATGGGAACTAACAGTTAACGACAAATTCATAGGCAACGATAATATTAGATCGAAGGCACAATTGTCGTTGATGCGCATGTGTATTAGGGATTTGATGATAAAAATCAAATCCAAGCATGGTGCTGATACTGCTTTGAATGTTTTTCCAGCTATGGCTGTATCAACATCGGTTGAGATGGGACGTGCAAGAATGCCGAAGGCAGACATGCCTTGGATTATCTACGATTATAATAGGAAACATGGGAAATTCATCAAAACAGTAACAATTGGAGGCGAATCATGATTGATTCCAAGTTACAAAACGTTATCCTGTCTGAGATGATTGATAAACTTGATCTACCTGACTACATTTACGAGAAAGCTGTTAATCGGTATAAAAGCCTTGGAGAGTGGTTTGATAGAGACGATTCGTCTGTTATCAATAACAAGCCGCACATTTTTGCTCAAGGATCATTCTCTTTGGGAACAGCAATAAGACCACTAAATGATACTGATGAGTATGACCTTGATCTAGCTTGTGTTCTAAGCAGTGGAATTACTTGCGATAAATACTCACAGCATCAACTACAAGTGATTGTCAAGAATGAACTTGAGCAATACATTAGAGCTCTCCAAATAGAAACTGATATCGAGATAAAACATCGCTGTTTAAGAATATCTTATCTGGATGATGTCAGGTTCCATATGGACATTGTTCCGAGCATTCCTGCAGACATTAATATACAACGTGTTATAATGGAGTCTATGATAAAATACGGAGCTAACGAGAGTTTTGCTCATGATGCGTCCGAATCGACAATTCTAATAACTGATGATAGACATCCTAAATTTATGTCGATATGCAATGATTGGAAAGTAAGCAACCCTGAAGGATATACAAATTGGTTCATAGATAGGATGGAATTAGGGTCAAAGCATGTATTGTTAGAGAAGGCAGCTCAAGTTGACGATGTTCCATTTTATAGGCGGAAAGCTCCCTTACAGCGTGTTATTCAGTTACTCAAGAGACATCGAGATGTTATGTTCCAAAATCAAACAGACTCAAAGCCGATCTCAATCATAATCACAACACTTGCTGCTAATGCATATAGTGGTGAGACCGACGATGCAACAGCTCTGATTAACATTCTAGAGGGAATGGAGAAATATATCCGAAATCAACATCCACGGGTTCCTAATCCAGTCGATCCTGGCGAAGATTTCGCAGATAGATGGCGTATGGCAGAATACAAACACTTAAAGTTAGAATCCTATTTCAGGCTATGGTTGACTCAAGCAAAACAGGATTTCAGATCCTTGTTTGCCAGGAACGACACTTCTTTCATCTCATCTCTTGCTGAGCAAAAGTTCTCTACTAAAGTTAACCGCGAGATTCTATATAAGCATGTTCAGTTAAGCCAAGTAATCGTTGATCGTTATAAGCCAAATGAGCACTTGATTTCGGATGCCCCAGCAAAACCCTGGAAAAAGATATAGTAGGACTGTGACTTACAAACAGATAGAGGAGTTCATACAAGAATATCCTTTTATGTCGATAAGACCATCCAAAGGTAGCTGCATTATCTTGGAGGGTAAGTTTTGGTTTCGAGTTACAACTCAAAAGCAAGAAACCGTAGAAGACGATTACCTACTTAGAATATCGATACCTCAGATATTTCCCAAAGACTTACCCTCTGTCTGTGAGTTGGAAAGTCGCATACCTAGGGATGGCAATCATCATATAAATCCTGACGGTACCCTTTGTTTAGGATCACCTTTAAGATTGTTGTCTATCATCCAAAATGATCCAACGGTAAAAGGATTTGCAATAAACTGCTTAGAACCATTTCTATTAGCAGTAACAATGAAGCTAAGGGGAAGAGAACAGTTTGAATATGGTGAATTAGCGCATGGTAGTGATGGGATTATTTCGGATTATGCTTGTCTCCTCAAGTTAAACCATCCATCTCAAGTTATTGCTGCAATTCGCCTCCTTTGCTTAAAAAAGAGGATTGCAAACAAAAAACAATGCCCCTGTGGGTGCAAGAGAAGACTTGGTGCATGCTACTTCCATAAGAGGTTAAACCAATTTCGTACTATGGCTTCACCATCTTGGTTCAAGAAGTATAGTATCCCATGCTAAATGCTGTGAGAAACGAAAGAGACATGATAAACATCCACTGCCCAATAAGTCTCACATTTTTTATAATCTCATGATCTGAGAGGATTGCCTATTGACACAAATCCCACTCCCAATATAGTCGGTTTTGTTCGATTTTGTCCTATTTTATCATAATGTCGAAAGTGGGATAAATCAATGTATAACATAACTATAGTGCAAGGAGTTGGAGATTGGAAGACAGGCTGCTATCTGTTGAAGACTTGAGACTCTATCTGGGAGTGAACAGAGATACTGTGTACAAGTGGGTGAACGAAAAAGGCTTGCCCGCATTGAAGGTTGGTCGGTTGTGGAAGTTTCGGAAAGCCGATGTGGACGAGTGGGTAAAACAATTTACGCACAAGAAACCTGTCGCAGCTAAGAAGAAGTAGCATCGGGCAGCTTAGTAACTGATCAATCCTCAAACTTGGAAAACTAATAAATGCCAAAGGCACGTAAATAAAGGAACTTGATGAAGAATAGAAAACCGAAATTCTCCGGGCACCAGACTTTTGTGACACGCTACGGATGGATCGAGAAGGGATATAGATTTGTAAGGGACGGCAGAAGCTTTCGCAGCCAGGACGCCATTGTGGACCTGGGTGTTGGCAAGAACATGGTGGAGAGCATTCGCTATTGGGTTGAGTTAACCGGAGTCACTAAGTCTGGAGCTACAAGCGATTTTGGGACTAAACTGCTGGACGAAAATAACGGCTGGGACCCATATTTGGAGGATAACAACTCCTACTGGCTTCTGCACTGGAAGTTAAACACTCATCCAGACTACATACACTCGGGAATGATCTTGTATTCGCATTTGCGGAAACCTGAGTTCAATAAAAGAGACGTTATAGATGCCGCCATCAGGCTACTATATGCACATGGCAAAAAAAGCCCCGCAGACAGCATACTGGCCAAAGATATTGATTGCTATCTGAGATTGTACGCCGGAACCAGAAGGTTAATCAATAAGCAAAAGGATGAGAAGATTGGCAGCCCCTTTCAGGAGTTGAACCTGATCCAGTCAGTCAATGACAGCGATCTGTACAGCTTCAATATCGGCAGCAGAAGTAACCTTGCTCCTGAGATCATTGGTTACGCTCTCTGGGACTACATGAGTAGGCAGAAAAAGATCGCTATCACCATTAACGAAGCCATGTACCGTGAGTACAGTCCGGGGCAGATATTCATGCTGGATGAGAATTCGATCGTGGAAGCCGTGGAACAGCTAAGTAACGAACCCAAATGGTCAGAGGCCTTTGGTTTCAGCGAGGCGGCCGGAGTTGCCCTGATCCACTGCAATCTTGTGGAAGGAAATGATATCCTGGATCATTATTACAAAAAGGCTGTGGAAATATGAAGACGCTGGTCAATGAATATGTTGGCGTAGCTTCACGCTTTACCCGGTCTGTTAACCTTAATGCCGACTACAGCAGGGAAACCCAGGACTACGGATACATCGTCACCGGCAATGTGCTCTCTTCTTTAAACCAAATACTCACCGGACTGATCAAGAAGGGTGGACAGAAGTCGTATTGCCTGTTTGGCTTATACGGATCGGGTAAATCGGCTTTTGCGGTATACTTAGCTCAGCTTCTCTCGATGGATAACGGGCAGGGGCAGAAAGCACTGGAACTGCTTAGAGGCAAAGCCATCGATCCCAAGATTGAGAACTTCCTGACTGATAGAAACAAGTCATCTTATCTTCCGGTCTTGGTAACCGGCAGACGCAGACCAATAAACCAACTGGTCATGGAGAGCGTAATCGAGGCTCTGCGTCAACTCCCAGGCAGTAAAAACAACCTGGAACTGCTCAACGATCTTGAAGAACAGTTGAAAGCTGAATTATGGCATGATTCCCAGATTGTGCTGCAAGCCATGGATAAACTGGGTATTGCGTCAAAAAAGGCGGGTTTTGCGGGTGTCCTGCTGATAGTTGATGAAGCCGGCAAATCTTTCGAGTATGCACTCAGCGACCGGGAAGGCGGAGACGTGTTCATCCTGCAGGAACTGGCTGAACATGCGGAAAGGTTGAGCAAGTATTCCATGCTGTTCGTTATTACTTTGCACCAACAAATGGATAGCTACAGCGAGTTGCTTTCACGGACCAATAGGGCTGAGTGGGCAAAAATCCAGGAACGCTTCGTAAACATCCGTTTCGCAGAACCTGCAAGCAGCACGATACAGATGCTGGCCGAGGCGATAAAACCTCTAAAAAGTGCCCCAAAGGACGTTAAACAGGCTCTTGAGCGGGTGATCAAGAACCTGCTGAAAATGGAAAGCATAATCCCACCTGGTCTCACTCACGAATCATTTGCAAAATCCGTTCATAAAGCCTGGCCGATACACCCCACGCTGCTGCTTGCCCTGCCATACATATTCAAACGATTCGCACAAAATGAGCGTTCGATTTTCTCATACTTAGCCAGCGAAGAGTATGCCGGATTTCAGAACTCGATCCGGGAAAACGTGGTTGAAGAAGATCATGGTTTCATCCGGATTAATGACATTTACGATTACCTGCTCTCAAACTACGAGATTGGGCTATCCCGAAACCCGCATTCAAAGAAGATGCTGGAAGCCAATGACGTGATCAACAGCAGGTCCCGGTTAACGGAGACCCAAACCTGTGCCTTGAAAACCATCGCGGTATTAAACTCACTGTCAGAAATCAGCCCACTCAGAGCTACTAGGGATATGCTGGAACTCTGCCTACCGCAGAGTGCTGAGATCGAAAGCCTACTTCAGAGCCTGGTTGAGCAATCATTGATCACTTTCCGCAAGCTTGACAGCAGCTACCGCATCTGGGAAGGCAGCGATGTAGACTTGGAGGAACGCCTTAATGAAGCCAGGAGGCACTTGCACTTTGATACGCAGTTGTTCCTGGATACTATAGGCAAACACCTTAAGCAAAAACGCATGGTAGCCCGCCGGCACAGCCTTGTAGCCGGAATGATACGCCACTTTTCGATTGAATACTCGGACAGTTTAACTGATGCCAGCAGCATGCTGGAGCGGGAACTAGCGGAGGGAGCCTCAGGTCTGGTTATGGTTCTGATACCTAACGAGCATTTCTCAAATCTGGTTGAGGAAGTTCAAGCAGTCACCAAGAAAAACCCCCAATTATTGATTGCGATTCCCAGGCAGATGGACAGCTTGAGCGGGGTTGTGAATGAATTGGCTTGTCTGAAGTGGGTAGAAGAGCACACAGACGAATTGAGGGATGACCGCATTGCCCGGCGCGAACTGAACCTGAGGATATCAGCCTATGAACAGGAACTCAGTAAAAGGGCGTATACAATCATTGATCCCAGACCAAATCCCCTGGGAAATGAGTGCCTGTGGTTCTGGCTGGGCGATCAGCAAGAAACGCGCAATCCTGTGGATGTCAGCAAATTGCTTTCCAAGGCTTGCGACGTCCTCTTCCATAAAAGCCCGGTTCTGCGCAACGAACTCATCTCCCGGGATGATATCTCAAGCGCAGCATCAGCAGCTCGCAGAACTCTGATGGAACTGATCCTGACGAATCCCGTTCTGGAAACCCTGGGTATGACAGGGTACCCACCAGAAAGAAGTATCTACGAATCCATCCTCAAAGCCTCCAGCATGCATGTGTATGATGAGAAGCTCGCATGCTGGAAGTTTCAAGCACCTCCGAATGGCAACTTCGTAAACCTGCGCCCTGCTTGGCAGCTGATTGAGAAGAGCGTTTTCAATGAAAAGCTGGAAGAGGTGGAGCTCACAGATATATACGCAAAACTGAGGAAAGCTCCCTTTGGCCTGCCGGAGGGGATATTCCCAATCTTGATAACAGTCTTTTTCGTAGTGAACCAGGGAGAAGTGTTTTTGTACCGGGAGGGAACCTTTTTACCAGAACCTCAACCTGGCCATTTCGACCTTCTGCAGAGGCGCCTGGATCTGTTTTCGATAAAGGGGGTGAGACTTGAAGGCATCACCCGCAGTATAGTGGAAAGACTGGCTGGCAGCCTTAATACAGCTCCCAAGATCGCTTCAGTGGTCAGGGCTTTGTACAGAAGCTTATCTTCATTACCCAATCTTACTTTGAAATCAGGAAGAATTGCCGATCCACAAGCCCTGCAGGTTAGAGAAGCTTTCTTGAATGCCGGTTCTCCCGAGAGCTTGCTGTTCAAAGAGCTACCCCGGTGCTTTGGGATGGAGATTGTAGGCTCCAAACATGCTTCAGCCGATGATTTTGACGCCTATTTCAATGGTTTGAATGGAGCCTTGCAGCATTTGGCAAGACACGCGCAGGAAGTCCTCTCTGTAGCCAGAGACAAACTTCTCAAAAGCTGCGAATTGGATATTGGAGAGGCCGGTTGGCTCGAGTTGGAGGATCGCTGCAGAGTGCTGGCGGACAGGATTAACCACAGTGAACTGACACCCTTTATCAATAGCGTCTTAAATGGCGCTAAAGAAGATCACGATCCCACTCCAGCTCTATCCAACGTGAGTAAGAGGTCATTTGAACAATGGCTGGATTCGGATATCGACAGGTTTGAAGGATTGGCCAGGGGGATGGGAGACCTGTTCCTCCATTACTGGAACAGCTTTGGATCGCTTAAGCCGGAAAACCACAATGGAAAAACCGAGCAAGCATCCATGTTTCGACAGGAGATTCGGAACCAGATCTCCAATATGAAAAGCAATCTACCCATAAATGAGATCCGCAGAATAATCCAGGAACTGCTGACGGAACTGCAAGAGGATGAGGACACTAATGGCAATGACTAATAAACAACCGTGGGGGTCATAGATGGAAAACAAGGTTAGACACATACTGGCACTATCCGGAGGCAAAGACAGTTCCGCACTTGCCATATATATGCGCAGCAAGGGAATAGATATGGATTATGTGTTTTGCGATACTGAGAAAGAACTTGATGAGACATATGGATACATGAACAAGCTTGAGGCGTATCTTGGGAAGAAAATCCACTATTTAAAGTATGCAGATGGTTATGGTTTTGACGATATTCTAGAGATCAAGAATGGCTTTTTACCTTCACCTGAGTCAAGATGGTGTACTGATTACTTAAAACTGAAACCTTATGAGAGGTTCATAGGTAATGATGAGGTCATCAGTTATGTAGGCATACGGGCTGATGAGGCCCAGAGGAAAGGATATATATCGACCAAACCAAATATCAGAACGGTGTTTCCCTTTATCGAGGATAACATCGGTAAAGAAGAGGTGTATCGCATCCTTAAAGAATCCGGCCTCGGAGTTCCTAGCTATTACAACTGGAGATCACGCTCCGGCTGCTATTTTTGCTTTTTCCAGCAGAAAAGGGAGTGGATAGGTCTCTACGAAAACCACCCCGATCTATTCAAGAAGGCGGCAGCCTATGAAAAGATAGGCGATAGCCCCCGTGACACCTATACCTGGAATCAGGGTGAAAGCCTATACGACCTGATCAAACCTGAGCGGATCGCACAGATAAAGTCAGATTATATCAAGCGCCAGGAAAGGGAAAAGAGCAGGTTTTCTGCCAAGCAAAGGTTGGTGGATGTCTTTGACGATACTGAGGATGAGAGCCCCGATAAGGCATGCCTGATCTGCCATCTTTAGATTATGATTTACTTAGATTATAGCGCCACTACGCCATGCGCCCCACAAGTCCTGGCTGCCATGGCACCCTACTTTCGTGACCGTTTCGGAAACCCCAGCAGCTCTCACGCATTCGGCAGGGAGGCAAAGGCTGCGGTGGAAAAAGCGAGATTGCAGCTTGCCGAGTTTGTCGGTTGCGGTCCCGGTGAAATAGTTTTCACCTCAGGAGCTACAGAAAGCAATAACCTGATCTTCTTATCCCTATTGCTGGACGCAAAAGAGAAAAGACGAAAGATCGCAGTGTCCGCAATTGAACACAAATCGGTGCTGCTTCCAGCCAAAAACCTCGGCACACGAGGTTTTGATCTAACCTTGCTGCCTGTTACCAGTAATGGAATTGTGGATATCAACGTCGCCCGAAAATTGATCACGGAAGATACAGCCTTGGTCTCCGTGCATACTGCCAACAATGAGATAGGCACCATACAACCTGTGAAGGAACTGGCAGAAATCGCCCATCGGGTTGGAGCGAAGTTTCATACCGATGCCGCCCAAGCACTTGGGAAAATGCCTTTCGATGCTCAGCGATTAGATTGTGACTTGGCATCTTTTAGTTCCCACAAAATTTACGGCCCCAAGGGCATTGGCGCTCTCTATATCAGAGGTGGAAGCCGTAAATGGCCTTGGGATTATCCTCTCTACGGTGGGGGACAGGAATCTGGTATTAGACCAGGAACTCACAATGTCCCAGCTATTGTTGGTTTTGGGGAAGCTTGCGATATAATGAGTCTTAATTGTAGTCATTTCCTTAGAAAGCTATCCAGTTTGACACAAGCATTCGAGAAACTGCTTTCTTCCCAACATAGTCCTTTTCTGATTCACTGCCAAGAATCACCCAGAATCGGTGGTTTATCTAGTATTTATTTGAATTCGCCAAAGGCAGAACTGATTTTAGAGCATCTTTCTGGAGTAGCCATAAGTAAAGCTTCGGCATGCAACTCAAGATCATTGGAGAAATCCCATGTTATTCAAGCTATCAATTCAGACTATTCATTGTCAGATAAAACAATAAGAGTTTCATTTGGTTTGGAAACCGATGATTCTAATGTCGCAGATCTTTTTAATGATCTGATGAATTCAGTCCAGGTGATTCACAAGTGAGATACAATGGAGGAATGGTGATAGAAGAATTCTCAAAGTTAATTCATGGTCTTAGAAAAGACCAGCATTACAAGCCGCACAAACATATTTGTATGCTTGCAGCCATTATATACCTTGAAGAAAGAGAATTTTCCGAGAATAGGATACATTATAACGATGCCTTTAAGAGAATCTTTAGCTCACTATTTCTGAGGTACTCAAAAGATGATGATAGGGATAGGTCTTATAACCCCTTTTTCCATTTACGATCATTACCCATATGGATTCTAGTCCCAAATCTTGGAAGAGAAAAGGAACTTGCTGAATCGACATCGATAAGCGGGCCATCTCATTTGATTACACTCGTCTCGTACGCTCATTTAAGAGATGAAGAATTCAACTTCTTAAAGATGGCAGAGCAAAGAAAAATCGTTAAACAGATTATTATCGACATATTGAGAGATTATGCCAATAATGATATCGATCAAGAACAACCTCAGAATAGTGAGGGGGATAACGCACGAGGTGATTCAGTCTTGTTCTGTGATTATTTAAGTTCTCTGATTAGTACAAACATCTTCAATGAAAACGCCATAGCGGAAGCACAAGCTGTAAATCCACTCTTTGGAACCATTCACACGACGCACCCGCTAGTGCATATATTGGACAAGGAATTAAGACAGAAAACAGGCAAGCATGTCATTCTAACAGGACATGCCGGCGATGGCAAAACAACTATTGCAGTAGATATCATCAAACAATTGCGAGGCTTGCCGCTCTCTGCCATGCTAGAAAAGCCGCTTGAAAGGCGGGAGGAAATTGAAGAGCACCGACTAAGCATCATCAAAGATTTCAGCGAGCGAGAAGGAAAGGCGGACCAAACCTTGATCGGAGAATTGAAAGCCGGACAACGCAGATTCATGATCATTTCTAACACAGGAACGCTGTTGGATTTCTTCAAGGGGAACGCACAGGCCTGGCAAATCAATTCTGTTGAGGCTGAGAGCAGGATATTGACAGCGATTAGCCAGAAGAAAGGTGCCTCTGAAGTGGAATTTGCTGGAGTGGAGTTCATCGTTTACAATCTGGCCTATATAGACAATCTAAAGCTGGCAGAGAAGATCTTTACCAGGATGCTGGAGCCCGATAATTGGATAGGATGCGGTTCCTGCTCACGAGAGAGTTTCTGCCCCATGAAGCATAATGTGGAACTAATCCGTTCTGCCCAGGAGCAGGTGACAAATAGGCTGTTCTTACTTTACAGGCGCTTGTATGAGTATGGCACCAGGCTAACCATCAGGCAGCTTACATCTCACTTGGCCTACATCATCAGCAGCGGGATCAATGCCGCAAATGTACACAAGAAGATGTCGCAGATGAAATCCGAATACCTTTTCTTTAACAGGTTGTTCGGTGATGACGGTAAGAGCCCAGATGCCGCCGCAAGCGAGATGAAAGCGATTGTGGAGCTGAAACGGCAAAGCCTGGGCACCATATTCAATTCCGGCATAGAGATGAATCTCTGGCTTAAGCCATCTGTTCATGGCACAATCAGGGTGCTACCTGAGGTTAAAGAGCTGTTTTCCGATATGCGCAAGAAAGGGATGGCATCCCTTACTGTAAGCGGAGCCGGATCTACGCCTGAGCAAGCCCGCAGACAATTGCGCAGGCTGCTTTATTTCTTTGTGAACGATGAAGTTGCTGACTCCCAAGTAATGATCGATTTTTTAAACTCACCCAATATCTTGTATTGGCAGGAATGGCAACAGAAAGGGTCAGTATTGGAAAAAGCATACCGTGCCAAATACACGAACATGGTCTTTCACGTTATACAAGAGCATTTTACCGGTGTGAGGATGCCGGAAGGCATGGGCACCCAAGACAGTAGATTGTACATCACATTGTCCCGCAAGCAAAGCGAAGTGCGGCAAAGCGCCCAGATCGTGATAGCCGAATTGGACTGGTCTCAGAGCGTGGTTCTGGAACTTGATAGATCAAGCAACGCGGCCGGAGCGGAATACGCTGAACTTGCCTTAAAAGGTCAGGGAGTGCTTAAGGGAGTAACTCTGAGGCTGGGCTTACCGTTTTTGGATTATGTAACCCAAAGGCATTACGGTGAGATTGGAAACCTCTTGAATGCCGCATACAAAGAGCGGTTGGAGCATTTTAAGCTACAGGTGCTAAAGAAAACCGCCTCCCTAAACGACGATATGATGCTGGTCAGACTACGCAATGACAACAGATTCAAGAGACAGAAATTCAGTTTAAGCGACCAAGCAGTGGAGGTGTTTGATGTCTAACTCAACCTTTCCTTACGATGCCAAATCGGAACAAGCATACAAGAGCAATCCTGCCATAAGGCTTTTTGGAAACAGATTTAGTACTGACCAGACAAGTTTAGAATTGTTGGGCGAATTCTTACTGATAACTACTTCTGTAAAGGAGATCGAGGGCAAAGAACTGAGATCAGCTCTTCCCCTTTTGGATGACATCCATTCTTGGAGCAATTCCAAGTTAAAATACTCCCCAAAAATCAAATTGAATCTTAAGCTGTTTGCTTTCTTAAGTTCATCCAGACTGGATTCAAGACACCTTACCCACAGAGAGCATTACACCCAGCTAATACAGGAACTCAAAAAAAGAATCAAAGTAGATAGCAATGATAAGACTCAGGTAGTAAAGACACTTGAGAATTTACTACTTGGCTTTCAGGGTGCAGGAACAAGTCGAACATGGTGTGCACAGTCATTTATTCCCATTAGTCGTGGCCTAGTTGCTGGTGAAGCTATCTGGAATGAAACAAAGGCTAAAAGTCATTATGCAGAATCTTGGAGCTATGTTCTCGATAATGCCAAACTTTACTTTTCATTGAATAAACATAGATTCTTAGCAAGAGGAGGAGAACTCCTGTATCTACAGATATGCAATGCAATGAAGCAAAGCCCGGATGCAATACAATCCTGGAACCAGGAAGCAAAACTTGAATTCAGCACAGAAGAGCTAGAGCCGGGAAAGTTGCTTAACAGTTTGGAGAGGGGCATGGCAAAGTTTTTTAGCGCTTGTCCTAAGTTTATCGATGACCTGGCTGAGTTCATCAATGACAAGCTAGATCCTGAAACAGCCGCAAAGACAGACATGCACGAACAGCAACCGAGGTTTGTAGAAGCCGGTTGGTGCAATAGCGCAACCTGGCAGGAAGGCTACCTGTTGGCAGTGGAAATGAACAGAATATTGTCATCCGGCCTGGATGTGATGGACAGCGTTTACTACCTAGAGACCTTATTCATGCTGCATACCCTGAGGAATCTAATCATGCAGAGCTCCAGGTGTTTAAGCAATGGAGAAGCAAAATGGCCTGGCTACTATATGGCTATAAACAGGTCTGACGAGGAGAATGGGACGCTCAAGCGGATATCGCATCAGAGCCTCAAAAACATCGAAAAAACCATCTATATGGCTATCCGCTCGCATATGCAGGATACGGATATAGTTCAGGATGAGAAGATCCTCAAAGAAGCCGATACACGTTCCGGGCACAAGTTCTTCTTAAAGATGGCAAAGCAAGCCGGTTTGGTGATTCCCAAGCGGGGCGCTTGGGCTCGATTTGTTTTAACTCCCCAGATACTCAGGGTGCTGGTAACTACCATTGTACCGCAGCAGGGGAGGATAACATATGAAACATTTAAACAATTGATAAGAGCGAGGTGGGGCATGGTGTTTGACGAGGCTGGATTTGGCGAGTGCTGCCAATGGCTGGGGGTGGAAAAGGTATATCTTTCCAGTGATACAGATGCCTGGCTACTTGAAATGCTGGCAGAAAGCGGCCTCTTGATGCATTTGTCGGATTCCTGCGCCTTGGTGTTGCACTCCAACCAAGGGAATGATGGAGCTGGATCATGAAATACATTGCGCGTTCGTTCAAAGATTATATCACAGGTAGGATAGAATCCCAGCTTCCTTCCATGGAATTGGGCGGGAAAATGATCTTCATGGTGGAAAGCATCCCGGAAGATCTGACGATAGCTACTGCAGACCTTATCAGCAGTTTCTTACATAATATTGCTGATACCAATGTACTGATCAAAGTCGCCAGAACACTAACCGATGAATGGACTGACGAGGGCAGGGACAAGGCTGATAAGGCCGGGTGGATAACCTTACTGGACAATCTAGCTTATTACCGCAATAAGCCTATGCCCCCTGATAAATATAACGTGATAGTCCTCTATGGGTCTGATGTTGTCACTGATTCCGCCAGTCTAGCTGATTTCAACCTTTGTAGTTTGAAGTTTGTTTGGGAAACGGGAATGTCTCGTAGTTTCAGTCATTGGGTTGTCGATAAACTTAGTTCCAACGGCATAGATTTTTACAACAAAGCAGACATGCTGGTATTTGATAACATCCTCTACCCTATCATCGAGCAGGGTAGGGCGGACCTGATATCCCTTAGCAAGTGGCTGGAGCGCTTGGACCTATCATACTGTGACAGCGTTCCAACAGTGTTAGAAGTGGTTTTGACGAAGCTACGGGATTTCCAACTACCCAATTTCACCAGCTTTCCCTATACTAGAAAAAACAAGAAATTCAATCCGTACGTCTATAAGGCTATTGAGTTCTTTAACTACACCATGTTCATTGAGGAAAACCAGAAAAGGAAGGCTTTTAAGGCCATTGATGGGATACTCGAAGCCATCGAAACCGGAGAAGAGGGATGGGAAGACCTGGAAAATGAGCAGATTCGAGGTGCGTACAGTAGCGGAACGGAATTCTTGGGCGGGATGAAGAACTACGTCCTGACTGCTGACCAAGAGGAGAAAGAAAAGCTCTTGGAAAGCGATTTCGTCTTCATCTTGGACAAGATACTGAAATTCAAGAAAAAGCAGGAAAAGAAGAAAACTAGCGTGAAGAGCCTGGAAGGAAGCCCGGTAGAAATTGTACTGACAGCCATGTGGGACAGTCTCTCAGAGTTTTCAAAGTCAAAAGATTATGGTAGCGTGGAAGATCTAAGCAGGATAGAGATAACTGCTGACCTGTTCAAGCACGACATGGAGTGGGATGACAGCGAGGGAGACTATTCCACCCAGGATGTCTCAGAACTGGCAAGAGAGTTCTTGCACAGGCTCATTGGCGGATTGGACAGCTTTATCATACAGCATACCTGCCTTAAGAACAAAGATGGCCTAGAGATTGAGATTCAGTGCAACCTGGACAGCGATGAGATTAAATTCCGCTATAGCAGGACAGCGATCTCCGAACTGGTTTTCAGCGTGAACCTCTATGCACAGGAAGACGAAAAGCCGCAGGAAAGAAGATACGCCTGGAAACTGCCCTCCAACCATAGCTATCGCCTGGCAACAGAATTGATCAACATGGCAGCCGATGAATTGGATAGGCCAAACCATGCGCTGGTATTACCCTTCTTCCACCTTCCCTATTATGACGAGATTCTTAAGACTTCATCCAATGATGAGCTGCGGAGAGTCTTCCTGCACAGCTTGAGAGACTCTGCTTCAGAAGGGTCTTTCCTGAGAAATCTGTTGTCTGGGACTTGGCTGAAACATGACGATAGACTGCTACCCCATTATAGGAATCTTGCCGAGAAGTACCACCTGTTTATCAAAGCTGCCAAGAAAAGCGGATTGATCGCTGCTTTGACAGACACCTCGGTTTGGGACGTTCTGAGACAGCATTACGAAGAGGTGCTAGACCTGATAAGCACTCAGGAAGAGATGCTGAAATCTCCGATGGCTGGAATGATGCTAAGAGCATTTATGGTGATAAGAGAAAGAGAGAAAGATGGAAATGAAGCATGGTATAGTGAGGCTTACGAGAAATCAGGGATCATCACGGTGCTTCACCCGTCTCTGCTGGAAATGCTGCAATCCCAAGTAGTTTACCAAAACTCCTGTTTCAATTATGCCGTGAAAGCTGAAACCGAAAAAGACAAGAGGCGGGATGCCTTCAAAAAACACATTTGGCAATCCTATCTTGACCTTTCTCATATCAGAACACCCATAAACTGCATTCTGATCGATGATGGGCTCAATCTGAACACCAACGTTGTGGGGCATGAACTGATCCACAAAGTAGGTGATCCAATTGATGGAGATGACCTAAAATCGACCAGGCTGATGCTGGGGATGTCTGATGAAAGCGATGATGAAATAGGCGATGTGAGCGATGCGGACATGTTCTTGGAAACCCGGGAATCCAAACTGCTCAACAACCTCCTGTTAGAATATTTCAGGCTGCATCCCCACGCCAGGGATGGACTGAACCTGGCCGTTTATAGAAACCAGGATATTCAACCGATTATCGCAGCCATACATGCTTATCTAATGAAGCTTTCAAACATAAAAGATCCAAATTACTACGTTATTAGAAATGAGCGCAATAAGCCCTACAATATCAGCGTGAGCATTTTTACTGATTCTGCTGATGATAGCGGCATAGCCCGTTGGATAGAGCTTTGGAGAGAAAGATGGGAAGCGGCTGAGACTGAAAGCAAATTCCAGGTATACCGCAACTGCAGGTTTTCCATCTCGCACCGATTGATCAATGCCGCCGACCATAACTCATTCTTGAGGATGATCAACGATAATTTCAGCACCGATGTGACCATCCTGTATGACATAATCGGGACAGGAAACATCGCCGATAAGTTTGAATCCGTCGATCCCATGGACATCCGAACTCACTCTCTCAAATACCCCATCCTGGAGAAAGCCGTAGCTACGATAGACAATCCCTCTGATGAGTTTAAACGCTTCAGGATTATCAGCAATAGGCAATTCAGCATTAGCTCCCGGTTAGCGGGCTGCATGCATGCCCTAAAAAGTGGCAATGCCCAAAAAGGCACGGTAGTAATGGGTACTGGAGATCTCAAGCCCTGGATGGACGTGATCGGAGCGGTCCACAGCAAATCTGAGTGGGTAATCTGCATCGATCCTAGTGTGGATGACCGCCTGATACGAGATTCAGGCAAGAAAAGCGAGCTGCAGAGGGAGATTATTGGTTTCGGCTCTGGAGTGGGCATATCAGGTGAAGAAAACTACACCATATCGACCGAGCACTTTTCGCTAAACGACATTGAAATCAGGCTGAGAGCTTCCATCAAGCAACTGCTAGCAGACACTAAATGGACTGAGGAGGACTATCAGGCTGTAGCCAAAGGAACCATGAAAGTAGCCCAGGAATTGTCCGGATTGTCGTTGGTAAGGGCTACAGGGGCGGCAGACCAGTATATCAGAGATTTCATGGCATATGCCCTCACCCGTAAGATTGTGGGTAAAGATGAAGCTTTGTTGTGTGATAATCTGGTGACTCTCGATGCATACAGGCATTGGTTCGACTTTGCGGAAAGCGGAGTAAGGCCTGATCTGCTATGGTTAAAGGCGAACATAGGCCAGGATAACCGCGTGCACCTGAACTTGCACCTGATTGAGTGTAAAATGGGTAATAAATCTGAAGAACTGCTGATTAAGGCCAAACACCAGATCAATAACGGGTTGAGTGTATTGGTAAAGGCATTCAAGCCGAATTTCCAGGAGCAGCAAAATCTTGATGACGATAAGCCCGATCGCCGCTATTGGTGGATGCAATTACATCGCCTGATAGCTGCTAAGGCCAGGATAGACAAATATCACGAACAGCAGGTCATATCAGCGTTGGAGAAACTAGCCGAAGGAGATTACGGAATATCATGGAGCGCTTCCGTGATGGCTTTCTGGATTGATGATGAGCATGGCACAATCAAGAAATCAGGTTCCTGGAACAACAATGAGACCTCCACAGGCAAAGCTAATGTGTTTTCAATAGGCAGGAATTACATCAAAGTACTTGCTCAATCAACAGATGAAACCACAGGAGTCATTGCTAAATTTCTGGACGAGCCTCTTTCAGAAGATGAGAATGTCATGCAACAAATTGAAGACATCGACCTACCCCCTAGTCCGGAAGATGAAGACTTCCAACCCGGTGAGACTTTGGCAGATTGGGACGATGACGAGTCTGAAGATGATGGAAGAGAAACTACGCCTAATTGGGATGACGAAACAAGCCCTAAGCCCCCTCAAGAGGAGTCAACGGAAGACCAGCCTGATATTGAGCAAGAGCCCGAAGATGAAGAAGGCCATCAAGAAGACGATGATATTGTGTTGCCCAAGATTCCTGAGAGGATCCTCTTGGGTAAAACCACAGGTGGCAAAGAAGTCTATTGGGAGTTTGGGCATGATAGCTTAGCAAACAGACATATGGTGATATTCGGCACATCCGGAATGGGTAAAACATACGCAATACAATGCCTTCTATGCGAAATGGCCAGGCAGAACCAGAACAGCCTAGTCATAGATTACACAGATGGCTTTGTCCCAAACAACATAGAGACTGCTGCAAAACCGATTATTACTAGTAATGGACAGACGTTCATATACAATGATCCACTTCCTATCAATCCTTTCAAAGCTCAAGTCAGCGTACAGGATGGCATGAAATTCAAGGATACTCCAATAACAATCTCAAAGCGAGTATCTTCGATTTTTAAGAATGTCTATGATCTGGGAACCCAGCAGCTTCCTTTCACTATTGAAGTCATTCAAACCGGTATTGAACGATATGGCGATGAATTCAATCTGGACAAGATGCTGGAGATGTTTTACGAATACCTCGATGATCCACTATACACAAAGAACACTGTACAGACTACTATCACCAAACTGAAACCGTTTATTACTAGCAAACCCTTTTTGGTCGACAGCAGGGAAATTGGATGGAATGAGCTGTTTGCTGATGAAAAGAATAGAAGCAGAGTCTTCCAATTCCATAAAGTTGACAAGCACTCATCAAGAGCAATCATAGAATTCGTTTTATGGGACCTTTACAACTACGTTAGTAGCTATGGTGGTAAGCATTTACCCAAGGCCATTGTACTAGACGAAGTTCAAAACCTAGATCTGGGACCAGACGCGCCAGTGGCAAAGTACCTTACAGAAGGAAGAAAACATGGCTTGGCCTTGATAACAGCAACTCAAACTGTTAAAGGAGTTGGCGGTGTCTCTGATGCAAAGGTCAGTAGGCTATTTCAAGCGGAAATGAAGCTATTCTTCAAGCCCACAGAGAATGAGATGAAGGAGCACGCTCAACTGCTTAACAATGCTATTAGCGATATTCCGGTGAAGGAATGGACAAATCGGTTGGCAAAACTCCAAAAGGGTGAGTGTTGGGTTTTAGGAAGGCACCTGGATGATCTATCTGGAGAACTGAGATTGAAAGCACAGAAAATTCGCATCACCTCCCTTGAAGAAAGAGGTTTCCATGGCTAAGAAAGAAGTCAATACACGCTTGCCCAGGAACTTCCACCGTACTTTCAAACCGGAGCGGCAATATATCAATGCAATTTTAAAGTTTGCAGCTGAAGGCCGATCTGGAGATGCTCAAGCAATTTCTGACAAGACAGGGATTCCCACTGGTGAGTCATCAGGGAAAGTGCTTCCAACGATAAATTATTGTCAGGGAATGGGCCTGATAACGATTAAAAGAAACAAAGATATGTTAATAAGTCCTGAGTTAACAGATCTTGGAAGAGTGATCCTGAAGGAAGACCCCTTTGTAAAAACTGATGTGAGCCAATGGTTATGTCATCTTAACCTGTGTAACAAGTCTACAGGAGCTGAGCTTTGGCACTTTGTGTTTTGGTCAGGCTACCACAGCCTGGGAGACAAATTTTCGAGAAACGACCTGGAAAACATGCTGGAATCTAAGTACGGTAGCAGTAATCGCAGTTTGATTGGGCCTCTTCTCAGTATGTACGAGGATGAAGCGTCTTTTAAGGTTTGTGGCGCTTTTCAAGATGATGGCAAGATGATCACTCGTAAAAAGGCACCAATCAAAGACGATCTGGCCAGGGGTTATGGAGCATGGATTATAAGTTCGATGGAGCTCTGGTTCCCAAAGCAGAATCAGGTCTCAACCGCTGAAATCGAACAGAAAACAGGATGGCTGACGGTTTGCAGGTGGCTGGGACAAGGAATGTCAGATATACTCGATATGGTCGAGAGAAAGGGAATTCTTAGGGTGGACAGACACATGAATCCTTGGATTCTGAGCCCTATGAAAACGGCTAGAGAAGCATACAATCAAATGTTCGATGATATGATCTAGGGACTGGAGGAAATAATGATCCTAAAGGACATCGTAAGGTTTAGGGGAGATAAGCTCTTCAATGGAGCTGTAAACATCGATTGGTACATAAGTGATCCTGACAAATCACGATTAGCGGCTGAAGCATTTGTTTTTCATGGACCTGCCTATCATGGTGTTTCTCAGGATGAAGTAGGATATACTCATGGTCACAAGCTAATTGATACAGCAAGCTTCACCAAGGCAATAGTGAAAAGATCATATGGCCATGAAGATGTCCCGTTTACATTGGCCATAGCAGGATATGGAACCGGAAAATCACACCTTGGTGTTACAATCGCGGAGTTACTGAGTGCTCCTGCAGACAACACCCCCGCTGACATCCTGGCTAATATTTCATCTGCAGATAAGCAGATAGGTGATGAAATTGGGCTTTTACTCGATGATGCTGATAAACCCTGTTTAGTCATTGCTCTTAATGGACTCACAAAATTCGACTTTATACATGGATTATCCAACCAGATCATACAAGTTCTTCGCAGGGATGGACATGACGTAAAACCGATCGAAGATCTAAGACCCAGATTCCAACAAGCAGTCAGGATGCTGAATTGGGTCACCAGCCCCCAGTTACAGGAGGAACTGTCCGTGATTTGTGGAGGTGCTCGCCCGGCGGATATCATAGCATTGCTGGAACAACAGGATGAGGCTACATACATCAATGTAAACAAGTTCTTAAGCAAACATGATATGCAGATTAGAAACCTACAGGGTGAATCAGTACAAGAGCTGATCGGCAGAACTGTAGAAATCTACTGTGGCGAAGGAAATCCATATCAGTCCCTTGTCATCCTGTTTGATGAGTTTGGAAAATATATGGAATTCGCCTCCACTCGAGGTCATTTAGCCGGAAGCGGGGTCCTTCAAGAGCTATTTGAAGCCATACAAGCCTACTCACCTAAGGTCTGTTTCGTGGGTTTTATCCAGTTTGAACTGAATGCATATCTTCAACGTATGGCTACTGAGCAAAAAAACGAGATGCAGAGATACATTACCAGGTATCAAACTGCTGATAAGCTTTATCTGTCTACCAATCTTGAAACGCTCATTGCCAATCTGATCGAAAAGAAGAATCCCCAGTATTTAGATCAAATTCTTGAGGGGAAATCAGCCTTCCAAACTTCAAATCTTGAACGAACGAAGATCAATGAGTGGTTTCCTAGCTCAAAACATATTCAGGTCTGGAATGATGCAGACCTATTTCATAAGATAGTTAGTAAAGGATCTTGGCCCTTATCAGCATATAGTGTATGGCTCCTGTACTACCTTTCTGCGGTTGGAAGCCATTTACAGGAAAGATCTGCCCTGGCTTTATTGATTGAAGCTTTTAACCAGTATGAATCGAGCCAAATATCAGAACACAAAGATTGGAGGATTGCCGCTGTAGACATGATGAGCAATTCTTTTATCCAAGAACTACTGAGTTCTGAAGAATCTGGAGCGCAAGGAACCATCATGCAAGCATACCAGACAGTCATGTCGAAGTATGCTACAAAGTATTCAATAAATCAGATAAGGATTCTAAAAGCAATCGTACTAAGTTCCAAACTAGGCTTGGTAGCAGCAAACCGGGCGGATGCTATCGAAGCTCTAGAAGCTTTGACCAATATGGACAAGGCTGTACTGGCTGGAGAATTACAAACTTTGCTTGATGAGTACAACGCCATAGAGTGGGATGAGGCATACAAAAGCTTTGATATTCTTAGTGACGCGCTTCCCAGAAGTCAGTTCATCAATCACATCCGGAGGCTTTCAGCCAGTTATGATGAAAACGCCCAGACCCAGTTATTCGTATCTTCCATCAAGGATTGTTGTGATCTGATCAAAGATATACAGAGTGATTTTGCTGAGGAGAACAAGATCAGCACCCCTGAGTGGGCATTTCAGGCAAAAGTGGCAAACTTGGACACATTGCCTCAGCAGATAATATTCGAGACTGACAGATGGTCAAAAGCAGAGAGTATTGATGATCCCAGGGGATCAGTTATCTATGTTTACCTAGGGGAAATTGATGATATAGACAGCGTTTCTCGAGAAGCTCATAAACTTCTCAAATCAGCCGCAGAGTCACTCAAGGTTAAAGCTGTTCCAATATTATTGGTGTTTCTGTATGATGTTGAAGCGAAATTGGGGCAAGGACTCATCGAGTTATCTATCCTGGATTCCCTCTCCAACGAAGAACTAGCAAAATTCGGCAATCTTGTTGAATCACATCGCGTGAAAATCGAACGTTCTATACAAGAAGCTGTAGAAGCCCTATTGAAAGAGAAGAGGTATATCTCGCTGGGCGGAAAGCAAATGGAAGGATTGAGACTGAGTAAGGCAGCAACAGAGCTGTTCAAACAAATCTACACTCATCCTATTCTGTTTCCTTTTGATGGCTTTGCCACCTCTAGAGGAAACGCTGCTGACACTTGTTCCATGCTGACCCGGGAATTGATGCACTCAACCCTGGATTATAGCACGGTAATGGCAAAACCGGTAAAAGACAAGAATAGGGCAAACAGCGTTCTCAAAGATGCTTGGGGTATATTCTCCGCAAATGGGAAAATCAACAGACGGCCTACCAATAACATTCTTAAGAAACTTTCGATCGAATGGGATGAGATACTACAAGAACGGATGCTGTCCTTGCGCGAAATGTATGACACCATGATCAAGCCGCCCTTTGGAGCTAATCTAGACTCAGCCGGATTATTCTTGAGCGTTTATATCTCCCCACGCAGCAACACCTTGAACGTATTCAAAAATCAACAGTATACAACTGTCAATGGGTGGGCAGGCGACAATCTTATCAGATCAAGACACTTCAATCCGTCTGTCTTGGACGATGCTTATCTACTCCTCAGATCTGATGACACTTCTGAGTGGGAAAACCTCCTAGACGAGTGGGAGCAAGCAGAAAGCCACATAGCCCGTGTAGATTGCATGGAGCGATCTGAAGTACTGAAAGAAAAAATACCCGTGCCGCCTGAGCTTTATCATCGAGAGCAAAGACTGACTGAGCAAGCAAATGAATCAGCAAAGAAAATTGATGAAATGGAAGAAGCAAAAGACGATGCGATAATGAGGATTAAGAATAATACCGAGAATGGAAATGTTATCCCATTATCTTGGGGCTGCTCTTCTCTAAAGCGCTTAATAGCTAAGCTAGAATCTGAAAAACCTCTGTGGATAGATGAGCAGATCGATGATATGCGACCGGTTCTGGTTGAAGGCAGACAAACTATTATCCAAGTGTTTCCGGATTGGCTTGCTCATATTAGCCCCAAATCCGAATCTCCTGATCATGTGGGAGAGTTCAAACATCTGATGCTGAATAGAGTCAAACCTAATCTGGAGGATCTTGGACTTGAGAATGAAGCCAGTAATCTGGATGCTCGAGTTAGATCATTGATTCGTAGGGTAGAAGATGTTGCCGAGGCTCGTAGATTGATTAGTGAGGTTGATAATTGGATACGAATCAGCCATGGTGTCCTTGGCACCAATAGACTCAAAGATATCAGGACAGCCAAAGATGTAGCCAAAAGCTATGCCAGTAAGCTCAAGGGTATGTTTCAGAGAATCAACCTTAATGAACTGCAGGTTGTAAGAAAAGGCCTCAAAGACTTCTATGATTCTCTAACCACAGCCGAAAATGAAATCACGAAAAGAGCAGATAAAGTCTGGACGTCTAAGATAACAACTGAGGATTCAATAGATGAGTTGTTGGAGAAACTTGATTCTCTCATCAGAGCCTACGATGGACTGGAATCTGACCTGGAAGACTTTCATATATTAAAAAAGGCGCTACATCAGTTTAAACGATCATACGGTCGCTTAAGCGACATCAACCTAACCTGGAGTTCTTTTGATACACTCTCTACAGAAGTTGAACAAGAGACAGTCTCCAAGCTTGCTGAGGATGAACTTCCATGGCCACCCGAAGATGTGATCAAGAACGTTGTCAAAACCATATCTGATTCTCGTAAGCAGCTTAGTAAGGAATGGGCAGATAGTATCCTAGCAATTGAACCGGATATTCCAGACATGAATGTTGCATCTGCCAACCAGCTCCAGAATAAGCTATCGAGCCCGCCAGCTTATGTAACTGATGCCCATTTGAAGAAGCTTGAGAAGGTAAGAACCGCTCTTGATAAAAGGTTGAGTGAGATCAAGATCGAGTGGTTGGTGGAGAGGTTTAAAGAATTGTCTGAGAGTGACAGAAAGATGTTTATTAAACTAGTCAGTGGATAACATAAACAGAGTAAATTGTGCGTGAGGTGATTGTGATAATACTGGAGATTAATCAATGAGTGACAGAAACAAGATATATGCAGTAAAACGCTTGATAGCAAGTTTGTCCGTAGTATCGTCGACTGATTTGGAGCATATTGCGGTGATCGTCGTTTCCTTGAAAACTGGTAGAGATATCAATCACAGAGGAGTTAATGAAGATGATAAACCGATGGGCTATACGGTCGACGGCTTTGACTCAGAAAATGTGATTATTGTTGAGTGCAGTACCGATAAAGACTACTTCAATGGCAGCAATAAGATCAAGTCTGACATTGAACATGCTAAGTCTAAAGCACCTAAGTTCGAAAAACTCTATCTAATCTCAAATCATCGTTGTCCTGAAGGTAAATGGTCGATTATTCTTAATGAAATTGACGGAGGAAAATGTGAGGTTTTCGACAATAGAAAGCTATCAGTAGCAATATTTGAACTATTGAGTTTGAAGGATTCGAGGATAGATGAACTCGCAGTATATCTCCCAGAACTTTCAATTCTTAAGAATGAATCCATCCTTGACTACGCTGTTCCATTAAGGGTAATTCCATATTTTGACGATTTTCAAGTGCATACGGTCATAGAACAAGCCATCAATGATAAAAACTGTTTAGTTATTTACGGCATCAGTGGTTCAGGTAAAACTTCAGCAATGATTGAGTATGTGAGTAAGCATTTTGGTGAGTATGATAGCGTAGTGTGGCTTGATAATAAAGATATTGTAGGCAGGCCTCTACAAAGCATTTTAGTGAGTAGAATCGGGCATGTTATAAATTTAATTCACCGTTTTACTTCGTGTAAGTGCCTACTGGTAATAGATGATTGTTCCGAAGAGGTCGAGAGAAACCAATTCCGAGAGCTCAACGATGGTTTTATAAATGGTAGTAAATTGGTTATTTTGAGTAAAATGAAATGCAGTAAAGACATCAGCACAGTTGAGTTTCCGCAATATACAGATGATATTGCGAAAAAAATGCTGTTCGACGGCATTGCAAGCTGTGATGGAGATTGTTCTGTTGAAGATATTCTGAATAAGTCATATAGAAATCCTTTTTTATTAAGATTTATTAATACATTCATCAGAGACGATGCCTCAGCATGGAACAACGTTTGTGATATCTTTTCTCAGATTTCAGAAATCAAAACTCCACAAAATGAATATTTCATAGATAAGTTGTTGGGGGAGTTCTACCGGGAAAAACAACACATTTTGAGGGAACTAGCTTGGCTGAATGCGCAAATCATCAGTATTGAGTTTCTAAAGAAATTCGCCGGACAGATAATTGTCAGCAATCTTGAGAGACAGTTGATAATAACTAAGATTAACAAGCAGTATTATAAAGTCCATGATCTAGTAATGCATCATTTGATTTCTCTTGAGGCTGAAATTGACCCAGAAGAAGATAAAAGATGTGCCGATTTTCTTTGGAGTTCTTTACTTTACATTGAAGCAAACCATCCATACCATTTTCACAATAGCCTAAACTTGTTAGCAAATCGATTACATAAAACTGTTCAGTGTATGGATATAGTTCCTTCGAGTCAACTTGCTATTTATCTACAATTGGATGATTGTAACTCAAATGTAGTAAAGCTATTAGCCGAAACCTCGCTTGTAGACTATGCGAATGATGAATCCTCAGTTATGTGTATAATTGAAGCTAATGAACACCAACTAGTCACTGCCAATTACTCAGAGAAAAAGGCAATTAGCGAGAGAGTTATTAGTCAAATAGATACAGTTATTGAGTCGGCTTCAGGTTCCCTTCTTAGAAGAATGAGACATCATAAAGCCAAAGCTTTTGTTAGAGTGAACAAGCTAGACGAAGCATGGGATTTGTATGTTCAGAATCAGAACTCTGAGCAAGATGACTTATCAACCTCTTTGCAAATTGCTAGGTTAGCTGTGAGAATGAGTATCGATCAACCCAATGAAGCTATTCTTGATAAGGGGAGGAATTCCTTGCGTGTAATCCTTGATAGCATTATGGATGCAACATTAAGAATGACTAAGTCAGTGACTTATCAGATTGAGAGCTTGAAGCTCTTATCGAGGTACAGCGGAATTGAGGATGAGTATGCAAGAAATGAAGTGTTTATCAACGCTAGTAGCTCACTTCTAATGCATTGTTTGATAGCTGGGAACAAGCAAGCATTCGAAGGGTTGGTTCCATTTTCAAGAATAACTTGGTTCGAATACCCTGAGGTATTGACCTCTCTATCTGAATATGCCGATTTTCCCCCAGTGAGTATTATTAGAGGGCCATTAGCCATAAATATTGCAGATGCACTTAAGAACATAGGCAAGGCATTCGGTGAACTCAATGACAAAGCTTCTATGTTGAAGTGGTGTTCAGACGCAGGTAGATATTATGATCATCCTGGGGTTGAAAAGGAATGTTACCAGATTACTATGATTGCTGAAAATCAAATCATCCTTGGCAAGTTTGATGATGCACAAGAAAACCTCGATAGAATCCCAGCCAATCAGAGAAATGCATTTTGGTTTTATCGACAAGCTCAAATTGAGTTCGATACATTTGAATATACATCTGCATTAGATAGTATCAATCGCGCATTATCTTCAAGTGTGCCAGAGAAATTCAAACCAGCATTTTTTAAGCTCCAGGGAGACATTTATTCTCAAACTGAACAATACGATCTAGCTATGAATAGTTATTCAACTGCAATTCATATTACAAGTTCCAACAAGTTTGCTTTGGTTCTTAAGGATGCTATTGAAAACCTTCCTGTAGCATGACTATCACATGTAAGCATACTTTCTGATCATCCAGTAGTTGCACCTATTATTGAAATGGCAGTAGACCTACTCCATTTATGTGTTGTTCTGATGATAACAAGACTCTCATTATTGCAGAAATCCGTGTCACAATTTGCAATTATCGGTGATCTAAATTGCAGAATTTCTGTCAGAAACTACCGAAAAGGGTCTTGGAAAGGATGAGTAAGGATGTCCTACGATGCGACAGTTTGCAGTTTTCGCTGCACAATTTGCAGATTTCGTTGTCACTTTGCAATGGGCGCATGCCCGGGATGTTTTTCTTGACATATATTCACGCTCCAAAATCATGTCACTCTAGAGAGGTTTTAGAGAATATATGTGTGTACGAACCAATATTACGCTGGCACAAAAGAACTTAATGATCGAGTTTGAGCATTTGCATACGCAAGTGCTTTTTTTTTTGTCCTTGGAGGATAGATGCGTATTGATGAAATTATCCGCAAAAGTTTAGAAGAAGACCTCGGTTCCGGAGACATCACCACCAGATATCTGGATCTGGATCCTGAGATTTGCAGCGCTTACATGATTGCCAAAGCTGAAGGGATATTGGCCGGAACGGACATCGCCAAAGAAGTCTTTAAAACCGTGGATCCAGAGCTGAAGATTACCTTATACCGAAAAGATGGCGACCGGGTGCGTCCCAAAGATGAGATCATGCGCGTGGAGGGCAAAGCTGCCAGCATCCTCCAGGCAGAGCGTACCGCGTTGAACTTTTTACAGCGGCTTTCGGGAATTGCTTCTCAGACTCGCCGCATGGTGGACGCCATGGCCGGCACAAACGCAAAGCTGCTGGACACTCGCAAGACTACTCCGCTCTTGCGCAGTTTGGAAAAATACGCGGTTCGTGTGGGCGGAGGACAAAATCACAGACATGGTCTTTTCGACATGATCATGCTGAAAGAGAACCACATCCGCGCGGCAGGCGGCATCACCCGGGCGGTAAGTAAAATCCAGATGCAAAACGCCAGTTACAAAGTGGAAGTGGAAGTAAGCAACCTGGATGAATTGGCGGAAGCCGTAGCAGTGAAAGCGGATAGAGTGATGCTGGACAACATGAGCCTGAAAGACATCAAAGCCGCGGTGAAACGCTTCGGGAAAAAGGTGGAATTGGAAATATCCGGTGGGGTGAACGAAGACAACATCATGCAATATGCCAAAACGGGAGTGCACTACATTTCCAGCGGTGCGCTCACCCATTCTTACAAATCGCTGGATATCAGCTTGTTATTTAAGGAGTAAATATATGGAATCACAACTGCGTACCCTGGAGCAAATGCAGCTATTGGACAACAAGATTGGCAGATACCGCGTTTTGCAACAGGAATTGCCCAAACAACTCTCTGAGATCAACGAACAGGTGGTACAAGCCACAGCAAACCTATTGGCATCAGAAAGCGAAAAAGCCGAGATTAACAAGAAACAACGTGCCCTGGAAGGCGAAGTAGATACTTTTAAAAATCAGATCAATAAGTATGGTGCTCAGCTCTCCGAAATTAAAACCAACAAAGAATATAAAGCCTTAAACAGCGAAATTGCTTACCTCAAAGACAAAATATCCGAGATCGAATCTCAATTACTCGCCCTGATGGACGAAGAAAGCGAAGCTAAAACAAAGAACGATGGCTTCAAAAAAGCTCTTCAGGATGCCGAAGCCAATAAACACGCCAAAGAAGGCGACCTGAAAGCTCAAATCGACTCCCTCGAAAAAGAAATCGAAGATACTCGCGCCCAACGCAATAAACTGGCCATTACCCTACCCACTCCACTCATTAAACGTTATGGCAATCTTATCAAACACAAGGATAACCTCGCCGTAGTATACAATCGCGACGGCTCCTGCGGAGGATGCGGATTCGTACTCCGTCAACAAATGCGCATCGAACTGCAACTGCGCGAAAAGATAGTCTATTGCGAAAATTGCGGTCGCATCATCCTGGATCGTTTTCCGGATGATAGCGCCGAAGAAGACTAAAAGCTCCCTATGCTGCGCTCAATTCAGTATTGAGTTCAGCTACGCTTTTGCCCCACAAAATGGCTGCTTGTATTTTGTGGGAAAATCCGGCTGCAGGTATAGCACAAGCGCTGCTCGCGGCTAAACGGGCTATGCTTTATACAATTTTGCGAAGCTGCATTTGGCAGCCTGTTAAACCTTATCCTGCGTTAAGCGTTTTCACCGGGAACGCAACAGCCATGCCCTATACATCAAGCTATGCCGAAGCCGATATCAACGCGTTTTCATCGAGTGCACACAGGATTATCAAGCGTTTATATCGGCTTCGGCACGGCTTTAGCGATAGGGGGAGAGGACAGCGCCGCCGGTGCTGCGTCAGGCGGACAAGATTTTCCTTGACCATAATGCCTTTTTGCCTTTTTATGCCAAACATCCTAAAACATGGAGTTTGAAAGCGCTATGAAAAGAATTCTGTTTGTAATCGCCATATCCTTGCTTTCTCTGATCGCGTGTCAGAGTGAAAGCGCCAGAATATCTGACGCGAACAAGAAACTGGGAACTCGGCAAAAGCCGATCAAGATGTATTTTGTGCCGTCTTTGGAAGCCGGGAAAGTGGTGGCCAGCGGTGAAGCGATCGCGTCTGCGCTCAATAAGGCAACCGGTTATCATTTCAAAGTGGCTGTACCCACATCATACGCGGCGGTAATCGAAGCTTTGGGCACCTATCAGGCAGATATCGCCTGGTTGCCCACCTATGCCTATGTGCTTGCCAAACAAAAGTATGACGCCAATGTGCGCCTGATGACGGTGCGCAATGGATTGAATAAATACCGGGGCCAATTTGTGGCTATGAAAGAAGAGATTCAAAGCATCGAGGACATCGACGGCAAGATAGTCGCCTACACCGATGCAGCTTCCACCTCAGGATATATCTATCCCTCTGCCATCCTCAAAGAAAAGGGTATCGAACCCAAAGAACACGTCTTTGCCGGTGGTCATCCCCAAGCCATCCTGGCCGTTTACAGCGGTAGGGCAGATGTGGCATGCAGTTACTGGAGTCCTCCGGATTCCACTGGAATGCCCATGGATGCACGAGAAAAACTTTATGAAACTCACAAGGATATCTTCGATAAAGTACGCATAATCGGCTTTACAGATTGGATTCCGAACGACACTGTCACCTTCCGTAAAAACATGCCGGAGGAATTGGAAAAGGAAGTGGTGAAGGCCCTTTACGATTTCGCGCAGACGGATGAGGGGAAAAGAACCCTGAAAACCCTTTATGATGTGGATGGATTGGAACACGCCTCGGATGCGGATTACGAAGTGGTTCGCACTGCGCTGAAAGCAATGAATATGGATCCTGCCGAAATGTTGAAATAAGGGACATTCTTGAGACTTTTAGACGTACAAAACCTCTATAAAAGCTACGACGGCAGCTCCTTTGCCGTGAACAACCTTTCTTTCGAAATGGAGGACAAGGATTTTATCGTGTTGCTGGGGCTTTCCGGAAGCGGAAAATCCACACTCTTGCGCTGCATCAATCGCTTGATCGAACCCACCCGTGGCGATGTGCGCTACAAAGGTGAATCCATTATCGCACTAAAGGGTAAGGACTTGCGGCACTATCGACGCAATATCGCAATGGTATTTCAGCAGTTTAACCTGATCAAAAACCTTAGCGTGCTTACCAATGTACTCACCGGCCGCCTGGGCTATCACGGCATCGGCTCCGCCTACGGCAAAGCTGAAATCTCCTCCGCCATGCACAATCTGGAAAGAGTGGGCTTGCAGGATTTTGCCCAAAAACAGGTGAAGCAACTCTCCGGGGGCCAGCAACAACGAGTGGCTATTGCCCGGGCGCTGATGCAAGAGCCGCGCATCATCCTGGCCGATGAACCGGTGGCCAGCCTGGATCCCGCGACGGCGGATTCCATCATGCAGTATCTGGCAGAGATCAATCAAGAAGGCATAGCCGTAATCTGCAGCCTGCATTTTCTTTCTCTGGCCAGGCGTTACGGCACCAGAGTGCTGGCCTTAAAAGATGGTATCAAAGCCTTTGAAGGGCTCCCCTCACAGATCGATAGGCTCCGTTTCAAAGAGATATATGGTGAGGAGGCAGAGGAGATATAGGGCAAGAACGGGGAAAGCTTCTCCGCCATAGACTCCTGCCGGGACTTGCCAAGATAGCCCATTACTGCTTTCAGGGCTGATAAAGGTGAATCTTGCGAGCTCGTAATCATATACTCCTGTAATAGTTGCATATTTATTTATGCGAATTGTGTATCTTTTTGGATAATCCTCCTTGACTGAAAACACAGTTGTTTAATTACTGCAATTATCGCCGAGCGTATAGTACTAAACCCATTTGGGCAAGGCTATGCGCCGATAGGGTATATCCGGAAACAGATATGCCTTCCAGTGTGAAAAGGTGATAACGTGGTACAGGGAGAGTACGTCCACTGTACAGGCATCCCTTTTCACAAACAAAATGAAAAGGAGATACCATGTTTTTCAGCGTACCCGCACCCCAAAATGAACCTGTGTTTACCTATCAACCGGGTTCAACCCAACGTCAACAACTTCAGGATGCTCTGCAGGAATTGTATGGCAAACACTTCGAGATTCCCGCGATCATAGGCGGAGAAGAGGTCTTTACCGGTTCCACGGATCACTGCATTTGCCCTCATGATCATCAACACAAGCTGGCAACTTACCACAAAACAGAAGAAAAAGAAATCCTGCGTGCGATTGACGCGGCAGTTAAAGCCCGCAAAGATTGGGAAGAAATGCCCTTCTATCACCGTTCCGCTATTTTTTTGAAAGCAGCGGAATTGCTTTCCACCAAGTATCGCTTTTTGCTAAATGCCGCCACAATGCTGGGGCAGAGCAAGAATGCGCACCAAGCGGAGATCGATTCGGCTTGTGAACTGATCGATTTCTGGAGATTCAACGCTTATTTCGCACAGAAGATCTATGAACAACAACCCCTGATCTCTCCGAAAGGTGAATGGAATTTTACGGAATACAGAGCTCTGGAAGGCTTCATCTTTGCCCTAACTCCGTTCAATTTCACGGCGATCGCCGGAAACCTGCCCACAGCACCGGCTCTGATGGGCAATACCGTGGTGTGGAAGCCCTCCGGCACAGCGGTCTATAGCGGCTACTTCATCATGAAAATCTTAAGAGAAGCCGGACTCCCCGATGGAGTGATCAATTTCATCCCCGGGTCTGGCGCGACCATCGGACAGCATGTGATGCATTCTCCGCATCTGGCAGGGATTCATTTCACCGGAAGCACCGCTGTCTTCAATCACATCTGGAAGACTACCGCGAATAACATCCATCTCTACAAATCGTATCCCAGGATAGTGGGTGAAACCGGTGGTAAGGATTTTATCTTTGCACACAGTTCTGCCGATGTGCAAGCCCTGGCTGTGGCGTCACTAAGGGGAGCATTTGAGTATCAGGGGCAAAAATGCAGTGCGGCATCCCGCCTCTATATTCCGCAATCCATTTATGATGAGTGGTTTAGCCGCATAAGCGAGATGCTGGATAAGCTGAAAATGGGCGACGTGCGTGATTTTTCCAACATGATCAATGCAGTGATCGATAAAAAGAGCTTTGACAATATCAAAGGATATATCGATTTTGCCAAAGAATCTACCGAAGCAGAGGTGATCCGGGGCGGAAACTGCGATGACAGCGTGGGATACTTCGTTGAGCCTACCATCATCAAAACCGTAAATCCCCGGTTTAAAACCATGCAGGAAGAGATCTTCGGTCCCGTTTTAACGGTCTATGTGTACAAAGATGAGGATTATGAAAGCTGTCTGGAACTGTGCGACACTACCTCAGCATATGGCCTTACTGGCTCCATATTCTCTCAGGATCGCAAGGCTATCTGCATGGCATATAATGTTCTGCGACATAGTGCGGGTAATTTTTACATCAACGATAAACCTACCGGTGCAGTGGTGGGTCAACAGCCTTTTGGCGGAGGAAGATCTTCCGGAACAAACGATAAGGCCGGTTCTGCCTTGAATCTGCAACGCTGGATATCCGCGCGCTCGATCAAAGAAACCTTCGTTCCGGCTATGGATTTTGACTATCCATTTATGAAACAATAGTATGAACAGGGGGAGATGGCAGGGCTGTCTCCCCGTTTTTCGGTTTATTCTGCAGGTTTGGAGGCATCTGCTCCATATTTCATGGTTTTTGCGCCTGCGTGCGCAATTTTCGAGGAAGCCTGTCCCCCGCTCAGTCTTAACAAAACTGCAGCAGTGCCGGATAAACGAACGGTGCGCAGCGGCGATAAACAGCAAAGACGAAGCTATGGCATCAAGCAGCCTGCCGGGGCAAGCCAAAGATTTATCTTGACAGATAAGCCCTCAGCAAAAAAGTGGTAGAACATATGACGCGAGGTGGAGCAGCTGGTAGCTCGTC
>DHSO01000042.1:0-8737 GCA_002410505.1 Cloacimonetes bacterium UBA5284 | reverse complement strand
TCGGGCTCATAACCCGAAGGTCGAAGGTTCGAATCCTTCCCTCGCTACCATTTTACAAATAGAAGAGCGAGATGATACTCGTTCTTTTTTATAGACTGTGGCGGTGTAGCTCAGCTGGTTAGAGCGTCGGAATCATAATCCGCAGGTCCGGGGTTCAAATCCCTGCGCCGCTACCATCTTATTTTCTTGCGCCAGTAGCTCAGCAGGATAGAGCAGCAGCCTTCTAAGCTGCGGGTCAGGGGTTCGAATCCCTTCTGGCGTGCCAGATTAAGCTTCCTGATCCATAGTTATTGTGGTGGGTGTAGTTCAACGGCAGAGCACCGGATTGTGGTTCCGGGCGTTGTGGGTTCGAATCCCATCACCCACCCCACCAGTTCAAATTTACGGTTTTGGAATTATGTTCCGGAACCGTTTTTTTTGTCTCAATGCGCGAGGGCTTGTTTTTCAGATAATGCAGATAGTGTCTGCCAAAAGTGAGTTATGCTCACAGCTTGTTTTCCCCGGCAAAAAAAGACGGAACCACAAGATGGGTTCCGTCTCTATTATGAGGCTTGGTTATCAGTGTTTTTCTTTGCAGAGTTCGATGAGGACACCGCCGGTGGATTTGGGGTGCAGGAAGGCTATATCGGCGCCATGCGCTCCCGGGCGGGGTTCTTTATCGATGAGGCGAATTCCTTCGTCTGCGGAGTTTTTGAGGGCATCAGGAAGGTCGTCAACCGCAAATGCGATATGTTGAATACCCTCACCCTTTTTTTCGATGAATTTGGCAATCGGGCTTTCCTCGGAGGTGGGTGCCAGCAATTCGATTCTGGTATCTCCAACCGGGAAAAAGGCTACTTTTACCATCTGTGAAGGCACTTCTTCGATTCCTTCCAGGCTGAGGCCCATTTTTTTGTAGAAGGCAATGCCTTCATCGAGGTCTTTAACTGCGATACCGATGTGACTGATGTGTTTAACCATGTTGTGATCCCTTAAATTTTGTATTCATTGGCCAGTTTGAAGCCAAGCTTCATGGCTTTAAGATTCAGGTCTACAAAGGCAGGTTTCACGGTTTGGCGCAGTGAGGTTTCCAAAGCGGTTTCGCTAACGATCTTAGTAACTTTTACCAGGAAGGCCAGAGATAGCACGTTGGTAGATATTGCGCTGCCGAGTTGTTCCTGGGCAATCTCGGTAAAGGGCATTTCGTAGGTGTTATCGGCTGCCAAAGCGAGGTTTTTTACGAAAGTGGTGTCGATAATAAGGATACCGGTATCTCGCAGGTCGAAGAGATATTTGTCACAAGCTTCCTGAGTAAGGGCCAGCAGGCAATTGAAGTTTGTGGCTTCGGGGAAATAGATATCTCTGTCGCTGATGATTACATCGGCGCGGGAATAACCTCCGCGGGATTCCGGGCCATAGCTTTGGGTTTGGGTCACTTTGTGTTTATCGATCACAGCGGCGCGGGCGAGGATGATGCCGGCCAGGATCAGACCCTGACCACCGCTGCCGGAGAGACGGATTTCGTAACTCTTGTTCATTTATCCTCCCCTTTTGGAGCCACTCTTTTCATTAAATCTGCATAAGCGGCGCAATATTCGGGTTTGATATCCTTGCGTAGAATACCGCGGATGATCTTGCCTTGTACTTTCTCGGGGGGCAGCTTATCTACAGCAGTAAAAGGAATTGAATTGTCGCGGAATTCCTTCATCATCTGGGGAGCACCGCCCTTTTTATTGAGACGACCATAGATAACCGGGCAAGCGGAGATCACTTCCAGCAGAGAAAATCCCGGATGTTCCATAGAGGCTTGGATGTAGTTTTGCAACTCTTGCACATGGAAGGCGGTGGTGCGGGCCACAAATGTAGCTCCGGCGCCCATCGCGAGATCACAGACGTTGAAATCCGGCTCGATACTACCATAAGGCGCGGTGGTGGCAATAGCATCATGAGGTGTGGTGGGTGAGCATTGGCCCCCGGTCATACCGTAGATGTTGTTATTCACCAAAATGACGCTGAGGTCGATGTTTCGACGTGCAGCGTGGATCAGGTGGTTACCGCCGATGGCTGTGCAATCGCCGTCTCCGGTAATAACGATAACCTTCATGTGCGGTTTATGCATTTTGATGCCAGTGGCATAGGCGATGGAACGGCCGTGCAGAGTGTGCAAGGTGTTCAGGTCGATGTAAACCGGCATGCGTGAGGAACAGCCTATACCGGAGACCATCACCACATCATCGCGGTTCAGGTTCATGGAGGCAAGAGCGCGAATTACTGCACCCAGCACGATGCCGTTGCTGCAACCGGCGCACCAGACATGGGGGAATTTCTTGTCATGACGCAGGTATTGATGCACTATTTTTTGCGGAATATTTGCCATCTCAGCTTACCTCCTTGATCTTGCGCAGAATGTCATTTGGACTGATCAACTGACCATTTACCCTTTGGATGGTGAGCACATTGCTGTCGCTCTTATCTTTGGTGAGGCGGCGAATCTCGTGGATCAATTGGCCTTGATTGAGTTCCGGCACGATCACGGTCTCGACGTTGCGCAGCATTTTGCGTACGGCGTCGTCCGGGAATGGCCAAATGGTGAGGGGGCGCAAAAGTCCCACTTTGATTCCTTCATAGCGAGCCATGGCAATCGCAGCTTTGGCAGAGCGGGCAGTAATGCCGGCGGCAAAGATGGCGATAGTGGCGTCGTCCATTTCGTGGCTTTCGATCTGTACGAGGTCGCGAATGTTGTGACTGATTTTCTTGCGCAGGCGGTCCATCATGTCTCCGGCTTCGGTGCTTTTATTTGTGGGGAAGCCGTGGGCGTCATGAGTGAGTCCGGTTACATGGAATCTGTAGCCTTCACCGTAGCTGGCCAGGGGCGACAGATACTTCTGGTTTTCATCGTAGTGTTTATACCAGTGTGGAGGCACAGTGGGTTTAATTCTATTGATCACTCTCACGTTGGCGAGATCGGGCAAGCGTACAGATTCGCGCATGTGTCCCAACACTTCATCCAACAGCAAGATCACGCAGGTGCGATATTTTTCTGCCAGATTGACAGCGCGGATGGTGAGTTCATAGCTTTCTTTCACGCTATCCGGATACAGCACGATGGCAGGTGAATCGCCGTGAGAGCCCCATCGGGCTTGCATTATATCACCTTGAGCGGGGCTGGTGGGCATACCTGTGGAGGGCCCCATACGCTGCACGTTTACTACCACGCAAGGTGTTTCGGTGATCTTGGCAAAACCGATACCTTCCTGCATCAGGGAGAAGCCGGGACCGCTGGTGGCGGTGAGCGACTTGGCTCCGGCAAGGGAGGCGCCGGTGATGGCACAGATAGAGGCGATTTCGTCCTCCATCTGGATAAAGACACCGTCACGTTTTGGCAGTTCAGCTGCCAGGATTTCGGCGATTTCGGTGGAAGGAGTGATGGGATAGCCGGCAAAGAAATTCACGCCGGCATCCAAAGCGCCGTATGCCACCGCTTCGTTGCCTTGCATGATAACTGTCTTGCGTTCGCTGGCAATCTGCAATTCGTTGATTTTGGATTCCTTTTTGACAGTAGCTTTGGTTTTTTCTTTTTTCAACATTACTTCTCCTTCGCTCCGGTGATGGCGAAATCGGGACATAGGCGATCACAGGTTTCGCAATGGATACATTTTTCCGGGGCCTGTACGTAGGGAGAGCCATCGCTCTTCAATCCCAGGCAGCCGGTGGGACAAAACGCGACGCAGATGCCGCACTTTTTGCACCAGTTGTAATAGATCAATACGGGGGAATCCTTTTCTCCGGGAGCTTTGACTTCGGTGAGCTCCACTTCCATCTTTTCCGGAGTGTCTTCCTCTTTGATGATCATGCCCATACGGTCTTTAATGACTTTGTTGGACATTATTCCTCCAGTTTATATATGTGTTATTTCTTTGCCAATACGTTCTTAAAGAAATTGCCCAGGCGCTTGGCACCTTCTTCGTTCTTTTCCAAGGTCTCGTAGGAGAAGTTCAGGCGCATGGTATGTTTGCCTCCGCCATCGCAGAAGAATGAAGTGCCGGCTACATAGGCTACGTTCGCTTCTTTGATGCATTCCAGCAGCAGAGCGTTTGTATCCAGATGCTCCGGTGCGTATGCCATCATAAAGAGTCCGCCTTCCGGTTTGGTCCAGGTGATCTCTTCAGGCATATATTTGTCCAGAGCTTGCAGGAAGCCCTTCTGTTTCACGGAATACATCTTGCGAATATCTTCGATCTTGGGATCCAAAAGGCCTTTCTCGATGTAGCGGGCGGCAATTCTTTGGGTGAAGGGCGGAGTGCAGAGATCGGTGGCCTGTTTACCTACCACGATTTTATCCAGCACATCCGGATGACCCACAACCCAGCCGATGCGGAATCCCGGACAAAAGATCTTGGAGAAGGTCCCCAGCATGATTACATGACCGGTGCCGTCCAATTCGTACATAGTCTTTTGGGATTCGCCTTCATAACGCAGTTCGCGGTAGGGGCTGTCTTCCAATATAAGCACGTCATATTTGTGCGCCAGCGCGATAATCTCCATTCTGCGGCGTTCGGTCATAGTGACGCCGGCAGGATTTTGGAAATCCGGGATCAGATAGATGAATTTCGGTTTTTTGCCCATGGCCTGAAGCTTTTTCAGCTCAGCTTCCAAGATTGCGGGATCTTCGCCTTCAGCATCCATCGGGATACCGATCATTTGGGCACCGTAAGAATTGAATGCGGAAAGTCCGCCCAGATATGAGGGCAGGCCCACCATTACATAGTCCCCGCGATCGATAAACATCTTTCCGATCAGATCCAGAGCTTGCTGAGAAGCGGTTGTGATGATCAGATTTTCCACGCTTACATCCACACCCTGGCTTTTGTAGCGGTTTGCCAGCAGAGTGCGCAAGAGTACGTCACCTTCGGTGGCGCCATATTGCAAGGCTGTGGCAGCTTCGTTGTCCATTACTTCAACCATGATCTGTTTCAGATCTTCCACAGGGAAGGTGAGCGGGCTGGGAAAGCCTCCGCTGAAAGAGATCAATCCGGGAGTGCCGAGATATTTCAGCAGCTCGCGGATGGCCGAGCGTTTCATCCCCTTGATGTTAGTGGATAATGCGTCGTTCAAGTTGGTGATCATGATGATCCTCCATTTATCTTTATTTTTCTTCGTATACCAATACTTTTTTATTGCTTTTGCGCCAGGCCCGGTAGGCTTCTTTTACTTCAAGCTCCCACACTATGCGCTTGTCCACATCTTCAAAGGTGATGATATCGATGTAAAAGGTGCGTTTATTCTTTCCTACAAAGCTCTTTTTGGGGAATTCAACTACTATCTCGCCGTCAATATTGAGAATCGTAACTTCGTTCAAAAAGACCCCTTCGGCGATCTCCAGGATCGCTCTGGCTTCTACACTGCCGGCTTGTACATCACGAAAGTGGATATTCATATATACTCCATTCATTACTTAGAAACCCCTATAAAACATTAGCTTTAAAGGTCAAGTGTTTTTTCTGTCTGCAATCTTCCTCAGGATGGGTATCCCGCGATAGACCCTTGGGCTAAATTCGACAACCCATTTGGAAATATCGGGGTTTGACAGGTGGTTTGAAACAAATTCAGGGTAGTTTGTTGATCATCAGGACCGAGATTCGACAACCGGTTTGACAATTTATCTAGGTAGAAATGATCTTCTTCTTTCCTTTAATCACAGCTTTTGCCAAGGCTTTCCCATCGCACTTTAGGACAACATTCATAGCTACATTCTGGGATACCGGAGCTTGCGGTCGCACCACTTTAGTTATGAGTTATGAGATGTGGTGTGCTGCGCACGTTTGATAAAGTTGAGAGTTGAGAGTTGCGGTGTGCTGCGCACGTTTATTAAAAAGCGTCTGGAAGACGCTTCTACTATCTGGCGAGCGGTTTCATCCAGGACAATTCCGTAGCGGCCAAGCATGGAGGTATTTCCTGCGGCAGCTTTACCGATGAGGTCCATGGCGGTGGCGAGATCGATACCGAAGGCGGCGGAGAGGCCGATGGCGGCTTTGGTGGCGCCTTTGAGGGTATCCATATTTGAGAAGCGGGCGATATTTTGCATTTGGGCCATGGATGTCATGAGCAGTTCGTCACCATAGATAGTGGCTTTTTGGATTTCGGAGGCGAAGTTAGAGAGTTTTGCGGCATTGACATCCACTTCCATGCCGGTGGCGCGGAGGGCGGCCTGGAGGGTAATGAAGGCGGATTCCTGTTCTTGAGCGGCGCGGACGAAGGAGCCGAGCGAGCGATCGAGGACAGAATATATTTGCTGGACACCGGAGATGGCGAGGCCTAATTGAGCGGTAAAGAGCTTGGCAGAATCGTAGATAGACTTAAAGGACTTGTTCATATCCTTAAGAATGCCGAGTTTGGCAGAGGAGATATCGATATCCACGGGAATATCGTGTTTTTTACCGATTTCGGCGACGATTTGTTCGAGTTCGTCACGCCCTTTGAAATCCAGGGTGATAGTAAGCTTTGAGTTATTCATTTGCGCCTCCTAAGCGTAAGGCTTATAATATAGGTAAGAGGTTAAGATGGTATTACTAATCATAGCGATAGCCGTTTGCTACGTGCTGTACCGGATAGGCAGCTCCGGGGCGGGGAGCGGCGTGAAAGAGATAGACGATTTATTCAAGTGATCTCCAAGAGTGGGCAGAGGAAGGCAGCGCGATCTTCGTTGTAAAGATCGACGAGGGGGATGGCTTCATCGATTTCTATGAGATCCGGATTAGCGCCGATCTTGTATAGGACGAATCTGATATTCATGAAGATGTTTCCAGGGGCGGGATCGGATCCGGAGGATTCTTCAAGTTTAAGGGTCCGATGGTGATATCTATCACAAAAGGGAGGATAATCCCCAGGCATTCTTCGCGGGAGCACAGTTCCCAAGATTTAGGTGGTTGAGCGGGGTCGTCTGAGATGTAAGCATCGGATTTGGTAATGATAGCACAGATTTGGGGCATGGAGCCCCTGGATAGCAAACGGGCGGCGAGATCCGGCAAAGTGAGATCCTGAATGAGGGAGAAATCCCCGGTAAGGACGCCTTCGAATCCGGCCTCTTTGAAGAGCGGATAGAGGCGGGAGAGGGTGGTGACATCGGTGTGTATTTTCATTTATACTCCTTATATTTAGTTATGAGTTATGGTGAAAGTGGTCGCCTACATCGATGAGGCTACCACCGATATCTGCCGCATGATGAATGGCAGAATCTTCGAGCTGGGACCCGCGTCCCAAAGCCTTGAGTCCCAGGATCCCCTCGTGCATTCCGAATCTTTCTGGAAAGGCAACAGCCAATTTTCCCAAACCCCTAGCTCGGATATGACGCCCTGGCTGCCGCCCTACCACTATAACTGCCGCACCAGACTCGTTCCATATATAGAACCATCCGATCCCTTCGATGCCGGATTGGATCGCTATCACAACCTTGTAAAGCTCCAGGATCGCCATATCGAAGCCATCGTCTCCCGGCTGATGAGCTATGATTTCGCATCCCGGGATAAGCTCTTTACCCACCTGGCAAAACACAAAGATGCGTTGGGTGTCTCTACTCAGGTCGAATACATGGCTAAAGTCTCTTCTCTTCTAAAAAACCCACTCAAACAGATGGGACTCGCCATCTCTGCCCGCGATCGTCTGCTAAACCTCTATGTCTGGGATCCCAGGATACGTGTTATTAATGGTGTCCAAATGCATGATTTTGCCGTTTTTAGCCTTGACAAAAAATGCCTCAAAACTTTTCATCCCAAAATAATGGACAAGATAATGCAGAACCTAGATCCCAAAGTGCATGGCAAGGTTATGCATCTCACAGATCAATATACATCAAAAGGAGTTTATCAAATGGTAGCTGAAATAGAAGTTAGACAATATGAATACATCATCGACTACTTCGAAGACGATGATTCTACAGACGAACTGGAAATGTTCAACCGCCTTGGTATGGAAGAAGAATGGGATACCATCCCCGAAGCCTTCAAACAGCGCATCCTTGCCGTGGATAAGATAGTCCTTCAGCGTTATGCCGATTGGTTCGATTACAATGTCTTCAATAGCTACATCAAGTGCATCCGGCAGCGCCAGGAACTCGAAGCCGCCAAGGTAGAAGCGTCATCTTGACGCTTGATAAAGGATAACAGCATGAAACTCATAATAAAGCTCATCACCTCCATCATCTACCAATCCGACTCCCTCCTGGAGCTGGAGCTCGATCCCCTTAGTCTTTCCGGTATCGATTACTGGAGCCAGGAAGCCCGCTCTGCCAAAATTAAGCTCCTCATGGATGACACTCTTGAGTCCATCCTGGTGGGCTCTCTGCGCGAGATCAAAGCCGGATTCCATACCTTTGCCGCCTTCATCTACGACGATGCCAATAACCTCATCTACACAGGTGTCCTGCCGGAATCATCCTTCTCTGTGGAATATCTCTCGCTTTCCGCAAAAACCGTAGAACTGGAGCTCTTGGACTACCTGGGGCTCATCCTCCAGCTTGCTTCCGATCGGCTTGTCACCCTTGCCGATCAATACATCAATCCCGTGGCTACTATCCCCTCCATTATCGGCTCTATCATCCATCCCCTGGCAATGAATGGTGAACCGGATACCGATAGCTACACAAATGCCGATGTGCTGCGCTTGATCCTCTGTATTGGCCCCATTAACTACCAGTATGCCCATTACTCTTACGATCAAGCCAAGTGGCTGCCCTTTACCCTGGTGGATCATGTGTTACTGG
>DHSO01000002.1 GCA_002410505.1 Cloacimonetes bacterium UBA5284 | reverse complement strand
CGGACAACACTGATACTCTCTTGTGCCGATTCAATAAGCTGCACTTTAGCTCTTACCGATGATCCCAGATTTTTTTTTCAGCCAGTCTAATTCTACTTTTAGCTGGCCTATTTGCTTGTATAACTCATCTATTAGCTGAGCATTATCTTCCTTATCTCTTTTTCGTTTATCCGTAAAGATTTCCTCTGATCTTGCTAACAACTGGCTCTTCCACTGACTGATCTGATTCGGATGCAACGAAAACTCAGACGCCAACTCCGCTATTGTCTTTCTGCCCTCGATTGCCGCAAGGGCAACCTTGCTCTTAAACTTACCGCTGTAAGTGCTGCGCTTTTTCATTTGAACCTCCCACGGTCGTACTTTCTTCATCGGTTTCTTAATGTCAAGTACACCTTATTGGGCTGTCCTAAAAATCTAATCCACTATATTCTTAAGGTGTTGCACAGCTTGTTCTGGAGTTATAGATTGTTTGTTTTCAATGTACGCATCGAATGCCAACATAAACAAAAGGCTATTCACTCTACCTCCAGGAGGAATTGGCGCTTTATCATCAGGTAAAGGTTGATAAAACTGTACTGGTGTCGGCATTATTGTCAAATTGTTGATATGGAAGTAGATGTGACTGAGTCGAAAATCTATCGAACCTGTGTTCACAATACTTACATTAATGTATCTCTCGTGTGTGTTCATGGCAATAATCGAGCTAATTGCTATCTTGGCTCTTTCTTTTCTGGAGTGAATTGCAAACCAAAGAGAAATCGCAACGGACCCAACGGTGCCTATGGCAACAAATATACTAACAATGAATTGTGCTAATTGGTAGTTCATTACTACTCCTTATTATCCCAGTTAATGCAGTAGAGACCCTACCTAAGAAGAAAAGTGTTGCATATATTCCCCAGTACCATAGATTTGAGATCATTCACAAAACCAAATCAAGGATGGAGAATAATATGCAACCTAGTCATTCAAATAAGAGACTGAAAAAGGGTCAAGTCAAAATTGAGTTTAGCCCAAAATTGATCACTTCGTGGGGTGGAACTGCAGCGCTATTTTCAAGGTATTTCGATAAGATTGGATTCAGGGAACTGGTCGAGAAGATTTATCCAGTCCAGGAGTACTCCAATAACTCAACCGGGGTGTATTCGAAGCTAGTATCGCTGTTTATCTCGGTTCTCAATGGCGGAACCAAGTTCTCACATATCAACTACATGGAGAATGGGATAAAGATATTCGAGCGTTGTTTTGGAGTGAAGCGTCTAGTCAAATCATCCACCGGTATAACCAGATATTGGAACAAGTACAACCGCAGGTCGCTTACCGAGACGCTTCTGCAGAACATCAGCCAGCATTTCTTGCGTCCCTTGCTTGATTATGCCAATATCGAGCGAGACACACTACGCTTTGATTCCACTGTCATTACGCGTTATGGAAATCAAGAAGGAGCTAAGAAAGGCTACAATCCCGCCAAGCGTGGCAGACCTTCAAATCATCCGCAGCTGGCTTTTTTGGGAAGTGGTTACACGGTCAACTTTTGGAATCGCTCAGGTAATACCCGCTCTGCCAATGGTATTGTTGAATTCTATGCCCAAACCAGGGGCTTTATCAGAGATATCGAGATAGAAAGGGTGTTGGCAGACAGTGGCTATTATGACCGGGAGTTCATCCTCAAACTTGAGGAAGACGGGATTGAGTACGTGATTGCAGTTCCCATTCACCAGTTTTTCCAGAAGATAGTTTACTATCAGACCGAATGGACACGTGTCGATGATGGAATCGAAGTCGGCGAATTCACATACTCACACCTAAACGAAAGCTGGGGAGGTGAGCGACGCTATATCGTTGTCCGTCAGGAGATCCAAAGGCGTCCGAAAGCTACCGGCAAGCAACTTAGCCTCTTCAAGGACGAGGACTATGGCAAAGAATATCGCCATTCTCTTTATATCACAAACAACAATACAGATACCCCTTACGATATCTGGTGCTATTATCGGCCCAGGGCTAATGTTGAGAACATCATCGAAAACCTGAAGGATGGCTTTGGCCTCTCAGCTTACAACATGAAGAGCTTCTGGGCTACTGAAGCGGTTTTGATGACGATCTGCCTGATCCTTCATAACCTCGTGACAGTGCTAATCAAACAGGTTCTGCATACTAATAATAAGGACAGAAAATTACGCACCATCAGGATGGAATACCTGGTTATTCCTGCCCTTTTAGGAAAGGATGGTAGGGATGACGTCCTGAGGTTGGGGCTGTCTAACCCTAAAAGGCAAACAAAGTTCACAGAAGCACTTGATAGACTTAGAGATCTGAAGCTAACTTTCTACTGCATTGCAGTTGAGAATGAGGAGGTGGCATGAACTGAATCAAATGTGTTTGGTGTAACTTAAAACACCCTCGAAATTAACTCAAAATCAGTCCCAAAACAGGGACTCTGAAAATCCTACTGCATTATTTGGGATTATTTGTTGCGCTCTGCATATCAGGAAATTATTCTGCAGATTTGATACGGCCAATATGCTTAAACCTGATGATAGGGTTCCTTAATAAGACACTTACCATACCACAATAAACGATAATATCATGCCAAAGATATAACTCTCACCGAAAGATACTTAATTGTTGGTGAAAGCACAAAACTTTAATCAGTAATCCTGCTTGGATAATGTTTATTAAATCAGGATTAACTCATTATCTAACTTCTTTGTCTGATTCTTTTCTATCCTGCTTATTTTTAAACATTAAATCGGTGTGAAAAGCAAGCAGGGCTCCGATTATCATCAAAGAGACAGCTACAGCGATTATTTTCCCTAATCTGTCAAAAATAATCCAACTGCCAACACAATAAGGGATAAGTGATAGAACCAAGTATAAACGTTTTTTGATATTAGTAATCATTACTACTCCTTAATATTTGTTGCGCTCTGCATAGAAACCCATCTTGATCATAATCAATACTAAGATGATCTGGATCTTTGAATTGACTATCAGGAATGTAATCACAATGTAATCACAATGTAATCACTATGCAAATATGTTTTTCAAAGCCGTTGGTCATGCTCTGTCGACAGTGTTAATCAAGCGTTCATCAAGCCTTCATCAAGCGTTAATTATTAACGCTTGATGAAGGCTTGATAGAGAGCTGATGAACGCCTTGTAAAGAGGATGAATAGGGGAAAATTTCCTGGCTATTTCTGTGCAACGTACTGATTGACAAGCTTTTAAATATGTAGATAGCATTCTTGAAAATCGATTGAGCCGGAAGAGCTTGATACTGGAGCATGATGATGGATATGGGGAAGATGGGGTGAGTACAACCGAGGATGGCATTGGGACTAATGAGAAAACATCTGAAATGGTCAACTGAAGTTTTTCGCTTCTGCTTTGCCTTATTATCCGGAGTCATATTCTCATATGCAGTGGCAATCGGACAAAGCACAGGCGGGGCTTATTCCCTGTATAGACGCGGGGGATGTGAGCTTTTCCTAAATTAGCTTGACAGAAATGCCATTGCTTGGGAAGCTTACTTACAAAGAATAATTTCCATAACCCAAGGGGGAAGGATGACGAATAAAGACGCTTGCGATACAGTGGGTATCTTCAGAGGAATGACCGAAGCCGAGATAGACGAATTCTCGCCGGATTTGCAGCGAGTGAAGTATGTAAAGGGCGCCCAGATTATCTCGGAGCACGATACTGCCGACAACCTGTATTTTATCTGTAAGGGTAAGGTGAAGATCAGCAAGGGTCTCAAAAATCTCGAAACTCCTTCGGCCGATCTTACCACCTTGGAACCGGGAGAGTTTTTCGGTGAGATGGGGATTATCAACGATGAAGCCCGCAGCGCGACAGTGGTTGCCACCGAGGATGTGGAGCTGCTTTTGATCCCCAAAGACTTATTTTTAAGGATCTCGTTCAAGCATCCGGAGGTGATGTTCAATCTGATGCAGACTCTTTCCGGACGCCTGAGAGATACAAACGAGCGTTTTGCCAGCCTGATGGACGAAATGATCAGCAAGAACCGCTTGATGGCAATCGGGATGGCGGCCAGTAAGATCATACACGATCTCAAAACTCCCCTGACCGTGATCGTGTTAACCGCGCAGCTGATCGAGAATCTCTTCCCCGGCAGCAGTGAATTTAGCCAAAGCATCGTGAAACAGACCAGATTGATCGACCAATTGGTGCGTGAGATTCTGGATTTTGCTCGGGGTGTGGAGAGCAGTCCTTTGATTCAGAAAGTGAATATCAGCGATTTCTTTGATGAACTCAAAGAGATAAACGAATCCACCTTGAAAGGGCGTAATATCCGCTTTGTAACCGAGAATAAGGTGAAGGATTATGTGCACTTCGACGAAAGTAAGATCCGCAGGGTATTGATGAATCTGATCAAGAATTCCAGTGAAGCCATGAAAAACGACGGCGAGATCAAGCTGAGTGCTTCTTCGGCCTCGGGATGGTTGCAGATCAGTGTGATCGATGATGGTCCGGGAGTGCCTCCGGCGATTCGAGACAAGCTCTTTGAGCCCTTTGTATCCGAAGGCAAGCAATATGGAACCGGCTTGGGACTGCCGATCTGTCGTAAGCTGGTACAAGAACATCGGGGCCGCCTGGAATACATAGCTTTGGAACAGGGTGGCAGTCGTTTTGATATCAGGATTCCGCAGAGCATAAAATAAAAGGCTTGTCAAAAATAAGGCCCGAAATAATTTGGCACTCAAAACATAAATTTAAGGGACGGTTTATCATGTCAAAGATATGCGATATCTGTGGAAAGACTGCTCAGGTAGGTAATCATCGCTCGCACGCGGTGAATGCCACCAAGCGTCGTTTCTATCCAAACTTACACGAAATCCGCGCTATTATGGACGGTGGTACCAAGCGTATAAAGGTCTGTAGCTCTTGCCTAAAAGCAAATAAAGTCCGTAAAGCCGTATCCAGATAAGATACTTCTAAACGCGCATAAGAGCTTTTTTTATAATCGGGAATTGCGGTGAATCCGGGTTCCCTTTTTTAATGTTTGGAAATTTAGCCGATATGGGGGTTATGTGTTAATCGAAGAAATTCGTGAGAAAGTGGAAGAGAGCTCTTTGGCTCTGAGAGATGTACGTCAGGAGATAGGGAAAGCGGTGATAGGCCAGGATGCCATCATCAGCCGTTTGTTGATCGCGATCCTGGCAGATGGACATGTGTTAATCGAGGGAGTTCCGGGTTTGGCTAAGACCTTGATCGTGAGCAGTCTCGCTGCCAGTCTGGACGCGAGTTTTGCCCGCATCCAATTTACCCCTGATCTTTTACCGGCAGACATCACCGGCACTTTGATATTTAACCAGAAAACGGCGGAATTCAGCCCCAAAAAAGGACCGATCTTTGCCAATTTCATCCTGGCAGACGAGATTAACCGGGCACCATCCAAAGTGCAATCCGCGCTCTTGGAGGCTATGCAGGAACGTCAGGTTACCATCGGAGACCACAGTGAAGCTTTGCCCAGACCCTTCTTTGTGATGGCCACCCAAAATCCCATCGAACAGGAAGGCACCTACCCCTTGCCGGAAGCCCAGGTTGATCGCTTTATGCTGAAGCTGATCATTCGCTATCCATCGATGGATGAGGAGCGCCGGATCATGCAGTTGATGGTGGATCCCAAACCCATAGACATCCGTCCGGTGCTTACGCCGGTGCAGATTATGCAGATGCGGGAAGTGATGCATACGGTGTTTATGGAGGATAAATTGAATGACTACATTCTGCATCTGGTGATGGCTACCCGGCATCCGGAACGCTATCCCCGCTTGAGCACATTAAGCCCCCTGATCAGTTTTGGGGCCAGTCCCAGGGCCAGCATCAATCTGGCTCGGGCGGCAAAGGCTCACGCCTATCTGGAAGGGCGTGCCTACGTGATCCCGGACGATATCAAGGCCATCGGAAAGGATGTGTTGCGCCATAGAATAGTGCTATCCTATGAGGCTGAAGCCGAAGAGATAAAAAGCGAGGAGATCATCAGCCGCATACTGGATGAAATCGAAGTTCCCTAACCCGGCATTTGGAGAAAAATGTGCATCTGGTAAGCACTGCCGATCTGATCAAGAAAATACGCCGCTTGGAGATTCAAACCAAGAACATCGTAAACGAGATCTTCAGCGGAGAGTATCACTCAAGTTTTCGGGGACAAGGGCTGGAATTCAGTGAAGTACGCGAATATCAGCCAGGGGACAACTATCGGGATATTGACTGGAATGTATCGGCACGGCTGGGGCTGCCCTATATAAAGAAATACAAAGAAACGCGCGAGCTGAACGTGGTGTTTCTGGTCGATATTTCCGCCTCTCAATTTCTGGGCACATCCTATGCCTTGAAAAAGGAGAGGATCGCCGAGATTGCAGCTACACTGGCATTTTCGGCTGTGGCCAATGGTGATCGCTGTTCATTGATTTTGTATACCGATGCTCTGGAGCTATATTTGCCCCCACGCAAAGGGCGCAATCGGGCACTGGAAATCATCAGAGAGATCTTGTATTTTGAACCATCCGGTAAGGCCACATCTCTAAAGGAGGCATGTCGCTATGCCGCCAGGATATTAAAAAAACGTGCGATCGTATTTTTACTGTCGGACTTCCTGGATAGCGGCTATGAAAAAGCGATGGGGATCTTGGCAAAAAAGCATGACCTGGTGGCGATGCAGATATTGGACAACAGCGAATTGGAACTGCCCGATGCGGGGATATTGCGCTTGCAAGATCCAGAAACCGGCAGAGTGGCATATATCAACAGCTCGGATCGCAAACTGCGCGAAGCATATAAAGCACAGGTAAGCCTGGAGCAGGAAAAGCTGGCAGCGAGCCTCAAAAAGATGGGATGCGATCATTTGCTGTTTAAGAATGGAGATTCCTATGTAAAAGTGCTGCGGCAGTTCTTTGCCCTGAGAAACAAACGGAGGATTGTGTGAAAAAACAGATATTAATACTGTGTTTGATCCTGACGGGCGTTTACTTGAGCGCGCAGATAAAGCAAAGCCTTTCGGGAGTGGACAGTCTGAAAGTGGGAATGCCTTTTGAACTACGAATTGAAACCGATTTTCCGCTAAAAGAGATTGAGATCCCGGATACCTTAAAGCAATTTAGAGTACTGGAGCAAAACATTCAGCCGCTGGGCACGGGCAGCATTGCCCGACTGAGTATTGTGCCGCTGCGAACCGGCACTTTGAGCTTTCCAAAGCTGGATTTGAAACGCGCGGGACTCTTGGGACCGGGTGCTTCCACTGATGCCTTTCGGGTATTTGTATTGCGCAGCAGAGCGGAGGCGGATACTCTATTGAGGGAGATCAAGCCTTTGCGTCGCTATCCGCTTCAGATAGAGTTTTGGCTGTATATGCTGTTACTGTTGTTCGCTCTGGCATTGGCTATCATCTTGCTGATCCCCACAAAGAAAAAGAACAGGAAACCGCCTGTAGTGATAAAAGCCAAACCGGATCCCGTGGAGATCGTGCCCCCGCATCTGAAAGCCCTGAAAGCTTTGGATGAACTGGAACAAAGCGGCTTGCTCTATCGAGATTATCTGTCATATCATTTTAGCTTGTCCATGATCCTTCGCGTGTATCTGGAAGAAAGATTTGGCTTTGGCGCCACACAGATGACCAGCTCCGAGATTGCCGAAAGCCTGAAAGTGTTCAGCTTTGCGCCCAAACGCGATTACATGGCGATCTTGCACTATTGTGATATGGTAAAGTTTGCCAAAGCCCGGGTGGAAATCGAAGAAATACTCAAGCGGACTGCTGCCTTGCGCAATCTGCTGCAAAGCGGAGAAAAAAAAACCGATGTTTAGATTCGCTTTGCCCCTGTATCTGCTTCTTTTGCTGCTGATTCCATCGTACCTGTATCTGGAATTGGTCTTGCGCAAGCCCGGCAAGCTGTCTTTACCGGGGAGTAGATTGAACATTTTGTTGCGGATCAAGGGCAACAGAGGCCGGGGACATTATTTGTATCCGGTGCTGCGCTCACTGATCCTGCTCTGTCTCATTCTGGCTCTGGCGCGGCCTCAATGGGGAAGCGGTTCACGCTTGTTTCAAAAACAAGGTGTAGACATCGTGATAGCTTTGGATGTAAGCGGATCGATGCTGGCATTGGATTTTTTGCCTCAGAACAGACTGGGGGCGGCAGTGAAGGTTGCCAAGGATTTCGTTTCGGGGCGACCCAACGATCGTTTTTCCCTAGTGGCATTCTCGGAATACGCCGTTACTGCCAGTCCGCTTACATACGATCACGCTGCGGTGATGAACGCTCTGGACCATCTGGAAGTGAATATGGAAGCGTCGGGGACAGCAGTGGGCATGGGTCTTGCCAAGGCTGTGGCACGTCTGCAAGGCAGCCGGGCAAAATCCCGCATAGTGATCCTGGTTACGGATGGAGTGAGCAATACCGGAGAGATAGATCCCATCTCCGCGGCAAAAATGGCCTCTACTCTGGGCATCAAAGTGTATCCCATCGGTGTAGGCAGTGGGGGCATGGTGCCCTTTCCTTTTGCTGATCCTTTCTTTGGGTATCGCAATATTCCCACTTTGATCGAACTGGATATGGAAAGCCTGAATCGGATCGCTGCAATCACCGGCACCGAGGAAGCAGCGAAGGCCACGGATGCGGGTGAACTGCGAAAGATAATGCAGGAATTGGACAGTTTGGAAAAAACAGAATTGAGTAGCAAACTGAATTACAGTTGGGACGATAAATTCGGGATATTGTTGTGGCTTGCCTTGCTGCTGCTGGGCATTGAGATGATTTTGAGAAGTAGAATAATCCCCATTTTGCCGGAGTAGAGTGCGATGAATATCGACATAGTGCAAAACCTCTATCTATTGCTGCTGATTCCGGTGTTTATCTGGCTGATACTGGGTATGAAGAAGGCCTATCAGCGCAAGTTTCGTCGCTTTGCGCATGAGGATTTTATGGCAGTTTATCTGGCCAGGAGATCACCTTATTACAATGGCTTGAAGCTCTTTCTTCTGCTCGGGGCTTTCTGCATGATAATCGTGGCACTGGCGCGCCCGCAATGGGATTTCCGAGAGCAGGAACTGAGCAGTGCCGGCATGGACATCATCTTTGCCATCGATGTGTCCCGCAGCATGGAGGCTACAGACATCAGTCCCAATCGGCTTACCCGCTCCATCCTTCAGGTAGCTGCCTTTACGGATCAATTGGAAACAGATCGCCTGGGCATCATCTCCTTTGCGGGCTCTGCCACCTTGGAATGCCCGCTCACGGATGATCATGAAGCCGTGAAAATGGTACTGAGTAGTCTCAGTACGGAATCTGCTGCCAGACCGGGAACGGATATCGGCCGAGCGCTGGATTTGGCCGGATCAGCATTTAATGCCGGAGCCGGAGGCGGCGTGATGATCTTGATTTCGGACGGGGAAGACATCAGCGGCAATGCCATCACAAAAGCCCGTGATCTTGCCGGAGCGGGAGTGCGTATTTACAGCATGGGTGTTGGTTCCGAAGAGGGCGCTTTGATCACCAATCCCTACACCGGGGGGGAACACATCAGCAAATTGGATTCGGCGACACTGCAGCAGATAGCCCGAGTAAGCGGGGGCGAGTTTTACCGCATCACCCCTTCCGCGTCAGAAATACAATTGCTGTTGTCTCGCATATATCAAAGCGAAAAAGAGCAAATCAGCAGCCACAGGGTGTTTATGTATAAAGAGCAATACCACATCTTTGTGCTTGCGGCGCTGTTGATCATCATCCTGGAAAGCCTGATCCTGCCCTATAAAAAGATGGTAAAGGAGTCCAAGCGATGAAGAAGCGGCGTTGGATCCTGATATTGCTGTTGATACTCGCACTTTTGATCCCCGGGCTGGAACTGGTATTGCGGCGCAACACAGCGCTCAACAGTCTGGGCGAATGGCTGTATAAACGTGGTCGTTATAAGGAAGCGGGCAAGATCTTTGATGGCTATGCCGAAGAGGAAGAAGGGGCAGCCAATCTGGCGAAATCACGCTATAAACAAGGTGATTATGAGAGTGCCGCCGATGCCGCGGAGCAAGCTCTGCAGAAAGGCCAAAACAACGCCGAGACTCATTATGACAAAGGTAATATTGCCTTTATGAACGAGGATTATCAAAGCGCGGTGGAAGAATATGAAAAAGCTCTGCTGCTGAATCCGGAAGATGACGATGCCCGGGAAAATCTGGAACTCGCATTAACAAAGCTGGACAAAAACCCGCCGCCGCCACCGGATCCCAAAGAGGATGAAGATAAAAAGAATGAGGAAGAAGTGCGCAATATTCTGGATGCTTTGGACAATCTGGAGGCCAGAGAACGCAAACAGCAAGATAAACAGGGAACTCCAAAGACCGATAACTGGTGGTAGATGATGAAACGTGTAATTGTGCTATTCCTGCTGTTGATGCCCTACTTGCTTTGCGCGCTAAGCGTTGCAGCGTCGGTGAATAAGACAAGCATCGAGACCTCAGACCGCTTGCAATACACTATTCGCATAAAGAGTGACAAAGCCTTCAATGTCTCAGAACCGCAAGCGCCCCATATCGACAATTTCAGCTTTGTAAATATGACCAGCTCTACCCGCAGCAGTAGCAGCATTGTCAACTTCAAGACGACACGAGTTCATGAACGTTCCTACACATACATTTACGTTCCCTTAAGGGAAGGCAGCAGCACGATCCCGACACAAAGTGTGAGGGTGGACAACAAGGTTTACAGCACCAAGCCCATCACTGTAACGGTAGTGAAATCGTCAAGCTCACCCTCTCAGACCAATCCTGCTGCACCGGGCTCCTCCGGCCTGCTGGATCCGGATATTCCCTGGACATCAAATCGCATCACCGGAAACACAATGCTTTTGGGCATCCCTCAACGGCAAAAGGTGTATAAAGGCCAGCCCACGGTCATCTCCTATTACCTATATACGGATCAAATGGTGCGCTCCTTCAATCTGGATGATGAAGAAGATTTCCCCGGTTATGGCAAAAGTGTGTATGAACAACCGAGCATGCTGGAATATGAAGTTGTAAACCACCAAGGTAAGCGCTTTCAAAGAGCCTTGATCAAGCGACTGGTCTTGTCGCCCAATCAGACGGGTGAACTCCGTGCGCCGGAGCTTAGGGGAAGTGCCAGAATCTATGAATTTGGTTATATGAATCAGCCCCTACGGTCGCAAGACGCTTGGCTGGAAGTGGTGCCATTGCCCAAAGAAGGGGTCCCTCAAAGCTTTAGCGGTGCCGTGGGCAGCTTTGAACTGAGTGAAGATATCAGCGATGGCGAAATAAGTCTTGGTGAAGCCATCACCTTCAGTTTACGCATAGCCGGAAGGGGAAATTACAATCAATTTGGCAATCCCGTATTTCCCAAAAGCGAAGCTCAAGTTTCTTCTCCGATGGCAGTGGATAAACTGAACGCGGGAATCGAAGGAAGCAGAGTATTGTATTACACCATCATTCCCGCCGAAAAAGGTATCTATAGCCTGCCCTCACTCAGCTTTTCCTGGTTTGATCCGGAAGCGGGAATGTATCGCAGCTACAACAGCAAAAGCCGCGAGATTAAGGTGAAGAGCTCAAATGTAATCAGCTATTTTTCCGGTTTGCTGGATAGCAATAAACAGCAAACTCTGCGTCCCATGCTATCCCGCTCTGCGTATCCCGACTATCCGAATTATCTGCAGAAGGCATGGTATTGGTTGGCGGTGGGCTTTATTCTCTTGGGGCTGGGCCTTGCCATGTATCTTAGTTTTCACCGCATCAAGCGCACACGGGATCCCGAAAGCTATGCCCGTATGATGGCAGACAAAGCTCTGAAGAAATACTTGCAGGAGGCCCAAAACGCGGCGCAACAAGGCAGCAAAGATTTCTATACCTTGGCAGAAAACGGTTTGATGCGCTACCTGGCCACAAAACTGGGGATAGGGATGGGGCTTTCCACTATCGAGAAGCTTGAATCTATGGAAGGGATGAATCTTTCGGAAGGATTGATAGAAGATACCAAGTGCTTTATTGCCAGCTGCGAGCGGCATCGTTTTGCTCCTCATGAGGCGAGTGCCGGGGAGATTTTGCAGGATCTGCAGCTCTTGAAACTGATTGTATCCGGATTTTGCCGCAATGGAGGCAGGGGATGAAGAGATTTTTGTTGCTCACGATATTAATCAGCTTGTTTGGGCCGGTGCTTGCCAGCGAATTTGACAGGATGAAGGCCCTCGAAGAGCAGGGCACAGAGAACCCCGATCTATACTACAATCTGGGCGTAAGCTATTGGCAAACCGGGCAAAGTGGCATGGCGACGCTGTATTTTTTGAGGGCTTTACACCTGGATTCCGCGCACAAGGCGGCAAAAGAGAATCTGAATTATACGATCAACCTGTCGCAAGACCGTGAGCTGTATCCCCGCAGGCTGTTTTTGCTGCGGGTGTTTTTGGAAGCCTACGATTTTATGAACTTGAACCGGATGGCGATACTCAGCCTGGTTTTGCTGGTTTTGACCGCTTTGAGCTTGATCTGGTATGTAAATTATGATCCTGAAAAAGAAAAGGGATTGCCGGGCCTGGTTTTAAGTATTCTGCTGCTGCTGCTGTTGACCTCAATTGCTTTTATGAGCTTCAAAGCCTATCGCAGAGCCCACAATATGCAGGCGGTTCTGCTGGAAAACAGCGCGGAACTCAGGGAAGAAGCGGACTCGGGCTCAGCTCGCGTGGCGAAGATTCATGAGGGTGTGATAGTGGACATTCAGAAAAGCTCGGGTGAATGGATGTTGGTTCGGCTGCCCAATGGACAAAGTGGCTGGATCGAAGATAAGCTGATAGCGCGGGTAATGGATTAGAAGATCAAAAAAAGGTGGAGTCCCAAAGCCGGGATTCCACCTTTATCATATCCGGTAAAACTATTCTTCTTCTTCGAAGTCTTCGAACTCTTCAAAGCCGTCCAGATTCCCTTCCAGGCTATCGATCATAAAGCGGGCGGATTCATGCAAATCCCCTTCCGGAAAGCGAGTGAGGAATTCCTTGAACAGCTGCAAAGCAGTGTCTGTATCCTTGATCTCTTCGGCAGTGAGGAAGGCTTTCATAAACATAGCCTTATAGTCATCCACGCCGTTGGCATAGGTTTTGATGATCTGATCGAAGAACACTGTGGCATCCTTGTAATTGCGGTTTCTGGCTGCGTTATCGGCATACTCAAACAGTTGCTCCGCGCTCAGAGTCAATTGCACTCTTTCGGGATATTTCTTCATGTTAAATTCCACATAGAGATCTTCCTTCACCTGCTCCTGCTTTACACGTTCTTTATCTTGCTTTATCGCCTTCATGATGCGTGGTTCCACCTCCACAGCGGGACGATAACTCTTGGGTGTCTCAGATAGAGTGCGGAAAAACACGATGTCGCCATTGGCGGCAGTGAATACAGGGGAAAGATAACCCACGGGGTTGTCCCAAATGCGCTTCGAAAAATCAGGATCCTGCACCAGACCGGTTACCAAACCGTTGTCATATTGGTTTTCGTAGATGGATTTATCCGGCTTGGTGGAGTATTTGTTGATGATCTTTTCGATATCCTTATCTTTGTTTTTCTTATGCGCTTTCTTGAACTTGCTCCAAGCTTTTTTCGCAGTTTTGTTGTCTTCAAAGAAAAGCACCTGGATGGAACGATGCGCGGGGGTGGAGTAGTTATCTTTTTCCAATTCGTAGCGCTGGGCAATCTCTTCGTTCGTAACCTGGATGTCTTCGATTACCAAGATTTCATAAACCCGACGCAAAATAGTGTTGCGACGCAGCATCTGGTAGTCTTCATTTTCTTCAAAGTAACGCTCGTAACCCAAAGCTTTACCGTCAATTTTGAAAAGTTCCTGGATCAGCTTCTGTTCCAGAATGGCCATGGGCCCACCACCACGAGAGTAATAAATCTGTTCCTGAGGGCTTAGTTTGGAAAAGTCCACCATCAATTCTTTCACTCTCATGTTCAGCTCTTTTTGGGGTGAAGTAACCACAAACAAGTCTTCAATCTCATCATTCTTGGCCAGTTCATTCAGATTGATGCGTTTTGCCAGCAGGGTATCGATGACCACAGAGTATTTTGCCTTCAATTCAGCACGCAAGCTTTCCAACAACTCCCGGTCTTTTTGGGGACGTAGCCGCTGCTCCACTTCTGATCTTACTTCGTCAAATTGTTTCTGGCGACCGGGTATCCGGGCCACAGTGCGAAACAGGTGCCAACCCTTGTCTGTCTGGATGGGACCATTGATCTTCAGGGAATCCACTTCACTTTCGGCAATGATATCTTCCAGAACTTTGTCGTTGCCCACACCGGGGATGTTGCCATTTAAAGTGATGTGTTTGATGACACCCTTCAAGCCTTTGGAATAGGTGTTTTGATTGTATTTGTCGGATACCGCGGCAAATGTGGCCCCGGCGTTCAATTCCGCGATGGCGTCGATGGCATCCTGCTCGGTAGCGGTCTGTATGTAATGGATAGTGATATTGGGGCTCTGGTAAAAGAAACTGAGGTTTTCGTTGTAAAACTCCTGCAAATCTTCTTCTTCAAGCACCACCAGATCGGTCACGTTGCGCTTGTAGTATTCCTGCAGATAAAAACGGCCTTGCAGATCAGCAAGCATTTCGGTAACATCCGGGGCTTTATCTATGCCCATTTGCAGGGCTTTTTTGTAAAACACTTCCTCGGTGCTTATGATGTCTAAAATCTGCAATTGACCATCGGTAGTAAGAAAGCGACCACGATGCGCGGCAGGTATTTTATCTATCTTTGCCATGATATCTTCGCGCAGGATCTGTCCGCCGTCATATTCGGCAAGGATGTCGCGGTCTTCCAGCAAATTAGAATTTGAAACGGTTGTGGAACTAATCTCAACTGCTGCCAACATAGTGGAAAGCATCAATATCAGACTGCTTAACAGTAGTTTCTGTAAGGATGATGACATTCTGGCTCCTTTATCTTTTATAAATGATATTATTCAAATAATGACAAAAACTCAAGACCAAGCTATGCGTCAAGGCTTTTATTCATCCATATCTCAGCAAATGCTGCAGAGTTCCTGCAAATATACCCTCCATAATTGGCTTTCCTGCAAAAAAAGAACGGAATCCGGCAGATCAAGCTGATCTGCTATGTATATTCTGTATATAAGGAAGGCAAAAACCGACATTGATCATATACATTGTGTGGAGACATGGCCACGCTGCTCTGGTGAGTTCAACATAGAATCCGCTCGGACCTCCTTTTTTGCCGGGGCTCTGAAACCGCACGAGAGATTCTCAAAGAGAGCAGTAAAAGAGATTGGTGGCTCTATTTACTGTCTTCACAGGTCATGGTTTAAATTTATCAGCGCAATGGTGGCACATGTTCATACGTCGCTTTAATGAAGAAGATAAGCCATTGGCAGAAATAGATGTTGACAGAATCTCAAGTTATGTTGAAAATGGTTTTTTGTATATTGTTCGCGCAATGATGCGATTCTTTTCAGAGATTTTTGGCACGCATTGTGCATATATAGTTTGGCAAGAAACAAAACGATCCCCCAGGAGGATACAAAAATGCTCAGAAAACTCAAAAACCAAAAGGGTTTTACCCTTATCGAAGTGTTGGTGGTGGTTATCATCGTTGCCATCCTGGCAGCTATCGCCGTACCACGTTACCTGCGTTATGTTGAAAAATCTCGTAGCACAGAAGCTCAAACTGCGATTACCACTCTGCGTAAAGCCTTCGATATTCATCTCCAAACCACCGGTTCTACAGACAACTACACCATTGAAGACGCTATGAAAGACGCCAACATTGGTGCCAGCACAATGAAGAATTGGAAGTTTGAAGTAACCGGTAATCCGCCTCGCCAGTATGTCGCGACATCCCAACAAGACTTCGCTGGTGGCGAAGGTAAACAGGTGATATACGATGTAGTGGAAGCCCAATTCCACGGCTATGGAATCGATACCTGGACCAACCCTGAGTCCGGAGGAATGGAAGCCGACTAATAAGGGAGGACGGTACTTTGACGATTCATGAACTATTACGCTTTACCGCTGAAGCGGGAGCGTCTGACCTTCATGTTGCCGTAGGCTCGCACCCCATGGTGCGAGTCAACGGTAGAATGAAAAAGCTCAACCTTCCGGTACTTAGTTTGGAAGAAGTTGAGAACCTCGTCTATGGAGTGATGAACGAAGTGCAACAAGAGATGTTTCGCAAGAATCTGGAAATTGACTTTTCCACAAAGCTTTCGAACGACGTGCGCTTCCGTGTAAATGCTTTCCATCAGATTAATGGTATATCCGCCGCTTTTCGTGTGATTCCAAACGAAATTAAAAGCTACGACGAGCTGCGCTTGCCCGAGATTCTCAAACGCCTCACCAAGAAAGAAAAGGGACTCATCCTGGTTACAGGACCCACCGGAAGCGGTAAGTCCACCACTTTGGCTACCATGATTGACAGTATCAACGATAACCGATACTGCCACATTATCACAGTGGAAGACCCCATAGAATTCGTACATCGCAGCAAAAACAGCCTGATCAACCAACGTGAGTTGGGTCATGACACCTGGAGCTTTACAGCGGCACTGCGCAGTGCCCTGCGTGAAGACCCGGACGTGATTTTGGTAGGTGAAATGCGCGATCTGGAGACAGTGTCACTTGCGTTGACAGCCGCCGAAACCGGTCACCTGGTTTTCGCCACGCTGCACACCGGTAGTTGCACCAAATCCATCGACCGTATCATCGATATGTTCCCCAAAGAGCAACAGCAACAAGTGCGATCCATGCTATCGGAATCCCTAGAAGCCGTGATCTCCCAGACCCTGTTGCCCACCAAAGACGGCAAAGGCCGTGTTCCCGCAGTGGAAATCATGCTGGCAAACGCCGCCGTAAGAAACTTGATCCGCGAAGAAAAGACCTATCAGATTCCCTCAATCATTCAGGCTTCCACCAAGGAAGGGATGCAAACCAGGGATCAATCACTGTACAATCTGGTAATGAACAACTACGTGGAACGCACTGTGGCAGAAGAAGTGGCGGAGAATCCCAAGCTCTTTGCGACAGGTGCCGGTTTCTAAGGGGATGGTTTAGGATGACACCCCGCTTTTTACCAGACAAACCCTGCCTGCTCACTAATGAGCGGGGGGTCACTCTTCTGGAAGTATTGGTATCCGCAGCAGTACTGGCGGTTCTGATCCTCACAGCCTACATCGGCATCATGTATGCCGATAATCAGGCGGAACGGAATCATCAGTACCGCGCCGCTACCAATATTGTTTCCGGCGAACTGGAACGTCAATATGTATATAATCGCTACAATCTGAACCAAACTAGCATGCGGTTCTACGAATTCAAAAACCGTGTAGTGAATATATGTGAATTGGAAGAAGAAGAGATGTTGCAGGGTTATTTAAGCGTACAAGCCACCAGTATGACAGAGCGCTACGGCAATTCCTACTTTCCTTTTGTAAGGGTGGTAGCGACACTCGAATGGACCTTCCCCACAAAGAAAGACCATCACAGAATCGAATTGCAAGAAGATCATTACCCACGGTAAACTATGATGATGAATATGATTAAGAATGAGAAAGGTAGCACACTGATCGAGTTGATAGCCGTAATGATCATGTCATTAGTTTTGATAACGGTTTCGGCTGTTGGCGTCATAACCTTTTACAATTCCTACACTAGGATCAAGAAAAATCTGGATCTGCAACAAGGATTGATGGAGTGCATACATATCCTGCGGCACGGACTTTTGATGCCGGCTCGCGATGAGAACTTGATGACCGTGCTGAAATACAGCCCCACTTCCAAAGAGTATTGGTCCATTGCAACTGCAAAAAAAGTTGAGATCAAAGACTTCAATTCCTCTTTAGGTTATGGAACCAAACTAAGGCTTATGCCTGCAATCAGCAGCATGGGTCAAGATTTGGATTATCTGGAGTATTACCTGGATGATGGCGTGATTCGAGCTCAGTATATCTACAATGGCAGTCGCGTACCGAGCCCTCTGCACATCTTCCCGCATGAATCCGAAAAAGATTTTATCGAAGTAACCCGATTCGAATTGCATGATGCAAACACGCCCCTCAGTGCAGGTGCGTATTACACTCCGACCGGTCAGAAAGACAATATCCCACTGGTAAAAGTAGTCATTGAGGCCCAGGCGTTGTTGAAAGACGCGCGCGTGCCCCGTGACCGTGTGTACGAGACGGTGGTTTATGAAACCTACATCGCCAACAAATATTCGACAGAATGATAATAATTAACCTGATAGCAAAGCCAGAGGAGAAAAAATGCTCAGCATACTAAAACAAGAGAATGGGAATCTTTCCATCGTTATGCTTATGGCAGTGATCGGTATGGTTTCCGGGCTCTCTATGTCCAGTTTGGTCTTGCGAGATTTTCGAAATCTCACCTATGAATTCGAAAACGTGCAAGCCAGACATCTTTTGCGCAGCGACGCCTATCGGGGCCAGAACTTTTTGGTAAGCAATCCGCTTACGATAGGCGAGGTGTTTGTGCTCCCGGAACGCAGGTTTAGCCTAAACTCCGGTGATTTTGCGCGGTCGTTTAAACTGCGCAGTTATGTGGAGAAGACCAGAGAGAATACTCTGATAGGCTCCGATACCGGCATAGTGGGCACCGATAATATGGATGTGTTTAGGTTGAACACCATGGTCAGCACAGCCGTCGGCAGCTCTTTCAATACTTTTGATTCTAACAGCACCAGGGTAGTAATCGGTTCCAGTCTTACTCTCAATCAATCTTCTTTTGCCGAGTTTATGTATTTTACCGATCAAGACACATCTCCTGCCGGAAAGAATGTCTATTTCTATGGTTCGGACGTGATCGAAGGCAAGGTTCACAGCAACTCCGATATTCAGATCAAAAACGTCGGGGGCTGGCCCACCTTCCTGAACCTGGTTACCACTACCGGACATATAGTCAGTCACAGTGGTGAGTACGATGAGGAAGAGGTGTTTCAGGGCGGTTTGATCGAAGAATATGATGGTTATATTTTTCCAAAGGAAGCCACTACCCTGAGACATAATGCCCGGCATAATCTTATGGCCGGAAGCACAGGACCGGAAAACACCATATATCTGGTCCGCGTGAACAAAGGACAATCGACTTTCTGGAGGGGTGACTTATCTGTTCCCATTCGCAAATCTGCTACTGTATGGGATCCTTATCCGAGCATTCCTCTTGATGCGGCCGATTCATTATTCACGAACAGTTTTACGATAAGAGATACCATTTGGACAAGCGGCACTCTTGGCCAACTGTCCGGAAATGGTATATGGGTGGACGCCAATCTCTGGCTTGAGGGTACATTTAGTGGAAATCAGACTTGGGGTTGCTCTCAGAACATATATTTAGTGGGGGATATCCTTCTGGATATGACGCCCCTAGGTGAATCGCCCGTTTATAATCCCAAAGATATGGTCGGTATAGTTTCCGAAAAATCGATTCTGATCAAATACGGTTACAAGGATCCGGATTCCTTGGCACGTGTACATCCGAATTGTGGAGCCGATGACGATTACACAGCCCCTGCCGGTGGGGGGATATTTATCTATGCCGCCATGTGCGCGCTGGGAGATGGTGGCGATACCAGTGCGACCGACCCCAATTTCAAACATGGTGTATTCACCTTTGAATACCAGCATCCCCATGGCTCCACTCCCGCGATAAACGGAGAAGATGATAATGGCGATACTTACTTTTTTGACTGGATTGATTTGCATCGTTACCGTTACCCGCCGACCTCATCCGATCCCTGGCCCATAGCAAACCCCAGTTTGGATTATCCCTGGTACAATCCGCTATGGCCTGAGGCTCGCCCTTATTTGGAAAGAGGCACCATAAACGTATATGGAGCTATCGCGCAACGCCGGCGCGGCTTTGTGCACAGAAGCGGTAATGATTCAGAGTACCCTTCCAACGACGGATACTGGGATATCGAAATGGATATGTGCGGTGGCCCTGTTACGCCTCCCGTGCCATATAATGATCCTGTGATAAATGGCTTGGTCTTACTACCCAGAAATTGGCCCGGCGCGTCCGGAAGCGGGGTGGGCTACAAGTATAAGAACTATAACTTTGATTACCGGTTCTTGAATACCCAACCGGTGTTTTATCCCGAAGCGCAGCTCACCGGCGGAAAGAAGCCTTTGGCTCACGGATCATGGAGTATTGTGATTCCGGATCGGCCCAAATTCAACCGCTACTTTTAATGATTGATATAATGTATGTGGTATAAAGAGGAAATATGAAGAAGAACAAACCCGTTCGATTCAAGGAATCTGTGGGGATCGATATCGGTACCCACAGCGTGAAAATCGTACACCTCAAGAAGCTTCATGATGGCTTCAAACTCTTGAACTATGAGGTTCGTCCTACCGTGCCTCAGGGTGTAGAGTACACATTGAGCGATCTTCGACCGGAGCGTTTTGCTCCCGTGATCGTGGAAATGATGAAGACTCTGAAGATTTCCCCCAAGTCCATCAAACACCTGGTATCATCGATAGGTGGCGATAATACCAGTATAAAACAGATTAAGACCATCTTCCTGCCGGATGAAGAATTGGAATCCGCTCTATTCTTTGAAGCCAAAAAACACATCCCCATCAGCGGATCCGACATGGTGCTGGATTATCAAGTGCTTTCCGTGGAAGAAAAGACGAACAACATGAACATCTTGTTGTCTGCCACATCAAAGGAAGTGCTGAACGAGCATACCGGAATTCTATCGACTGCAGGCTTGAATCCTCACATTGTGGACATCGATTCCCTGGCGGTAGCAAACAGCTTCATTATGAACGCTTTTGCCGAAGAAGGTGTATATGTGTTGCTGAATGTGGGAGCTCACCGGACAAATATGGTTATCTGGGGCCCGGAGGCCAAGTTTTTTGCGCGCGATATTCCCTATGGTGGCTTCAATTTCACCCAGGATATAATGCGCAAACGCCAGATGGAATGGGCAGAAGCTGAGGAATACAAGTTTGCAAATGGCCTTCTGGATGATCCGAACAATCCCACGGTGCAAACCATCAGCATGTTGGATATTTCTGAAAAACCCACGGAAGAAGCGATAGCCGAAGAGCTTCGCCGCTCCTTGCGTTTCTATGTGAAAGAAGCCGGTAACAGCGATTTCCGCAAGATCCTGATCACCGGTGGAAGCGCAAAGCTGAAAGGTTTGCCAGAATATCTTCAAGACAAAGTTAATGTGCCCACAGAAGTGTTCCTGCCCTTCACAAACATAGAAATGCCGGAAAAATTCCAAGATAAAAAGGATCCGCAACTTGCTCTTGCCATCGGCTTAGCAATGAGGATGGAGTAAGGGGAGAGCGATGACATACGATTTCTACTTCAAAATAAACCTGAATAAATTTGGCGAACAGCGGCTGGAGAAAGAACGCGAAACCCGTACTTTCCGCAATGCCTGCATAGTGTTTGCCATCGGATTCATATTAGTGTTGGTTGCCTGGTTCTATATCGTGGGCAATTTAAGCAAAAAGGTGGAAGCCCGCCGCAAATACCTGGCTGAGATTCAAGCTGAGCTGAAAAGCTATCAAACCAGCAGCGAATACCTTTCCTCAAATGATGTTGACCGCCTGGCAAAGACTTTCAACAACCGGATATTCTGGGCCAAAAAAATGGTCGCTCTGGGTCAGGAAGTGGATGCCAAACTGGCTATTCGAAGGTTCAGCTATGCCAATGGTATCCTTACCATCAATGGTATTACTGAGGTGGATTCAAAGGTTAAGGAGTTTGATCTGATCAATGAATTCATTCAACGTCTCAAAGCCAATCCCGAGATTTCCAACGATTTCCCGGAGATCAAGAGCGGACAGGTGCTGAAGCAGATTGTGCGGGATACCGCGATCTTCGAATTTGTAATTGAATGCTATACCGCAGATGCCGCAGGAGGTTTGAAATGAGACAACACTATCTGATCCTCATTCTGATAATGCTGGGCCTTACTGTAGCTTTTGTGATGCTGGGTTCAGAAAGCCTGAACAAGGACTTGGGCCGAATCCAGACACTGGACAGTCAGATCAAGACATCGCAGGAGAAGCTGAATAGTGCACGGATCATGGATCAGGAGCTTAGCCAGTTTGCCATGATTATCGACAACAGCCTTACCAAAGATAAAAAGTTTAGCTTCGATGAAATCAACGAATTCAAAACCGGTATCGGCCAGATGGCTCACGAGCGCCAGATCTCCATCACAAAGCTATCAGACACCAGCAAGTGGTCTCTACCCAATCTCATCGAGATTACCTTCAATATGGAGCTGGAAGCTACCTACCGCCAGATTGGCCAGTTTATCTCGGACATGGAATCTCAGGACAACATCATCAAGATTCAGACCTTGGATATCAGTCCGGTTCAACGTAGTGACGAAGATATCTTGGCAAACGCTGAATCTCGCTATCGGGTATTGCTTGAGATCTCGGTCTTTAAAGTGAAGAAGGAGGTATAAGATGCAGACAAGATTTGTGAAAGACTTGGCCATTGCCCTTATCGTGATCCTTCTGGGCTATTTGATCATAAGACTGGTCATTATCGACCGTAAAGTCTCAGACATCCCCGAAACTTCGGTCTATAGCCGCGAATCTGTATCAGATACACTGATGACCAGAATCCGCTCTATAGAGAGTTCCATTCAAGACCGTAAAAACTTTGTCTTCAATTCCAGCACCGATCCTTTGCGCCAGGGCAATATCATCAAAGATAAAGCCGATCGCGCCAGAGAGTTGGAAGAGACGATCCGGAACACGTTCCGCCTGGCTACCACAGCACTCGATGAATTGGGCAACAAAATCGCCTACATTGAGTATCAGGACGCTCTACATGAAGCCCGCGTGGGCGAAATCGTCGCCGGCCGCAGGATTATCGAGATAAATGAAAGAAGCATCCGCTACACTATGGGCGGAAATACCTATACAGCAAATCTGATGCCACGTCCCGTACTTGATCTGGATAGCCCCAATACATATAAGATCAGGGACAACGGTAATTGGTAAAATATATTATAACAGTGGGAGTAAATATGAAACACATGCTTGCAACTAAGCAATATCTGTGTCTGATCCTGGTGCTGCTCTTTGCGTTTTCAGCGCTTGTTGCTCAGGAAGATCCTTTGACCAGAAAAGTCACATTCAATGCCGATGACGCCACTCTGTCATCTGTGTTGAATGCCCTGTCGCGCCTTTCCGGAACAAACATCGTTCTTGCCGTAGAGCAAACCGGTGATGCCGACAAAGAAAACGAGAAACGCGTTACCATAAACATCAAAGAAGTTCCCATCGAAACTGCGGTATCCCTGGTGGCAAGAACCACCGGCCTTTCCTATCGCATTGTCGCCGGAAACACATTTGTGGTGGGCCCCAAACAAAACATCATGGAAGAGGTTGGTGAACGCAGCAATGTCCTGTATCTGAACAACCTCGATGCCACCAAAGTAGCTGCTTCCTTGGAAGATGCCGGTGGCAGAATCGTTCCAGTTGAAGGCCAGAATGCCATTATGGTATATGCCAATCAAGAAACTTTTGAGCAAATCCGCAGCCTTGTGGAAGGCATGGACACTGCTCAGGACCAGATAGAGATCAGGGTTCGCCTCATCGAGGTTAACCTTAGCAACGCCAAAGAAGTTGGTATCGACTGGAGTCGCTTGAACCACCTTACCACCATCATCGCTGAAGATCCTATCGGCGCCAATGGTCAGGGCTTGCCCTTCAACTATACCGATGACACCGGTTATTTGCCTCATGGTGATCTGTTAGAGTTCGAAATGCTGCCCGAAAACCAATATTTCCAGAAGATTGATGGCTTTAACGACATCGGACACTTCAGCCGTCAGCTTACTGCTTTTGATATCACTATCGACTGGCTTTTGGAAAACAACGCTGCCAAACTGCTAACCGACACCCGCGTGACTGCGCTTAACGGGGAAGAAGCAATCCTGCACATTGGTGAAGTGATTCCCTTTGTGGTAATGGACAACGAAAAGCAAGTACAGGTTGAACGCGAAGAAGTGGGCATCATGCTTGCCGTTACTCCCACCGTGAATAAAGATGGCAACATCACCGCCAAGATCGCCCCGGAAGTGTCTTCCATCACCGAACTTGTGGGGGGATATGTTCCTCGCACCAAAGTTCGCCGTGTATCCTCCACTGTTACAGTACCCAACGAGCACAAAATCATTGTTGGCGGCCTCTTAAATTCATCTATTACTCAAAGAACAAGCAAGGTTCCCTTCCTGGGCGATATTCCTTTCATCGGGCGCTTATTCCAGCATCGCTATGAACTGGTGGAGAACACCGATCTGATCATGGAAATCACTCCCAGACTCGTTTCTATGACAGAGACCAGCCCGGAACCCATTGTTGACGAAAGACTCACCCGTACTCTGATCGAATATGAGAGTGAGGAGGAATAATGAAACGTTTTAATTCCTTGATACCCTTTTTAACGCTGATTGTCATTATCCTGGTCAGCTTCTCAGCTTCTTGCGATAAGCGCAATCCGCCGCCAATCATACCAACTCCCCCAGAACCTCCGTCATTATCTGATATGCGTGAAATTACCAGCATAAAAGCTGTCCCGGATACGATATATGCAGATAACAACGTTACTTTCTCCAGAATCTCGGTTCAGGTAAAAGATGGTGAGAACTTTGGCGTACGCAATCAAATGGTGAACTTTAAGACCGATATCGGTAACATCATTACCGACGTTACTACAGATAGCACCGGTGTAGCAACATCCACTTTCTGGGATAGTGGCGACACCGGCATGGCGACCATCGTAGCCATCGTCCGCAATTTCCACGAAACAGTCAAGGATTCAATAATTTCCATGGATTCAGATACGATACGTGTGTATATCGCTCCAGTCCCCGAGATCGATCAGATTAAGCTGGAAGCCAAAAATAGCGCTGTTGTCGCGGGGGTTCCCATAGATATGGAAGTGCAGGAAGTGATTCCTTTCACCGCCAGACCCTTGTACGCCGATGGCACAAATCTTCCGGATAACTCTCTGGTAACATTTTCCTGTACTCAAGGTTATTTCGTAGCCTCAGACGATACTGATCTTGGTTTGGAGACAGTGGTGAAGACCGTAAATGGCAGAGCCACTGTTAGATACAATTCCGGAACCTCATCAAATGTGGGGCCCGGCGAAGAATTGGGTAGTGTAACAGCTTCCATCGGCGGAGTAGAATCTGATGCTTTAATCTCGATCTCTCCCGATGCACCCAGCTCAATTTTGCTAAAGAGCTTTGTGGACGGAGTGCCTTCACAAACCAGTGACGTTGGCAGTTCCAGCGAGATTATGATCCGAGCCACTCTGAAGGATAGGTATAGCAACGAATGCCCCGGCGAGATCGTAAAATTCAACACAGATCTGGGAACCTTTGCTAATACAGCACAAAACTCTTCCGCTACTACGGACGAGTATGGCATAGCCTCTGTACGCTTCACTCCCGGACTGCTTGCCGGAGCCGCAACCATCAAGGCTTCTGCCAATAACGATACCCTGAATACACAGATTATCTTCACCATTTCTTCGGATGATGTCCAATCCATGGATTTCACCCAGGAAGAAGCCATAGAATTGAACGTGGCCGAGACCGGTGGAGTGTCCTCCGCCATTCTCAGAGTAAAACTGAGGGATATTAACTACAACCTGGTTGACAGACCTTTCGACGTTCGGTTCAGGATCATGAATACAAACGTTCCTACCGGAGCCAACCTGAACGGTCACTCCCCTGCCAACGACTGGGTAACAGTAACTTCAAATGGCGGTGAAGCGCAAGTATCGGTGAACGCCGGTACCGGCTCGGGCGTGTTGCGCATCCAAGCGGAGTGCACCAACGACGCGGGTATGACGATTACTGCCAATAAACCCAATGTGATCATTCACGCCGGTTTACCTGCCACGATTACTCCGAGCATGGCCGGATACGACCAGGGTAATAGCATGCAAGGCGGTGTATGGCAAGTGGTTGCCTCTGCTAATGTACGTGACAAGCACAACAACCCCGTATCCCTGAATACCCCTGTCTGGTTTAGCATTGTCAGCTGTGACGAAAACGGCAATCCTGCCGATAGCGTTCACGCGCAGATAGAAGCTTTCGGTACGGTCGGAAACGTGAGTATCGAGGGTGACTCTCTCTTGGGCGTAGCCTTTACCACCGTCACTTATCACGGTTCTCAAACCAACAAATACGTCCGCATTGTGGCCTCCAGTGGCGACGCTGTGTCATCAACATTAGGTGCAGATGGAGTGTTCCAGCTTCCCATCACAGGACCTGAGCTGATTGTGTATGCCGATCCTCAGAACTTGAATTTCGGTAATGCCGGAACCAATGTCACTCCTGCTTCTCTTACTACAGACATTAGAATATGGCTGTTGGATGGTCAGGGAATTCCCATAACGGATAGTCATTTCCACTTGAGCTCGGATAAAGGGCAATTCAATATCTCAAATCCTGCCCCGGGACCCAATGATCCCGATTATCTGAGTTATTGCCTCGACCCGTCTAATCCGCAATATATTCGCAGCATAGACGGATATTCACTCTCCAGGTTCAAAACCTTCGAAGCTGAGCATCCGGATCCACAGGATGAGTCCTTGAGTCCGGAACAAAGTACGGCAAATGTGGGTGTTCGCTTGTTGGGATCAACAATCGAACCTACTCCGGCAGTAATAACGGTGTGGACTTTCTGGGGACCACCTCCCTTCTAAAGCAACAGAATAATATAGCGCCGGGGGAGCAAGTCTCCCCCAGCGCTCAATTTGCAGATGCAGGAGTGATTATCGATCCAAAGCATGGCAACCCGCCAACGATATATTTTTACAGTAAATAATATGACATAAGGATAAAAGAATGAGTTTCAACCCCCAATTTGCCAGGCTGGGTGAAGTGCTGCTTCACGAAAACCATGTAAGCGAAGAAAAGCTGAAAGAAGCTTTAATCAAACAAACCAATTTTGGACTCAAGCTCGGAGAAACGCTGATCAAGCTCGGTTACATCAGCGAAAAGCAATTGCTGAATGCACTTCATATGCAGCTGGGTTACGACATCGTCAAAGAGAACGAATTGATGGATCTGGATCTCAAAGTTGTATCCCTGATCCCGGAACCTTATGCCTTGGAGAACAGAGTAATAGCTCTCCGCGAAGATGCCGATGGCGTGGTGGTGGCATTAGCGGATCCCGAAAACCTTACCGTATTGGACAGCTTGAAAAAGCTCATCGGCAAAAACATCAAGCCGGAACTGATCGGCGACACTATGTTGCACGATACCATAGAGAAGTATTACAAGAGCATTCGCACCACCAGCCAGGTGGAAGACGCCGTTGGCGGGTTTGACTTTGTGGCAGTGGACGAAGAAGAAAACGAGATATCCATCTCTGCCGCTTCCAGCGATGCTGATGCCCCTGTAGTAAAACTTTTGAATCTGATCATCAACGAAGCTATCAAGGCAAACACAACGGATATTCACATCGAGCCCTTGATAAAGCATACCAGGGTTCGCTATCGTATCGACGGTGCTCTGCGTGAAGTGATGACTCCTCCCATCGGTATGCACCCCGGTTTGGTCTCTTTGGTGAAAGTGATGAGTAAGCTGAATATCGCTGAACGGCGTTTGCCGCAGGATGGACACATTTCTCTGAAAACATCGTTGAAAAGCGTGGACGTCCGTGTTTCCATCACTCCAACCGTGTTGGGTGAAAAAGTGGTTATGCGTCTGTTGGACAAAGGTGATTTTGGTTTCAAGCTCAGCACCCTGGGTTTTGAACAAGAGGATATGGTGATCTTCGATAGAATCATCCGCCGTCCCTATGGCATCATCATCGTTTCCGGTCCCACCGGTAGCGGTAAATCCACCTCTTTGCACGCTGCTCTGAAAGAAATTCAGGATCCCGAAACTAATATCATCACAGTGGAAGATCCCGTGGAATACCGCCTGGAAGGCATCACACAGATCGAAACCAAAGAGCAGATCGGTCTTACATTTGGCTCTGCCTTGCGTTCCGTGCTGCGTCAGGACCCGGATATCGTACTAATCGGTGAAATCCGTGACGAAGAGACCGCGGACATCGCGATCAAATTTTCGCTTACAGGTCACCTGGTCTTTTCCACACTGCACGCCAACGACGCTCCCTCCACAGTTACGCGTCTCATCGATATCGGTATCAAGCCTTACTTGGTGGGCTCTTCCCTGTCATTGGTGATGGCACAGCGTTTGGTGCGTAAGATATGCCCTTATTGCATTGCCGATTACAAACCCACCGACCAGGAAATTATCGATGCCGGTCTCAGCGAACAGGATGTTAAAGAAGCCCAATTCAAGATCGGAGAAGGTTGCGTTCACTGCGACAACACCGGTTTCTCCGGACGTACCGGTATCTTCGAATTGCTTACCGTGGACAAAGAAATCCGCCAGCTCATTTATGATGGCGGCAACCAGGACCTCATCCGCGCGTCTGCGCTTAATTCAGGTATGCGCACCCTACACGATGCTGCGGTATCCAAAATGAAACGTGGTATCACCACCATCCGCGAAGTCATCAAGATGACTATCGTTGAATAAGATAAAAATAGAAGGTAATCTCTTATGCCAAATTTTGCCTACATTGTAAAAGACGCCAAAGGCGCTCGTGTAGAAGGTGTGATCAAGGCTGATACACTGGATATGGCGGTGGACAAACTTTCCAAAGAAGGCTCCACCATTATCTCCGTGAAAGCCGCAGCCGAAGGAGCGTTCAGGGGTAAACTATCGCTCTTCGACAAAGTAATGCTCACCATCTACAAGATTCGCACGGGTGTTACTCTCAGAGTACTCGTGTTCTTCACCCGACAGCTTTCTACCATGTTTTCTGCCGGTCTCACCATCGAAAAAGCCATCACCGACTTGGAAAAAGAGGAAAAGAACAAAAAATTTGCCAAGGTCTTGCGCAAGATCGGTGACGATATCCGCAAAGGCTACTCTCTTTCCGAGGCGATGGAACAGCATCCGGGTGTATTCAATCCGCTTTATGTAGCTCTGGTACAAGCCGGTGAAGCTTCCGGTACATTGCATACGGTATTGGACGAACTATCCGATTATCTGGAAAAGATAGAGGATACGAAGCGCAAGGTAACCAGCGCCATGGCCTACCCGGTCTTCATCCTCATCTTCCTGATCGGCGTGATCTGGGGTATGTTCTACTACATCATTCCCATGTTTGCCGAAGTATATGCGGATTTCAATGCCGGTCTGCCCGGACCTACGGTTATTGCCATTAATATCAGTGATTTCATCGTGAACAACCTTTTCCTTGCCATCCTGATATTTATCATGGCGATCGTGGCCCTATTCCTGGTTTACCTTACCGATCGCGGCAGGTTCATCATGGATACTCTGAAATTGCGTATACCGGTTATCGGGGGCGTGATCACAAACTCCATCATGAGTAAGTTTTCCCGCACCTTCAGCATATTGATGGCTGCCGGTGTTCCCATCATGGACACTATGGAACTCACCGAAAATGTGGTGCAAAACGCGGTGGTAGAAGGTGCCGTACGCAAAGCCAGAGTGCTGGTAAAAGAAGGCTATGGCGTAGCCAATGCTTTCCGCAGAACCGGTGAATTTCCACCTACACTGCTGCAGATGCTGGCTACAGGTGAAGAAACCGGAGATATGGACAAACTGTTGGGTAAAGCTGCCCAATTCTACGAGAAACTGGTGGATAGCGTTATCGACCGCCTCACCTCTTTGATCGAACCTCTCTTGATCGTTATGATGGCTCTGGTAGTGGGAACCATCATCATCGTGATCTACTTGCCCATCTTTGATCTGGGTGAAGCGATATCGCAAGGCTTCAATTAATATAAGACAAACTAACCAATATACACCCCGGGTAAAACCGGGGTTTTTTGATGCAGATTATACATGCTAGGCACTAACACACCGGCCGTAGGCCGTTCCACCGCGAGTGTCGGCGAGCAGAGTCCCAGCGGGACGTCAGTTTAGATAGTAGTAGGATAGTCCAAATGCCGATAAGTGCCGGAGGCACGAGATACACCAGCCAAACAGAACTGATAAACCTTGAACGTGCCGGAGGAAGAAGGTTTAGATTGGAACATTGCAGAATTGGTCGCAGAGACCCTCTGGGATGGCAAGATGTTCTCTAGCCCATAAAATGGTTCAGCCATTTTGCGGTGGCCCCCAAACCGGTACGTTCCCGTTATTGCGCCTCTCCTGAGGCGTCAATCCAAATAAAAGCGAAGGCGAAGCCTGAGCATCCAGCGGGACGTCAGTTTAGATAGTAGTAGGATAGTCCAAATGCCGATAAGTGCCGGAGGCACGACAGTTGATAGCGCGGGGTGAAGCTCGGGATCCCCGCAAAATGGGTAGCCATTTTGTGGGGTGAGCGAAGCGGAACCCCGGGATAGATCGATGAGGGTAATAATGTTATTTGTTTTATCCCCCCCCCCTCCGGGGTTTGGGCGGCGCTGTTGTTTCGGCGGAATGGCCTACGGGCTGTTAAACGGTGCTGCATCTTATCTGTCTTAACTATGGCACTTAACAATGCCGATACATACTCCCTCAGATATCTATCTTAAACGTGCCGGAGGCAC
>DHSO01000033.1:602-21549 GCA_002410505.1 Cloacimonetes bacterium UBA5284 | reverse complement strand
TGCGCAGCTATTTTGTGGGGTGAAAGTAACTATCTAAACTGTCGTAGCTACGGCACTCAGCTCGCTAACGCTCGCGGTTGAATAGTGCTGCAGTTTATTAGAGCTGCAGTGCTGCGGCTGACGGATGTAGGGGCGCTCGCTGTAGCGCCCAGTGTGGGTGCGGCTTACAGCCGTATAATTGACGCCTCAGGAGAGGCGCAATAACGGGAACGTGCCAGAGATCGGGGCCCCCGAAAAGGAACAAGGTGATTTTTTGAGGTAAAAAGATCGGGGTCCCAGCAGAATTGCGCAGCCATTTTGTGGGGTAAAGCTCGTAATCCCCGAAAACAATCAGCAGATACCTACTGAGCCTTCAGTGCATTCAAGAGTGCCTGCAAGGTTTCATCAGGGTTTTCAACGCTAAGTACACGTTTATCGCCGTTATCGAAGGTTACTACGATTTCGCTGAAAGTTTTGCTAACTTCCCTTATTTTGCTGATCACGATGTAGCTTTTACCCAGGTGCTCGTCAGTGCATTCAAATATTTTTTGCATAATGGTCTGCTCAGTAGCGTTTCAGGTTGCAGCTTTGACAGTATGTTTCTCCTGGCCGGAGGTATTCGGCATAATCCGGATCGAATTCGATGAGGGTGTAATCCGGGTCATCATAACCGCTGAAATATTCGTCAAAGAAATAGCAGCGCTCTGAGGCCTCGGCCTTGAGCGCTGCATTATTTACTATCGAAGCCCGTCCCTTCAGGCGGATATAGCCGGTGTGACCATCCTCCTCCAGGGGGACGCAAGCTTCTACCAGCTTATTGTTTTGGATCTGAGCAACCTTGGAATCTCCTGTGAAAGTGGCAAAGAAATAGCGGTCTTCTACGGTGAAAAGCACCACGGGACGTACTCTGGGCTGCTGTTTATCGCAGGTGGCCAGATACACATATTGGTTTTGCCGGATCCATGCCATAATCTCTTGTTGCAGGGCAGATTCGTTGGTTCGAGCCATATTGATATCCCTTATTTGGGGAATGATACTGCGTTGATAAAGGCCTGGTTTTCTTCCAGGGGATTGTCTCTGCTGTCTTTTTTCAGGTTTTCGATGGTGTGCACGATGCTCATTCCGCCGATGACCTTGCCAAATACGGTGTGTTTACCGTTCAACCAGGGAGTGCCGTCTTTTTTGGTTACGATGAAAAACTGGCTTCCATTGGTATTGGGACCGCTGTTTGCCATGGCTATGGTGCCGTAGTCCACTGCTGCTTTCAGAACTTTGGTGTAGAGCTTTTCTTCCACTCTGCCCAGTTCTTTATAATACTCAACCGTGTGTTCCATGATCGGATTCAGGCTTTGAGCAGTCTGACACGCTTTCACCACTGCAGCCAGATCAGGATTGGGAGTGCGGTTTTTTTGCATGTGAGGAACTATGATCTGAGACCAGATAGTTTCGGCTTGTTCGTTGTTGGTAATAGCACCGGTGAGTTCTTCACCTTCGCCATAGCATTCATCTTCAAACATATATCCGGGACCGCCCTGACCATCGTTCATACGATTGTCGTCCTTGGTGTTTGGGTCTCCGCCCTGGATCATGAAGTCTTGAATGACGCGGTGGAAATATGTGCCATTATAGAATCCTTCACGGCTCAGCTTCACGAAATTCTCCACTGTTTTAGGAGCGAGATCGGGCCAAAGCTCTAGTTCGATGTTTCCATAAGATGTTTCAAGGTTTACTTTTACAGTATTCTGCGGGGTTTCAATCACTGGTGCCTCCTTTGGTTCGGCCTTAGTTTGAGATCTGTTTTGAGTGTATAGCAATGTGAGTCCCAAAACCAGGATTACCGGGATCAGGACAAGAGCGAGGTAGTTCCGCTTTTGTGTCATTCTGTGTCTCCATTATCATTGTATTGTTTTAGTTTTATGGTTCCGGAGATGATCTCCACATAGCTGTGGTGCGATACCCAATCTCCGCTGTTTACGTAAAATCCGCCATCGATCTCTTTCAGTAGTGGTTCGTGGCTGTGTCCCATTACCACATAGTCCGCCTTACCGTGCACAATTAGGGCCCTGGCATAGCCCTCCAAACCCTGGTTTTTGCGTTTGCGGGTGCCGGCTGTGTCTTTCCGAGCTCTGCTGCTGCGAGACATTTTGCTGCCCACTCCCAAAGCGATATCCGGGTGTAAAAAGCCAAAAATCAGCTTCGTCAAGGGCAGTCGGATGACGCGGCGAAAGAGCTTGTAACGAAAGTCGTTTACCGTATGTGTATCGCCATGGCAGATGTGTATCTTTTTGCCATCGCTTTCCAAGCAAAAGGCTTCATCCACTAGTTCCACTTTCAGGTATTCGGGAAGAAAATCGCCGAACCAGAAATCATGATTCCCGCTGATTTGGACAATGCGGCAGCCGGAGCGGGAAAGCTCGTATAGCTTTACCAACAGCGGGAAAAACTGCTTTATGATGCAATATTTCCAATCGTACCAGAGATCAAAGATGTCTCCATTCAAGACCAGTAAATCATATTTCCCCCGGGCTTGATCCAAGAACTCCAGCACGATGCGGCTGTTTTCAATATCATCGGCATTGGGGCTGGTGTATTTGAAATGAAGGTCTGAGATCACGCAGATTTTCATCTTACTTCACCATGATGTAATGGATGATGTTCAAGCCAAAGCTAAGCGCGATTTCTCGCAATTCGTCGGGATCGCCGTGAGTATTTGGATCCGCCCAACCATCACTGATATTGGTTTCATAGGTATACAGCATCATCATACGGCCGCTATCGTCAAACAAGGCAAAGGCTTGAGGCGGGTTGTCATCGTGCTCGTGGATTTTGGGCAGACCGGCAGAAAAATCGAAGAATGAAGTGAAGAGAGGATGTTTCGCGTCCAGTTCTATGAGTTCACGCTCGGGGAAGATACGTCCTATCTCTCGGCGGAAAGAGCTGTCCATACCGTAGTCGTCATCTGCATACAAAAATCCGCCGCGCAGCATCCAGGTTCTCAAATTGGCAATCTCGGGATCGCTGAAATGGATGTTTCCATGCCCGGTGAGATACACAAAGGGATAGTCATATAGCCGGCTGTCATTAGCCTTTACAACGCCTTGATCGATGGGAATCTGCGCGCTAAGATGTTTATTGACATACATGGCAAGATTGGGCAACACTTCAGGGTCGTTATACCAATCTCCCCCACCATCATATTGCAAGCGGGCAAATCCTGTTTTGACGGGACTTACCACTACAGCCGTAATCAGACTGATGGCGGATACAATCATCAAAACGAGGGCTTTTCGTAATGTTGTATGACAGTATACCGCTTTCATCTTCACTGTTCTCTTAATTGGCGATCTTGAGCTGGACGCAGATGAGTCCGTCGTTTACAATCGCGTAGAAGCAATTGGCAAAACTATCGTAAGTGGACAGACTGTAGAGCTCTTCTTTGAAGGTGATGGTAGAAAGGTTTTCTCCCCTTTGAGCATCTACTACAGTTATGAAGCGGGAAGATGGGACTATGGTGATGGATCGATCCAGACGGGGGTCGTCTTCAGGGCTGATGCTGCTGGGCTCCAGAATACCAAGATCCGTAATCGGGCTGTTGATACTCTGCTGCCAGTTTTGTGTGCCATCTTCCTTGTAGCCAAAGGCCAGATCCCCCTCCAGGCAGACCAATAGAGTATTCTCGGTATAAAACAGAGAATTGATTCTGTGCTCAAAGGACTTCTTCCAAACGAGTTCACGACTTCTTTTGTTGTAGGCGAACAGATTGTTTTCTGCGGCCAGATAGATATTGTCTACGCTAAAAACAGGAGCGATGGTTACCTGGTAATCCAGAGTTGAGGTCCAGAGAATATCCAATTCGATATCTCTGGCCGGCAGATTTACGATGCGCTCCAGATATTTAATCAAGTTCTGGGTGTCAACAGTCAGGCTGTTGGGAATCTGATCCAGGCGCAAAGCGGTGCTGCGTTTAACAGTAATGCGTGTGCGGTGTAACAACTGATCCAAAAAGCGATTGCCAAACATCACATACATGATGGCGAGCAGGGTAAGCAGGATGATAACTCCGGTGCTGATCTGCAGTCGGCTCAGTTTGCGTCGCTTGGTCTTGATAAGACGGGCTTTGCCCTCGATGATGAGCCACATAGGGTTTTCGGATCCGGAAAAGGACTCCACAAAGTGGGTCAATCCAGCTAGATCGCTGTGGTTGTCAAACACTTGGGCACAGAGATTGCCACTTAACACCAGGAAACGATGGTTTTCGGCAATGAATACGCGCTGCACCTTTATGGGAATGTCTTTGTCGGCAAAACCCAAAAGGTTCAGCTTCTGTAGTGTCTGCATCTGGTAATGATGATAATCCGTGCCTGCGACGCGCAGCTTTTTCCCATCGGAAAGGCAGCAGAAAAGCCTGCCAAACTGGACGAAAAACAGTTCGTGGTCAAAGAATATGGCAAATAGTACGGAGAGTCCCTTTTCAGAAAGGTCAGAGCGTCGCAAGCGGGCATGCATCTTCCAGTGAAGCTCATTTATATAGCCTTTCAGCCATTTTTCCACCTCAATCCGGCTTACCGTGTTCACGTCCGAATTCCGCACGGATAGCTTGAGATCTGCAGCGATCTCTTCCAGCTGCACACTGTGTTCGGGATGCCACATCATCAGTAGCCACCCAAAACGGCCATCCTGGCTGAACTGCTTGTCTATGAAAGAATTGGGAGGATTATCGTGAAAGCTCTGAACAGATATCATATCAACTCCACCACTTAATAAAACTGCGGTAGCTCACGCGCATCAGAGTGGGAATGTTCATCAGCATATTGGTATATGAGGCGTTGGCCAGGGGGCACCAGCATTCTTTGTGATGAATGCTGCGTCTGTCTTTTTTGGCTTTTTTGCTATACCATACCTTACGGAATTTGTAATTTGTATCGCGCAGATTACCCAGAGATTTTGCTCTCACACAGCAGCTCCAGACATCGCCATCCGGAGATATCTGACACGATGCCAAGCCGGAATAACAGGGAATCACTTGTTTCTCATCCCGCATAATGGCTTTCACCAAGTTGTAGTATTCGATGCGGAAAGCCATGGTAATCTTGCTCATGCCTTTGTATTTCTCATTTTTGATGCGGTGAATCAGAAAATCGATGGCAGATTTGTATGCCACTTTGCCGGGAGTGATATCCAGCCCTATGGTATCCAGTTCCACACGCTCTTCGGCGATTTCGGTGATATAGCTGTCCGGTTGCAGACGCATCAGCTCATTGGCTATAGAATAAAAGCTTTCCACATTGAAGCGGGAAATCACGGTGTGGATGCCCACTTGCAGATTCGGTAATTTGAGGGCTTTCAATTTATGGAATGTGGAGATCGCTTTTTTGTAGTTGCCGGGTACATTGCGGATCTCATCGTGTTGAGCCTCAATGCCATCGATGGATACATTGATGATGATCTGGGATTTGGGACATGCCAGAGCGATTGCTTCCACTTTCTCTACGATGGTACTTACCAGAAGACCGTTGGTGGGAATGTTTATGATGCGGGGCCGAGAGATTTTGTATATCGAGGAAATCACTTCCACTATATCCCGGCGCAGGAAGGGCTCTCCCCCGCTGAATGTGATCCAGTAAGGGCTTCTGCCTACACTGCGAAATATCTTTCTATATTCCTCAGGACTCAGGTTGTTCGCCTTTTTCTTCCAGATTCGGCAGGTACTACAGCGTGAATTGCAGGAATAGAGCAGGCTCACTGTGTAGTTCATGGGCAAAATCCGGGGAAAGCCAAGATGCTTCATTAACCAGTATCCGATGATGCGAATCATTATATATAGCATGCTGTTCCTTAAGCTTTTATCTTCTTTGTGCTGCTGGAGATATCCCAGGTAAATGGGTTTTTGCCTTTTACATAGTAATCCCAAGAGCCCAAGAGACGGCAATATATCTCTAATAATACGGCTCCGGCAAGGCGCGGCAAATCAGTAGGGTTTGCCATTATTTCTTCTTTCAGAATGCTGAGAAGGGTGCCCTTGTTTTGTGATACTACCTGATAATTTTGGTGTTTCATCAGCCACAGATGCCCGTTTTGAATGCGACGGCGTTGTTTCACAAAATCCCTGAATGTTTCGGGCCCTTTGTTGATGATCCCGGCTTCGGGAATGTAGCGCAGTTTCAGGCCATGCTGACGCACGATGGCTTCAATGCTGGCTTCATCGACAGCGGATTCCCTGGGGATGCTTGACATTAATCTGCGAAAGGCTATCATCTCGCCAAGCTTGGGCGATCTGAGTGCCATTCTGTGATGCATGCGCCATAGCAAGTTAACGCAATAACCGATGAAATCACGGTCGCTGTTTACCGGCAGGGGCCGGCCTCCGCTAGCTCCGGTTTGAGGATCGCTGAAAGCGCTTACCAAAAGCTCAATCGTGTGTTCAGTGGGAATCACATCTCCGGAGATCACCACCAATACAGGCTCTGATGAATTCTCTATGAAGAGATTAATCGCGCTGGATTTGCCCTCCCGTTTTGCTTGTGTAAACAGCTTCAACCTGGGATCTTCCAAAGCGTATTGCCTCACCAGATCGTCGGTTTTGTCCGTGCTGGCACTGGAGACTACTATTATCTCCTTTATCTGGGCCCGATCCAGCTTTTGCCCGCTGAGGGCTTTCAGCAAATGTAGGATGTTTGCTTCTTCATTGTGGGCAAAAACGCCGATGCTGCAGCTAATCTTCATTCGGATCAAGTGGGCAATTGCCTTCCCGGCATACTATGAGGTATGCCTTTGTTGATGGCATCCAGAATTCCGTTGATGAACTTTCCGGTGTGTTCGCTGCAAAACTTTTTGGCGATCTCGATGCCTTCATTGATGATGACAGGCGCCGGAGTGTCCGTGAACATCAGCTCATACACCGCTACGATCAGGATACTTTTGTCCAAATGCGCGATGGATTCCAGAGACCAGTGCTCCGTATATTTATCTATTTCTGCTTCGATGTCTTCAATGTTTATGATAGTGTTCTTCACCAATTCATCGGCAAAGGCATACACTGGCGAACTCGGGCTGATGTGTTCGGCAGAAGTTAATTGCCTTAGCACTTCGGGATATTCATTGAGCAATCCATACTCCCGAAAATCCCCTGAAACTTCGGCAAAATCCAGTGCATATATGCACTGAACGGCAAATTCGCGCGCTTTACGACGCTGGCCCATTTTGCATCTCCCTGATCAAACTAACCATCTCCACGGCATTCAACGCCGCGCTGAAGCCCTTGTTCCCGGCTTTTGTGCCGGCGCGTTCAATGGCTTGATCCACGCTGTCGGTGGTCAGAACTCCAAACATAACCGGTTTGCCGCTCTGCAAAGCAACTTGAGCCACACCCTTGCTAACTTCTGAGGACACGTATTCGAAGTGAGGCGTGCCCCCACGGATTACTGCGCCCAGGCAGATGACCGCGTCTGTATCGGGGTCTGCAGCGGCTTTCTGAGCAAGCAGTGGAATCTCAAAAGCTCCCGGCACCCAGATCACAGTAATGTCATCTTCGCGCACTTCACTACGGCGCAGACAGTCCAGAGCCCCCTCCAGCAGTTTTCCGCTGATGGCCTCATTGAATCGGCTTACAACGATGCTAAAACGATAGCCTTTGGAAACCAGATTTCCTTGTATTGTACGCATTGATAGCTCCTTTAACCATATTGATCGATTGTGAGTCAAGATATATTAGGGCGGAAATCATTCAAGAAAAATCTTTATCCATGACGTTGCCAGTCTTCCCAGAGTGGATCGACGACCAATATATCCCTCTTCATTACTGTGCACAGATCCCCAATCGTCTTGCCGTCCAAAGTGTAACCCTCGTGGTTAAAGATGCAAGCCGGCAATACGATTGTGGTATCGGGTGCAGGCTTCAATTGCCCGGTGATGTCTTCAGCGGTGATGAGGCCGGCCACTGTTACATGCTCACCAAAGAAATCGTTGCGGATCACTTGAAGCTCCAATCTGCGATCCGGCAAGCGCTTTGCCAGGCTCTCCACGATATGCCTGATCCATCGTTCCGCGCTTTGGGAGCACACAAAGGTATAGTTCGAATCACTTTTGCGCAATTCCTTCAAAAATGACCGCTTGCGCTTGTTGAAATTTATCTGAGTGCAACGCAGCATACCGATGCCGTTTTCTATTTGGGGATAATCCAGATAGTAATCTCCCAGAGGGACATCGCGCCCTGCCAAAGAGTAGAATTCGTCTGCAGCAAAGATGATATCGCTATCGTATTGCTCTCTCAAAGTGGCTATTATATCCAGCGTTTCCGCAGCTGTAGCAGAATCGAATGTCTTCAATTCACACAGTCCTTTTCGGTATTTCGTGAGGCCCACGGGTACCACGCCTATAGATTCCACGTTTAAAGCCGGATCCATCAGGTCTCCGATACTGCGCTTCAGTTCTTCTTTATCGTTATAACCGGGGACGCATACGATCTGAGTGTGAAAGCTGATGCCACATCCAGCCAGTCTCCTGAGAATCTGCATGGCATCCTGCGGCTTTGCTGAGCGGATCAGCTTTTGCCGCAGAATATTATCTGTGCTGTGCAAGGATACATAGAGTGGGCTGATATGCTGTTCACAAATGCGCGATAGATCTGCTTCCAATAGATTTGTGAGCGTGATGTAATTGCCAAACACAAAGGAGAAGATGTAGTCGTCGTCCTTGGCATAAAGCGTCCTGCGCATACCGGGAGGCATTTGATCGATGAAGCAAAAAATGCAGTGATTGTTGCAGTTCCGGTGTCTGTACTCAAAAGGAGTGATGCCCAGGGGGCGGGCACTTTCGCGATATATTGTAAGTTTCCTCTCTGTTCCGGCATTGTCTTTCAACACGAAGTCGAGTTTGTAATCCGAAGCGTAAAACTCCAGATCCAAAAAGTCCCGGATATCAATACCATTAAGCTCTACAATGCTTTCACCGGCTTTTATACCCGCATCATCGGCCAGACTGCCCGGCTCAATGGATTTGATGGCCAACGGCATTAATGCAGTTCCACGGGTATCTTCATGTGGAAACAGCTACCTTGGTCCACAGTGGATGTGGCACTGATTTCACCGCCTAAAAGCTCCACTATTTTGCTGGAAAGACCAAGCCCCAGTCCCAAGCCCGGAAAGGTTCTGGTAATACTGTTATCCGCTTGCTCAAAAGCCTGAAAGATATATCTGAGCCGTTCCGGTTCGATCCCGCATCCGGTATCTTCTACTTCAATGTCCAACCAGGGATATTCGCTGGAGCAATCCATCAATTCCATGCGCAAAGCCACAGAACCGATTGTAGTGAATTTGATGGCGTTTGAGAGGATGAAACAGAGCACGCGCTCCAGTTTTTCCTCATCCACAATGGCGATAGGGAGATCTGGCGGAATCTCCAGTATCGGCTTCAGGTTTTTCTCAGCTATCAGGGGGCGATATTGAGACCAGACTCGCTCGATCATCTTGTCCAGATCGCAATCTACCGGATACAAATTGGTTCTGCCCATTTGCAGATTGGAAAGATCCAGCAAGTTGCCGATCAGGAGCAGGAGTTTCTTCCCGCTATCCAGGATCACATCCAGATAATCTGATTGCTGAGGGTCCAGATCGGTGTTTTTCAGCATTTGCGCAAAGCCCATGATGGCATTCATGGGTGTGCGAATCTCGTGGCTGATGTTGCTGATAAAAGCGTTTTTTGCGATAGTAACCGGATCCAGATTCATCTCCAATTCTGTTTCCAGCTCTTCCTTGATCGACTTTTTCTTGTTAAGACTAATCATGTGTTGCGAATCCTATCGTATCGGTATTTAAAGCGTTTGATCCCCTCAAATATGGTCCGGGCCAGGCGCTGTTGATATTCGTCGTTTACCAACAGCCGTTCCTCATCCGGATTCGAAATAAAACCAAGTTCTATAAGCACTGAGGGCATAAAAGCACCTCTGAGTACGTAGAAATTTGCTTGTTTAACCCCACGATCGTATGCTTGAGTGCCGGCAATCAGGTTTTGCTGAAGGCTACTCGCGAGTTCATTGCTGCTTTCCAAGTGCTCTGTCTGACTAAGATCACTAAGGATAAAATCCAGATCGTCATACTTGCTGCGAGCAGACGCTCCTCCTTCATAGAGGTCTACCACCTGGTTTTCCAGGGCTTCCACTGCTCGCGCGTCACTGGTCATGGCAGTAGACAGATAATAGGTCTCAGTCCCTTTGGGGGCACTGCTTTTGGAGGCATTCGCATGTATGCTCACAAAGAGATCTGCTTTGTTTTCGTTGGCGTAGCGGGTGCGATCTCCCAGAGATACAAAACGGTCGTCGGAGCGAGTCATCAATACTGTAACACCGAGCTCTGTCTCCAACATTCGTTTCAGTTTCAATGCCACATCCAGATTTATTTCTTTTTCTTTCGCCTTTAGCTTTTTGCCTACTGCACCGGGGTCTTTCCCGCCATGGCCCGGATCCAGTACGATTACCTGTACGCTGTGATCCACCGGTTTGTGAATCTGCAGAATGGAATCCCGATAGATATGTTCACCGGGGAAATGCATGGGCAGATGCTCTGTGAAGAAATTGCGGGGCAGATAGTAATCTCCGCCGATGCGCGCCAAAGGATACTGCATATTGAAGGAATCGATCTTGTAGCTGTAGTATTGGGTGCCCTCCAAAAAGATGAAGGTTTCGCCGTAGATGTGGAGGTATAGCCGCTGATCCGTTCGTTCTTGCTTTTGGATACAACGAAAGATGGGGCTTACATCTTTGATGGCCAGATAAGGCACTCCGTCGATATCTTTTTCCGGAATGTTTATCCTTCCGCCATCTCCTTGAATCTGGATACGGAGCCCCCATACAAGGCTAAGGGTGAACAAGATCAAGATACAGATATATATTTTTTTCATAATTCTCATTTCTGGCAATGGTTTATTGTCATAGTACTATCGCTGCTTTTGAACTTCGGAGTCCAGAGATCATCGCTGGATAGCTGCTGCACATACACTCGCTTGAAACCGAGCTCCAAGGCAAGTTCTACTACTTCCTGATACTCACCCGGCTCGATTCCCCTGCAAAGTTCCGGATAGCGGTATGCATCCGCAGCAGGATAATACTGTGCCATCAAACTAAGTGCCATATTTGTGCCAAACTCGTCATAAATTGCGTTCAAACTCTTTTTTGTGCCCGCCAGAGAATGCGGCAAGACCAGCAGGCGGATCAATATCCCCCGCTCTGCCAAAGCTTCATCATTCAATTGAAGGTTTCCGACCTGGCGATACATCTCTTTGATGGCGGCAAGGGCGACAATGGGATAATCCGCGGCATGAGAGTATTTCCCGGCATATATTTTGTGAGCATATTTGTAATCCGGCAGATAGATATCCACCAACCCTTCCAGACGCCGCAGGGTTTCCACTTTTTCATAAGCGCTGCTATTCCACAAGACCGGGATCTTCAGTCCGCTACTTTTTGCCAGTTCCAGCGCGCTTTGCACCTGGGGACTATAATGAGTGGGCGTTACCAGGTTCAGGTTGTGAGCACCTTGCTCCTCAAGGGCAAAAAACAGATCTACAAGGTCTGTTTCGGAGATAGTGTGCCCATGCCCTTCCCGACTGATCAAATAGTTCTGGCAGAACACACAGCGCAGATTGCAATGAGAGAAGAACACGGTAGCGCTACCTCTGGTACCGGAAATGGGGGGCTCTTCACCGAAATGCAATTGAGCCAGATTGATCTTGAGCTCAGCCGGTGCCTGACAGAAACCAGTCTCTGAGAAGCGATTGATTCCGCATTCTCTGGGGCAGATTCTGCAGTCCCGCAGCAGAGCCGAATTCATCACAGTCGAAATGCCCCCGGCAAGAGTTTTTCGATTGAGCTTTCGATGGTTTCATTCTGATTCGCGTATAACACGGGTATGTTCGGCGCAAATTCAATGATTACCTGGCGGCATGCTCCGCAAGGCGGAAAGGCTTTGTCGCTGTCCGCATAGATCGCTATCGCGCTAAAATCCTTATGTCCTTCGCTCACAGCTTTGAAGATGGCTGTACGCTCGGCACAGATGGTTAGCGAATAAGATGCGTTTTCGATATTGCAGCCGGTGTAGATGCTGCCATCAGCACAACGAATCGCACTACCGACTTTATAACCCGAATAAGGGGCGTAGGCGGCTTTTGCCGCTTCTCTGGCTTTTTCCAGTAATTCTTCCAGCTTGGTATTCATATACTCTCCTATGCCAATAGGGACAGGATTATGCCTCCGGCGATTACAGAACTGATCTGTCCGCCAACATTTACGCTAACTGCCGGCATCAGCAGAAAGTTGAAAGGATCTTCTTTTTGGCCCATCTGGTGGATTACCCGTGCGCTCATCGGAAATGCCGATATCCCGCAGGCACCAATCATGGGATTTACTTTATCCTTGCGTAGCAAATTCAAGAGCTTGGCAAACAGCACGCCGCCAGCAGTATCGAAGATAAAGGCCACCAAACCCAAGACGAGGATAAAGAGGGTTTGCGGACGCAGAAAATACTCTCCCTGCATCTTGCTGGCGATGGTAATGCCCAGAAGGATTGTAACGATGTTGCCCAGTTCGTTTTGAGCGCTTTTGGATAGACTGTCCAGCACCTTACATTCGCGTAAAAGATTGCCGAACATCAGAAAACCGATCAAAGCCAAAGAAGCGGGAACAAAGATCCCGGCCACAATGGTGATGGCGATAGGGAATAAAATCTTGACGGTCTGGGACACATCACCGCTATGATAATCCATGCGGATTTTACGCTCTTTGGAGGTGGTAAGAGCTTTGATAACCGGGGGCTGAATGATGGGCACCAAAGCCATATACGAATATGCCGCTACCGAGATCGGACCCAACAGATTGGGTGCAAAGCGATTTGCCACATAGATGGAGGTAGGGCCATCTGCAGCTCCGATGATGCCGATCGACGCAGCTTCCTTGATGTCAAAACCCCAAGCCGCGGCCACCACGATCGTTACAAAGATGCCAAATTGCGCCGCAGCGCCAAAAAGCAACATGAAAGGATTCTTGAGCAGTGGAGTAAAATCGATCATAGCCCCAATGGCGATAAAGATGAGCAGCGGGAAAAGCTCGGTATCGATCCCGGCTTTGAACAACACTGTCAAAGGTCCATGCTCTCCTATAGCGGCAGACATGGGGATGTTTGTAAGGATAGTACCAAAACCTATCGGCAACAGCAGTGCCGGTTCATATTTCTTGCTGATCGCCAGCCATATCAATACTATGCCCACGACTATCATGATCAGCTGAGAAAGCTGAAACTGAGCAAGGGCGGAAAGCATTATCTCCATTGTGACTCCATTTCTTCAGATAAATTGCACAGTATTTATCGCGTCATATTTTGTCAAGGTTCCTAAAGAACCGGCGGTATCTGTTCCCCTTTTTGCGGCACCAAAAAACCCGGAATTTACCGGGTTGAAAATTGGGATACATAGTTCAAATCAGTTCGAAATGCCGCGATCTGCGGCTTTTACAAAGTCAACAAAGACTTTCTGAAAATCGTCCAATTCCATAGTTTCGACCTTTTCCAAAGCCTGTGATGTATTCAGTTTGCTGCGGTAAAACAGGTTATATATCTCCTTGATGCCGGCAATTGCTTCATTGGAAAAACCCTTGCGCATCAGACCCACGCTGTTCAAGCCCACAGTCTGATAGGGATTGCCCTGTCCGCGAGAGAAAGGCACAATGTCTTTCTTTATAGCGGAAGCACCGCCCACAAAGGCTTGAGTTCCGATGTGGACAAATTGATGTACTGCCGTTACACCGCCGATGGTAGCAAAATCGTGAACATGCACGTGCCCCGCTAATTGGACCACATTGGCGATGATACAATTGCTGCCGATCTGGCAATTGTGCGCGATATGCACATATTCCATGATCAGGTTGTTCGAGCCCAGCACTGTATCTTCCTGCATCTGATTACTGCGATTGATGGTTACAAATTCCCGAATGGTGTTGTAGTCGCCAATTCTCAGCCGACTCGGTTCTCCGGCATATTTCAGGTCTTGCGGGTCTGTCCCCAAGACTGCGAAGGAAAAGATCTTGTTTCCCTTTCCGATGCTGGTATGTCCATCCAGTATTACGTTGTTGTGCAGAATGTTGTCATCCCCCAGGATGACGTTTTCACCGATCACACAGTAGGGTCCGATCTCACAGTTGGCACCGATTTTGGCTCCTTCTTTGATGATGGCTGTGGGATGTATCTTGTTCATATATTCCTCTTCGTAATCATTGCCATAAAGTCGCCTTCTGCAACCTTTTCCCCGTTCACATAGGTATCTCCGTGCATCTTGGCCAGCGAACGTTTCAAGGATATCACGCTCAGTTCGTAGCGCAATGTATCTCCGGGCATCACCGGTTTGCGGAATTTCACGTTGTCGATGGAAGCGAAATAGGCCACATAATCCTGCGGGTTGTCCAGTTGATTCAGCAGCATAATGCCGCCCGCCTGTGCCATTCCTTCGATAATCAGCACACCCGGCATGATGGGGTGACCGGGAAAATGCCCCTGAAAGAAGGGCTCGTTTATAGTTACGTTTTTCATGCCCACGATGCTTTCACCGGGTACAAATTCCAATATTTTATCTACCAGAAGGAAGGGATAGCGATGCGGGATGATGCGCATAATGGCGTTGATATCAAAAACCACTTCTTTGCTTTTGGTTTTCTGATATATCTGTTGCAGTTCCTGTTTCTTCTGTATCTGCCTTAGCTTTTTTACCAGCTCCACATTGGTTTTATGCCCACTGCGGGCTGCCAGAATATGACCCTTGATGGGCACGCCCAAGAGCATGATATCGCCCAAAAGGTCACATACTTTGTGACGCACAAATTCATTATAATATCGCAAGGGATGGCTGTTCAAGATTCCTTCATCGGAGACCGTCACCTTTTCGTGATAGCCAAATACATCCTGCAAGTGCTTCAGTTCATCCTCGTTGATGCCGGGTTCCGCTATCACTAGTGCGTTTTCCAAAGATCCACCCTTGATGAGTCCCATTTCCTTCAATTGTAAGATCTCTTTGATGAAGCAAAAGGTTCTGGCACCGGCAAATTCTTTCTCATACACATCGATATTTGGCAACCAGGTATATTGAGTGCCCAAATAGGGATGTTTATAGTCTATCATGAAAGTTACTTTCAATTCGTTGGAGGGCACGATTACCACATCCACGTTTTCTTTGGGAGCTGAAAAGCTGATGGGTCCCTCAATCTCAAAATAGACTCTCTCACTGTCCTGTTGCACGGTTCCGGCTTGTTTCAAAAGGTTGAAAAACACGATGGGACTGCCATCCGCCACAGGTGCTTCGGGACCATCGATCTCGATGCGAACATTGTCCAGATTCAAGCCTTTGATGGCAGAGAGCACATGCTCGATGGTGCCCACGGTCGCATTCCCCACTCCGATAGTGGTCCCCCGGGAGATATCCACCACATGGTCGATATCAGCCGGAATTTCCGGATGCTCGGGCAGATCAACTCTAATAAACACAATGCCATCATCACAAGCTGCCGGTTTGAACCGAATTGTGGAGATTTCACCACTGTGCAGACCGATCCCGGTGTAAGATACCTCAGAACCGATGGTATGTTTGTATTCGCTCATTACTTGTCTTCCTTGAGTCTTTTTTGATAATCCCGCAACATCTCGGGTAAGTGTTTTTGTGCCACAAATACACGTTTCATATGATTAGCATCCGCAGCGGGTGTGCCAAAGAAACGCGCTCCTGCAGGAACACTGCCGGCCAAACCGCTCTGCGCGCCAATCATTGCTCTGTCGCCGATGCTGATGTGACCCGCAGCGCCCACCTGACCGGCCAGATACACATAATCCCCCACGATCGTACTACCGGCCAGGCCGACCTGAGCGCAAAGGACACTGTTTTGTCCGATCACACAATTGTGGCCTACCTGCACCAGATTGTCGATCTTGGTACCTTTGCCCACGATGGTAGAGCCCAATGTGGCCCGGTCGATGGTGCTGTTTGCGCCAATCTCCACATCATCGTGAATCACCACATTGCCCACCTGAGGAATCTTGGTCTGGCGGCCTTCGAGCAGTAGATAGCCAAAACCATCAGCTCCCAATACTACTCCGCTGTGGATCTCACAATTTTTCCCAATCTCGGTATCGGAATACACATGTACTCCATCATGCAACACGCTGGAAGCACCGATTCTGGAATTTTCTGCGATATGGCACCCCGCGCCGATGCGGACGCCCTTCCCCAGAGTGACATTCGCGCCAATTACAGTATAGGCACCTATGGCCACTTCACCTTCAAAGCGAGCACCGGGATCGATGATCGCGCTGGGATGAATAAAGTAGAGCTGCTCTCCGGCATCCAGTTTCAGCCAAAAAGCTACCAGGCTCATAAAGCTGAAATATGGCTTTTCGCAGATCAGCAGGCTCCTTCCGGAGAAGTGTGCCGCATATTCCGCATTGGTGACGATCAAGCCCGCAGAAGATGCTTTTACTATCTCCACCAAACGTTCTTGTTCGCAGAAGATCACAGAACCGGACAAGGCTTCGCCGGCTTCACACACACTGTCCAGCTTGATTTCCCTGGGTCCTACCCATTGGCCCTTGGTAGCGGCGATTACCTCCTGAGCACCAATATGTTGCCTAAACTTCTTCATGATCAGGGCTTCTTGTCCTCAAACTTTTCGTCACCGCCAAAATCGTCTGTAAAGCCGCCAAAACCTTCCATCGGCTTGTCGGCAAAAGGATCTTTGCTTTCTTCCATGCCGGGGATGGTCTTATCTGCATCCTCTCCGGGCTGGATAGTATCTTTATTCAGTTCCTGCAAAATCTGTTCTGTAAGATCGATGGAAGGAGCGGCATAGAGTACCACACCCATGCTCACGTCCAGGATCATGGTATATTTTTCGTCTTCAGCAATCTTGGTAATGATGTCGTGAATCTTCTTGGTGAGCGGATCGATAAGCTCACGATAGCGCTGTTCGGCTCTTCCGTTTTCACCAAAATACTCTTCCAGCAAGCGTCCGGCTTCTTCTTTCTTGCTGGTAATCTGGCCTTGAAGCTCCCGCTTGTTAGCTTCGCTGATCGATAGACGGCGGATTTCAAAATCGCGTTCCATTTGCTTGATTTCTTCATCCAGAGCACGAATCTGGTTGCTCCAGTTCTGACGATCAAGCTGGAACAATCTGGCGATTTCCGCTGCTTCATTGCTGTCGACAAGTACGCGGTCTGTATTTACCCAGCCCAGTTTCACATTTTGAGCGTATACTCCTGCTGCTACGATAAGTGCGAGGATAATTATTGATAGTTTCTTCATTGGGTCTCCTAGTAAAATTTATTCCTCGATTTTGAAGATGGGATCGAGTTCTTTCACGGCGCGCACATCGTCTACCCGTCTCACCGGAGTAGTGATAGGCGCTTCATGTAGTAATTCCGGATTTTGCTCAGTTTCCTGCGCTATTTCTATCATTGCATGAGCAAAAGCGTTCAGAGATTCCAAGCTTTCGCTCTCGGTTGGCTCAATCATCATCGCTTCCGGAATGATCAGCGGGAAATACACGGTTGGGGCATGAAAACCCTTATCCAACAGACGCTTGGCAATATCCAGAGTGGATACTCCATGTTCTTTTTTCTGTCTGGTTCCATCTGCCACAAACTCATGCATGCAGTATTCCTGATGTTGAATGTGGTAATAATCTTTTAAGATCGCCATCAGATAGTTGGCATTGATAATGGCGTTTTCACTTACTCTGCGCAAACCTTCCGCTCCCAACATCTTGATGTAGATGTAGGCACGAAGCAATACGGCAAAATTCCCGTAGAAAGTGTGTACTTTCCCTATCGACGTGCTTTCGTGGGCGTAATCCAGATGATAACCGGCGTCATCCTTACTAATAGTGGGAACCGGCAGATAGGGAATCAATCTTTCCACTACGCCCACCGGGCCGGCACCGGGCCCCCCCCCACCATGAGGAGTGGAAAAGGTCTTGTGCAGATTGAAATGCATGATGTCAAAACCGATCTTACCGGGCTGGACTATGCCCAGTAGCGCATTCAGATTCGCACCGTCCATATAGATCAGCGCGTCCACGCTGTGCATAATCTCGGCAATCTCTTCGATCTGAGTCTCAAACAGACCCAAAGTATTGGGATTGGTTAGCATAAATCCGGCAGTGTTTTCATCTACCAATTCTCGTAAACGGGCTATATCGCAACGGCCCTCGGCATTGGACTTCAGCTCTACCACATCAAAGCCAACCAAATGACAGGTGGCGGGATTGGTGCCATGCGCGCTATCCGGGATAATGATTTTGGTTTTGTGAGTGTTGCCTTTGGCCTTGTGGTAAGCAGCAATTATCTTGATTCCGGTAAATTCACCCTGCGCACCGGCAACGGGTTGCAAAGTCACTTTTGCCATACCGGATATCTCTGCCAGATCTTCCTGCAATTCATACAGCAATTCCAAAGCACCCTGCAAAGTGCTCTCATGCTGATAGGGATGGATGTTTGCAAAACAAGTGTGACGCGCCAGACTTTCGTGTATCTTGGGATTGTACTTCATTGTGCAGCTACCCAGTGGATACAAGCCTTTTTCAATGAAGTGGTTTTGCTGCGATAGCTTTATGTAGTGACGCATCACGTCCAATTCGCTCAGTTCCGGCAAACGGGCTGTTTTTGCCCGGTGAAATTTGGTGGGAATCAGGCTGTCTAAGGGTGTATCGATCTCGCGAGATGGCAGGCTCACGCCCTTGCGCCCGGCAGATGAATATTCAAAAACAGTCTTAGGCATTACACACCTCCTGCATCGCTTTTACAAAGTCATCAATCTCTGCCTTCGTCTTTTTCTCTGTAACTGCCAGCATCAGTTCGTTTTTCCCCAATTCCACCCCCGCATAAATGCCGCGAGGCAACATCTTTTCGATGATGCTTTGTGCCGCAATGGGAGTAGAGATCACAAATTCTTTGAAGAAGGTCGCTGCAGGATGTTTCAACATTATGCCATCGATCTTGCTCAGTTCAGCGGCCAGATAGTGAGCTTTCTGAGTGCTTTGAATGGCTGCTTCGCGCAAACCCTCGCGCCCCATCAGGCTCATATACACCGTCGCAGCGAGAGTGCACAAGGATTGGTTGGAGCAAATGTTTGAAGTTGCTTTCGCCCTGCGGATATGCTGTTCACGGGCTTGAAGAGTGAGGGCATAAGCGCGATTGCCTTCTTTGTCCAGTGTGCCACCCACGATTCTGCCGGGCATCAGACGGCTCATATCCAGCTTTGTGGCAAAGAACCCAAAGAGCGGGCCACCCATATACATGCTGTTGCCCAGGGCCTGACCTTCGCCGACAACTATATCCGCGTCATACTCGGAGGGAGAATTCAGTATTGCCAGGGAAATCGGATCAACCGCTGCGATCATCAAGCATTTTTCTTGCGCATGGACAATGTCTGAGATCATCTTGGCGTCTTCGATGTTTCCAAAAAAGTTTGGACTCTGCATCACTACAGAACCCACACTGCCGTCCAGCATCTGCCGCATGGCAGAAAGGTCGACAACGCCGTCTTTGCCGGGAATAGTAAGCAATTCTACTCCTACACCCTCGGTATAGGCCTTGATCACTTTCACATATTCAGGATTCAGTGTAGCGGGCAATAAGGCTTTTTCCAGTTTATTTTTGCGAACCGCCATCAAAATGGCTTCGGCTATAGCGCTGGCTCCGTCATACATCGAAGCATTGGCAATCTCCATGCCGGTAAGTTCGCAAATCATGGTCTGATACTCATATATAAATTGCAGTGTGCCCTGGCTTACTTCAGCCTGATATGGCGTGTAAGCGGTATAGAACTCCGGACGGGAAACAATGCTGTCCACCGCGGCAGGGATAAAATGATCATAGACGCCCGCACCAAGGAATGAATTGGCACTTTGCGCGCAAACATTATTGCAGGTTTGGCTTTTAATCTTCTGCGTTATCTCCATTTCAGATAGCGCTTTATCCAGTTTTAAACCACCTTTCAGGCGGAATTTTTCAGGAATAGCCCGGATAAGTTCGTCAAAACTTTGGACACCTATTTTGGCAAACATCTCCCGTCTATCTCTATCAGTATTAGAAATATACGGCATGTGTACTCCTTTTGTACTGCTACGTAAAATAGTTTTTTTTCCAAGCTTTTAGATTCGCTCTTTATGTCAATGTAATTCTCTGTGCAGAGCTACCTTTAAAATTGGCTTGGATCTATATGCAAGCAAGCATTATCTGAATAGCAAGAAGAAAATCGGCGGCAATTTGACCCATTTCTTGCTTGAACTCCCGGCTTTCAAAGATTTGCGCGGCTTACACTCGCCCAAAACATAGACCGGTGATAAGGACGAGGATCCCAAAAGGTGAAAAATTCCAATGCTTCAGAGTCAGATAATTTTGGCACAATACTGCTCATCAAAGTATCAGCAGGATATCCGGTTAACAACATACAATGGATTATCATTACTGTGGATCATAACTGTGGGTCATTACCCGATCATGATTATGGACCAAAATCAGACATAATCGGAAAAAATCAGAAATCAGAAGACAAAATTCCCAATCTCACTGTCAGCTCTGTAAACAGTGTTAATCAAGTGGTCATCAAGCGTTAATCAAGCGTTAATAATTAACGCTTGATTAACGCTTGATTAAGAAGTGATGAACGGCGATAAGGCAGGGTGAAATCAGGTGATTCCTTTGGTTTTAGTGGTCTATAGCGGCATAAAGCTTTGCGGTATAGAGTGATAATGGTGGTACTGCAGGGAATCTAAACTGTCGTGCCTACGGCACTCAAGCCGTTTCGTGACTATCGAAACTATCTAAACTATCGTCCCGATGGGACTCTGCTCGCTGACGCTCGCGGTGCACTAGTTCGTAGTTCTTAGTGCTTAGTTGGCGACGTTTACGCGTCGGTGGATGCTCCGCTTTTATTAGGATTGACGCCT
>DHSO01000033.1:0-211 GCA_002410505.1 Cloacimonetes bacterium UBA5284 | reverse complement strand
GAACGTGCCGGAGGCACGAGATACTCCAGCATCCCGGAGACTGGGGCCCCCGCAAAATTGCGTAGCCATTTTGTGAGGTAGAGAACATCTTGCCATCCCAAAGGGTCTCTGCGACCAATTCTGCAATCTGCCAATCTAAAGCTCCTGCCTCCGGCACGTTCAAGGTTTATCAGTTCTGTTTGGCTGGTGTATCTCGCGCCTCTGGCGCGTT
>DHSO01000024.1 GCA_002410505.1 Cloacimonetes bacterium UBA5284 | reverse complement strand
TTTGTCTGTTTTTTTTGGGGGGTAAAAGATCGGGGCCCCCGCAAAATTGCGCTGCTATTTTGTGGGGTGAAAGAAACGAGATACACAAGCATGCCGGAGACTGGGGTCCCCGCAAAATTGCGTAGCCATTTTGTGGGCTAGTGTGGGTACGGCTTTCAGCCGCATAATTGACGCCTCAGGAGAGGCGCCGGGAGACGAATACGATTCCGGAGATTTCGTGTAGCCGGCCCACTGTATCTGCATCGTATTGATATCTTCCGGGCACTTTGTAGAGTATCATCGCCACAACCGTGATCAGAAAAGCGAGGAAGAGCAGCGGGTTCAATATCTTCAAGGCTTTGATTTATATTCATGCCTCCTGTAGAAGCAGTAAAAAAATGCTCCCCAACCCTCTTTTGCAGGGCCGAGGAGCAGTAAGGCTACACCTGAATCGTTATTGCAAAGTGAGATGCCTATTTCGATTTCGCGTTTTTGATCACGAATTCGATGCGACGGTTTTCAGCTCTGCCTGCTTCGGTGTTGTTGTCGGCGATAGGCATGGAAAAACCAAAACCCTGGGTGCTGATTCTTTCACTTTCAATGCCTTGTTTTACCAGGTATTCTTTCACGGAATCGGCGCGTCTGAGAGATAGCGCATCATTCAATTCTTTGCTGCCGGTGTTGTCTGTATGACCATGAATAGCCACCTCTACCTCAGGGTTTTTCTTCATTTCCGCGGCCACTTGGTCCAGACTAAGTTCAGCGTCTTTGGTGAGATTTGCACTGCCGATTTCGAATTGCACGGAATTAAGGGTGAAATCCCGCTCCATGCTGATCTGATCGCGCAGAAGATGCCGTTTTACGAATTTATCTGCCACTTCCTTGGCTTTCTTGCCGCCAAAGGTGTAACCGATTCCCAGATATGGCATTAGATAAGAATCGTTGGCCTTGGTTTCGATCTGGTCAAAATTGTCATCAAAAGGATGGACGAACTGCGCACCCAAATCCACGTTCACGTCCCACTTTGTGAGAAAAGAAACTCCCAATCCGGCGCTGGGAGCCACAAACGCGGTATTGCTTTCGTCATTACTGAGCCATTCAGCGCCTGCACTGGCTTCTGAGCTGTAGTTTGCCAATCCAATACCCAAATTCACAAATGGTGATATGCGGCGGATGGTTTTTTCCGGATAGTTCAGGGCAAACTTCTTGACCGGGCGGAATTTCGCGTTGATATCGGCTCCGATCACGCTTGTTTTGTACTTGAGGAGATTATCCCCGGCTTCCATACCGGTATAATATGGGCTGATACCGAGGCTGAGATAGTCTTTCAACCAGGCTTCGTAGCTGATGCCGCCCATCAATTTGGTCTTGGCATCGTCGTCGATATCAAAAAAGGGCATGGTAGCTCCACCCCGGATCCCCACAGTGTGTTCAATGGCGTATGCTGATACGAAGGACAGCATAAGCACCATCAGGATAGTAAGTTGCATTGTATTTGTCATTTGTTACTCCTTTATTTTCATGTAATCAATCTACATAGTTTAACCAATATTGTGAATAATACAAGGGGAATATGCGCTAAAGCGCAATTGATAATTGATTATAGAAACCGGACAAACGGACAAGACTGAGGGGAATGATAAGCATAATGGAGAGGCGATTGCTTACTTCGCATTGCTGCGTGGAATTGCGGTGCTTGCGCGCAATGAGTAACGCTGGATGTTTTTTTTATTGACAGAAAAGACGTTGTAGAAAAAGATGACGAAACGATGCGCGCCCTTGGCTCAATTGGATAGAGCATCTGACTACGGATCAGAAGGTTAGGGGTTCGAATCCCTTAGGGCGTGCCACTTTTTTCCTTGCCAGCATTTGCTGGCTTTTTTTATTGGTACGTTATGGATAAGAAAGAACACAGCGGAAAACGAAGCGGAAATTTGATCCTGCTCTACAGGATGATGTTTCGCTATTGGCCATATATCCTCGCCGGTTTGGTTTCTATGGCTTTGTATGCTCTCTTCAGCGGTGTCAGCATCACGGCTCTTATCCCGCTTTTCGATTTTGTATTCAACCCCAATAAACCGGAGCTGATCTATCATAATGCCCCTCAGGTATTCAGCGCGATAAAGGCTGCAGTAGCGGAGTTCTTTGCCACAGAAGGATCCGTCTGGCAGATATCATCGTTAAAGGAACTGGCGCCCTTGTGGGAAGATCTGAAAGAAGTGATGATGTACAGCGATTCCCTCTCTTTGCTGTATCTGCTTTGCCTATTCATTGTGATCGTCATAGTACTGAAGAATCTGGCCTATTTTGCCAATCGCAGTTTCTTTGTATTGCTGCGGGGCAGAACGATCCGTGATATGCGCGGGCATATGTTTCACCGTTATCTAAATCAAAGCCTGGAGTTTTACGGAAAGAATCAGGTGGGCGACGCCATTGTGCGAATGGTGAACGATGTGGAAATAGTCTCCAATCAATTCATCTTTGCCACTTTCAACAGCATTCGCGATCTCAGCACGGTGATAGTATATATGTACATCGCCATCTATTTGAATCCCAAGCTCTTTGCCTATAGCATCCTGGTGGTGCCACTGCTCACTTTCACCATTGGGTTTTTGGGGAAAAAGATCAAGAAATACTCTCGCCGCATCCAAAACCAGATATCGGCGATGTTTAGCGCGGTGGAAGAGGTGTTGAACAGCATCAAGATCGTGAAAGCCTTTCGCAGAGAGGATGAAGAATACAAAGCCTTTCGCAAGATCAACAACCGGCACCAGAAGTTGTGGCAGAAAGCGCAGATCTATAGCGCCATGAATGTGCCGCTCTCGGAGCTGAATTCCGCGATAACCGGTGTGGTGGTGGTGATCATCGGTGGCGGCATGATCCTGGATCCCGGGGGGAATTTTTCGCTGGGGGATTTTACCGCCTTTCTATTTGCCGTATTTTCCATGTTGCACCCCATGAAGAGCATCACCCAGCTTTATACCGAGATCAAAAAAGCGACGGTTTCGCTGGATCGCATCGCGCTGGTTTTAAACCAGGAATCCAACATACAGGACGATGCGAATGCCGTAAGTAAGACCGATTTTACCGATTCCATCGAGTTTCGGGATGTCAGCTTTTGGTACAAGCCGGGCAAGCCAGTGATCCACAAGCTGAATCTAAAGATTCCCAAGGGCAAGAAAATTGCCTTTGTGGGTGCCAGCGGAGGCGGGAAAACCACGGTCACGAACCTTATTAACCGCCTCTATGATGTGAAAGAAGGCTCTATTCTGCTGGATGGCATCGACGTGCGTCAGATCAAGCTGGACGACCTGCGCAATCTCTTTGGCGTGGTTACGCAGGATAGTGTGCTCTTCACGAAGACCGTGCTGGAAAACATCGCTTACGGCAGTAAAAAGGAGCTGAGCGCTGCCGATATCCGCAGTGCTGCCAAAATCGCTCACGCGGATGAATTCATCGAGACTTTCCCGGATAAATATGAGCAAATGCTGGATATAAAAGGCTTGAACCTCTCCGGCGGTCAAAGGCAAAGGCTGTGTATCGCCCGTGCCATCGTGGGGAATCCCCCTATATTGATCTTCGATGAAGCCACCAGCGCGCTGGATACCGAGAGCGAACGCATGGTGCAAGATGCCATCGATGAAGCCACCCGGAACCGTACCGTGATCCTGATCGCGCACAGGCTCTCCACCATCCTCACGGCCGATACGATTGTGGTGCTGGAAGGCGGTCAGATAACCGGAATAGGCAATCATGAAGAGCTGCTGGCCACCAGCGAACGCTATCAAACCCTGTACAATCTGCAATTTAACCAATAGGAGACCATGTGAAGATTAGCGGATTCTCTTTTGTAAGAAACGGCGAGAAATTGTATTATCCCAGCGCCGAAGCCATCAAATCCATCCTGCCCATTTGCGACGAATTTGTGGTGGCGGTGGGGAAGGGCGATGAAGATGACCATACCCGCGAATTGATCGCCGCCATCAATGATCCCAAGCTCCGCATCATCGACACCGTGTGGGAAGAAAAGTATTGCCACCGGGGTATGATCAACAGCTATCAGACCGATATCGCCATGAAGGCCTGCAGTGGGGATTGGCTCTTTTATGTGCAAGCAGACGAAGTAGTTCATGAAAAATATCTCCCTACTATCAAAGCTAGGTGTGAAGAACTACTCCCGGATTCCGAAGTGGAAGGGCTGCTCTTTAGCTACAAACACTTCTGGGGAGACTACAAGCACTATCAGGGCGGGCATGGCTGGTACCCGTGGGAGATCCGCATCGTGCGCAATCTGCCCAACATCCATTCCTACCAAAGCGCACAATCCTTCCGCTGGTTCGAACATTACGACAATCCGCGCCAGGAAACCGGCACCCGCAAACTGAGGGTGGCCAAAGTGGATGCCTACATCTATCATTACGGTTGGGTGCGCCCACCACATCTGATGCAGAACAAACGCCGCGCTCTGGATAGCGTGCATTGGGGCAAAGCCAGAGCGGAAGCACATTATTCTGCCGTGCCACAATATTTTGACTATGGACCGCTGGACAGACTGAAAACTTTCGACGAGAGCCATCCCGCAGTGATGATGGATATGATCTCCCGTTTCGATTGGGCGGATAAGTTGCAATACAAGGGTAAACCAAACCCCGGCAGACAGCCTCATAAACACGAGAAGCCCGGCATCCGCCTGCTCTCGCTATTGGAAAAGATCACCGGACCCGTCGGAACTTTCAAAAACTATATAGAACTGAAACGATGAGCACAAAAACCGGCATTTTGCAATCAAAGATCAGCATTGTGATCACGGTATACAACCATCTGAACTTGCTACAGAAGTGTTTTGAATCCATATTGCAGCAAACTGTTTTGCCCTATGAAGTGATACTTAGCGATGATGGCTCCAGCGATGATCCCCGGACGCTTTTACAAGAGTTTCGGAAAAAATTTGCCGGTAAAGCGCACTATGTGCGCCAGGATCATGAGGATTTCAGAGCGGCACGGGTACGTAACAACGGTGCATCGGTATCCGGTGGCGATATCATCGTGTTTTTGGATCAGGATATCGTTGTCCCCCCGTTGTATCTGCAAAGCATTTTGGAAGCGCTGAAGCCGGGAAGATTCCTCAGCGGCTATCCCGTACGCCTCAGTCAGAAGCAGAGCGGACAGCTATTGGCACGCGAGCTCGTGGGTGTGGACTACAAAGAAATCGTGACTGAAGCCCAGTACAAAAAGATCTGCAGTCAAGCCCGCAAAGACTTCTTCTATTACTTCACTGCTTCCCTGCGATTGCCCTTTTGCAAGGGCGTGAAATTGCGGAGCGGCGTATCTGCCATGTTCAAAAGCGATTTTGAGCGGGTAAACGGCTTTGATGAAAGCTTTGTGGGCTGGGGCAATGAAGACGATAACCTTGGAAAGAGGCTGAGAGCCAGCGGGAAAGTAGGTTATAACTTCGTAAAAGAGCATTTTCCTTTGCATCTGTATCATGAGCCCTATAATGCCCGGGGCGAAAGACGCAACAAGGAACATGCCAGGAAGATGGCACAGCGCATCACCGGGACAAGTTTCTACTGCGAAAAGGGCCTGGACAATTCACGTCAGGATCTCTTTGTAGATATGGGGGATTAGCTTTGACACAGCTTTCCGCAGTACTCATTACCAAAAATGAAAGCAGCAATATCTCCGATTGCCTGAAGACATTAACTTGGGCGGATGAGATATTGGTATTGGATACTGGGAGCACAGACGATACGCTGCCCACAGCGGAGGCCATGGGAGCAAAAGTAGCGAGACTGGAATGCTGGGAAGGTTTTGGAAAAGCCAAAGGACACGCGGTAAGCCTGGCAGCAAATGACTGGATACTTTCCATTGATGCCGATGAACGCCTGAGTCCGGAATTGATAGAAGAACTGATCGCTTTGCGAAAGCGGGATTTTGAGGCTAAGGCCTGGCACATCAAACGCCGCAGTTACTACCTGGGCAAAGCTATCCGCTTTTGCGGCTGGCAAAATGACGCGCCCTTGCGGCTTTTTAACCGCAAATTTGGCGGATTCAACGACTTGCCGGTGCATGAAGGGATCAGGGTGAGTCAGGAACGGGCCACCTGCAAAGCCCTGATTCATCATCTCACCTATCCCACGGTGGAAAGTCATCTCAAAAAGATGAAACTGTATGGCGCTCTGGCGCATGCTCCTCGTGAGAATATGCTGTCAGCAGCACTGAGGGCTACACATAAGTTTGTGAAGATGTATATTCTGAAGCTGGGTTTTCTAGATGGCTATCATGGCTATCTATTATGCAAAAATTCTGCCCGGGGAATATGGCACAAATATCGCCAATGAAAGAAATTCGAGTATTGCACGTAGATACTGAACGCGGTTGGCGGGGAGGTCAGCAGCAGGCATACTATCTGCATCAAGGCTTGTGCGAATTGGGCGTTCACAGCGATTTTGTGTGCCGCAAGGGTGCTGAGATGCAAGCACGGTTGAACCGGGATGGCTTGCCGGTAAAACCTTTGTCTTTTTTGGGAGAGCTTGATGTCTTTGCCGCGTTTCGTTTGGCATGCTACGCTTGGGCAGAGCATATCAACATCCTGCATCTGCACAGCTCTCACGCTCTGGGCTGGGGCATCCTGGCAAAGCTCTTTATTCCATCCATAAAGATCGTGGCGGCGCGCAGAGTAGATTTTCCTGTATCCACCAATCTCTTGTCCCGCTTCAAATATATGGGGAGAGCCACAGACGCTGTGGTGGCGATCTCCGAAAATATCCGCAGAGTACTTTTGAACGATGGCGTGGCAGCTCAGAAAATACATCTGATCCACAGTGGGGTAGATGTCCATCGTTTTGGAAATGACCGGGTGCCTGTTGATTTCAGGGAGAAATGGCAGATTCCACCGGATAGCGTTTTGATCGGCACTATTGCCGCTTTCGTTTTCCATAAAGACTATCAGAACTATATTCGCGCCGCAGCAAAAGCGCTTTCTCGGAATCCCAAGCTGCACTTTATGGCGGTGGGCGATGGTGAAAGACTGCCGGTCATGAAAGAATTGGCGCAAGAACTGGGCATAGGCGACAAGATCTGCTTTGCCGGTATGCAAAAAGAGGTTGGTGGCTTTTTGAAGGCATTCGACATCTTTGTGCTGGCGTCCAAAAAGGAAGGGCTGGGAACTTCTGTGTTGGACGCGATGAGTGTGGGATTGCCAATAATCGGTACAAAAGCCGGTGGCATTCCGGAGATGATCGAGCCCGGCATCAGCGGGTTACTGGTAGAGAAGCGTAATCCCGAGGCTTTGGCAGAGGCGATGCTGAAGCTGGCAGAGGATCCTGATTTGAGGAAAAGGCTGGGCGAGGGCGCGCTGAGCCGGGGAAAGCACTTCAGCAAAGAGCGGATGACACAAATGAATCTGGAATTGTATAAAAAGCTGCTATGAAAAGAATCTTGATCGTACAAACCGCCTTCATCGGCGATGTGATTTTGGTAACGCCACTGATCCGGGCAGTAAGCGAGCTGTATCCGGAGGCAGAGATCGACGTTCTGGTGGTACCCGGGGCGGCAAAGCTTCTGGAAAATAACCCTCATCTGAGCCGGGTGCTGGTGTATCCCAAACGTAAATCTCCGCTGAAAAGTATGGCGCAGATGGTGCGACAGCTAAAAGCAATGGATTATGAGATGGCGATTTCCCCGCACAGTTCCGGCAGGACGCATCTGCTGCTGTATCTGGCCCGAATCCCGGTTCGCCTGGGCTTTGACCGCGGGACAATGCCCCGGCTGCTGACATTGAAAACAGCGCATCCCAAAGGGATACACAAGATCAATAAAAACTTGAGCCTGCTGAAATTGCTAACAAATAGAAGCTTTGACATGCAAAGCGAGCTGTTTCCCTCTGCGGAAGATTATCGATACAGCGATGAATTGATGCTTCCTCTGGCGGGACTGCGAGTTCTTGCCATTGCGCCCGGATCGATGTGGGCTACCAAATGCTGGCCGCTTGAATACTACGAGCACTTGGTTCGCGGCTTTTTGGAGCAGGGCTTTGGGATCGTGATCATCGGCGGTCCGGATGATAAAGAGAAGTGCGATCGCATTGAGGACAGTGTCTCAAATCATCATCTGCTAAATCTGACAGGAAAGACCAATCTGCTGCAGAGCGCAGCTGCGATATCCCGCTGTGAGGCAATGATCTGTAACGATAGTGGTGCCCTGCACATCGCCAACGCCATGCGGGTGAGAGTGTTTGCCTTCTTTGGGCCAACCGTGCAACGCATCGGCTACTATCCTTACCGGGAAAAGGACGTAGTGTTCGAGACGAATCTGGATTGCCGTCCCTGCAGCAGTCATGGCCCACAAAAATGTCCTTTGAAGCATCACAATTGCATGAGACAGATATTGCCCCAAGATACTTTAAACAGAATTACTGGCTATATGGATGAATAATGAGAGAGATATATGTATTAACGGGATACGACGATTTTATCGGTCAGACGCGAAAGCCTTGGGTCAGCATCGATACTGATGCCTTCATCAAGGAACTGCAAAGCCTGGGTTTTGAAGTGCGTAAACACGATTTCCATGAAGTGGTCAATGGCGCGGTTGAGATACGTGACAGCCTAGTGTATTACAGCTTCAGTCATCGCGAAAACCTGAGGCCATACATTCGTGATTGCCTCTTGTATCTACAGCGTAAAGGCAATACTCTGCTGCCTTCCTTTGATCTCTTTTACTGTCATGAAAACAAAGGCTGGCAGGAGCTTTTGAAACGCGATATGGGCATCCACAGTTTGGACTATCATTTCTTTAGCAGCAAGCGGGAAATGCAACATTATGACCTGAAATTCCCCTTGGTGTTCAAGACCTTAACCGGTTCTAACAGCACCGGTGTCGCTCTGGTGAACAGCAAAGACGACATCTTGAAAGAGCTTACCAAGCATGAACCGAGAGTATCTTGGGGGCAAAAGCTGGATTATTGGCGGCGAAAGAATCTGCGCAAACACAAAAGCATACCCGGATATCCGAATTATGATCTATATAAAGACGCGCTGCAGTATCAGGACTACATGACTCCCGATATCCCTTTCATCCTTCAGGAATATGTGCCCGGACTAAGCTTTGACTATCGGGTGATTGTATTGGGCGACAAATATTTCATCAGCAAGCGGCACACCAAAGCCGGAGATTTCAGGGCCAGTGGGGCAAAACTCTTTGATTTCAACATCGAAAATCCCCGGCCCGAACTGGATATGGCACACAGCCTCTATAAACGCTTCAAGGCACCATGTTTATCGGTGGATTTGGGTGAGGATGCCTCAGGGAACATCTACCTCTTTGAGTATCAGGCGCAGCACTTTGGAATCAACATAATAGTGCGCGGTAAAGGCTATTACGTTTTGGATAATGGAGAGTGGCGCTTCCGGGAAAAGCACGAGAGCTTCGAAGAAATGTTGGCAGCCGCTCTGGGGCAATTCTTAAACGCATAATGGTCTTTTCATACTACCTGCTCAAACCCCTTTACAGCGCCGTCTGGCATGTCTTGAACATACTGAAAAAGCGGGATGCAACCGTCTTCTATTGCCATACTCTGGTAGATCTGGAGATCTGGCAGCCGGTACAGAAACATCTGAAAAACATCTCGATTGTAACGGACAAAGCTGATACCTGGCGCTATCTGAAAGCAAAAGGCATACACGCGCGCAGACTTCCGGTGTACCCCAAGGCGGTCATCATGTGCCGGGTCTCCCCGCACAAGTTTCCTTGCAATGGCGTAATCAAGATAGGGATGATGCACGGCGCATACCATTTTAAACGCCGTACTTCCTCAAAGAACTACCGGCCCTTCAGCCTCTATATGTTCAGCTCTCAGAAAGATCTGGACAATGCCATCGAGATTGGTGTGCGCTGCGGTGAAGTGGGCGGTTATCCCAAATTGGATCCATATCTGCCCCCAAAAAATGTGCCAAAAAAACCGGGAGCAAAGCCAAAGCTGCTCTTCACCGCCACCTACGACAGCAGCGGCATGAGCGGCATCGAACGCTGGATTGAGCGTCTGCCGGAGCTGGCGGGGATATATCAGATCGCCGTGAGCGTGCATCCCTGGACAAATCCGGACTACATCAGGCGTTTGCGGGAGATGGAAGGGATCACTTTCATCGAAGACAATCCCTTGAACTACATCCCGGATATGGAAGTCTGCATAGTGGATACATCCTCCATCATCGCTGAAATCTGCGCTCTGGACAAGCCGATGATCAGTTGGCATATACCTGCCGCACGGCGATCGGTGGTGGAAGTGTATGACATCATAGCCGACATCAGCATTCAAATAGAGAGTTTTGAGGATCTGATGCCTGCTATTGAACGCGCTTTAGAGCATCCGGATGAACATGCCTTACAGCGCCAAAAGGCAAATGCCATTTTCTTTGATGCCCTGGATGGCAGAGCGGGAAAACGAGTAGCCGGGCACATCACAAAGCTATTGCCGGAGTTGAGTATATGAAGCCTTGTGATGCCCATTGCCACTTGGCAAACCTGGAGCAACTGATGCCCTTGAGACCGCTGTTAAAAGAAGCCGCCTCCTGTGGCATCACGCACTATCTATCCGCGGCTCTCTCCAAAGCGGATCTTGCAGAGTATCCCCGGATTGCGAGTATCGAGGGTATAAAGCTGCTTTTTAGCGCGGGGATTCACCCCTTTTTTGATGCTTGCGATCTGGAGCTCGACGACATCCGCAAACTGTGTGAGGATGGGGCTATCTGGGCAATTGGGGAGATAGGGCTGGACAAAGGCAATCCGGATAAACGGCAGATGCGGCAGACTTTTGAAAGCCAACTGGAGCTGGCAGCAGAATATCGGTTGCCGGTGGTGCTGCACATCGTGGGGCACCAGCAGGAGGCATACGAGATGCTGTGCCAGTACCCTCTTCGCTATCTTTTACACGGTTATGCGGGGAGTGTGGAAGCATTCACAAATCTATGTAAGACGGACTGCTGTTATACTATCAGCGAGCGCATTTTGCGGCAGGACAAGCGGGAGCTCCTGGATGCCATGCTGGCAGGGGGAAGATATCTCTTTGAAACGGATATCACCCGCTATTATGTGCGTGAAGGCGAGCGCAATCCTTTGTTGCGCCTTATCAATGTGATCCGTCATTGCGCAGAACTATCCGGGATCGACCTCCGGGAGCTGATCCGGGTGCAGGCTTTTAACTACAAGCTCTTGACCGGATGTGACTTATGACGGATTTTTCCCGCACAGAACTCTTGATCGGCAGCAAAGCGCTGGAGCATCTGAAACAAAGCAGCGTATGCATCGCCGGCTTGGGCGGAGTAGGCTCTTACGCGGTTGAAGCCCTTGCCAGAGCTGGAATCGGACATTTCATTCTGATAGATTTTGACACAGTGGGTCCCAGCAATTTGAACCGGCAATTGCTGGCAATTCGGGACAGCATCGGTAAACCAAAAACCGAGCTGATGAAAGAGCGCATACTGGCGATCAACGATGAGGCGCATGTTGTATGCCATCAAGTGTTTCTGGATGCGGAAAACAGGGCTGAACTGACCGCTGAGGCAGATTATGTGATCGACGCCATCGATAGCTTGGGACCAAAGATCGGGCTTCTGGAGGATCTGGCAAAAAGCGGCAGGCGCTTTATCTCGGTGATGGGGGCGGGGAACCGAGTTGATCCCGGGAAGATCCATCTGGATAAGATCAGCAAAAGCATCAATTGCCCGCTGGCCCGCAGAGTTCGCAAGTTCCTCAGGCGCAGAGGAGTAAGGCTGGATTTTCCCTGTGTGTATTCTTCGGAATTGGCCTTGGATATCATCGATGAGGTGGAAAGTGACGATGAGATCATAATCGAAAGAGGCAGACAGCGGCAGAGAATCGGTAGCATCAGCTATATGCCGGCGATGATGGGGTTGATGGCAGCAAGCTGGGTGATCCGCTGCGTTATAAACCACGAATGATTTATTTAACCACGAAATACACGAAAATACACGAAATAATTAAACCACGAAATACACGAAATACACGAAATACACGAAAAATCATTAAAGAGCCCTAATAAGTGAGTAAATTATGAAAGAGGTGTTTGGCAATTATGGAAAAAATTGTCTATAAAGATGAATCTTATAAGATCTCCGGAGCTATCTTTGAAGTGTATAAAGAATTAGGGCCCGGTTTTCTGAAGGCTGTTTATCAAGAGTGTCTATGTAAGGAATTTAGCAGTCTGGGAATACCATACGCTGCCCAGCCGGAACTTACTATCTGATACAAAAATGAAGCGATTACTCACACTTACAAGCTGGATTTTATTTGCTACGATAAGATAATAGTTGAGATTAAAGCTGTATCTGAGCTTAACCCAATCCACAGAGCCCAGCTTATGAACTACCCAAAAATAACCCGGATGAATCTTGGTTTGTTAGTGAACTTCCAATCCCACCCCAAAGTTCATATCGAGAGATTCGTGATCTAACACATATTTTTTCTGATTATATATTCTTCCCATATCTTTCGTGTCTTTTCGTGCTTTTCGTGCTTTTCGTGGTTTTAGTCTTTCGTGGTTTTAGTCTTTCGTGGTTACCAGCCAGTCTACAAAGTTCTGCAGCCCTTCCATAAATGGAGTGGATGGTGCATAGTTCAGGAATTCCCCGGCTTTGCTGATATCCGCAAAAGTGCGTTCTACATCCCCTGCCTGCATGGCTTTATGCCGCAACTTCGCCTTTTTGCCCAATACCTGTTCCAGAGCGCTAACCATATCTATCAGCGAGATTGGTTCAGCATTGCCTAAGTTGTATATTTCATAGAGCTTTGTTTCCGATGCATGGAGGCGATCGACAGCAGCTGATACTCCGGCGATGATGTCTTTTACATAGGTGTAATCACGGGAGCTGCTTCCATCGCCAAACAGTGTGATAGTTTTATCTGCCAGAATATCCCGGGCAAACTTATGGATAGCCAGATCCGGCCTTTGCCGGGGGCCATATACTGTGAAGAATCTCAAGCAAATAGTTGAGATATCGTAAAGATGATACCAGGTGTGGCACATCAGCTCAGCAGCCTTTTTGCTTGCAGCATAAGGCGAGATGGGATTATCCACCGGATCGGCTTCCGAAAAGGGAACACAGTTGTTGCCATAAACCGATGAAGAGGAAGCGAACACGAGCTTTTTGACGCCGTGCCGGCGACACATTTCCAGAAGCTTTTGAGTGCCCATCAGGTTTACATCGTAGTAGAGGCGGGGATTCTCGATGGAGGGACGCACTCCTGCCATGGCGGCAATGTGCACGAGCATGTCTATGGAGTTTGAAGAGAAGATGCTTTGTAGCGCATCAGTATCCCGGATATCGGCTTTGATGAAGCTGAAACCTTTCCGGGGTAGCAGAGTATGCAGATTTGCCAGCTTGATCCGGGGATCGTAAAAATCGCTCAGATTATCCAGACAGATCACTTCGGAGCCCGTCTCTAAGAGGGCTTCGCACAGATGTGAGCCAATGAATCCGGCCCCACCGCTTACCAAATATCTATGCTTACATTTGCTCATTTCCAATCCCTTTATCTCTACCGCGATCCACGATAGTTTTGAAAACCAAATACTGAGAACTATCTATCTGTCAAGGCATTCCTGCGTCCTGGGTTTGTGGAAAAGTATCCACAAATCAACACTTTAGTTCCACACATCTTAAACCCCCCGCTTGGGGGACACTTCATAATATACTGCTATATAGGGATATATGAAAATCCTGCTTTTGGCACATACTTTGCACTATACATTTGCAACTCCTTATCGGTATCCCCTGCCGATAAATGTGGTTACTCCAAACCACAGTGTGCAACCTCCTAAGTCAAAATCCCGTGCCCCTCCTTTCCGAGGGGCACGATTTCTTTGGGGCTTTATGGCTGGTGCGATATTCATGTGCTCGGGAGTGAATAGAAAGCGGATTGAACTCACCGGGAGCAGGGCGCAATTGAGAGGAGTAAGATGTGATAGGGGCTTTTGGAGCTTCTCTTTGTTACGCTCTTCGATGGTGCCGCGGGAAAAAAAATGCCGGACCCATGGGGGGATCCGGCACTGTATTAAGAGATTTGGATCAGGTCATTTCGATGGCCTTTTTAGGGCATTTGGCCACGCATTGTTCGCAGCCGATGCATTTATCTTTGTCCACATTGTGAACTTGTTTCAATTCGCCGGCAATGGCTTGAACCGGGCATACTTTGGCGCAGATGGTGCAGCCGATGCACAGTTCGGGATTGATCTCCGCTTTCTTGCGCATACCTGCCATGAGATCCTGGATGGCCTTGGTGGGGCAGACTGTGGCGCAGAGACCGCAATTGATACATTTATCATAGTCGATGCGCGCCAGATTGTTCTGTATGGTGATGGCTTGCACGGGACATTTGCGCGAGCAGATGCCACAGCCGATACAGGGATGAGTGCTGCCGCAGACCGCTTTGGCGTCAGGACCTTTTTCTTGGGATGAGCATTTTATGTAGACGGTGCGATTGATCGGGATCAGCATGATGAGATCGCGGGGGCAGGCTTTCACGCAAGCGCCGCAACCGGTGCATTTGGCATAATCAATCACTCGCATATTGTTGGCATCTAGGGAGATGGCATCAAACTGGCAAGCTTTCATGCAGTCGTTTAAGCCCATGCAGCCCCAGGCGCAGACATTGGGTCCGCCGGCCACATTTATTGCTGCCTTGCAGGATTCCACGCCTTCGTAGTTGTATTTCCAGCTTGTGTTGTCTACACCCCCGCTGCTGCAATGGATCACGGCTACTTTCTGCGTCATGGCAGCGGCGTCTTGTCCCATTATCCGGGCTATCATCGCTGCCACATTGGCACCTCCGGGAGCGCATTTGTTCACGGCTTCGCCTTCATTCACGATGCGTTCCGCATAACCTGCGCATCCTGCTGCGCCGCAAGCTCCGCAATTAGCTCCGGGCAAGGCGTTTAGCACTTCTTCCACGCGGGGATCTATCTTCACTTCAAAGACCTTGGACGCTATGGCGAGGATGAGGCCGAAAACCAGTCCCAAAGCGCCGATTATCAATATGGGTAAGCCGATGGTGCTGAAAGTGGAGGCGGTTTGTAATAAGATCAAAGTCACATTTCCTCCCTTAGATTTTGAAGCCCATGAAGCCGTAGAAGGACAGAGCCATAATGCCAGCCAGAATAAGGGCAATGGGCATTCCCTTCATGCTTTTGGGAAGTTCAGCTTTTTCCAAACGCATACGCAGACCTGCCATGGCCAGCAACACGACGGTGAAGCCCAGTCCGCTGAAGAATCCGTTTAACACGCTGTCCAGGAAATTGTAGGCACTGATGCCGTCACTTCTGAATGCGGTGGTATTTAGGATTGCCACACCCAACACGGCGCAGTTTGTGGTGATGAGTGGCAAGAATACCCCCAGGGATTTGTAGAGTGCGGGGGCGTTCTTTTGGATCACCATTTCCACAAACTGGACCAGAGCGGCGATGGTGAGAATGAAGGCTATGGTCTGCAGATACATCAGGTCAAATTGTAGCAGCAGGTATTTGTTTATCAGGAAAGTAATCGCGCTGGCCAGGGTCATCACGAAGATCACTGCCATCCCCATTCCCAGGGCGGAATCCAGCTTTTTGGAAACACCCAGGTAGGGGCAGAGACCCAAGAAGCGGGAGAGAACGAAATTTTGGATAAAGATGGCGGTCATCGCCATCACGAAGATTTCACCGAGATATCCCATTATTTCTTCTCCTTTATCATATTCATCAGCGCCATCAGCAGGCCCAGGGTTATAAAGGCTCCGGGAGCCAGGATCGCGATCAGCATCGGGTCGTAGGTGATGGGAGTAACTTTCATGCCCAGCCATGTGCCGGCACCCAGGATCTCACGGAAAGTGGCGATCACACTCAGGGAAAGGGTAAAGCCCAGCCCCATCCCGATGGCATCGGCAATGCTCATGATCACGTTGTTCTTGCTGGCAAAGGCTTCGGCTCTGCCCAGAATGATGCAGTTTACCACGATCAGCGGGATGAAGAGTCCCAGGCTTTTGTGCAGATCGGGCAAATAGGCCGCCATCACCATGTCTACGATCGAAACAAAGGCCGCGATAACCACGATATATACGGGGATGCGGATCTTTGAGGGGGTGATGTTTTTGATGAGGGATATGATGATATTCGAGCAGATCAGGACGAATGTGGCAGCAAAGCCCATACCCAGCGCATTCATCACTGATGTGGAAACTGCCAGAGTGGGGCACATGCCCAATACCAGTACGAAGATGGGATTGTCCTTGATGATACCTTTACTAAGTTCTTTTACAAAGTTCACTGAGCACCTCCTGCCTGAGCCGGGGATTGCAGGTCTGTCATCACCGCCCGGATGCGTTCGCGGATGGAATTGGTAACGCAGCGGGAGGTGATGGTAGCGCCCGATAGAGCTACCACTTGTCCACCGTCTTTATCAACGAAGAGTTGATCCGGATTCATGCCGGCAAACTGGCCGGTGAAGCTGTCGTTGCTGCAATTTGCGCCCAATCCGGGGGTTTCTGCCTGGTCGATCACTTTGATGGACAGCACATGAAAATCTTTATTTACCCCAACCATGGTCTGCACTGTGCTGGAATATCCCGTTTCGGCAGCGATGAAAGTGTAGCCCAATACTTCGCCGCTTTCGGGATTGGTGGCTATATAGTAAGTACTGCCGTCGGCAGTGCTGGCTTCGCTGAAATCCGCACCGGGGATGAGCGCATTGCGCGTGTCGATTTCATTTTGAGCTTTGCGTGCTGCGATCACCGGGGCAGTGAGGCTGTTTACATAAGCCAGAATACCGCTGGCAACGGCGCAAAAGATGAGCAGGATGAGGGATAGCTTGATGTAATATTTCATTTCTTCACCTTCCCAAAAGCTTTTGGCAGAGTAAGCCTGTCTATGAGGGGAGTGAGCACATTCATAAAGAGGATGCTGTAGCTAACGCCCTCCGGATAGCCGCCCACGAGGCGGATTACGATGGTAAGCAGTCCACAGCCGATGCCAAAGATTATTCTACCCTTTTTGGTGAGTGGGGTGGTGGTATAATCCGTTGCCATGAAAAAGGCGCCCAGCATCAAACCACCGGAAAAAATGTGGAAGAAGGGGAGCATCACGGAGGTCCCGCTGCCGGGAATGCCGCCAAAGATGAAACTGAGCACAAAGACAGTGCCGATATAGAAGAGCGGGATTCGCCATTCGATGATGTTTTTGTAGAGCAGGTAAACGGCGCCGAGCAATAGGGCAAAGGCAGAAACTTCACCGATGCAGCCGCCGATATTGCCCCAAAACAAGCTTTTCAGAGTCTCCATTTCCGTGAGGCTGCCAAAGATCCTTCCCCCGAGGTCAATGCCACCGGCCTGAGCGTTTATCTCCGATACGAAGGTGGTGTCACGCAAGGTTTTGGCCACATTCAAGGGAGTGGCGGAGGTGACCAGTTCATAGGCCTTCGGAGAGAGTTCACTGAGGTTGTTGGCGATGCGACTGAGGTCGTTCAAACCACTTATGGCGGAGTTCTTTACTGCCACCCAGCCCGCTGTCATCTGGGTAGGCCAGCTGGCAAGCAGGAACGCGCGGCCCAAAAGAGCCGGGTTCACAGGGTTGTTTCCCAGTCCGCCAAAGACTTGCTTGCCAATGGCGATAGCAAAGGTGGCTCCGATAATGGGCAACCAGATGGGGGCGCCGGCGTGGATATTGAAGGCCAAGAGCAGGCCGGTGAGGAAAGCGGAGCCGTCGTGCACCGTAACGGGTATCTTGCGCAGCTTTTGTATGATGGCTTCGCAGACCACTGCGGTAACGGCACCGGTTAGGCTGAGCAAGAGGGCTCTGAAGCCCCAGTAATAGGTGGCAAAGATCAGTGCGGGGATAAGCGCCAGCACCACATTCCACATCACATTCTTCACAGTGCTTCTATCGTGCACGTGAGGAGCGGGGGAGACGATCAGTTTTTCATTGCTGTTCATAATCACTTTTTCCTTTGCGCTTCGGCAAAACGGATCTTGCCGGTATCGATCCATTGCACCAGCCGAATATGAGCGGGGCACACATAGGCGCAACTGCCGCATTTGATACAGTCGTTCAATCCGGCTTTCACTGCCATGTCCAGGTCATTGTATTTTACCGCGTTGGCAATCATGGAGGGCATCAGGTTCATGGGGCAGATGTCCACGCAACGGGCGCAGCGCAAGCAGGTATGTTCTTCCATGGATCGCGCTTCGTGTTTGTTCATCAACACCAATCCGCTGCTTCCCTTGGTCATTGCTGCATCCAGAGAGGGAAGGGCAAAGCCCATCATGGGTCCACCGGATATCGCTTTGCCGATGGGAGCGCTGGTGCCATCGCAAGCTTCCACCAATTCACTATATAAGGTACCGATGGGGGCCAGGAAGTTTTGCGGCTTCCTCACAACGGAGCCGGTAACGCTGATCACACGCTCTATGAGGGGTTTCTGATAGCGGATGGCCTCATATATCGCCACTGCAGTACCCACGTTTTGCACTACAACTCCCACCGCCATGGGCAAACCGCCGGCGGGCACTTTGCGTCCTGTGGCGGCAAAGATCAGTTGTTTCTCCGCGCCTTGGGGATATTGCAGTTTCAAGGCTACCACTTCGAGGTCCTTCCTACCGGCACAGAGGTTCTCCATCAAGGCGATAGCGTCGGGTTTATTGGCTTCGATGCCGATCATACCTTTTTTGGCACCGGTTACTTTCATGATCACGCGCAGTCCATGCAAAATGTCTTCGGCGCGTTCCAGCATCAAGCGGTAGTCACTGGTGAGATAAGGTTCGCATTCCACTCCGTTCAGCACCACCACGTCGATGGGCTTGTCCGCAGGGGGTGAGAGCTTTACATGGCTGGGGAATCCGGCACCGCCCATGCCGCAGATGCCTGCGTTTGCGATGCGTTCTTTCATGCTCTCTACAGGGAGTTCCATAAAGTTCTCATTGTCATCCAGAGCCACCATCTGATCCAAACCGTCGGATGTGATCTCGATGGCGGTGGACATAGCGCCGGTGGGATGCATGAATTTGCCGATCTTGCTTACTTTGCCACTGATGGAGGCATGTTGCATAAGGGATACAAAACCGGAGGGCTCGGCGATAACCTGGCCTTTCAAAACGGATTCACCTACTTCCACGATTGGAGACGACGGGGCTCCAATGTGTTGGGATAGATGAATGATCACCCGATTGGGGGTGGGATACTTGCGGATGGTTGCGGATTTTGAATAATGCTTTTGATCGTGAGGGTGGATACCCCCAGGAAAGGTTTTTAATCGCATTCACTCTCCCACAGGCTTCGAAAACAAAGCCCAATATGATTTTTTGCCACTTTTCTGAAATCCTCAGATTTGGCAAGGTTTTTTTATAATTTGTGAGCTACAATTCCTGCAGACTCTCGTCTATACCTTTGCGAATTTCGTACCAGAAATCGAATGCAGCTGCTTTTTTGTCTTCGGCAAAACGCATAAGCCAATGTCTCAGATCATCATCGTTTTGCTGGCATGCCATTTTTAGCAGCGCCTGATGCACATAGTCGATACTACGTTCAGATTCCCAAAAAACCGAGGCATTGCGGCAATTTATCCGCCGCGCCGTGATGTGACAATTCAGTTCAAATTCTTTGTGCAGACCAAACAGCTCACGGATGATCTCAGGCAGCATTTCCTCCGCCCAGGCACGATGGAAACGGCAGACGCCCAGATTGTCCAGCATCAGCTCTGTCTTCATCCTGTCCGCATTCACTTTGCCCAGATAGCGAGGGCTAACGTATTGATCGCCATAATACATATAGTATCTGCCCATGGCCGGCATGGGCGAAAGCACACCGGGAGTCCAATACTGATTTGGCACCATCCAGCCGCGGCGACCGAAGGAATTGAACACAAAGCTATCCATAATGGCGTCCTGCTTCGCGCGGGATAGGCGGCGGGCATATTTGCGGGCTCCTTCCCGCAGGTCGATCCCGGGCGAAGGTCCAATCATATTGTCCAGTAAGGCACAGCCCAAATCCGCGTTGTGCATGGAGTCGTTCACGGTGTGGAAGTTTGCGGCGTCCCACCGGGGCAGATCATCCACTCCCAGCTCCTCCTTCAAGATCTTGCCGCTGTCCAGACAATCCAGGAGCCAGGCCACAAATCCCCCTACGGAGATGGCGTCAAAACCAAGGCTGTCCGCTTTGTGACACAGCTTTTCAGCAGCGCGTTGATCGAATATCCCGCAGAGTGGTCCCAGGCTTTGGTAGGGTTCGTAATCCTTTTTGTATATGCCTTCATACTTCTTGCACACTGCCACACAGGGTTCCCCGCAGGTTTGCTGCTTTTTGGGGATTATGGTTTCGGTATTGAATTGTTTCAGATAATGTTCGCGGATATGCTTCTGATGGAAGGCTTTACGCTCGCTATCCTGCCAGTATATGCTGCGATAGTTGAAAGCCAGGAGGCGCTCGGCATTGTTATTGAAATTTACGCCGAAAGTACCGCCGGTGTCCACCTTCGGATCGAAGCGGTATTTTTGGGTGGCTTCCATATCTTTGGCCACCATCTTTTGCTCGTAGCGGGTTTGGAACCATTCGTCCGCTACCTTGCGATCCCGAAAGTCCTCGTCGATATGAGTGCCACCATAGATGATGGCGCAGATGCCGTGTTGCTGAAAGAGTTTGGAACCAAAGCCGCCTCGGCCTGCCCAAGTGTCAATATGGCTCAGTTTACTGTCTTTGATGGGCACGGATACGATTCCGCCGATATCACTGTATTTTGCAGCGGGGCCTACCGCCAAAATTCTGGGATCGTTTTCATAGCGGTCTTTATATGCCTCATGCACTCTCTGCATCATGGAGTAGACCCCGTCCTTCTGCCAGATCAATTCTTCATTTACGGGATCCATGTCCAGCTCGATCTCCTCGCCGTGCTTGCGGTTCAACACCATAACGGCGGGATTTGGGGATTTTCCGATGATTGAGATGAGGTTGATGCCCAGGTTGTCGAAGACCAGCCCCGCACCGCCCATGCTGGAGATATAGAAACCGCCCCAGGAAGGGGAGAATCCGGTAAAAATAAGCCGGTTTGAACCGGGAAAGATGGAGCCGGCAAGCAGACCTGCCCCGATGTTTAGAGAGTTGTATTTGCCCGAAAGATGCAAACCCAGATCCACCGGTCCGAAAAAATCACCCAGTGGATAGCGCCGGATCCGATAAAAGCCTGTGGCGGCGTCTACAATCAATGCCTTGAGAAAATGACTCAATAATCCTCCATTCAACTATATAGGATGGATTTGATCAACAGGGGCAACAGCAGCTCGTGTTGCCCAATGAAATAGTATCCCTTCCCGCCTGTTTCCACGGGGCGTTGTGCCACATTCACCAGGGCACGGTAGTGGCGATTCATGTCGAACACGGCGCAAGTGAAATCTTTCACGTCTTTATAGATATTGCGCGCCAGATTCAGCGCTTTTAGAAACACTTCCGGCAAAATCACCGCAGATCCGAAATTGAGATACACTCCACCGTCGTTGAGTTCTCTGATACATCGCGCCAGAATCCGGAAATCTCTTAGAGAACAATCTCCGATGGCTTTGCCGTCTGCGCAGGGTGTTTGATGGATGATATCGGTGCCGATAGCCACGTGCACGGTAACGGGGATATTGTGCTTGTATGCCATTCCCAGCACAGAAAGCTCTTTATTGGGCGCGTGCTCCAGGATTTCCCGTCCGATGCCTTCACCAAGACCAAGCCCCTCTTGCGAGGCTTTTGTGATGCAGCTGTTGATGTTGTGACAGGTTTCAAATGCCAGGCCGAAAGATCCGTCTGCCAAAGCCTGCGAAACATCCTCGGAAGTAGCTCCCCAAAAGGCGATCTCAAAATCGTGGATTATTACCGAGCCATTCACAGCGATGGCAGATACATAGCCCGCTTCCATCAGTTCTATGATCAAAGGGGCAAGACCGCATTTGATCACGTGGCCGCCCATGCCGATGATGATGGCTTTTCCTTTTGCTTTTGCCGCCCGACATGAAGCAACCAGCTCTTTGAGGTCTTTAGCGCTTAGGATTTGGGGCAAGCTATCCAATAGCTGCGCTGTGTCTACCGGTCCCTTTTGCGCAAATAGCGACAGATCCACCTTGCTGTAGCGATCTTCCACGGAATATACTTTCAGTTCACTTAAGTTTATTTCTTCGTATTTGCTCACTGTAACGTTCCTTTTCGCTGAATATGCAACCGCAATATTGCTGGCGGTACATGCCGGCTGCTTTGGAAAGCCGGATGCCTTCCTGCCAGAGCTGGCGCCAATCTTCATAAAAGAAGCTCAGATGGTAGCGCCGGGCCAATTCCTCGCAGATCTCGATGATGCGGTCGTGCTTTTGGTAGCGACTGTACAAAAGCGTGGTGCTGAACGCTTCATAGCCTTCCTGTCCCGCGCGCTGAGCACAGGCCTCCAGCCGGGTGGTATAACAGTATTCGCAGCGTTCATCGATTCTGTCCAGTGTGTTTTGGAGAAATTCCACCAAACCATAGTCGTCCTGCTCAAATAGGGGAAAACCTTCTTTGGCAGCAAAATCCCGCAGAGTATCCCGGCGTTTTCGGTATTCCAAAAGCGGATGAATATTGGGATTGTACCAAAAAGCGGCAAGCTGATGCCCTGCCTCTTTCAAACGTGTATAAGGCGCGATGAGGCAGGGCGCGCAGCAAGTGTGTATTAGTATTTTAGCCACGGAAGTAATGCGGCATATCGGCGGGAAGTACGATGGAAAACTCCACCAATCCCGCTATCTTGCCGTCCTTGAACCAGGGTTGTTGATGGATCAGTTTTTTCTGACCGGCTTTGTCTATAGTATAAGTATTTGGCTTTCCATCGGCCAGCATTTGCCGGATAATCTCGATACTGCGAGCCTGATGACAATCGTATAAACTGTGTCCGATCAGTTCTTTACCGCCATGGGCAGCATTTGTGAGCGCCGCCTTGTCGTTCATCTCGATCACGATGGCGTCTTTATCGCAGACAGTGATCGCCACGGGTAATTCCTGGATCCAATCGTGCATATTTAGAACTCTTTGAGGAGATTGGCGGCTACTATGGACCGTTGAATCTGGTTGGTTCCTTCGTAGATCTGCAAGATCTTGGCATCTCGCATCATCTTTTCCACTGGGTATTCTTTCATATAGCCATATCCGCCCAAAATCTGCACGGCATCGGTGGTCACTTTCATGGCCACATCGCTTGCAAAGTATTTGCACATGGCACTTTCCTTGGCATAGTTCTTCACGCCCGCGTCCACCATCTTCGCCGTTTGAAATACCAGTGCGCGTGCTGCTTCGATCTGCGTGGCCATATCTGCCAACATAAATTGAATGGCCTGGAAACTGGAGATCGGTTTGCCAAATTGCTGGCGTTCTTTGGAATAGCGGGCTGCAGCTTCAAAGGCGCCGCGAGCAATGCCGACGGCTTGAGATCCAACCATGGGGCGGGATTTGTCGAAGACCTTCATGGCAGTGATGAATCCTGTACCTTCACGTCCCAACAGGTTTTCCGCGGGAACTTTGCAATCTTCGAAGATCAGTTCGCGAGTGGCACTGGATCGGATGCCCATCTTGTTTTCTTTTTTTCCGAAGGTGAAGCCGGGAGTATCTTTTTCCACGATGAAGCAGGAACAGCCTCTAGCCCCTTTGGTCTTGTCCGTCATGGCAAACACTGTGTATATGCCTGCCTCGCCACCGTTTGTGATCCACTGTTTGGTGCCATTCAGGATGTAGTAATCTCCTTCCTTGCGAGCAGTGGTTTCGATGGCTCCGGCATCGCTGCCGGCGTTGGCTTCGGTGAGGGCGAATGCTGCAAGCTGTTCACCCGCGGCGATGATAGGCAGATACTTTTGTTTCTGCTCTTCGTTTCCTGCGATGAGGATGGGATACATGCCCAGTCCGGTTGCCCCAAAAGCCAGGGCTATGCCGGCGTCCACGGCGCAAAGCTCTTCTGTGACAACAGCCAGATCCATTACTTTGCCGCTGATGCCGTCATATTCTTCGGGGATCAGGATGGCAAAGAGGTCGCTCTGACGCATCACCTCCACGATATCCCAGGGGAATATCCCTTCCTGGTCATAGTGTTCGGACAGGGGTTTCATCTTTTCATTCGCTATTCTGCGAGCTATTTCTTGCATTTCCAATTGATCGTCACTCAAAAAGTAATCCATGTGTATCTCCTGTTGTTACTATCATTTATATGCTGAGTATCATCCGGTACAGAGCCTATATATGTCAAGCCCAAAATGATTTTGCATTCCTGGTTTTGGATCCCGGCTGTTCTTGTTTTGAGCTCTACCCGGCCTTTCTGAGGGTTTGGAGCTCTTTAGGGCTGTCTGAATAGTGACAAAGTGACATGGGGACAGGATTTTCAGGGATTAGCCTGTATACTTAAAAGGGTGACACGCCAATCTCTCTGCAGAATCGGCAGTTTTCAAGGTCTCCCTGTCACCTCTTTTGACACTGTTAATCAAGTAGTCATCAAGCCTTCATCAAGCGTTAATAATTAACGCTTGATGAAGGCTTGATAAAGAAGTGATGGACGCAATGAATACAGGGTGAAAAGGATGAACTTGGACAATCTACAAATTCTACATGCTACATGCTACGGTAAGAGACCGGGAGCTTTGTTGGGAGGCAGGTATGGATGATGTGCTCTTCAAACCCGTCGATAAGGATGTATTGATCGAAAAGATATCGGAATATCTGAATCAAAGTAAGGTTACTTCAATAAGATAGCCTTGCGAGTGCTGACGCGATCACCGGATTCTATCCTGAAGAAATACAGGCCGGAGGCGACGCTATTGCCATTGCTATCTTTGCTGTCCCAGCTAATCTTGCGAGGTCCATATCCTCCCGACTCATCATGGAGGCGGCGTACCAGCTGACCTTTGATGTTGTATATTTTTACCAGACCAGGGTTTTTAGTGGAGGCTTCGAAACTGATGTTGGTCTGCTCTTTGAAGGGATTGGGATAGATGACAACCGGCAGCGCGGGGGGCTTGCCGGCTTTGCGCTGAGTGTCCCTGGTGGGGGTTAGAGATGTCTCGGTGATCTGGCAAGTGATGGATTTTACCCCTTCCGAGCTGCGCAATTGGAACCAATAGAAATCGTTGGGATGAACGATCAGATTTTGATCGTGCGGCATCCATTCTTCCCACTGGATCAGACCCACATTGTCGAAAAAGGCTTTGGAGCGGCTGGAGCCACTGCCGGTAAATGAAAGACGAATGTCAAAATACCATGCGTTTGAGGGCAGGGAAAACTCTTTGTAAAAGGATTGCCAGTCTGTATTTCCACTGATGTCTGCAGTGATGGATTCTGTGCTGACGGGATAGCCTGAGGATCGGGAGGAGAAACAGCGAATCGTGATGTTTGCACTTACCGTGTCTCTGGTACGAATCCAACCGTGCAAAGTGAAAGCGCTTTGGTTGTCGTAAAGCTTTATCTTTTTTGAGATTGTGGCAGTTTGAGGATTGGTATCCAGTCCGGAAAAAGAGGCGCTGCGAGCTCCATCAATGGCGATTTCGGAATACTCTGCCACATCCCAGAGCCTACAGCCTTCGTCCTCGAAATTTCCAAACCAGACCAGCTCTCTGCCCAAGCGCATCTGAGCATCCTCTGCAGGACCGGGAAACTCTAGCGCGCTGATGCTGCCATATCTGGGTAATTTGTGGGCTGCGGTCTTGTGAAATCCATCTTCATACATCGCCCATGGAGTATCAGGATAAAAGCGATGAGTATGTTCGTCCAGAGCTTGAAGATCGAGGGGGACAGTGGCTTTCAACTCCTGCTTGTCTACTGCGACTATGGTGTCCAATTCACGGCTTTTCATGGCGATGTAGTCCAGGATGTGGATACCCAGCTGTCCGGTGGCTGGCTTTGGGATGTAGTTGTCTATATACACCGGCTTTATGAAGTGATTTTTGAAGCCTTCCGGATAAGCGTCCACGTAGAGAATGGCGGAGTACATGCATTCGGGGTAATCCAGATCAAAGACAAAATTGCCCAAAGAATGGGCAATCACCTTGCCTTGATAGAGCTCCAGACCATGCAGGATGTGGGGATGGTGCACTATCACCAGATCGGCGCCATTGTCGATGGCGCTGTGGCGTATCTCGCGATCCCATTGGTGCGGCACGTCACTGCGATAAGCATAGTCTTCATCCTGAGTGTCGCAGATATAGGGGTTGCTTTTGCCATAATCTTCGCCGGGGCCGGTGGAATACTCGCTGCCGGCATGCATCTCGATTACCTTTAGATCTGCAATTCCTTCTACAGCCTGCAGCTGCATCATGTTGTAATAGGGCGTCATATAGGCAAATCCTTCTTTGTCGAACCCGGCATGCAGAAAGGGTTGAGCATTGTTGTATTGCCCGGTGCGGTCGCTGCTGCGCAACAGCGCGATGCTGATGCCCTTTTTGTGGATGAATGACGGTAAATAAGCTTCGTATGCATTAGCGCCTGCCCCGCTGTGACCGATGCCATTTTCAGCCAGCAAGGAACGAGTTTGGTTCAGCGCCGGCAACCCGTAATCCAGGGTGTGGTTGTTTGCCAGGCACACGTTTTCGATGCCGGCGTACACCAAGCCTTGCACGTTGTTGGGATTGCCGCGATACACAACTGATTTTGTGGGGTGGGGGCTACCGGTATCTGCCAGTACCACTTCCAGATTTGCGATGCTGGCATCCGCGCCTCCTCCCAGCATTGGGTATGTGGGCAGAAAGATGGATTCGATGCCTTCGTAGGGAATTATCTGCAGATCATAACGCCTTGCCAGCATGATGTCGCCCACAAAATTCATGGTCAAAGGCAGGGAGCTAGGTCCGGGATCAGGGCTGATCTGCGTGGCAGCAAAGCCTTGTTTTCCGCTTTCGTCTGTGAGCCTCAAGGTTACCGTATACTGATGAGCATCATATACATCAAAGACATGATAGGGCGCGGCTTCGGTGCTGTATAGGGAATCGCCAAAGCTCCAGAAATAGCTGAAAACATCGCTATCCGGATCGTTGATCTGGGTAGAGAATTGAACTCCCACATAGCGTTGATCGGATATTGTGGGTATATCGGCAAAAATGCTGACAACAGGTGCGATGGGCAGGGTGTTGGTGATGTTTATGATGCTGTCGAACCACACGGGATTTGTGGAGCTGTCGTCCAGATCGTTCACATAGATGAGTGAATTTATCTGGGGATAATAGCCGAAAAAGCTCTCCCAATCCGAGCCTAAAGGTAGCCGATACAAGTTCCAGCCATTGCCGGGCTGCGAGCCCTGATACACCGGAACCCATGCTTCCAGATCGGCAATCCGGCTACCGGCGATGCTGTAGAAAAGTTCATTTTCGCCATCGGAAAAGCCAATGCCCCGGATTGTGCCCGTGGAGACATGGTAAGCAGCAAGTTCGATAACAGTATTTTGAAAAGTGGAAAATGGAGTGATTGACTGCTGTTTCCAGGAGTTACCGGTCAGCTTCAATGAGTATGGAGATAGCGCATATGTATTCTGATTGTCCACTGTCCAGGCGTCCGGCTGTATATCTTCATCCGCCCAAGAACTCAGGACTACTGAACCGCTATCAAAATCTTCAATCAGTACTCCCTCTGTTTGCCCCAATATCGGCGTCGTAAGGGCAATGAAAATTAAGGCTGTAAGCGCAATACGCATGGAACCTCCCGGAAGCGAAAATGTCGACAATAAATGAAGCAAGTTCTATTCCAGCTTGACATTAAATTCATTTGTTGAATGGTGTTCTGTTATAAAAAAGATTTCGATAAAGCTTTGCTGTGGATATTTCTGAGGGGGACGCCTGCCGCAGGAGATGGGCAGAGAGATCCGAATGGGGCGGAGGAGCATATTTCTATTGACGTAATTGTGCCGGAGGGAAATCATGCTCCCAAATAATGAATCAATTTATACAAGGGAGAACCAATGGCTTACAACAAGATGAAAACCGATCTGCAAAAGCTCTTTGCGGAGCTAAAAGAACAAGGACTGTACAAAAACGAACGTATCCTTACCACTCCCCAAGGCGCATCCATCGGGGTTACCGGTGGCGTGAAAGCGCTAAACTTCTGCGCGAACAACTATCTGGGGCTGGGCAACCATCCCGAAGTGATCAAGGGCTCTCAGGATATCATGAACGACTGGGGTTATGGCCTTGCTTCCGTACGCTTTATCTGTGGCACTCAGCAGATCCACAAAGATCTGGAAAATGCCGTAAGTAAGTTTTTGGGCACTGAAGACACCATTCTTTATGCTGCCTGTTTCGATGCCAATGGCGGAGTATTTGAACCACTTTTGGGTGAAGACAGCGCCTTGATCTCAGACGAGTTGAATCATGCCTCCATCATCGATGGCGTTCGCCTGTGCAAAGCCAAACGATATCGCTACAAACACTCCAATATGCAAGAGCTGGAAGAGCATCTGAAGGATGCTCAAAACATGAAGTATCGCCTGATCTGCACAGACGGCGTGTTCTCCATGGATGGAGATATGGCAAAGCTGGACGAGATCTGCAATCTGGCGGATAAATACGACGCTTTGGTGATGGTAGACGACAGTCATGCCACCGGTTACATCGGCAAAACCGGGCGTGGTACTCCCGAGCAATTTGGCGTGCAAGACAGAGTGGACATCATCACCACTACCTTCGGTAAAGCCATGGGTGGTGGCAATGGTGGCTGCACCAGCGGTCGCAAAGAGATCATCGAATTGCTACGCCAACGCAGCCGCCCCTATCTGTTTTCAAACACATTGGCTCCTGCGATTGTAGGTGCTACGCTGAAAGCGTTGGAATTGCTGAGCAAATCTACAGAACTGAGAGACAAGGTTTGGGACAATGCCAAGTATTTCCGTGCCAAGATGATAGACGCAGGTTTTGACATCGTTCCCGGCAACACTGCCATTGTACCGGTGATGCTGTACGACGCGCCATTGGCCATAAAGATGGCAGACATGCTGCTCAAAGAAGGCGTGTATGTGATCGGTTTCGTGTATCCCGTGGTGCCCAAGGGCAAGGCCCGCATTCGGGTACAGCTTTCCGCCGCGCACAGCCGCGAAGATCTGGATAAAACCGTTGCCGCTTTCATCAAGGTCGGCAAAGAACTTGGCCTCATAAAATAGCTTGAATATATAATGCGCGCTGGGGTGATATATCTTGTTCCGGTTCCGATAGGAAACCTGGGAGATATCACCCTGAGAGCGCTTGATACCTTAAAACAAGTAAGCCTGATTGCCTGTGAAGACACTCGCAAGACGGCTTTTTTGCTTTCTCAATACGAAATTTCCATTCCCAAGCTATTGAGTTTTCACAAGTTCAATGAACGCAGCCGCGAAAAAGTGATATTTGAGCATTTGGATAAAGGAGAAGACATCGCAGTGGTGTCGGACGCCGGTTCGCCAGCCATATCCGATCCCGCTCAGCTGTTGGTGGCAGAGGCTGTAAAGCATCAATATACGGTGCAGGCATTACCCGGCGCCACAGCTTTTGTGCCGGCGCTGAGTATCTCGGGATTCAGCACATCCGCTTTTCAATTCATCGGCTTTCTGCCGGCTAAAAGCAAGGCTCGAGAAGCGATATTAACGCAGATCGCGCACTATCCTTTTCCCAGCATCGTATATGAGAGCGTGCATCATCTGAAGGCCAGTCTGGAGGATATGCTGCCTTTCTTTCCCCGCCGGAGGATCGCGATTGCCCGCGAGATATCCAAACTGCATGAAGAATGCGTTCGGGGTATATTGGAAGATTTGCTGGCAAACTACGATATCACCGAAAAAGGGGAGTTCGTAATAGTAATTGATGGGGCGGAAGAGCCGCAGATTGATTTTCCCAATGAGGAAGCGATCCGCCTGGTCGCCGAAGCAAAGGGAAAAAAGAGTCGGGAACTGGCCGCAGATTTGGCACAGCGTTTTGGTGTCAGCAAAAACAGAGCTTATGCCTTTGTATTGGAGCAGCGTAGATGAGCCTCCCTTTTCTGCTCTTCGATTTTGACGGCACGATTGCGGATTCCATACATTTGGCCTTGAGGATTGCCAACAATCTGGCTCCGGCATTCAATATAAGAAAGCTGAGTGACGACGATGTGGTAAAATTACGCTCTATGAGTATTCCCCAGGCGATGAAGTATCTGAGGATTCCCTTTTACAAGATACCCCGCCTGATATCGGCGGCACTGGTGGATTACCGACATTTATTGCATGAATTGGAGCCCTTTCCCGGAATACGCGATATGCTGGATCAACTCAAAGACATGGGCTGTGAGATGGCGCTGTTGAGCTCGAACAGCACAGAGAATGTAAAGCACTTTCTGGAACAACATCAATTGGATCAATTTAACTGGGTAGAGGGTACATCCGGAATCCTGAAAAAGCATAAAAGCATCAACAGAAAGATCAAAAAGCACGCGCTGAACAGAGAAAGACTGATCTATGTGGGAGATGAGATTCGGGACATCGCCTCCGCCCACAAATGTGGCTTGCGCATAATTTCCGTGAGCTGGGGTTTTCACACCACAGATTTGCTGGCAGGAAAAGATCCGGACTATCTGGTAGACAGCCCCGGGCAGATTGTGGAACTGATGAGGTCATTTCAGGATTCTTAGCGGTCTTCAACATCCGGCCTCTTAGTATCTCGCAGGCAGGGTGGCGTTTAAAGACCGGAGCTCGGGTAATTTTGTCTTGACTGAATTTCCCTCGAAGAGCTATTGGACTAATAGGAACAAGGAGTATAGCAATGTGCGGAATTGCCGGAATAGTAAGCATCAGCAATAGACAAGCCATAGATTTTGAAACCCTGAAAAACATGACGGGGCAGATCGTCCACCGCGGCCCTGATGATGAAGGATATCTCTTGTGGGATATCCCCCGCAAACGGGTGATGTCCTATTGCGGGAAAGACAGCAGCGCGGAAGTGAAAGAACATATGCATGAATGCTCGGGAGCAGGAACGGCGCAATTGGGCTTCGGCTTTCGTCGTCTGCCCACGGTGGAACTGCATGAAAGCGGTCATCAGCCCATGTACGATGAGAAACTGGAGCTGGCGATCATCTTCAATGGAGAAATCTACAATCATATGCAATTGAGAGCAGAGCTGCAGAGCATGGATTACCGATTTTTCAGTCATAGCGATACTGAGGTGATCATCAAAGCCTATCATGCCTGGGGGGATGAATGTGTGCACAAATTCATCGGAATGTGGGCATTCAGTATCTGGGATCCCCGCCGCCAACGCTTGTTTATGAGCCGGGACCGTTATGGCGTAAAGCCCTTCTATTACTGCCGTGTGGGCGATATGCTATATTGGGGCTCTGAGATGAAACAGCTTTTACAAAGCCCCATCAAGCGCGATTTGAATACGGCGATGATCTGGCGCAGTATGAAAGTAAATTCTCTTTTGGTGTATGACGACGAAACCTATTGGCAGGAGATTCATGTCCTCAAGCCGGGCCACATAATGATTGTGGAGCAGGGAAACATCCATATCAAGGAGTATTACCATCTGGATATCCGGCATTTTGAAAAAAGCGCTTTGAGCTTCGATGAAGCAAAAGAACGCTATCATGATCTCTTTTTGAAGAGCCTCAAGCTCCAGTTACGCAGTGATGTCCCGGTGGCAGCTTCGCTGTCGGGAGGAATGGATTCCGGCGCCATAGTGTGCTCCGCCTCGCGGATGCTGCCTTATCAACTGCGCACTTTTTCAGTGTATTACGACGATGACCCGGTCTATGATGAACGGCCATATATCGAGATTATAGCCGCGCATACCGGGGTTCAGACCAACTACATCTCACCGGGCGCTGATGATGCCATGGCGTGGTGGCAAAAAGCGATCTGGCTGAACGATCTGCCGGTCGCATCAGGTTTTGTGAGCCAATATGCTCTGATGAAGAAAACCAGACAGGAAGGGATAAAAGTGCTGCTTTCGGGTCAAGGTTCAGACGAGATTTCCGGGGGTTACCGTCACGCCACTTATCGCTACTTTGCCGATCTGCTGCGGCAGTTCAAGCTACACAGTTTCGGCCGCGAGATCGGACACTTTCTCAGTAAAAATCCTGTGAAGGCAATGGGGGATTTTGGCAAGATCATGATGAGTACCATGATGCCCGAATCTACACTCTATGACCTGGAATCTCGCTATTATCGCTTTGAACCCTTCCATCGGGACTTTGTGAATGAAGCCGGAGACGAAGCCGGGGGCAAATTGCTGCGCCGCATCGGCAATATTCCCGCGTCCAGGCTGGCAAATTTTTTGTATAACATGATGCACACTACATCCCTGCAAACCCTTTTGCACTTTGAGGACCGCATGAGCATGGGGCATAGCGTGGAAAGCAGAGTACCGTTTCTGGATCACGATTTGGTGGAATTTGTCTTTAGCTTGCCCGCCTCATACAAGATCCGGCCACCCTATCGCAAAATACTGCACCGCAAGGCGCTGAAAGAATGTGTTCCCTCGGAGATTTCTTCCCGCAAGGACAAAGGAATCTTTGGCAGCCCCTTCTATAACAATTGGTTCAAGGGTCCACTGAAAAGCTTTGTGGAAGACATCCTGTACAGTGCGGAATTCCGTCGGCGGGGCATCTGGAATCTGCCGGATATTCATAAGCGTTGGCGCGGTTATCTACAAGGAAACTCACGGGATGCTGAAATGCTGTTCAATGTAATCTCACTGGAATTGTGGTTCAGAGTGTTTGGAGATACAAAATGAAACGATTCAATGTGTTTATGCTGGTTCTTTTGACTATGCTTTTGGGTTCCTGCCGCTTTTTTTTCAAAACACCGGAAGTAGTAAAGATTCAGGATCTGAAAGTGAAATCCATCTCGGTGGATCGTAGCGAATTGAGTGTATCCATCATCGTGAAGAATCCCAATTCCTATGCAATTCGGCTCAAACGGCTGAATCTGGACCTGTTGGATATGAATCGGGAAAGAGTGGGAACGGCAAGCTTGGGCAAAGAACTGGATTTGCCGGCCAAAAAGAGCATTAATCTGGATTTTGATTTACTGGTACAGACCCGCCCCATGATAGCTATGGTAAGCAGTATCAATCACGACTTGCTGTTCTTCATCGCTGCAAGAGGCGAAGGCAGAGCAATGGGGATCTCGAAGAAATTTGATTTTGAGGATTCCTACAGTCTGCCGGTGAAAGAGCACTTGATGAAGGTGATCCCCAGTCTGAAGGCCGGCGGACAGGATATGTTCAAATTGTCCCGCAGCTATGTGGACGACTATGGACTGGGCAAATCCATCCTGAAGGCAGATTTTATCCTGCTCAATCCCTACGGCTTTAGCTTCAACCTGAAGGGCTTTCCCGCCGAGATATTTATCAACGGGAAAAAAGTGGGAACCGGAAATCTGAAGAATCAGTTGAGTTTCACCGAACACGTTTTCTATAAAGACGGCAGTATGGTCTTTGAGCTGGCAAACCTGAGAAGTGTATCCGGTGCCTTGAAGGGAATCTTCACGGGTGAAGTGAACTATGAAGTGAAAGGTAAGATTCTGATCGAGGCAATGGGGATGGATATTGAAGCACCCTATGAGTATCTGGGCAGTATTCCACTGAGTATGTGGGACATTTTGTTGAAATAAGTTTTCTTTCCTTTATCCATGATGGAAAAATCTTGCTCTGCCTCTGTTTGAGCTCCGGGAGGAAAGTTTTGCGGATCACATTATACCCCACTACTCGGCAAGCGTGGCTTCGAACATCTGCTCAACTTGCCTCCTCGTAAAATGTTGCGATTTTTTCCTTGACGGAAACGGCATCCCAAAAAAAGATGCTTAAACATAGAACAAACTTATGTGATAATTAGCAAGGAGAAATAATGGTCAAGCTGAGACTGAGACGGATGGGGGCTGGTGATCAGCCTTTTTACCGAATTGTAGCCGTGGATTCCCGCGTGAAACAAGTTGGTAAATATCTGGAATGCGTGGGTTGGTACGACCCCAAACCGGATCCTTCCAAGATTAACATCGAAACAGAACGCGCGATTTACTGGCTCTCCGTGGGCGCACAACCCACTGATACAGTACGCTCTCTGTTGCGCAAAGCCGGTATCTTGCAGATCTGGCACGAGCGCAAAATCGCGAAACCCGAATAATTCACACAGAAACCGAGGTGATGCATGAAAGATCTCATTGAATTTATGGTTAAAGCTCTTGTGGACGATCCCAGTGAAGTGTCTATCACCGAGATCAGTGGCGGAAAAGTCACTATTTATGAACTTCGCGTAGCAAAAAGCGACATTGGTAAGGTAATTGGAAAACGTGGGCGTACAGCCGGAGCGATCCGTACCATCATCAACGCTGTATCTACCAAACAAGGGAAGCGAGCAGAACTGGAAATTATTGAGTAAATGACTGCCCCTCACCTAATCGGAATCGGCAGACTGGGCGGACAGGATAGTGAAGATTGGCATCATGTGATGATTCGGCCGGAATACAAAGAGGCCTTTCATCACCTTGTTGATCTGTATTTGATCTTTGAAGAAAATAGAGTGTTTTACGTAACTATCAGTGATAGGAAGCAAATTGGTAAGAAGACATTTGTGCGCTTTGCCGAAGAAGGCATAGCCGAAGAACGCAAATTACACCGGGAAACCATATTGGCCATCGCCGATGAAAACACAGATGAGCAAGAAGACAGCCTTGAGGGGCTGGACGTGGTCTTTGAAGACAGCCTTCTGGGTTGTGTGGTGGATGTGTTTTTCAATGGTGCTCAAGACGTTCTGGTGATAGCCACAGCCTTGGACACAGAGCTTTTGGTTCCCTATGTGGAGCATTATCTGGCACCCCGGGAAGCGGGCAGCGATGTGATCTTTCTACGCAATATGGAAGATCTCTTGCGAGCTAATGGCTTAGCCCTCGAAGCTAATGTGCTGGTTCCTTGTGATGATGAAAATTAGCGTGCTTAGCCTCTTTCCGGAGGCTTTCACCGGTTTTTTGAACACCAGCATGGTAGCCAGAGCGCTGCAAAAAGGTGCCTTGGATGTGAAACTGGATGATATCCGGACCTACAGCCGGGACAAGCATCACCAAACGGACGATTATCCTTATGGTGGTTTTGCCGGGATGGTTGCCACGCCTCAGCCCCTTTGGGATGCGATCAAAGCAAATCTGAAAGAAGGGCCGGCACCGGTGATCTATTTCACTCCTCAAGGAAGACGCTTAAGTCAGAAAATACTACTGGATTATGCCACAGAAGCCCATGTAATCCTCATCTGTGGACATTACAAAGAGATCGATCAACGCATCCGCCGGCTTGCGGTATCCGATGAGATCTCTTTGGGAGATTTTGTCCTGAGTGGGGGTGAGTTGGCAGCACAGGTATTTATTGACGGAGTGGCAAGACTGCAAACAGGCGTTTTGAGCGACATCACCAGCGCGCACAGCGATTCATTTTATCATGGTATGTTGGGATTTCCGTGTTACACACGCCCTGAAGTGTTTATGGGGCAGACTGTTCCCGAAGTGCTACGCGGTGGAAATCACGGCAAAATCGAAGAATGGGCGAATGCCCAAGCAAAGCTTTTAACCAAAACCCGCAGACCAGATTTGCTATAAGCAAAGCCCCTAAAGGGCAAGATAACCAATCAGGAAAGCAGGATTCTAGCCCAATCCCTTTTTTGTGAAGCGCGGAACTTACCGGGATCACCGGTGTTTTCGATGAGCCTCTCCCACAGATGGAGCGGCGTTGATAAGGTTCAGTCTCACAGCGCCAGACCGGGTTTTATGCGCAGAAACCCGGCGATATATGAGCTGTGTTTTGCGCCGCGCCCCACATCCATAGAATTCAGCTTCTCCGAGTATATATATGGGAGGAACCCAATGGATATTCTGCAACAAATAGGCAGAGACCAAATCAGAACTGACTTTCCGGATTACCGTGTTGGCGATACCGTGAAGGTCCATTATAAAATTAAAGAAGGCAGCAAAGAACGTATCCAGGTCTTCCAAGGTATCGTGATCCAAAAACGCGGTGCCGGCGTTTCCAAATCCTTCACTGTTCGCAAGGTTTCCAGCGGAGTGGGTGTGGAAAGAGTTTTTCCGCAAAACTCACCCAATATCGACAAGCTCGAGATCGTACGCCATGGTCAGGTTCGCAGAGCGAAACTCTTCTATCTGCGTCAGGCCAAAGGTAAAGCGGGCAGAATCAAAGAACGCAGAAGATTTACTGCTTAGTTACCCAAAAACACTCCTTAGCCCCTTGGTCCATATAGCATCGAGGGGCTTTCTCTTTTATTAGCGGGAGCGCAGATGCTGAGAATATTGTATTACGACAGAGCCGAGATCTGTCTGGAAATTGCTATCGAAGAAGAGACCATTACTCGAATCTCCTTTTGTGAGAAAGCCCTGAACCATGTGGTGGACAATGATTTTGAACGTGAGGTTTTGCGGCAGTTTGATGAATACTTTGCCGGGAATTTGCGGGATTTTGATTTGCCCTTCTTTGCTACCGGAAGCCCGTTTCAACTGATGGTATGGGAAAGCTTGCTGAAGATACCATATGCAGAGACCACCTCATACAAAGAACTGGCGTCAAGAATCGGGAAACCGGGCGCACAAAGAGCAGTGGGCAATGCTTTGAACAAGAATCCAATCGCCATCATTTTACCCTGTCATCGGGTGATCGCTGCCGATGGCGGCCTTGGGGGTTTCGCAGTGGATCTTCGGATCAAAAAAATGCTTCTGGAGATTGAACGCAAACACAAGGAGGACTTATGATAGTCGGCATTGGTACCGATATTGTGGAGATCAGCCGGATCGATCGGCTGTTGGAGAAAAACCCACGCTTTGTGGATAAGGTCTATAGCCCCGCAGAAATTGATTACTGCAGCACAAAGGCTAGTCCCGCACAGAGTTATGCCGCGCGCTTCGCCGCCAAAGAAGCCTTGATGAAAGCTCTGGGAACAGGTTGGGACCAGGATGTCTCCTGGCAGGATATCGAAATCGTGAACGACACGAAGGGCAAACCCGCTATACGGCTATGTGGCAAAGCAAAAGAGCTGGCGGTGCACAAAGGAATCATGGCTATCCATCTCTCGCTGAGCCACGAAAAACACTACGCTGTGGCATCTGTGATCGCAGAGGCCTGAGATACCGGGCAGAATGCGAGAATTGCTTGACAGCAGGGATTGATTAAATAATCTGACTCAACTGAGGTGAATATGACAGATGCCATAGTTTTTTTGGGAATCCAGGGTAGTGGTAAAGGCACTCAAGCCAAGCTGCTGGCCGAAAACACCGGATTCATCCACATCAATATCGGAGATCTGCTGCGGGAACAAATCAGCCTGGCCACAGACATCGGCAAACGGATAGCCAACACTATCCGTGGGGGGAACCTGGTGCCGGATGATCTGGTGTTTGAGCTGATTAAGAGTACTTTGCCCCGGGATTGCCCCGGTGTGATCTTCGACGGCTTTCCCCGCACCATGCCTCAGGCAGAGCATCTGGTGGACCATTTCCGTTTGGCGCGGGTATACTATCTGGATATATCTGCAGAGCAGGCTCTTGAAAGAATAAATGGTCGCAGAGTATGCGATTCCTGCGGCACAAATTACCATATCCTGCACCATCCTCCTCAGCATGAAGGCATTTGCGATGAGTGTGGTGGTAAATTGATAACCCGGGCGGACGATGCTCCGGCTGCGATCAAGAAGCGAATCAAGGCCTTTTATGAAGAAACCTATGCACTAAAGACCTTTTTTGAACAGAAAGGACTCTTGCTCAGCATCCCGGCACAGAATTCGGTTTCGGAGGTTCAGGCGGCTATCTGGGCAGATGTGATGTTGGATTGAGCTATGCCCGGATCACGTGACAAAGGACTGTTGACCCACATCGAAGCTCTGGCTTATCCTGTCGCGGTGTGGAGTTTTGCCGTAATCTTTTTGGAGAGCATAGTCCGGCCCTTGATGGATTATGGTTTACTGGAACTCATCACTGCAGGGACCAATCTGCTCTTGCTCTGCCTTATCATCATCGGACGCCTGCTGGCAAAAGACTCTCGTAAACAGACCCTGCTTTTACGTTTTGATATTATTATGCTGCTTTTGGGCGGTCTGTTAATGTTTTATCAAGCCAAATATGTGATCTTTTTCTTGCTGATACGGCAGACCTATTTCATCTTGCAATACCTGCTGTTTCATGCCTTTGACGGTAAATTCTACAAGGCACTCACGAATAATCCTCCGGTATCCCTGATGCTTAGTTTTGCTTTTGTGATCCTGTTGGGAACCGTAATGTTGATGTTGCCCGAAGCTTCTGTGCAAAGGCGGGTTACTCCATTATTTGATGCTTTGTTTACCGCTACATCCGCCACCTGTGTTACCGGACTCATCGTACAGGACACCGGGTCATATTTCAGCCTCTTTGGCCAAATAGTGATTTTGACTTTGATCCAGGTTGGGGGCTTGGGTATCATGACGATATCGACCGCTTTTGCGCTCATCATGGGCAGGCGTCTCACACTGAAGCTGGAAAACGTGATGCACAGCGTGGTGGGCGACAATGAAAGGCTGGATGTGTTTCAACTGCTAAAGAACATCGTGATCGTTACGGTGATGATCGAAGCTATCGGGGCCATTCTGCTCTTTTTCAGCTTTTCAAAGACCCTGACTCCCCCGCAAGCTATGTACAATGCGATATTCCATTCCATCTCAGCCTTTTGTAATGCCGGTTTTTCGTTGTTCGACAATTCCCTGATTCGTTTTGTGGACAATCCGGTGGTGAATCTCACCATTACCACACTTATCCTTCTGGGAGGCATCGGTTTTGCAGTCATAATCGATCTTTATCGCTACATTTTCAAACTGGATAGAGTGCGGAAGCTAAATCTGCATTCCAAAATTGTCTTATCTGTATCCGGAATCCTGATTCTTCTGGGTTTCGTGGGCTTCTACATCGCGGAATATCATGGAGTGATGGAAAACTTCAGCATCAGCCGAAGGATCTTGAGCTCCTGGTTCCAATCTGTTACTGCCAGAACAGCTGGATTCAACACAGTAGATATCACGCGCATAGCGCCTGCTTCGGTTTTGGTATTTTTGGCGATGATGTTTATCGGCGCCTCTCCGGGATCCACGGGTGGCGGCGTGAAAACCACTACATTCGCGGTGTTGATACTGTCTGTAACCAGCATGCTGCGTGGACGGCGGGAATTGAGCCTCTACAACCGCCGTATCTCGTTATCGAACTATCGGGAGGCCACCAGCCTGATCACACTGTCTGTGGGGATTATCTCGATTGTGGTATTTCTGCTCTTTTTGGTGGAAAATCTACCTTTCGACAAGCTGATATTTGAAGCTATCTCAGCTTTTGGCACGGTGGGACTATCCATGGGCATCACGGCAAAACTAAGCGGAGCCGGTAAGTTGTTGATCACTGTTTTAATGTACATCGGGCGGATTGGTCCGCTCACACTCATATACGCTCTGTCTATGCGCAAGAGAGAGCCAAATATAAATTACGCTGAAGAAAAGATAGCCATAGGCTAAGGAGAACAATAATGGCGAGATATGCTGTAATAGGACTGGGCAGGTTTGGTATGACTGTAGCCAATATCCTTAGCGAAAGCGGCATGGACGTGATCGCAATAGATAAAAGCCAGGAACTGGTAGACGAAGTGTCCGGTAGAGTAACTTCTGCAATATGTATGGATTCTACCGATGAAGCGTCTCTCAGGTCGCAAAACCTCAATGAAGCCGACGCGGTTATTATCGGTATCGGGAGCAATATCCAGGAAAGCATCCTCACCGCCGCGATCCTGCGCAAAATTGGAGTTGGCATCATCTATGCGAAAGTGGAGAATCGCCTTCATGGTCGCATTCTGGAACTGATCGGAGTGCAAAACATCCTCTTACCGGAAGAAATCGTGGGCACTCAGCTTGCTAAAACCCTGATCTCAAAGAATGTACGCGAATACATCAGCCTGTCCAGCGGTCACGTTGTGATGGAGATGGTGGCTCCGCGCGAATTTGTAGGAAAAGACTTACAAGAGCTGTCTCTGCCTTCTACCCGAGGAGTGAACATCATTGCCATAAAATACAATTCGCTGTCTGTAACAGAAGACGGACGCAATGTAGTTGAGAAAAAGATGAACGACATGCCCGGAGCAAATGATACCATCAATGAGGGTGACATCCTCATCATGATGGGCCCCAAGGGTAATGTGGATAAACTGATTTACGACACCACCATCAGGAAGGACTGAAAATGAAACGTTCCATAAAACATCGCTATCACCTCCTGATCGGCATACTGTTTGCCTTGATCGTTTTACAGTTTATCGCGGTTCTTTTTACCATCGCCCAGGCTGACAATCTCTTCACTTTGGCCAGCGACATACAGTCCATCATGATCGTATTCCTTTTTGGCACGTTCATCTATGTGGTGGTAATCTACAATTACCTCCCCTATCGTCTACGCCGAGCCATCAAGCGGGTGGAAGACTTGATAGATGAAATTTCCAATGGTAATTACCAGATCGACATCGACAGTTCTATATACGAGCACGACAGCGATTTTGAGGAGCTTATCTATGCCCTGCAGAAAATGCTGGAGATCATTATCCGTTTCGATTCTGCCAAAGCCGATAAAATCTATGAGCATCATCAGCGTATCAACCAGCTTATCAATCTCTTGCCTCAGGTAGTGATGATAGTAAATATCAATGGCGATTTGGTGTATATCAACGATGTGTTCCGCAAACGCTTTCCAAATATCAGCGAAGTGGGAAATCTGAACGAAGTGATAGTTAAGGATGACTTTGACAACAAGATATTTAGTCATATTACGGAATCCTTGCGTTATGGCAACAACGTCTATGACGACAAGGTGGAGCCGGAAGGATCGGCCAAAAGCGCTTTGATCAAAGGATCTATCATCCGAAACCGCAAGGGCGGGGCTTCCGGCGGGGTGTATACCGTGGAGATAGTTGGTGAATCAACAGAAGATTAGGATCGTCTATGAAGGCGACGACACTATTCGGCTGGACAAGCATCTTGCCAATCTGCGCTTACAAGAACTGCATTCCCGCAGCTTTATCGAAAGCCTGATCTCTGAGGATCGTATACTGGTAAACAACATCCCCGTAAAGAAAAGCTATCTCCTGGCCAAGAATGACGAGATCAGCTTGAAGCTGCCTGAACCTCCGGATTATGACATGAAGCCGGAAGATATCCCCCTGGAGGTAGTCTACGAAGACGAGCATCTCGCCGTGATCAATAAAGCTGCAGGGATGATCGTGCATCCCGGTCACGGAAATCCGGACGGCACCTTGGTGAATGCTATTTTGTACCGCTTTGGCAGCAATCTCTCTTCCGGAAGAGACGCAAATCGTCCCGGAATTGTTCACCGCTTGGATCGCGGAACCTCCGGTCTTATCATCATTGCCAAAACAGACCGGGCTCAGACGGAGCTGAACCACATGTTTGCCCGCCGGCAGATCCACAAAACCTATCTGGCTATCACCAGCGGAATTCCGGATCCCCCCGAAGGCAGCATCGAATGCCACATCGGCCGTTCACTCAGTAATCCGCGCCAGATGTGCGTCACGACAGCAGGAAAGTGGTCACTGTCGCACTATAAAACCATCAAATACTATCATTACTTTGCCCTGGTGAAGGTGAAGCTGGAAACCGGTAGAATGCATCAGATTCGCGTGCAATTTGCCCACCGCCATGTGCCGCTGTTGGGAGATCTTCTCTACAACACCCGGCGTCAGGTACATTCCCTGATGCCCCAAAACATGAAACGCAAAGCGACCGATCTGCTGGCAAATCATCTGATGCGACAGGCTTTACACTCCTGGCGCCTGGAATTTGTACACCCCATTACAGAGGAGAAGCTGGATATCTTTGCTCCACTTCCCGAGGACTTTTTATACACTCTAAACTGGCTGGATAAGTATTTTAGTATTGACACAGACAGCAAGCCCTATAATATGATTTTTGAGGAAAATAAACAGTGGTAGAACAAAGCACAAAGCCCATAGAATCGGTGTTTAGCTCGATTGAAGATGCTATACAAAGTGTTGCCGATGGCAAGATGATCATCGTGGTAGACGATGAGAACCGCGAGAACGAAGGAGATTTGCTGATGGCGGCGGATCTCGTTACCCCCGCGCATATTAACTTTATGATCAGCAAAGGTAAAGGACTCTTGTGTGTACCTATGCCCGCAGAATATGCTCAAAGATTGGATATCCCTTTGATGACCGCAAAAAACAACGAACGTCATGGCACCAAATTTACCGTCTCAGTGGATGTGTTTGAAGGCACCACCACGGGAATATCTGCCTCAGAACGTGCCAAAACCGTGAAAGCACTGGCGGATCCCCATAGCACTGCCGCGCAGTTCATGCGTCCCGGACACGTTTTCCCGCTTTTGGCAGAAAAGGGTGGCGTATTGAAGCGTGCCGGCCACACAGAGGCTGCGGTGGATTTAGCGACAATGGCGGGTTTGAATCCGGTGGGTACGATCTGTGAGATTATCCGTGAAGACGGTGAAATGGCGCGTTTGGACGATTTGGTGGATTTTGCCCGCATTCATGGTCTCAAGATTATCACCATCGAGGAACTAATACACTACCGCCGCAAGAAAGAACGCTTGGTGCATCAGGTTTCCAAGGCCAAATTGCCCACAGAATATGGCATGTTCGACATCATTACTTTCCAAAGTGATGTTTCCGGAGAAGACCATATTGCTCTCACGATGGGAGATATCGCCAGCTCGGAGCCTGTATTGGTAAGAGTCCACTCCGAATGTCTCACCGGTGATGCATTACACTCTTTGCGCTGTGATTGCGGCAAGCAACTGGCGCGCAGCTTTGAGATGATCGCCGAAACAGGTCGCGGCGTGATCCTCTATATGCGCCAGGAAGGCAGGGGGATTGGGCTTTTAAACAAGATCAAAGCCTATCATCTGCAGGACAATGGTGCTGATACCGTGCAGGCAAATCTGGAACTCGGGTTTCCCGATGATCTGCGGGATTATGGTATCGGAGCACAGATACTAAAGGCATTGGGACTCAAACAGATAAAGCTGCTTACAAACAATCCCAAAAAGATCGTGGGTCTCACCGGTTACGGTCTGGAAATAGTCAGCCGTATTCCCATAGAAATAAGTCCTCAAAAAGAAAATGAATTTTATCTCAAAACCAAGAAAGACAAGATGGGACACATACTGAATGAAGTATAGATCCATCCTCATCGCGCTATGTCTGCTCATGTTTTCCGGGCTGTTTGCCCAACAGCTGGAGATACCCAAACCGATCGGTTTTGTGAACGACTTCGCCTCTGTGATGAGCGAAGAAACCCGCAACCGGATCAACGACTGGGCTATCGAACTGAAAGAGAAGACAGGAGTAGAATATTCGATAGCCACTTTCCCGGAAATCGGCGGCGAAGACGAAGTAAGCTTCGGTGTGCGCCTGCTGGCTGAATGGGGGATAGGCTCAGAACGAGATGAAGGTGTACTGGTATTTGTGGCCGTGAAGGAACGCCGTTTGCGCATTGAAGTAGGTTATGGCGCAGAGGGCTATATTACCGATGCTTATGCTCATCGGGCCTATAGCAACATGGCATCATACCTCAGCCTCGGTTCAGAGGATTGGGATGGCGCCTTCACTCAAGGTAGCTTGATGTTGCTCTCCGCCATCGCGCAAGAAAAGGGAGTAAGCCTCAGCGGTATGTCTGAATTCTCACAAAGAGGCGCCAATAGTGACAACGAAGTCTCACCTCTGGCGGGGCTTTTTATCCTGATTGTCTTTGTGTTTCTGATGATCGTGACTCGCGGCAAGATACTCAATGTGCTATTCTGGATGCTGATCTTTAGCGGACGCGGAGGTGGTGGGCCCTGGGGAGGCGGCGGTTTCGGCGGCGGCTCCCGGGGTGGGTCGTCTTCCGGTGGCTTTGGCGGTTTCGGTGGCTTTGGTGGTTTTGGTGGAGGCCGTTCCGGTGGCGGCGGAGCAGGAGGAGGTTTTTAGATGCTCTTTTTAAAATCGTTACTCTTCATTGTATGGAATATAGCTCTTGGGCTGGCAGTAATCCATTTTCTCAGGTGGTTCCTGTTCAATCCCAAAGCTCGCTTTATTTTTGGTAAACGCATATTTCTTACTCCCGGATTTCTGGTTAGAAAACGGGACTGGCTCTTTGGTAAAGCACGTGATTTACTGCACGACTATATTCGCCAGGCCGAAAACCCCGGCATAAAAGATGGTTATCTGGCTGCCTGGGAACAGAAAGTAAGAGATTTTTTGTGGGATAAGACGGATTTTGTGGAGTCCTGGCCGCTGATGCCGGCAAAGATGAAAAATAGCATTCGCGGCAAGATAGTGGATGCCTTTACCGGTATCGTAAGTAAGTTGTTGCGCAAGACGGTTCCCCGCATGCTGGAGCAGTGGCGGGTGGAACACAGGATCGACGATTACGACTTTCAGTTTTCCATCGATTTCTTTCGCAAATACTACAACATGTATGTCCACAAATACCTGATGTATGCATTCCTGGCCATCAATTTCATCATTGGCCTGGAAAACATGATCTTGTATCTGATTATCGGTGGTTAAGCTCCTTCGCATCAGATATGATAAGTGCTGAGTTTTCCTATCAGAGATAATTGATGCGATATAAACGAAAGCTAACAAGCCCAAGGAGGCGGAAATAAAATGAACAAGAAGAAGGAGAGCCCGAGATTCCGGGTTAGCAGTAACGAAGCTATCAACATGATACTGAGATACGTTCGGATCAAAGTATCAGAGCAGATTAAAGCAGTTTCTGGGATTATCGTATATTTGATCCTATTCCAGGCGCTTGTTCTGGGCATACCCATCCTTGATGCTTCGGTGATCGCCTTAGGTATGGTGATGGTAATTCTGGGTCTCACCTTTTTCATGGAGGGATTGTTACTGGGGATCATGCCGATGGGCGAGGAGATAGGAATACGCTTGCCGCAGAAGGCAAAAGTACATGTAATCCTTACCATCGCCTTTATCTTGGGCTTGGCATCTACATATGCAGAGCCCGCGATCGGAGTGCTAAAGGCCGCTGGTAGCAGCGTCTTGGCATGGGAAGCTCCCCTCTTGTTTTTGTTTTTGAACAAATATAGCTCGTATCTGGTAGCCGCGATGGGGATCGGGGTGGGTCTGGCTCTTGTTTTAGGTATGATCCGGTTCCTGAAAGGATGGTCGCTCAAACCATATATCTACATCCTAATAAGTATATTATTAGGGCTTTCGCTTTATGCATCTTTTCATCCCAATCTGAAGCACATCATCGGTCTTGCTTGGGATTGTGGGTGTGTGACTACTGGTCCGATTACGGTTCCCCTTGTTCTTGCCATGGGTATAGGCATCAGCCATGTTGCAAACCGAGGAGGTGAAAACACCGAAGGCGGCTTTGGCATGGTAACTCTGGCATCCTTGGTCCCGGCGATAGCCGTGTTGATCTTGGGGATGATGTTTTCTGCCCAAGTTCCTGCTCCGATGGACGATGTTAGTTTCTTTGCTCCGGATAATCACGAAAGTGTCAATCTCTTCGATAGTGTTTCAGAAATGCAGGATTATGCCATTAGTAAAGCCAGCTATCCGGCTCAGTTGAATGCTTTTAACGCTAGTGAAGATGATTTGATGGCATATGTAGCGAAAATCGGGAGTTCCGAGGCTCGTCTCCGCGAAGTATTTACAACCTTGGATAACTTTCGTACTTGGCTGGTCCAAAATGGCTCAATTGGGATCAAAGACCAGTTTTCTGAAATTCTAACACTGGAAGCTGAGGGCGTAGCTGCAGCCAACAATCCTCTAGATGATCTTGATATAGTTACATACATAAGCCGCAATGTGAGTAGTGCCTTGCGGGCGATAGTTCCCCTTTCCTTATTTCTTTTGGCGGTTTTGTATTTCGTTCTACGGGAGCGTTTGGCAAAAGCGGATGAAGTATTATTGGGCTTAGCCTTTGCCTTGGTGGGAATGGCGGTTTTCGGGGGCGGCATCGAACTTGGACTCTCCAAAATTGGGGACCAAGTTGGCTCAAACCTCCCGGTATCATTTGCTCCGATGGAGAATCATGCGGGTAGAAGCATCATCAAAGGTTTTGATAAAGAACTGGTGAATGTGGCAGTACAGCCTGATGGCAGCACTACGGAGTTTTTCTATTACGAAGACCACGGAAAGATCAAAGTTGCAAAGTTTGACGCCAGAAACTTCGATGAAATCCGCAAGCTCTATCGCTACGTTCCCGTCCGGGGGCCATTGTTTGGTAGAAGTCCGTATAGCATGGCGGGAATTCTGGTAGTGATGATCTTTGCCTTTATCATGGGTTATAGTGCCACTCTGGCAGAACCCGCGTTGAACGCTCTGGGTCTTACAGTTGAGGATATCACAGTGGGTGCTTTCAAGAAATCCCTTTTGATTCAATCTGTTGCGATGGGAGTGGGTACCGGGATCATGCTGGGGGTAGCCAAGATTGTCTGGAACATCCCCTTGTTCTGGATGTTGGGTCCCTTATATCTGCTGTTACTCGTAGTCACCTACCTTTCTACAGAGGAATTTGTAAATATCGGTTGGGACAGCGCAGGCGTAACCACCGGACCGATCACGGTGCCTCTGGTGCTCTCCATGGGCTTGGGCATCGGCACTCAAGTAGGTGTCGTGGAAGGTTTTGGCATTTTAGCGATGGCATTTGTATGTCCGATTTTTTCTGTTCTGGGTATGGGCTTGGTTGTCAACCTGCGCAGAAAGGCGTTCCTGAAAGAATATGAACCAGAGAACCTGGAACTCACCCATGAGGATGTTGCGGTATGAAATGCGTGAAGATCAACATCATCCTGAATAAGAACCTGGCAAAATCTGTGGTTGACGACCTCTATGCGCTTGGAATTCACCAGTTATTCATGGAAGTGGGACGTTCTTCCCTTTTGAATGTGAACGCTGGGTTTACGAATATCCTCAAACGTCACAATTTGGTTAGCTACCCCGTGGAAATCTTAAGTTTTCTTGTAGATGAAGAGAACGAAACGGCGGTACTCGGTTACATCGCGAAAAAGTATGATCTTCGCTCTCCGGGGAAAGGCACTATCTACAGCCAGGAAATCGACGTGCTACACAGCCATCCGGAATATTCGGGAGTGCAGGAAACGCACTTCAAAAGAAAGTACACCGAGAATTTCTTTCATCAATTGGTGGGAATCACCTGTGTGGTGCAAAGGGGAGAGGGCGATAAAATCTCCCGCATTTCCCTGAACTATGGCGCTAGCGTGCCAGCCACCACCCATGGTGAAGGTTCTGGCGTGCGCGATAAACTGGGGCTACTCAGGATCACCATCCCCCCGGAAAAGGAACTGATCAACCTCGTACTCAGTAAACACGACACAAACCCTGTAATGGAACTTTATATAGAAGTGGGAAAGCTGGATGAACCCGGCAGGGGCATCGCCTATGTGTATCCCATCAAACAAGGGATTGTAAATACCAAGATCTCTCGTTCCAAGACAGATCAGGCTGCCAGTTTGGAGCAGATGGTCTCTGCCATCGATGCCCTCAAAGGCGGGATGGAATGGCGAAAATCCAGCTTGGAACGGGAAGCCACCAAACACCGCGATTTTCTTTTTGATTTGACCGAGTTGAACCTGATCTGCGAGGAAGGCAAGGGCACGGAACTCACGGAAGCCGCCATGAGCAGCGGCGCACCGGGCGCTACAATTTGCAAGATCCGCTTCAATAGCTTGGACGAAGACCTGGAGCTACGCCGTCACATCCGCGAAATCTGCAAGATGATAGTTCCCACCGCCAAAGTGCAGGCGATTGCAAAAGCACTCAGCGCGACAGGTTGTTTTGAGGACGACGCTAAAGCCATGCTTTATTCTTTGCCGGTGGATAAAGCCTTTACCTATCGGGCAAAAGAGATCAAGAAAAGAAGCTGAGCAGCATAGCTCCGGTACAAACACCGCTTAAAACCCCCATATGATTTTCGTGGGATGCTAATCCATGCTTTGAACTATATCCATGCCCCTCGCTCAAAGCAGTGGCTGTGGGGTGAATATGCAGTGGGAACTGCATCAACAGTGCATGGCAACGCGATTGATGAATGGGGGTGGAGTATTCACATCGGCTCAGGGCTAAGGGCATCTGTATAGCACAATAAGTAAAAAACAGATAATACAAAAAAGCAAAAATTTTCCTTGTCAAAAAGCGCTGGAAGCAGATTCTTGCCTTTTAGCAAAAATGCCTTATCTATATCATAAAACTGCATAATCTAAGGAGTGCACAATGGAAGATAACAACAACAGGATTCCCAGGACATTGCCGGTCTTGCATCTGAACAATGTGGTGATGTTTCCCTATCTTTTAATGCCACTGGTTGTTACAGATGAGGAATCCAAGCTTGTAATTGATCACGCTCTTTCGAACGATAAATTAATGGCCTTTTTCCTGGACCGCGGCGGGGAAGGCGATGCCGGTCAGCTGGAAAGCGTCGGCACTGCTATCACTATCCTGAGGATGTTGAGAAACCAGGATGGCAGTATCAGCCTGCTTTTGCAGGGGACTTCGCGCATCCGTATGCAGCGCCCCGTTCAAAGAGAGCCCTTCATAATGGTGGATGTGGAAGTGATTACAGAGCCCACGGGTGATGACATGGAAATTCAGGCTTATCGCACCATAGCCCTGGAGCTTTTGGATAAGGTGTCTCAGGAAAGCAGCTTGCTGAATCGGGAAATGATAGCCGGTCTTTCAAACATAAAGCAATCCGGCCGTGTGGCGGATATTATCGCCGGAAACATAGAACTGCAGGTCTCGGATCGACAAAGACTTCTGGAACTGGTGGATCTAAAACAGCGTTTTAAATACCTCAATAACTGTTTGGCAGAGCTCATCCGGCAAATGCGCATGGAGAATCATATCCGGAACAATATTCAGCTGGAGATGAATGAAGATCAACGGCGCTATTATCTGCGCGAACAGATAGATGCCATACGCCGTGAACTGGGCGAAACCGACGAAGTGAGCAAAGAAATCCAGAAATGGCAGGATCTCATCAAAAAGAACAAGCTTCCAGAATATGTGCAGGAAGTGGCAAATGATGAATTGGAACGACTGTCTGTGATGCAGCCTGCCTCCAGCGAATATGGAGTAATCCGGAATTATCTGGATTGGATAGTAAACATTCCCTGGACAAAGTATAGTAAGGACAGACTGGATATGACGAAGATCGAGCGCGTGCTTACAAAGGATCATTATGGTTTGGAAAAGCCCAAGGAACGCATCTTGGAATACATCGCAGTGAAGAAGCTCAAGGGGCAGTTAAAGGGGCCGATTCTTTGCTTTGTGGGCCCTCCCGGAACGGGGAAGACCTCAATCGGCAAATCGGTTGCCAGAGCCTTGAACCGCAAGTTTATCCGGATGTCGCTGGGCGGAATTCACGATGAAGCTGAAATCCGCGGTCATCGCCGCACCTACATTGGCGCTATGCCGGGCAAGATTATCACCGAGATCAAGCGCCAAGGTACGGCAAATCCGGTATTTATGCTGGATGAGATCGACAAATTGGGGCGCGATTTTAGAGGTGATCCCGCCTCCGCTTTGCTGGAAGTGCTGGATCCCGAGCAAAACAACAGCTTTGTGGACAACTATTTAAACCTGCCCTTCGATCTATCGGAAGTGATGTTTATCACCACCGCGAATTCGCTGGACACAATTCCTGCGCCTTTGCGAGACCGCATGGAAATTATCGAGTTTAGCAGCTATCTGGAGCACGACAAGATAGCCATAGCCAAAGCCTACCTGATCCCGCGGGAAAAGGATGACAACGGTTTGGCAGACAGAAAGATCAGCTTTCACAAAAGCGCTTTGCAAGAATTGATTAGGTACTACGTGAGAGAAGCAGGCGTGCGCAATCTGCAACGCAGGATCGGCTCCATCCTCCGAAAGATCGCCCGCGAAGCCGCTGCAGGAGCGCAAGGTCCCTGGAGCTTGAAGGCGAGTAACATTAAAACATATCTGGGACCCCGCAAATATAGCTTGGAATTGGCCAATCGCAAGTCCGAAATCGGTGTGGCGACAGGCTTGGCATGGACCAGTTATGGGGGAGAAATCCTCTTTTGCGAAGCTAGCCGGATGCCCGGAAAGGGGGGGGTAATCCTTACCGGACTTTTGGGCGAAGTGATGAAGGAATCTGCCCGCATCGCCATCAGCTATCTAAAGGCTCACTATCAGCAATACAAGATCAATCCCAAGGACTTTAGCACCTTCGATATGCACATCCATTTTCCCGCCGGAGCGGTGCCCAAAGATGGCCCTTCCGCAGGAATCACACTTACCACCGCGCTGGCATCGCTTTTTATGCAACGCAAGGTGAGACACGATATAGCCATGACCGGAGAACTGACCCTGCAAGGCAAGGTCTTGCCCATCGGTGGCTTGAAAGAAAAAATGCTGGCAGCAAAACGCGCCGGAATTCACAAACTGATCGTTCCTGAAGAAAACCGCGAAAGCATCGCCGAATTCTCCGCTGAGATCCTCAGCGGCATGGATATCACCTTTGTGACGGATGTATCTCAAGTATTGGAAAAAGTAGTAATGCCTGCCAAAGAAAAGTAGAAAGATGGAGCGCTATCCAAACATAAACATTCTGCTGAACTTGCCGGAAAGCTATATCCCCAAGGCAGAGTTTGTGTTTCGCACCTTCTGCTACATTCTGCGCCTAAATCCGAAATTCATCTATGGCGCGCATTTCGAAGCAGCGCATATATATTATGGACCCGGCCCGTCGCGAGATTATCCAGTGCGGATCCAGTTCGAAAACGAAACAGCGGATTTCTTTGAAAAGCGCGAGCTCTATCCCCTGGAGAAGGTAAATTTCTGCAGTTTCAAAAACCATCATCTGCCCTTTCTGTTTTCACTGGGTGGGCCGATCTTCTCATTTTCCACGGAAAGCTGCATTTTGCGCAAGGATATCGTGGCGGGAGGCTTTTATTTCCTTACTTGCTGGCACGAATACATTCTTAGCAATATGGGGCTGCCCAGAGGAAGAGTGGATTTCAAGGAAAGCCTGCAATATCGCTGGGATTTCAGTGAGGTGCCGGTTGTAGATGTGTATTGCCAGGCTCTCACTTATGCCATGCAACAGACCTTGCCGGAGTTTGTGCGAGACACCACCTGGCAAGAAACAAAACGCTTTGCCATGAGTCTGTCTCACGACATCGATTATTGGCGGTTTTGGGACGACTCCAGCATCCGGAAGACCGCAAAATACAACCTATATACACTGTATAAACGGCCTTTGAATGCGCTTTATAAGCTTGCGGGACATCATCTGCACAAAAAGTACCTGTACAATCACTACAGATTGCTGCATAAGATATTGCAAAAAGAGCAAGATTTGAAAGTGAAATCAACCTGGTTTCTGATGGGCTCCTCTTCCTTCGAAGATCCCCGGCAGAACTATATCTCGGATATGGCGTTTCGTGAAGAGATCATCGATCTGCTGGGCCAGCAGGATGTAGGTCTGCACGGCTCTCCCGAATCCGCTTACGATCTGGAAGTGTTGAGGGCAGAATTGGCTAACTTGCGGGAACTGGGCTTTGTGGTAGAAGGCTTCCGAACCCACTATCTGCACTTTGATTATCAAAAGAGTTTTAGCAATCTGGAAACAGAAGGAATAAAGTACGACAGCACCTTGGGTTATTGGGAAAACATCGGCTTCAGAGCGGGTATTTCATTTCCCTTCTATCCCTTCAATATCGCTGAAAACCGTCCCTTCCGGGTGTTGGAAATACCTCTGATCGTGATGGACACCAGCCTGTATTCAACTCGCGCGATGGATATGGGCAGAAATGGGGCAAAGCTGGCGCTTCGCCGTTTGATCAATGTGGCGGGTTTGTATCAATCTCACCTGTCACTGCTGTGGCACAATACCACTTTCGATCCGGTGGACTACCCGGGTTGGGGAAGCCTGTATTGGAAGACCATCCGCTACGCTCTGCGCAAGGGAGGATGGATCACTTCTCTGAAAGACCTCTATGATGAATGGGTGACATTGAGTTATTAAGGGAGTATTGGTGAGATCTGCCCTCTGGAAAATCTGGTTTATCTTCTTCATGTTTCTATGCCTGCTGGCATATATTCTTTTGATTATCTGCAAGTTACTGCTTCCCAAAGCTGCCTATCGAAAAGTAGTGAATTTCTTTGTCCGCTTTTGGGGTAGAACCACCGTGCTCAGTACCGGTTCAAAAGTGGATGTTTCAGGCTTGGAAAATCTTCCTGACAGCGAGAATATCTGTTTTATCTCAAACCATCAAGGCATGTTTGACATCCCTCTGGTTTTGGGCTTCATCGGCAGACCCGCGGGCTTCATTGCCAAGCAAGAACTCTTCAAGATTCCTGTGCTGTCCTGGTGGATGAAAGAAATCCCCTGCGTCTTTATCGACCGCTCGTCCCCCAGGAAGGCCATTGAAACCTTTCAACAGAGTGCGGAAGTAATCCGGGCAGGGCATCCTATGGTGATATTCCCGGAGGGAACCAGAAGCCGTAAAGATGAGATGGCAGAATTCCATCTGGGAAGTTTTAAACTACCGGCTATGGCTCAGGCCACGATCGTTCCGCTGGCTATTAAGGGTACGTGGCGGGTGCATGAGATTAATAAGCGGATTCAACCGGCAGAGCTCAAACTGAAGGTGCTGGAACCGGTTACGCCAATGGACCCCATTTATAAAGAGAAACGGGCGCTGGCAGATGAGATTCACCGCCGCATAAAAACTGCCCTGGCACAGATGTGAATCAATACTGCTGGTTTCAAAGGAGAAACTATGCGTAAAACGTGTATAATTGCTTTACTGTTGGTGCAATCAGCCTTATTGATGGGCTATCTGGATTTGGAGCGAATCTTCAGCTTTGATCTGGACGCGCCATATAGCTTTGCTGTCTCCAGTAGTGGAGAGGGAAGCTATTACTATCTGGAAACAGGCGGAGTTGTGGAGACTGAGCTGCTGCCCTGGGTGGATGGATGGAAACAAGGGAGTCTTGCCGAGCCTGCTTATCTGGGATTCAAAACCGGTATCCTCGGGCTGTTGAACCCGATATACAATCTTTCCGAGCCTGCTTTTGCTGCCTACACTCCATATCAAACAGATCCTCAGGCCGATCAGGCTATCGAAGATGTAAATCTGGACCTCCTGGAAAGCAGAGTGTCTTTCGACGATGAACGTATCTACTTTGCCATCCGCAATGCTACGGGATTGTATCCGGTCAATTCCGGCCTCAACTTCAATGCCTATATGTCCATTCTGGCTAATCCGTTGGTGGATTTTGAGAATACACCGGTGGCCTACGGGCTGATATATACCGTTAATTTGGGCATGCTTCTGAGCCCCGGCCTGTACAAAATTACAGGTACGAGCCTGGAAGGATTGCAGCGTCTGGGAGATATCGAGTACCAGGTTTTGGGAGAGTGGCTCTTTCTTTCCTGCGCACTGGATGATCTGTATTCAGACGCGGACGTGGGAGATTGGCTGTTGCCGGATTATCCGCTCTTTGCCTCGGCCACCGCTACGGCCCAGTTGAGTATGAATACCGGTATCCAGGAAGGAGATTACACTATTCCCGGTTTTCTGTTGCTGAAAGCCCAATATGTGAGCGGTGAAAACAATTTCAGCCCGGTAATCAGTGATATCAGCTATGACCTGAACCTCGAAGCTATGGAGCTAAACAATCTCCAACTAACCTACACCGATGGGGATGCGAATGTGCCTCATCAAGCTTATCTGAGCATCGATGGCACTCAGCAACATCAACTTGATTTGCAAAATCCGGACTATGTGGATTTCGGTGTATCCGCTCTGTATGGTATCAGCAACCTCAGCCTGCCTGTGAACTGGGAATCGATTAGCATTGTGTTTTCCGATGGAGAGGAATATGTAGAAGAAAACATAGCCAATCCTTCCTCCAATGAGGATGATATCCAAAGTCCTGCCTTATCTGTGCGCATCTTCCCAAATCCTGCCACATCTGCTCTAAAGATCAGTTCATCGCTGCCTGCAGCCTCAGGGGCGGCAGTTTACAATCTGCGTGGCCAAAAGCTAAAGGATCTGCGTTTTCAGAGCGGAAAAAGCGAGCAAATACTGGATCTGTCCCAGCTGCCGGCCGGCCTGTATTTTCTGAAAGTGCAAGGCTTTGGCACCCGGAAGTTCATCGTAGTAAAATAGCATAAGCATCCTTTATGGAGGGCTGCGAAAAGCTGACAAGATAAGGCTATTTGCGTAGCAATGCGGTCCCGTTTACCAGTGTGGAGTGGTGGTGGATAACTGACTATTATTCTCAGATAGTCAGATTCTTGTTGACAAATATTCCAAGTTTTCCATCCTGACGCCCATAAACAGAGTTTATTTGTGTATCTACTATCCAAATATGCAGATACGACCAAGATACATCTAATTGTGCATCCGAAAGAGTAATACTGAAGCACACACAAGTTTTGATTATAAGCAGGAGTAAGAAAACAAAGAATTGATATGAACCAAGCTAAGGATAAGAGACAGATGATCCTCGATATAGCCGCGAGGATTTTTTCACGTTATGGCTATACAAAGACATCTTTGGACGAGATTGCCGCGGAGGCAAGAATCGCGAAGGGGACGATCTACTATTACTTTCCCAGCAAAGAAGAGCTTTTCATCACAGTGGTATCTGAACAGGCACAGAGCTTTATGGAAGAAATGATTCGACGCTTGAGTGAGATCAAAGGCTTCGAAAACAGGCTCAGGTTTTTCATGCAGGAACCCGTGAAGTATGCGTGCAATGAAATGCCGATATGGTTGGATGGTTTAAAAAGCATTCCATTCAATTACGATGAGCATTTTACAAGATACCGCCAAATGAATAAAGAAAGAATGCTGCAGGTTCTTACCGGAATCATCAGGGAAGGAATCGATGAAGGAATGGTGTCAGATAATATCTTGGCAGAACGTCTTTGCGAAGTGCTGAACGACTGGTTTCTACTGGGTAATCAGTCGATAATGGTGGTGGATTTTGAAGGTCTTTTGCGTCGTATCGAACGTGATCACGAGACAATAATGCAATTGATATTGAATGGAATTTTGAAAAGAGGTTAAATATGAAGAGATGGATAACTTTGATCCTAAGCGCAAGCTGCTGTATGGCGCTATCGGCCATTTCTCTGGAAGAGAGCATTAATATGGCCAGGCAGAACAACAAAAGCCTGTTGATGGCAGCGCGGGAAATAGACAAAGCTGACGAACAGTACAGAGATGTACGGGGCAGTTTGCTGCCTCAGCTCAATCTGCAAGGTTCCTACTCGCTTTCCAAAACATATCTGCCGGATAGCGCCGGCGGTGTGATTCCAAGCGTTACTGATATGCTGGATGAAGACGAGGCTACAGACACAGACAAATTGATCGCCGGTGCTCTGGACGGCATTGTGGGCGGAATGATCCCCTCCTCTCCGCAAGAGGAAGGCTCTCTGGCCATGCAGTTAAAGATGGATCAAGTGCTGTTTTTGGGCGGCAAGCTCATCAACGGAATCAAAGCGGTGGATCGCTATCGCAGTATTCAACGCTTGAATTACAGCGTGAAGGAGCAGGATCTGCTGCTGGAAACCACCAATATGTTCTATCAGACCATTCTGGCGCAGAAAGTAGTGCAGATTCAAGAAGAAGCGCTGGATACAGCTCGCCGTCACCTGGCCCGGGTTGAGCTTTTTGGCACAGAAGGTCAGGTATCAGAATTTGACCTTTTGAGTGCTCGCCTTGAGGTGGCCAAGCTGGAGCCGGGGCTCTTGCAAGCGCAAAACAATTATAGCCTTGCTCTGGCAGCTTTCCGTAAACAACTGGGCTCGGACGATCCCAACCTGATCCCGGAAGGTGAATTTGTGTTGCCGCAGATACCGGAATTGAGTCTTGCCGAAGCACAAGAGATTGCCGAAAAGAACAGGACTGAGCTGGAGCTGCTGGATATTGCCACAGAGGTAAAACAGCTGCAATACAACGCGGAACGCAGCAACTTTCTGCCCAATGTTGCTCTCACAGCCAGTGCGGCTCTATACTCGGCAGCAGATGAATACCGCATAGAAGCTGATGATTTTGGTACCCAGTATTCCGTGGGAATAGGCTTTAGCTTGCCCATCTTTACCGGGCTTTCCAATCGCAGTAAGGCCAGCTACGCCAGGCATGATCTCGCGATTGCCAAGCTGCAACAACAGGATACCAAAGAGCTTATCAATCTTCAGATCAAGCAGAATCATCAGAGACTACAGAGTGCATTACAGAATTATGAAGTACAAGAACAGAATATCGCGATGGCGGAAAGGAGCTTGGAACTGGCTCAACTTCGGTTTGACAACCAGATGGGGATCCAATTGGAAGTGTTTGATGCTCAAACCACTCTCGCTTCCATTCGCTTGCAATATCTCAATGCCGTATACGACGTGATCAGTGCGGAACGGGAATTCACAAAATCACTAGGTTACAAATTAGCAGCGGAGTAAACAATGAAAAAGAGAACTACATATTTAATCGTCGCCATGAGCCTGATTATGCTTCTGAGCGCATGCGGCAAGAAAGAGCAAGACGCCAAGAGCATGGAACAACTTCACGAAGAGCTGGGCATTCCGGTTCGTGTATCACAGATCGAGAGTGATACATTTGTGCAGCAATTGATATACAACGCCAGCCTTCAAGGCATGCAGGAATCTACCGTTCAAGCGATGTTGGGCGATGTGGTTACCGGCATCAAGGCCAAGGTGGGAGACAGAGTGGAAAAGGGTGATGTGATCGTTACCTTCCCCGTAAACAGCCCCTCCGCGCAGTATGAGCAGGCCAGAACAGCTTTCAACAGCATAAACACTACTCACGACCGGATGCAGAGATTGCACGAACAGGGCGCTATCTCTGTGCAGGATTATGAAAACGTGAGAACACAATGGGAAGTAGCCAAAGCGAATCTGGAATCCAGTGAACAGATGGTCTTTGTGAAAGCTCCGATTGGCGGGGTTATCACAGACATCATGGTTAATGTATCCGAAAAGGTGTTCCCCGGAACGGATCTTTTCACCGTAAGCTCGACCAATGGCTATAAAGCTACCATTATGGTACCGGAGAATGAGATCAGCCGGATAAAGAAAGGCGGAACTGTGAAAGCCACTTGGAACGACATCGTTATCACCGGACGCATCTCCGAGATCGCCATGGCGCTGGATCCTTTTTCCAAGGCCTTTCGCGTGGAAGCCCAGTTTCCCGGCTATCGACCCGCGCTTGGTTTTGGCGTAACTGCTGAGATCGGTATTCAAACCTTATCCAAACCGAATGTGTTTATCGTGGACCGCAACAATCTGGTGAGAGAGAACGGAGATGATTTTGTTTGGCTCGCTCGTGAAGACAAGGCCACCAAAGTCCCGGTCACCACCGGTGTCACGGATCAATTGCGTTATGAGATCAGCGAAGGTCTGCAAGCAGGTGATATGCTGATTATCGAGGGTATCAAATCTCTCTCTGAAGGCGCGAAGATTCGCATAATAGAAGGAAACTAATATGTTTTTAGCAAAAATATCCATAGACCGGCCGGTTCTGGTAACCATGGCCATACTGGTCTTTGTGGTGTTTGGCGCAATGGCATACATGGAGATGCCGCTCAATCTGATGCCGGATGTGGAACTGCCCTATGTATCCATCATGACGGTATATTCCGGCGCTGGACCTCGCGAAGTAGAAACCCAGGTTACCGCAAAGCTGGAGGAAGCGGCGGCCACTGTGCCTCAGCTTGACTTCATTCAAAGCTATTCACTGGAAAACGTTTCGATTATCCTGGTTGCCTTTGAGCAAGGCAAGGATATCAATGTAGGAAGCTCCGAAGTAAAAGACAAAGTTGACGGCGTATTGCGCGATCTCCCGGATGGAGTGGATCGACCCTCGGTACAGAAGTTCGATTTCAGCTCGTTTCCGTTTATGGACTTGGTCCTATCCGGCGACATGGACAGCCGTGAAATGTACGAATTGGCAGATGGGAAGTTGAAAGAGAGGCTTTCTCAGATTGAGGGAGTAGCCCAGGTTAGCATCAGTGGCGGCGCCAAACGTGAGATCGGAGTGGAGATTCCGAACCGGGTAGTTTTTCAAAACAGCATATCCCCAACCATGCTGAATCAAATCCTTGCCGCTCACAATATGGACATGCCGGCCGGCACTTTCATCAGCGGTAATCAGCAGTATTCCGTGCGCTTGAAGGGAGAATTTTCCAGCGTGCAAGAGATAGAAAACCTGGACATTCCCACCATGAGCGGACCCAAGAAATTGGGCAGTCTGGCCAATGTGATTGACGGACAAGAGAAAGTAACCCAAAAGGCCACATATTTCAACGTAAAAAACCAAGTGGCAGATAACAACATCGTTCGTTTGTCCATCACCAAGAGCTCCGATGGAAACGTGGTGAACATTGCGGAGCAGGTGCGTAATGAATTACCAGCCTTGCAAAGTGAATTACCCCCCAACACACAACTGAACGTGATCCGAGACGACAGCGAATTTACCCGCTCCACAGTTGATGATACCTTAAACACCATCTGGTTGGGGATTTTGCTCACCGGCCTCATCCTCTTGCTCTTCTTGCACGATCTGCGTTCCACGCTCATCGTGGCACTGTCTATGCCCATATCGATCATCTCTACCTTCATATTCTTGCAAGCTGCCGGCTTCACCCTGAATATGCTCACACTCACCGGCTTTTCTACTGCAGTGGGGATATTGGTTACAAACTCGGTGGTGGTTATCGAAAACATCTTCCGTCACAAAGAAATGGGTAACGGGCGCAAGGAAGCCGCATATAAGGGAACGGCAGAGATCACCATCGCAGTTTTGGCATCCACGCTAACCAACATCGTGGTGTTTTTACCCATGGCAAGCATGAAATCTATGGTGGGCGGTTTCTTGAAAGAGTTCGCTCTTACCGTTACTTTCGCCACCATATTCTCACTTATTTCATCCTTCACTATCACTCCGATGTTGGCGTCCATCATCATTCCGGACAAAGCCAAAACCAATAAATTCGGCTTGAGATTCGACCGCTTCTTCGACAAGTTCTCAAACCTATATATATGTTTCATGCGTTTTGTTTTGCGCAACAAGGGTACCAGCATTGGTATCTTGGTGATATCTATTCTGATGCTTTTTGCCAGCTTCCTGCTGGTCCCCGGTTTGGGCTTTGAATTGATGCCTGCCATGGACCAGGGCAATGTTAGCGTGAATATAGAACTACCTGAAGGTGTTAGCCTAGATGAAACGGCAAAAGTAGTAGAAGTGGTGAACGAACGCGCCTCCAAACACAAAGAAGTGGAACACGTGGTCAGCAACATCGGTTCTCAAGGCTTCATCAATACTGCCAGCAACGTGGCAAGCACAGATATCAAACTCGTGGATGCAGATGAACGCTCTCTGACTACACTGGACATGGTGGGTGTGATAATCCAGGATTTGGCAGACATTCCCAATGCAATCATCAAAGTAAGCGACCAAAGCAACATGGGCATGGGTGGCTCCGGAATCAGTTTCTACATACAGGGGCAGGATCAGGAAGTTCTGGAACAACTCAAATACGACATTATGGACAAGATTAGGGACGTCCCCGGTCTTCTGAATGTGGATAGCAGTTCCCGTCCCGGCTCCACAGAGCTTACTCTATACCCCAAACGCGAAAAGTTAGCTGAAATAGGCGCAACTGTATACGACCTCGCTGTCGGGCTGAGAACCGGCATCGAAGGCATGGTGAACACATACTATCGCGAAGGTGGAAACCAGTATGACATCAAACTTACCATGCCGGACGAAGATGTGAATCATCCGGACAAGATCATGAACATGAGCGTGGTCGTAAATGGGCAGAGTTACCTGCTTTCGCAGCTGGTGGATGTGGATTTTGCCGCGGGTGTGTATCAACTGATTCACGTGGATCGATATAAATCCATAGAAATCACCGGCAACGCAGCTAAGGGATATTCCACCGGTCAATTGAATGCCGAGATCACCAAACGCCTGGATAATCTGGAGTTACCAAGCGGTTATCGCATCAAATGGGGACAAGACGCTGAAATGCTGAATGAAACCATGGCAGATATGATTAGAACTTTCGCGATCGCTGTTCTGCTAACCTACATGCTGCTGGCAGCAATTCTGGAGAGCTTCACTCAGCCGCTTATCATATTGGCTACAATACCTTTGGGCATCATCGGCGTGATCCTGTCTCTGTTCTTCTCAGGGGTTGGTTTGAACATCTTTTCCATGTTGGCGATAATAATGTTGGTTGGCATAGTTGTAAATAACGCTATATTAATATTAGACTATGTAAACGTGAAACGAAAAGAAGGCATGTGTTCTCACGATGCACTTTTGGAAGCAGGAAAGATGAAGCTGAAACCGATTATTATGAGTACTCTATCCATTGTTATCGGCATGTTGCCCATGGCAATGGGTGTTGGTAGTGCGGGACGTGAATTCCGTATGTCCATGGGTATTGTATCCATCGGTGGTTTGCTTGTATCCACCTTGCTCACCCTCATTGTAATCCCTGCTTTCTATTATCTTAGCACGCAAAACCTAAAGAAAAAGGAGATCTGTAATGAACAGAATCGTTAAGCTCGTCAGCATGGCATTAGTTGCCATCATCCTCACCGTTGGAGTGGCAGGTTGCTTTGGAAACTTTGCTGCAACCCGTAAAGTGTATGAATTCAATGAAAGTTTTGGTGACAAATGGGTAAACCAGGTAATGTTCTGGGTCCTCAATATCGTCCCAGTTTATAATGTCGCTGCTTTTGCGGATGTAGTTCTTTTCAATACCATCGAATTCTGGACCGGGAGCAATCCCATCGCTATGGGTCCCATGGATGAAGTTATAAAATACGCCAGTGAAGATGGTAAGAACCTCAAAATAACCATCCGGCAAAATGAAGTAATAGTAGAAGATATGGACAATCCTGAGAATGAAATCGAACTCAGCTACAGACCTCTCCAAAAGAGCTGGTATTACCACAGCGACAACGGCTTGGTAAAGATCGCCTCCATTGACGAAGACAAAGCCGATTTCATCGCTCCCACAGGTAAAGTCTATACTCTGAATCAAGCAAGATAAAGAAGGACTCAATGATCGACAGAGACAAACTCGAAGCCGTATTGGATAAAGTTCGCCCTTCCATCCAAGCCGATGGTGGCGACGTGGAGCTGATCAATATCCGCGAAGATAATGTGGTGGAAGTACGCCTCAAAGGCGCCTGTAACGGTTGCCCGATGGCAACTCTCACTCTTAAAGCCGGTATTGAACGCATCGTGAAGGAAGAAATTCCTGAAGTGGTGGAAGTAATCTCCGTATAAAAAAGCAATGTGCATAAATGGCCCCTATACCTTGTGGTAGAGGGGCTTTTTCGTTTGCAAATGTTTGAGCTGATACCCCCTTCAGGCTCCTCCGACCCTGTCGTTGATCCTATTTGGCACTTGTATAACTGTCTCCTTTGCGTGAGGCTCTTCTGCCTTGATGAGTCTTGGGGACAAACACAACTCTCTGCTACAGTGTGATATATTCTGCCCATATCTTGGATGGTAGCTGACGGTGCATTATATGATCTCAACCAGGGAACTTATTGGGGAGATGGAACTTAACCCCGAGCCCATGTCATCCTTGATAAAAAAAGGATTGACAGAAAAGCGGCACGTTATTTTTGTGAATGAACTGCTGCGGGGTGTAGCGCAGCCCGGTTAGCGCACTGGTTTTGGGAACCAGGTGTCGGAGGTTCGAATCCTCTCACCCCGACCAGCGCTTACACCGATAGCAGTGGGCGTTTAGCTCAGCTGGGAGAGCGCTTGCCTTACAAGCAAGATGTCGGGGGTTCAAGTCCCTCAACGCCCACCACTTCTTTCTAAAACAGGGGATCGATGAAAATAGCTATTACCGGCGCAAACGGTTTTGTGGGGAGCTCCATGCTTACGCGTTTCCATCAAAAAGGTTTTAAACCTGTAGCCATCGTACGTAAAGCCTTCCATGCCAATGGTGTTATCACTCGAGTGGTGGATTATTCAGATCCTGCATCTCTGACGGCAGCTTTGTCCGATGTCGACATATTGGTCCACAACGCGGGTAAAACAAAAAGCATAAAACCGGAAGAAATGCTGGCTGTAAACTTAGGACTCACCCACAAAATAGTTCAAGCCATCAACGCGCAAAAGCATCCCATTCGCCTTATCTATATCAGTTCCCAATCTGCCTCAGGACCTTCATCGAAAGCGCATGCCAAGCGCGAAGCCGAGCCTCCCGCTCCCATCAGTGTATATGGAAAAAGCAAAGTTATGGCGGAAAGCCTGATTCAGAAACAATGCAAGAAAACCTGGAACATCGTGCGACCTTGCTCTGTGTATGGCCCCGGAGACCGTGATTTTTTAAGTTTGTTCAAGCTGTGTCAGCTCGGATTTCAGCTACAAATCGGCAGGCAGGAGCGACACCTGAATATGATTCACGTTCGCCAATTGGCAGATTTTCTGCTTCATCTCATCGGCAATCCGAAACTGAAGAACGAGATTATTTTTGCCACCGATAATCAGGTTTACACCCAAAGCGAGATTGTCTCATGTATCGCTGCCAGTGCGGGAAAATCCGTGCGCAAGATTGTTGTAGCGCCTTTTATGGCAAAAACTGCTTTTGGCATGATGGACTTGCTGGGTAGGTTGAGAAGCGAGGCCGGTGCCATGAATTTGGAAAAGTACCGCGAGATAACTGCTGAAGGCTGGGTCGCGGATCCGGAAAAAGCCATGCGCCTTTTGGGCTGGAATCCCCCGGCCGAATTACCTGGATTAATCGAGGAAACATACCTGTGGTATCGCGAAAACTCCTGGCTCTGATGGCTCTGATGTCAGCCTTTGTCTTGCTGCCGGCTCAAGAAGCTGACAGTACGGGGCCGGTGAATGCTCAAACAGACAGTTTGGGGCCGGTGAACACAGAGCAAGTCGATAGCCTGGGCGTCGTGCCGGATCCGGATACTTTGGGGCAAATTCAGCAGAGCAATGCTTCCTCTGAGCTCGAGGATTTATTGAAAGACTATGCCCCCAGGACGATAGATGAACAGGCGATATTGGCGGGAGTGTCCAAAAGTGATGTGATGGATATCATCGAAGAACGCCACCGAATTAGCTTTGCAAATCCCCGACACCTCAGGATCTTTGACTATCCCAATCTTTCCGGTGCCTATCGGTCGTCATTCAATATGATCGGTTTGCAGACCGATCCTATCTTCTTGAAAGTCGGAGGCTTTGAACTGCCGCGCACTCTGCATTCCACATGGTTCTATCAGGGGCAACTCAGTCAATTTCACGATCTTTCCCAGGGTGCTATGGAAATGAATGCAGAACCAGTGCTCTACGATTATCCCGTCAGCCTGTCCCGTTTGGAGGGATCGCTGGGAGATTATGACAGTCGCTATGCACTGGGCTCCTTTTCCAAAGGTAATCTTTTGGGGCTGCAAGGGCTTAGCCTCAGCTTCGATTATTCTCTTTTCAACGGCTACTGGGTAGATGCCCCCAACAGCGGAAACGCATCCCATCAGCTACTCAGCTATCGTTACAAGGATCTGTTCTGGTCTGTGGATTACTCCGCGTATTCCAAGAATGGGGGTTCCTACGAGTTGGATCCCGCCTATTGGTATCTGGGCAACTATCGAGTAAAAAACCAGCATAAACGCTTCATCGGAAGATTCGATAACCCTTTGGTGAATCTTAGCATTGCCGACATACGCGACCGCTCAAGCGCCATCAACTATGCTCTGGCTCAGAAAAGTGACGCCTGGCAGATCGCGCTGGATAGAAGCTTGAAACTGTGGGATATAGTATGGGACCTGCGGCATGAATATCGGGATGTCCGGAGAAACTATCTGCCCGCTCCTCAGATGAATCAAGAAGATTATGAGCATAAAAGCAGCCTTCGTATCCTTAACCCCCATTTTGCCGAATTGGAGCTGGATCTGGATCTCTTGGATTGGGAAAAGCTGCGCCTTTATGGAAAACTGGGTAAACGCTTTTCCGGCTTTAACTTGGGACTGTATACCCGCCGCAGTATTGGAGATTACACTGCCACAACCGCAATCAGTTCTCCCCTGGGCGATGGCATGATGGATGCCCTGGACCTTTACAGCCCGGAAGAAAGCGCGGTTTACGCCGGTTTGGAACGCTGGGGCATAAAGCTTTGGGCAGCTTATGGCACAAAGAAGCAAGAGCAGTATATGCCAACATCACACTACAAGGCAAGCAGCGATATACTCCGTCTAGCCGCAGGCTATCATGTGGATTTGGGAGACTTTCGCTTTAATATTGACTCCCAATGGAACTACCAAGCATACGATAAATACTTGGTTTCAGCACCGGAGTACAGCTTTTTCAGTTCCCAAAGCCTTAGCTGGAATCTTGATCACGACAACCTGTTGGAAGCAGGGATGAATCTCTATGGCCATTCAGATTACTATCTGGCAAACGCGCAAAACCCGGTGTTGATCGAGGCTTCTACCCTGATGGACGCGTGGGCGGCAGTACGCGTGAGCAAGCTCTTCGATTTCAATGTCAGCTTCCGCAATATGCTCAGTACATCGCTCTATGGTTTGTATCCCATTCCCTTTTCCATCCATGCGGGTTTGCGCTGGTTCTTTATCAATTGAACCCACTATCATCCAATAACACAAAAGCCTGAACCAACATCCGCGAATCACATTGTAAGAGCTCTGCTTTGTTTCGGAACATTTCTTGCATCTATGTTTGTACAACTAATTGGGAGGACCCATGAGAAAAATAATAATACTAATATCAACAATAATGTGCGTTGGCCTGCTAAACGCCGCCGCACTGGAGATTTTCCAGGAATCAGCAGGGCAGATAGATGCCCGCTTTGAATCCCTGAGAGAGATACCCATGCTTGCCATGGAAAGCAGTGCACCGGAAGATGCCGAATTTCCTGATACGCCAACCATCAGCAGAACTCTTGCTTTTCCATACCGGAATGTAGAATTGCAGGTGAATGGCATGAGCTGGAAAGTCTTTAGTAAACAGGGTGAATATCAGAGAAGCAGCGGCGAGAATTTCACGGATGTGGCGGAGATCACAGAGCCCTTCACTTTTAGAGAAATGCACGGTGTAACGCTCAGAATCCATACTCAGCGGGAGACGGAGAACGAAATATATACTTTGGATAATCTGGATCTCAGTGTGCGGGGACTGGGTCAGCTGGACATCCCTCAAAGTGTATCTCCGGCTTTTGTGGAGGCATATAAATCCCTTGCAGACAACTGGAATACATCATATCTGTACACTTTACCGGTGGCTCGTCCCTCGATGTTGATCATCAGCCATGCGAGTTTAACAAGTTACCAAGCACCCTTCATCTATTGGAAACGCTCGCTGGGCATGGATGTCCACGTGATAGACAAAGCCGACGCGGGTTCTTCCGCACACGAGATTCGGGAATCCATCCGCGCGCATTATCTGGAACATAGACCGGACTATCTGCTGTTGCTGGGGGATACGGTTGGCAATTATGCTATCCCTACAAACTTCTATCCATCCCCGGAATATAATGAAAATGATGCTGACGACCAATTTTACGCTATCCTCGATGGAGAGGACTATTTCCCCGAGATGCTGGTGGGAAGATTTTCCTTCGTGGAGCCGGTGGAACTGATTGTGATGGCAAATAAGACCATCAAATACGAACAGTCCCCCTATATGTCAGATACTTCGTGGATGACCAGAGCACTGGCGGTGGCCGGAAACTACGCGGAAGGGACTTTACGCCCCACAACTCCGGTCTGGATGAGTCGCTGGCTTAGCGAGCGCTGGTTGGATTATGGCTACACGCAGGTAGATTCTGTGTACTTTCCGCCCAGTTACCCCGGCACAAATGCCATCAAACAATCCATCAATCAGGGTGTGCAAATCATCAGTTATCGCGGCTGGGGAGATGCAAACGGCTGGCACTATCCCAGTTTCCATATGTCCGATCTGGACGATGTGAACAGCGGTCCCAGAATGCCTATAGTATATTCTATAGTTTGTAATACAGGCGACTTTGCCAACAGCGTGACCCCGTCATTCGGCGAAAAATGGATGCGCATGGGGACTACCGCAAATATCAACGGCTGCGTTGCCTTTGTGGGCCCTTCCGATCTGCATACTCGCACCAGACTGAACAATACAATTGCCAGCGGGGCATACAAATCCATTATGGATGATGGCGTACGCGGTTTCGCCAGTTCTGTGCTGATGGGTAAGATAGAGCTCTATAAGAACTTCCCCGGCGATATTGAACCCGGACAGTATGTGCCCTTCTACTTCCATGTCTACAACGTTTTATCCGATCCTTCTATGAATATGTGGAGCCTTATCCCCGACGTGATGGGCGAAGAAATCATCGAAGGTGGGCTAAACTATTCCCAATCGGCATCACACATCACCATCAACGCTCCCCATCTGGAAGGTGCCATGGTTTCCGGAACCAAAGATGGCGAAAACTTCAGCTATACTCAGGTCATCGATGGCTCCGCCATTCTAAACATAAATCCAGAGGAAGAAGGCGAACTCAACCTCACTGTCTCCAAGCCAAACTGGGTTCCCCTGGTGCGCACCCTTACCACCAATGATGAAACCGGTATCGGAGTGACGGCAAACACGGGCATCGATGCCGGGATCACTCCCTATGGCACGAAGACGATTGAGATTAGCCTGAAGAACTATGGTTCAACCGCTTATAATGGGGTGACTGCAAACCTGACAGAGAGCGAAGCCCTGGAGATTACTCCCCTCAATCCCGAAAGCTTCGATCTGGCACCCGGTGCTTCTCATACTTTGCAGTATCAGTTGATCTCGACTTCCAATCTGCAACCCGGTCAGGTGATCAAATTGGAACATGTGACCTCAAATCCTGCTTCATCTCATCGCTTCAGCATGATTGTGGACGGAGCAAAATTTTATGTTCATAATCACGAAGGAACCTTGGATGTATCTGCTGGCTCCGAGATTACTTTCCACGCTATCAATACCGGTAATGTGGCATTGCAAAACGCGAGTGTGACGGTACTTTCCAGAACCGAAGCGGTGACTATCTCAGATCAACCCGGCGAACTTGGCACTATCGAGCCCGGCACCGAATTCAGCTTTAGCGCAAGCATCAATCCCCAACCCGGTGTGTGGGATGGCCGCATGATCCCGCTTACCTTCGTTTTCCATGACGAAATGGGCTACGAATGGTTGTCTTTCTACACAATGGTGGCGGGAAACCCCTCTACGGATGATCCCACCGGTCCCTGTGAATACGGCTATTTTGCCTACGATAACAGCGATGTGGATTATGCTCTTGCTCCAGAATATAGCTGGGAAGAGATCGATCCTCTGCTTGGCGGCTCGGGCAATCTGTGGCTGGTGATGGATGACGGTGTAAAACAGGTGGATCTACCCTTTACCTTCCGCTATTATGGGGTGGATTACGACAGTCTTACTATCAGTTCAAACGGCTGGGCTTCATTTATTCATACCAATGAAAGCTATTTCAATAACCACTTCATCACGGCGGCCCTGGGGCCAAAAGCCTTACTGGCTCCTTATTGGGACGACCTAAAGGGTATGAAAACCGGTATTGATGAGTTTGGTCAGGATGTATTTGCAGATATGCGTATACTGTATTGGCATGACTCCGCAAACAACCGCTTCATCGTGCAATGGAACGAGGCTTACAATCAGTCTACCATACAGGCCGGACCCGATGCGTCTCTGGAAAAATTCCAATTGATACTGTATCCAAAGAGTGGATCAGACGGCGATATCGTCTTCCAATATCATACTGTCGATAACCCCGCCATGAATGGAAACTACTGCACGGTAGGCATAGAGAACCACCTCTCAAACGATGGCATCAGCTATAGCTATGGCAACATCTATCCCGCTACTGCTGCCATTCTGGAAGCAGGCCGTGCCATTCGCTTTACCACTGACGCGCCGGATAACTATGTCTCCAATGAAGATGAAGTATCCATGGCTCCGTTGTCTGACCTGCGCAACTATCCCAATCCCTTCAATCCCAATACCACCATCGCCTTTAGCAGTAAATATGCGTGTCTGGGCAAGTTGCAAATCTATAATACCAAGGGCCAATTGGTGAAGACCCTGCATAATGGCGCCCTCACTGCCGGAGCTAATAGCTTCAATTGGGATGGAACAGACGCCAGCGGAGTTTCTGTGTCCAGTGGCATATATTTCTATCGGCTGCAAAGCGAGCACGGTACTCAGACCCGCAAGATGCTATTGATGAAATAATCCAATCTTCCCAATTAGTTACCCGCGGGATGCCATAAGGTGTCCCGCTTTTTATTCTCCATCCGCATTCGAATGTTTTGCGGATAAGCGATGCTTCTCTTTATGTACTAAATCGTAAGTGAATCAATTTTCAGAGAGCTGATGAACTGAACAAAGAGACTGTCTCGTAACAAAAAATAACCTTGACAAATATCGATAGCCCATGCTTTTGGACAAACCCTAAAAAGTAAATCCTTGTACGTGAAAGGCAAAATAAAGATGAATAATAGAATCCTACTCTGCATCCTGCTACTGATAGCAACAGTCCTAAGCTCTTGCGGGAAAAACCAGTCACTCACTCCACCAGTAATCCCGGATCCCGTACTGGAATTTGGGACGGACAGTACATTGGATATCGTTACTTGGAACCTGAAAGAATTCCCTCTGGACAACAATACCATTACCCATTTAATACATATCATACCACAGATTCAGGCTGATATCATAGCCTTTCAGGAAATCATGGATGCCTCCGCCTTTTACGCTATGGCACAGCAGATATCCGGATATCAAGCTTTGGTCTACAACTACAGTGGAGGCTGGAAACTGGCATATCTCTACAAGACTTCAAATATCACAGTCAATAGCGAATATACCATCTTTACCGGCGAAAGCAGACCCTTCCCAAGGCCACCTTATATTTTGGACCTGAATTTCAACGGCAGTCAGTATTTTGTGATTAACAACCATTTCAAGGCATTGGGGGACAACGTGGTGGACTACAATGATCCCTGGGACGAAGAAATGCGCCGCATCGATGCCAGCACTATGCTGGAGGGATATATACAACAAAACCATCCTGATGATAGAGTTATTCTATTGGGCGATCTAAACGATCAGATTCAAGAGCCGCCGGCCACAAATGTGTTTATGGCATTTTTGGATAAGCCCCAAAGCTACTATTTCGTCACTATGCCCATTGCTCAAAATCCTACTCCGGATACAGTTTCATACCCCAGATACAACAGTATCATCGACCATATCCTGATCACAGATGAACTCTATTCGGATTTCGAAGCTTCAGGTTCTGTATGTGCTGCCCTGCAAGTGGAGGAATTTATGGGCGGTTTATCTGTGTATTATAACCAAATATCCGATCACAGACCCGTGGGTATCCGCTTAAGCGGGAGCCGGAATCGGTCTCAAAAAGACGATTGAAAGGTCCCCAATAAAGAAATTATTGAGGCTGCATCAAGTTGCTATTTAGCTATATAACCATCTTCGTTGTCTGCTGATTCAAAGAACGCATAAAAAATGTATTGACAAAAAAAGGCCCCTGAAGAGATTGGCAAAACCTGCTCGGCATGAGCGGGCATAAAAATGATCTTTAACGAGTTTATAGAGTGCTATAGAGAAACAGTGACAAAGAAGCTCTTGTCAGTTCAATC
>DHSO01000026.1:33321-33529 GCA_002410505.1 Cloacimonetes bacterium UBA5284 | reverse complement strand
TCCTGAGGCGTCAATGATGCGGCAGAAAGCCGCACCTTCACTGTGCTTAGGCCTCAGCTTCGCCATTACTCCTAAGACCTCATTATCCTCAATTCACAATTCACCATTGAGCGCAAGCGCCAAATTTGTGTTAATTAGTGTAAATTCGTGGACAGATAAAAAGCGTCAAGATGACGCTTCTACACAAGCTCTGCGTTATCTGCGCAGC
>DHSO01000026.1:28308-33114 GCA_002410505.1 Cloacimonetes bacterium UBA5284 | reverse complement strand
ATGCGGCTGAAAGCCGCACCCAACTCTCTCTCTGTAGATAAACGGGTGCCGAAGCTGATATAAACGCGTTATCATCGCATGATCACCCGATAATCACCCGATAATATCAGCTTCGGCAAGCGTTGAGAGATAGGGGATCAAACGCAGAACATGAGTTAAAACTCACTTAATCTATAATTTTCTTGTCAGTTCACTCAGACACCTGTGGTGAGGTTCCATAGATAGCCATGAAAGCTCTGTAATCTGCGATCCCACAGCTCCGTCAATCTGCGGGAAACAGCAATACAATATTTATCGATCTCGAAGATAAACTCTATCACTTTGTAATCTTCTCCAAAGCAACACCAAATCCCAATTGCGCATTTGTGCATAAAGCCTTTTGTAAAGCATATTAACAGCTCTTCCGCGGAGCTCTATCCCCAAAAAACCAAATTGTTAAGAAAAAAAACACTTGCCAGAAATCCCTATTATATCATTATCGTATCAAAGTTCTTATGCTTTACCATATAATAATATACGCGTAATTCAAGGAGGAATTATGAAGAAACTATTTTTCTTATTTACCCTCAGCCTGCTGCTGGTCAGTGTGGCGTGGGGACAAGGTCTAGAAGATTTTACGAATTCTAATGCTACTTCTAGTTATGATACCGGAGATTTCGTAGGGAATAATGGAATCACTTGGACTTATGTTGAATCCAGAGATGGCAACGGCGATGCTAATGGATCCGGAATAGATTTACCAGCTCTCATGCTTCGGCGTAGCAGTGATAATAGCGCAATAACATCCAGCACTATAAGCAGTGGTATCGGTAATTTTAGTGTAAAACTATACAAAGGTTTTACTGGAGCTGGAAACCGACAAGTAGAATTGTTTGTAAATGGCGTCACAAAAGGAACGAGCGTTTCGTTTAATGATTTTGATGAACACATATTTCAGGTTAACGATATTAACGTTGCCGGTGATGTTGTGATTAAAATCGCAAACATAACAAGCAATCAAGTCATTATTGATGACATCAGCTGGACCGGTTACACCGGTGGTGGCGATCCTGTCGCAGAAATCCCTACATTCAACCCCGTCGCCGGCACTTACTACGGCACTCAGAATGTTACGATCAGTTCCGCCACTGCCGGAGCGAACATCTTTTATACCTTAAATGGCGATACCCCCACGGATCAGAGTACACCTTACACTGCTCCCATCGCAATTTCGCAAACTACTACGGTTAAAGCCATTGCGTACGCAAGCGGACATCTGCCCAGTTCCGTTGCCACAGCGGCGTATGTGATTGTTACTCCCCAATTTGCCACCATCCCATATCTGCAGGCTTTTGATGCGGATCTTGGTGATACCTACACTTACAGCGTCTCTGGCCCCACTAAAACATGGACCTATTATGCTGCAGGTCAGGCAGCTGCGATCAATGGCTTTGGTTCCAGCGATACTGAAGAAGATTGGCTGATCCTGCCCGGGTTGAACATGAACCTGAACATCCATGAAACCATGAGTTTTAGCACCTGGAAGCGCTATGGCAATTTAGGCGAAAACGATTATCTGAAACTTATGTATTCTGCAAACTATGCTGGAGTGGGCGACCCCAGTTCAGCTACCTGGACCGAGATTCCCTTTGATCTTCCTCTTACAGATCAAGCCTGGACACCCTCTGGCATGCTCGATCTATCCGGCATTTCCGGCACCGCAGTATTTTTTGCCTTTAAATACAAGGGTACACCCGGCAACTTTGCACAATGGAATGTGGATAATATCAGCATCGTGAACCTTCCTCCCGATCAACCCATAGTCACTGTTAATCCCGCCTCTCTTTCCGGATTTAGCTACTTGGTTGGAGCAGGTCCCTCTGCCGCACAGTCATTTACAGTCTCCGGAAGCAACCTCACCGCGAACATCTCCATAGTAGCTCCGGCGAACTATGAAATCTCAACTAGCGAAACTACCGGTTTCACCTCAGACATCACCCTTACTCAGAGTGGTGGTACGGTGGCGGGAACCACAATATTTGTCCGCCTCGTTTCCGGATTGGCAACAGGCACATATTCCGGTGTTTCGATCACTGTAAATTCAACTGATGCTAACGAAGCGACCGTTGCCCTCACAGGCAGCGTGACCACTCCGTCACCAGCCGCAACAATCCTGATGCGCCCCACCCAGATCAGTCTGGCTGATGCCACTCACGAAAGCGCGGTATTGGTGAAGGTGGAAAACTATGCTTCTGATAGTGTCCGTTATCGCTTGTATAATGGTAGCAACCAATATTATCCTTGGGACGAAGTTACTGCAGCTTGGGTCACAAGCACAAATTACCCCAATGGCCCGCTTGTACCTGGAACACCCAGCACCAGCTCAACCTGGTGGATTCCTTTCCAAAGAGGTTCAAATAACAGCACTGCTGCCAGCTATCGCGACCGGCTCGATCCTTACTCTGCTAACTACCAAACTGCTGTTTTACCCGTAACTACTGCCATCACCAGCGGATCTTTGATAGACGATTCCCAGGTCACATTCAGCGTTTGGGACGACTACACCGCTAAGCATATTGCCTTGGCATTCGATGCCAGCGAGACTCTTATCTCCGCTACTTCCACAAACATCGGAGATGGCGCGTTCAACATCTGGGTGGAAGACGGCACAATAATCACCCGCATCGAAATCCGCGATGTGATGAACAACCTCATCGAAGCTGTCACCGGAACCTGGCCCTCGATTACCCCCTTAGCCAGCCTTAGCGTGAATCCGGAAACCTTGATGGGATTCAGCTACGAAGAGGGTGAAGGTCCTTCTGCAGAACAAAGCTTCACCGTAAGCGGCACAAATCTAGATGCCAGCGTAACAATTACCGCTCCCACAAACTTCCAGATATCGCAAACCAGTGGCAGCGGCTTTGGGGCAAGTCTGATCTTGAACCATAATGCCGGAACTTTGGCTGAAACCAACGTTTATGTGCGCCTAGCAGCCGGTTTGGAAGTTGGCTCTTATACTGATGAAATCATCAACATCAGCTCCGGTACAGCCCCTGCCAAAACCGTAACCGTCTCCGGATCAGTAACCGCGGGCTCTACTCAGGAAGGTTATATAGTGGATTTTGAAGGAAGTGGAGAGACCAAACAGGCATACGCTTCAGGCACAGTTACACTTAGCGGCCTCCAATGGAATATGACCGAGGCTTTGATCGGCACCGCCGCCGCTGACTTCAAGAATGGCATTCGTTCTGCCAGAATGCGCGGATACGGAACTTCTGTGATTTCCATGCTTGCCGACAAATCCAGCGGTATCGGCACTGTATCCTTCCAGTATCGCCGCTATGGAACCGATGCTCAAGTGGATTGGAAAGTGGAAGTAAGCACCGATGGCGGTACTTCCTGGACCCAAGTGGGAGATACCTTTACAGCCCCTGCAAGCGATGACGTGCAAAACTTCAGCCAGATGCTGAACATCTCTGGAAATGCCCGCATCCGCATCAAAAGGGCAACCGAATCGGGCTCTTCTGACAGACGCATGAATATCGATGACATTACGCTCACAGATTTTAGTCCAGCCTACGACATCCCAGAGGATGAAGCAACTACTGTTGGTGGCGCAACCGTTACCATCAGCGGTGGCAGTGCCAACATTGTTCCTGATGGTGTGATTCCTGCCTATCCCAATACCTCGATTACTGTAGCGGGTCAATTTGTATTGCAATTGATTGGTGCCGGTCCCTGGACTGTTACGATCCAAACCGACCAAGCTTGGGGTTCCTACTACACCGGTGGTATGTGGCATGCCGTGGAGAATTCCGGTGGCTTCATTACTTTCACCGTAACAGCCAGCAAAGACCTGATCCTGCCGGTGGTACTTGCCAACGACACCACTCTTCCCGTGGAGCTTTCCTCCTTCACTGCGGAGATGAATTCCGATAATCACGCCGTAATCAGCTGGGTTACCCAGACTGAGACGGGAGTGAGCGGATATTATGTGCTGCGCAACAGCGTGGAAGATCTGGAAACTGCCCTGCAGATCAGCGCTTTGATCGAGGCTGCAAATACTTCACAAGAACATACTTACAGCTTTATCGACGAATACATCTATGAACCGGGAACTTATTACTACTGGTTGCATGTTGTGGATATCGACGGTACTGAAGATTACAGTGATCCCATATCTGTGGTCTATGAATATCAGGAACCCGAAGTACCCGTGATCCCGCAAATCACAGAATTCAAAAACGTGTATCCGAACCCCTTCAATCCCAACACAAACATCAGTTATGCCCTGTCTGATCAGCAAGATGTGACCTTTAGCATCTATAACAGCCGTGGTCAGTTGGTGCGCCAATATGATGTAGGCAGCAAAGCCGCCGGCAACTACAGCCTGGTGTGGGATGGGACGGATTATAACGGCAGAACCGTTACCACCGGTGTGTACTTCATCCGTATGCAAGCCGGACGTGACAGCTTCTTCAAAAAAGCCGTTCTGATGAAATAAAGATATATCAAGTCAAATATACCCCGGAGCCGGTTTGGTTCCGGGGTTTTTCGTTTTGCCGGCCCATTGTAGATGCGACATCCTGTCGCATTGGGTAGTGTAGATGCGGAGTTGGGATGGGGTTGAGAGGGTTGAGAGGGTTGAGAGGGTTGAGAGGGTTGAGGGGGTTGATGCCTCAGGAGAGGCGCAATACCGGGAGGTGCCCAAACTCTGTCAGGAGTAACATAATTTCGCTGCTCTCATGTGCCCGGATCGCCCATGGGAACCTGAACAAACCCCGGAGGGGTGACAGTTGATAGCGCGGGGTGTAAACCCCGGGTACA
>DHSO01000026.1:27739-28085 GCA_002410505.1 Cloacimonetes bacterium UBA5284 | reverse complement strand
CATTTTGTGGGGTAAAAGAAACGGATACACCAGCAATGCGATTTACGATTTACGATTAGCACTCAAGCCATTTTGCGTGGATCTCGAGCTTCACCCCGCGCTATCAACTGTCGTGCCTCCGGCACTTATCGGCATTTTACACTATCGGTAACTATTTAAACTGTCGTAGCTACGGTACTCTGACGGCTTTTGGACTATCGGTAACTATCTGAACTGTCGTCCCGCTGGCACTCAGCTCGCTAAAGCTCGCGGTTGAATAGTGCTGCAGTTTATTAGAGCTGCAATGCTGCGGATGTAGGGGCGCTCGCTGTAGCGCCCAGTGAGGGTGCGGCTTTCAGCCGCATAA
>DHSO01000026.1:0-27425 GCA_002410505.1 Cloacimonetes bacterium UBA5284 | reverse complement strand
AAGAAACGAGATACTCCAGCATCACGAAGAATGAAGTGAAAGAAACGGATACACCAGCAATGCGATTTACGATTTACGATTAGCACTCAAGCCATTTTGTGACTAACGGCAACTATTTAAACTGTCGTAGCTACGGTGCTCAAGCCGTGTTTGTTTATCGGTAACTATCTAAACTGTCGTAGCTACGGCACTCTGACGGCTTTTGGACTAACGGCAACTTTCTAAACTGTCGTAGCTACGGCACTTAGCGGCATTCTCAATTCACCGTTCACCGTTCACTATTCACCATAGCGCGCAGCGCCTAATTTGTGATAATTTGTGTGAATCTGTGGACAGACGAATCTGCGGAAATCAGCGCCTTTATCCCCGTCAATCCGCGGGAACCAGTCCAGACCCCAAATCTGCGTCAATCTGCGAGAAACAACAAAAGGACAAACCATCAAAACGTTAAACAATACATCCCAATCTACAAACTCACATTTTGCTTGACACGATATCCCCGCAATTTATCTTGTCTCAAATAGTAGATTCCGCCAAAAATGGCGGCTAAGTTGTTATGGTTCCCGCATTTGCGGTTTTGATAGCTACAATGGTTAGCTATTTTTTTTGATGTGAAACAGATGTGTTTGTGCCCTTGGGGAATGTCTTCTGCGTCTGTATCGCATGGGAATTGCCGTGTTTATGCGGTAAATATGGAGATTAAAGGCGGCCAAGCCGCAAAGATAAGAGGTTTTTTAAGTGCAATATTACCGAACTCAGATTGAAGACATCGCCAAAAAGATCTGCGCCGAGATGCATCTTGCAGTGTACGACATCGATGAAAAGATGAGTGGCAAGGGGCGGATCATTATAGTATACCTCACCAAGATCGGCGGTGTCACCCTGGATGAGTGTGCCCGGTTCAGCAGAGCTCTGAGTGAGGAATTAGAAACCTTTGACCTGATTCCGGAACGCTATTTTCTGGAAGTGTCGTCTCCCGGTCTGGAGCGTCCGCTAAAGCTGAAAAGTCACTGGGTAAGTGCCATCAACGAAAAGGTGGCAGTGCAGTATAGCGAAGAGGAGCAGAAGCGCTCGGTGATGGGAACACTAATTGAGGTGAATCAGGATACCGTGGTTTTGGACGATCGGGGTGAAAAGATCGAGATAGCTCTGAAAGCGATATCCAGAGCCAAAACAGTATATTTGGGAATAGCCAGAGGTGACAATAATGAACGCTAACATTCTTGATGCGGTAATCAAACTGGCCGCGATCAAACAGTTGGACGGAGCCCAGATCCAGGAGATCATCGTGGAATCCATTACAAACACTTTGTCCAAGAGGTTGGAGCCGGAGAACGAGCTGGAAGTATATATCGACGACGCAGTACGTGGCATCAGGGTTCGTTACAAATGCAAAGTCGTAGAGCTGGAAAGCGAATTGGGCGAGATCTCATTGGCCGATGCCCGGGGGGAATTTGATCCCCATGCTCAATTGGGTGACTATATCCAGAGAGAAATGTCTCTGCACGAGTTTGAGCCGAAATTGGTGATAACCGCGCAAAGAATCATTCAAGAACGCATCCGCAATCTGGAAGATGAAAAGATTCAGAACGACTTTAATAAGCAGAAGCACACCATAGTCTCCGGAAAGATCAAGTCCATAGATGAAAACAACGGAGGCTATCGCATTGACCTTAGCTATACCGACGCGCTGTTGCCACTGGATGAACAGATTGAAAACGAATTTTACCGCGTGGGCGACAATATCAAAGCCTATGTGACCAATATCCGCAGTGGCAACAAGGGTGTCACGGTGATCCTCTCGCGCACAAATCCGGAATTTGTGAAAAAGCTTTTTGAAGCGGAGATTCCCTCTATCTTCAACGGCAAGATGCACATCCTCAAGATCGTGAGAGAGCCTGGAATCCGCACCAAAGTGGAATTGGAAGCTCTGGATGAGAGCCTGGATCCCATCACCGAATGCGTGGGTCCCAAAGGCACCAGAATCGATAGCATCCGCAAAGAATTGCACGGCGAACAGATCGACATCGTGGTGCATAGCGATGATATGGAGCAGATGGTTCAAAACGCCCTCGGCATCAGTAATACCAAGCGAGTGGTGATCGAGCGCGGTCGCGCTGCCAGTGTGATCGTAGATGAAGCCGACAAGGTGGTCGCCATCGGAAAACAAGGAAAAAATGTGCGTCTGGCAGCCAAGCTGACCGGGCTGAAGATCGACATCTTCACCAGCGAAGAATTTGAAGAAAAGATGTCCAAAGAACGCCGCACCGTTAGCCACATCACCGAACTGGACGGAGTGAGCCCCAAGATCGCCGAAGTATTGCGAAACGCCGGGTACACCAGTGTTCAAGATATCTTCCAGGCCTCAGTAAATGAACTGGCGACCCTGGAAGGAATGGGCCAAAAAACAGCGGAAAAGCTGAAGGAAGCCGCGAAGTATTTCTAATGCCAAATATGAATAGTAAAGCCGGCCACATCCCCATCCGCAGCTGTGTGATCTGCAGAGCAAAGCGGGAGCAAAAAGAGCTGATCAGCTTCTTGCTGATGCCTTCGGGGATCGTGTATGACCTTTCTCGCCGGTTATATGGGCGCAAACTGTATGTGTGCCCGTCACGGGAATGCGTGACCCTCTTGCCCAAATGGCAGAAGAAGCGCGCAAAAAGCAGGCTCAACAAATGACAGAGCTGAATCCCAAGATATTGAATTTGATGCAATTTGCCCGCAAAGCCGGGAAACTGGTGGCGGGAGTGGATGCCTGCACCAGAGGCATGCATCACAGGCATATACATTTGATAGTGATTGCCGCAGACACCTCGGAGCGTACCGTGGAACGGATCCGCAACGAGATTAAAGCCGGTGGTAACAAGTTGCTGATCATCCTGGCCGGCAAGCAGGCGGAGATAAGCTCCGCATTGGGATTGCCCATTACCGGAGTGTTTGGCATCAGCGACAAAAATTTCGCTGCCAAAATGATTGAATATTGGCAGGCGTGAGTGGAGGAACCTTGCAGATACGAGTACATGAATTAGCCAAGGAACTCAAGATCAGTACAATGGCTCTAAAAAAGCATCTTACAGATCTGGGTGTGGTTACAAAAAGCCACATGAGCTTTATCGACGAAGAAGTGGCGGACAAGATCCGCGCCAAATACAATGAACAGGTTGATGCCGAAAAAAGAGCAGAAAAAGACCGTAAAAAACTGATCGAACTGCGCCAACAGGCAAAGAAAACCGAAGCAAAAGCCGCCGAAAAGGCAGAAGAAGTGCCCGCAGAGCCGGAACCGGTTGTAGAAACAGCAGAAGCCCCTGTAGCAAAGCCCAAAAAGACCAGAAAAACGGCCAAAGCCAAAGAAGCTGAGCCAATAGCTCATAGCGACAGCGCAGTTGCCGAAGAAAGTGCTGAGCTTCAGGAAGAACCCGCCCCCGTCAGCGAAGCGGAAGAAAGCAAACCATCCTATCTGGAATTGCAGGAACAAAAAGCCCGTGAAGAGGCCAAAAAGCACCGTGAATCTCTGGATATACGTGTGCCCTACAAACAGGCTACCCCTCCGCCCAAAGCTAAGGAAAGTAAAAGCAAGCCTGCAGAAAAACCCCGCAAAAGCCGCGCAAGCACCACACACACTGCTCCGCCTCCGCCTCCCCCTCCCGTGGTGATTCCGGAGAAAAAAGAGATCGAGAAGAAATTTGGCAAAGCCAAACCCGTCCACGATGAACTGGGAGAAAAGAGTAAACATAAAAAAGCCTTGATCTCCGGTAAAAAGGGTAAAACCAAGGTCCTGGAACCCACAGAAGCGGACGAAGCGGTCATCTCCAGAAACATCAAGAAGGTGATGCAAAAAACTGCCAAGCGCAAGAAATATCATCGTGAAGCGCAGGTGGTGGAAGATACCGGCAGCGAGATTATCATCCGGGAATTCACTTCGGTATCCGAGCTGGCCAAGATTATGAACGTATCGCCCAGTGAGATCATCACAAAGTTCTTTATGATGGGACAGCTGGTTACCATGAATCAACGGTTGGATCGCGATTCGCTGGAAATGATCTGCGACGAATTCAAAGTAGATTTTCGCTTTGAAGATGAATATGGATCCGATCTCATCGAGCTTGAAATGGATAAATATTCCGATGTTGCTGAAGAACCCAGAGCTCCGGTGGTCACGATTATGGGTCATGTGGATCATGGTAAGACCTCGATATTGGATTATATCCGCAATGAAAACATCGTTGCAGGAGAATCCGGAGGCATTACTCAGCACATAGGCGCTTATCAGATTGAGATTAATAACCACAAAATAACCTTTTTGGACACCCCGGGGCACGAAGCTTTCACCGCTATGCGTGCCCGTGGGGCCAATGTTACGGATATCGCCGTGATAGTGGTTGCCGCCACAGAGGGTGTGAAACCTCAGACCCGTGAAGCCATTGATCATGCCCGCGCGGCAGGGGTTTCGTTGATCATCGCCATCAATAAAGTGGATTTGCCGGAAGCAAATGTGGACAAAACCATCGCGGACTTGCTGGAAGTGGGTGTGTATCTGGAACAATATGGTGGCGAAGTGCCATGGTGCAAAACCTCAACCGTTACCGGCGAGGGCATATTGAACCTGATCGAACTGATCCTATTGTCCGCAGAGATGCTGGACCTCAAGGCCAAGCAAGACATCCCGGCCGAAGCCATCGTGGTGGAAGCGCAAAAGGATTCACGCATGGGCTCGGTTGCCACCATCCTCATGCAACAAGGAAAGCTGAAGCGCGGAGACATCATAGTATGCGGTGCTGTGAACGGCAGAGTTCGGCGCATGGAGAATGAACGCGGTCTGGAGATCAAAGAGCTGGGCCCCAGTGATGTGGCCAGGATCTATGGCCTCTCAGATACACCTAAGGCCGGTGACGTTTTGAACCAGGTTGATAGCGAGAAAACAGCGCGGTCTATCTCTACAGAACGGCAACAGGTCCGTATGGAGCGTGAGAAGTATCAGAACAAATCCAGCCTGCAGAATATCTTCGCCCGCATCAAAGAAGAGCAGGTGAACACCTTGAACATAATCTTGAAAACGGATACCGACGGTTCCGCCGAAGCAATCGCAGACAGTTTACAAAAACTTGCCAACGAGGAAGTTTCGGTTAATATTATTCACAGAAGCGTGGGTGGAATTTCTGAAACTGACGTCTCGCTGGCCTCTGCTTCCGATGCCATCATCCTGGGTTTCCATGTACGAGCCACACAGCAAGCGCGGCGCATGGCGGAAGATGAAGGAGTTCAGATCAAGCTCTACCAGGTGATCTACGATGCCATAGACGACATCAGAGCCGCTTTGGAAGGAATGCTGGCGCCCACTATCGAAGAACAAAGCATTGGCAGTGCCACTGTGAAACAAGTCTTCAAGATCAAAAAGCTGGGCACCATCGCCGGTTGTCAGGTGGATCGCGGTGTGATCCAGAGCAACTGCTTGGTGCGTTTGTATCGCAACGACGTGTTGATCACCGAAGACAAATTGAGCTCTTTGAAGCACTATAGCAACGATGTCAAAGAGGTTCGAGCGGGATCAGATTGCGGTCTTTCTCTGGTAAGCTTCTCCGACATCAAAGAAGGCGACGTTTTTGAAGCTTACATCGAACAAGAGGTAGCCAAAAAACTCTGATGAAAAACTATCGCATACCCAGATTGCAGGAAGAACTGAAGAAGATCTTCAATATCACCATCAGCCAAAAGCTGGGAGATCCCGGTCTGGCATGGGTAAACATCACCGATGTTATCATCTCCAAAGATCTGCGCTATGCAAAAATATACTTTTCCCATTACAACAATCCCGCCTCTCACCAAGAGATCCGGGAGCACTTGATTAAGACCAGCGGATTCTTTAAGAAACAAATTGCAGGAGCACATATTATGAGAACTATTCCAGAACTCTCATTCTTCTACGATGATACCGAAGACCGCGCTGCGAAAGTGGAAGCCCTTTTGGCAGGCATCAAAGACGATTATGAAGATGACGACGATTATGATCCGGACATCGATATCGACGATTATCTGGATGATGACGAGTATTACGAGTATGATGATGATCTTGAAGAAGATGATTACGAAGACTTTGACGATGACGACGAGGATGATGATTGAGCTGCCTCACACGGATGCAGAGATCACAATAAACCATTGATGAATAAAGACATTTCGAGCGAGCTCTTTGCCTTGGTGAAAGAGGCAAGGAGCATTGCTTTGACCACCCATAAAGACTCTGACGGCGATGGTATGGTGGCTTGCTATGCTCTACAGCAAATCCTGGCCGCCTCGGGCCATGATTCCACAATCGTAAGCGATGGGGAAGATCTGGATAGATATGCTTTCCTAAACCGCAAACCCACCGTAGAGATTTTTCGGGAAGACATGAGCTTCGAGCTGGTGATTGTGCTGGATTGCAATAGTTACGACCGCATCGGCCAGCGCCGTGCCCTCACAGACAAAGCCCGCAAGGTGGTGGTTTTGGATCACCATGTGATAGAACACAATCCCATTCCCGCAGACCTGCAAGTGGTGGACTATGCCTTCCCTTCTGTGGGAGCGCTGCTGTGGCGATGTCTGGCTGAGTCCATCCAAAAGCTGAACCCGGACTGGCGTAAGTATGTGGCGGATTGCGTGTATGTGAGCATCCTGAATGACAGCAATAACTTCAGCAATGCCAACACCAATGCCACTATGTTTGAGATCTCGGCAGAACTGGCACGGGAAGGCATCAAAGCTCACGAATTGCATATGGCATATCTGCAAAACCACAGCGCCAAAGAGATGCTCTATGTGGGCAGAAGTCTCTCCACCATCCGCCTGCAGGATGATGGCAAGTTTCTTTTCCTGCATTCAGACAAAGCTTTGGCGGAAGAACTGGGAGTGGATCCCTCTGCCTATATGAGTGTAACTCGTTGGGTGCAGGGCGTATCCGGTCTCAGCGCTATAGCTTATTTTCGAGAAGATGAGCCCGGGTTGTGGAAAGTATCGTTGCGCTCCCTGGTCTTTGATGTGCAGGAAGTGGCAGCGCGCCACGGCGGAGGTGGCCATCGCAAAGCGTCCGGCTTAACTTTGCAGGGCAGTCTGCAGGAAGTGCAAGCTATCATTTTACGTGAGCTGAAACAAGCCAATCCCATATCATGAATGCATTTTACTTGATCGACAAGGAAGCGGGAAGCTCATCCTTCAAGGTGATCAGTGCTCTCCGCAAGATCCTGGGCATCCGCAAGATAGGTCATAGCGGCACCCTCGATCCCTTTGCCACGGGACTACTGATCTGCGCTACCGGACAGTATACCAGATTGCTGCAATATGCCGAAGCCCAAGACAAAGTGTATGAGGCGGAAGTGCTGTTGGGGCGGAAAAGCAGCACCGGCGATCCTGAAGGGGAGATAATCGAAGAAGCAAGTCCGGTAGAAGGTTTGAAGATTCCCTCCTGTTTGAAGGATAAGGTTCTGGCGCTTACGGAGCTTCCCATCCCCAGTTATTCTGCTGTAAAGATCGGGGGCAAGCGTGCCTACAGCCTCGCCCGACAAGGAATAAAAGTGGATATGCCTGTCCGGGAAGTGAGGATATGGGATTTTGAGGTCTTGAGCGAAATCGAAAACAAACGCTTTGTATATCGCGCCAAAGTATCCAAAGGCACTTATATCCGCGCTTTGAGCGAATATATCGCCGGCGAATTGGGAACGGTGGGCATGACTACCCGCCTACGCAGAACCGCAATCGCAGACATCAGTGTGGCCGAAGCTTGCACTGTGCAAGAGTTGGCTGATGACCCACAGACCAAGGTGATAGACGCAGCCAGAATCCTGTCGCACTTACCGTCAATTGAGCTAGACCAGGCGCAGACCGCGAGGTTTTCGCATGGCATGAGATTGCCCACAGAATTATCCGATACGGCGGATATGGCCGTATATTCAGCAGCCGGCCGCTTTTTGGGGATCGCGAAGATTGCTTCCGGGGATATCTATCCACAATTGGTGATAGATGGAGATCTACCATGACTGTGATCAGTCTGGGCACTTTCGATGGCATTCATCTGGGTCACCGCAAGCTTCTGGACAGAGTTCGCCAGCTGGCCACAGCCGAAGGCCTGGAATCTGTAATTATAACCTACAAAGACCATCCCGCCTTTGTTTTGAACCGGAAGGCCTTGCCCAAATTGCTATGTCCTTCTGAAGTGAAAGAGCAGGAATTGAAGCGATTGGGTATAGATAGAGTTGATATGCTGGATTTTACCCGGGAACTGGCAGAGACCTCAGCTTTGGACTTTCTGGAGCAGATTCTCATCCCGCGCTGGCACCCCAAAATCATCGTTGTGGGGCACGACAGCCATTTTGGCAGGCAGAGAGAGGGTAACAGGGCTTTTTTGGAAAGGTATGCTACACGGTTCAACTATCGGGTGGAATATGTGGAGCCGCAATTGATAGAGGAACAGCCGATCAGCAGCAGCATGATTCGGGACTTTCTGGGAGCAGGCATGATTGAAGAGGCCAATCGACTCCTGGGCAGAAACTACCGGCTTTCGGGCAAAGTGGGCACGGGAATTGCCCGAGGCAGAGAATTTGGCTTCCCCACGGCAAACCTGATCCTTAGCAACCCCCATCAGCTGATCCCTGCTCAGGGTATCTATCTCAGCAGAGCGCATCTGGAGCACGCTTCATTTTTTGGCTTGACTAATATCGGGAAATCTCCCACTGTGAAACACACAGGAGTAGTGGAGATAGAAACATTCCTCATCGATTTTTCCGGTGATATCTACGGCGATAAGATTCAGGTGGAATTGTTACGCTATCTCAGGGAGGAAAAGATGTTTGCAAACACCGATGAACTGATCGCGGCTATGCACCGTGATTTAGCCCGCGCAAGCTCGCTGATCCCGGAGCTGCAGGCATGAAACGCGTTCTCTTTTTCCTGATGTTTATTCTCAGTCTGCTACAGGCAGTAGTGTGCATTCCTGCCGATGGTCAGCAGATTTCTCAAGACCGGGACTATCACTATTATCTGCATAACAACAGCAATGATTACAATTTTTATGGCGCAAACAGATGGGCTGTGAAGTTCGATTTTAGCCAGTCCTATCCCGGCATGAGCAATGTAAGCTTCAATGTGAACGGAGCCAGGCTGTGGTTCCCAAATCCCGTAGACCAGGTTTCTGTGGAACTCTGTACAGATGCAAATTCCCAACCCGGCAGCGTTGTAAGCAGTCAAAACGCTGTGCTGACGGATAATCTGATGGATATATATTTCCCTCAGGCCAGCACACATGAGATTGCCTGGCTGGTGGTTACATACAATACAAACATGCAATCCCGCTATGTGGCAGCCAGTGCAGGTGGCGGAGAACACAGCTATTTCATGAATCAGGTGGGCGATCAGTTGTACCTCTCTTCTTTTGCCGAGGCGGGCTTCAATTGCGAGTTACTCTTTGGTCTTTTGGGAGATTTCACTCATACAGAAGCGGATCTGGAATTAGTAGATTTTGAACTGGAAGGGGATTTGCTGCCCGGCACTAGGGCATATCCCAAATTCCGCGTGTACAATCACAGCAATCAGACAGTTGGCGCGGCCGGGCTCAGCATTATGCTCAATAAACCCGGGGAACCTCGCTTTGATAGCCTCTATGTGTCTGTAGCCCAAAGTATTCCCCCATATAGCGAATACTACCACAGCTCAGATAACCAGTTTGTGGAGCTTCCTTCCGATCCCATCCAGATGCGCGTAGATTTGCTATTGGAGAGTGAATACGCTGAGAATGATACTTTGGCCCAAAACAACAGCCTGAGCCGTGTCTTTAATGTGTTTGAGGATCCAATGCCGGGTATGATTGTGGAAAACTTCCTGAGAGCAAGCAGCGCGGAGGCCATCGGCACTGTTCAAATGCCCCATCTCAATCGCGATATCCACGTCCTGGATTACTATCCCCTGCTATCTGATCCACTATCCAATCTGGGCTCTATGCAACGCTTTAACTGGTATGGCTTCAATGCCTTGCCTCAGACTATCGGCAATGGCCACAGCCGCATTATCGGGATCACCCAAGGCTATGATGGCTACTTTTCGGAGCTTTTAGAAAACATAGTTGCGGACAATACTTTTATCACAGAATCTTCCTGTAGGCTGGATACTATCCCGAATTCTGAAAACCTGATTCTCTCGATCGGTATGCGCAACCAAAGAACCGCCATATATGCTAGCAATCAGGAAAACATCTCGCTAGATTCACGCTTTTTTGTGGGTCTTTTTGGCAAAGCTTCTGAAGTGCAAGAACAGAAATACGGTTTGCTGCGATGGATAAGCTTTGCCGATACCATAAACACCATCATGCTGCCCGAAGTAAATGTGGAAAAGAACTACAACGTGAGCCTCAGCACTTTGTTTGATGATATGGCAGATATGGACTATCGCATTTACTACTGGTTGCAGGACAAAAACGGTGCAAGGATCCATTATATGAACTATGATGATATCTTTCCGCAGCAATACACTTCGAACGAAGATGAGATGGCACCACATCTCGATCTGAGCTTCTATCCCAATCCTCTGCGCGGAAATGAAAGCCTGCGCCTGAAGTTAAAAGATGGAGCAGAGGCGAAGATCAGGATTTACAACTTGAGAGGACAATTGATTCACGCAGAGAAAGGCGTCAGAGGCAATCTGAAGCTGAACAACACGCTCTTTCCCGCCTCTGGTGTATACCTGATCCGGGTGGAGCAAAACGGAAGAGCAACAAACAAAAAAATAAGCATTATAAAGTGATAAATTATGGAAGAACACATTTATGTAGCAGACATGCATCAGCATGAAAACAAAGAGATTAGCGGATTTTATCTGGCCCAAGAAAAGGAACTGCGCGAAGGAAAGGGCGGCAGCTTCATTCGCATCAAGATACGGGATCGAAGCGGCTATGCCACCGCTAATGTGTGGAAGGACGCTGCCAAGACCAGCGAACTCTTTGATGCCGGCGATGTGGTGTACATCAAAGCGCAGGTAGTGAATTATAAAGGTCAGACCCAATTGAGCATTCAGAATCTGCGTTTTGCGGATAAAAGTGAATTTGATATGGGCTTCTTTGTGGCCAAAAGCCGCTTTGAGGCGGAGTTTTTGGCGGAGCGCTTTTGGAGCTTTGTAGATAAGGTGGAACACGAATACCTCAATCGCCTTTTGCACGAAATCTTCGATGATAAGGAGTATTTTGGCAAATTTCTGGAAGCTCCGGCTGCAAAAAGCTGGCATCACAACTACGTTCATGGCCTCATAGAACATACAGTTGCCGTAGCCGCTCTGTGCGAATTCGTGAGTGCGCAATATCCCGTATCGATGGATTTGCTCATTAGCGGGGCTTTGCTGCATGACGCCGCCAAAGTGAGAGAATATCACGGTCAGGCCAGCATAGATTTTACCGATGATGGCAGACTGTTGGGACACCTCAGCATGGGCGATGAGATGGTGGTGGAAGCTGCCGGACGGATTCCCGGATTTCCCCATGAAGTATTGCTCAATCTGCGTCACCTCATACTTTCCCATCACGGCGAATATGAAAAAGCCTCTGTGCGCCTGCCGCAAACCCTGGAGGCGATTCTATTGCACCACTGCGACAATCTGGACGCCCAAAGCGCCGGAGTATGTCAATTGCTGGATGCGGCTCCCCCGGATGCCATTTGGAGTGAGTACGACAAGCTGAATAACCGCTATTACCGCATTGTAAAGCTATAGGCCAATGTTTCAAACCTCCGTACTTGCCAGCGGCAGCAAAGGCAATTCGATTCTTGTACGTAGCCAAAATACGGGAATCATCTTGGATGCCGGCATCAGCATGAAACGGATCCGGGAAGCCGTGGATGCCCTAAAGGTGCCTCGCGACATTATTAAAGCCGTAATCGTGTCCCACGAACATTCTGATCACACCCGCAGTGCCGGAGCGCTGTGTCGCAGCCTGAAAATACCCCTCTATATATCTCCGGACACTTACGCCTACAGCTCTCACAGACTGGGCAGAGTGGATGAACGTCTGCAGTATTTTGAAGCCGGAGTGGAATTCATGATCGGAGACATTCTGGTGCAACCGTTCCGTTCTTCCCACGATGCGGTGGACAGCTGCAATTTCACCTTTGAACACGATGACCGGAAGCTTGGTGTAGCCATAGATTTGGGCTATTTTTCCAAACTCACCCTGATGAAACTGAGCAATCTGCACACACTGGTTCTGGAAAGTAATCATGACCTGCAGATGTTGATGGACGGTCCTTACGATTGGAATCTGAAGAAACGCGTGAAAAGTGAACACGGACACCTTTCCAACGACCAGGCTGTGGGCTTGCTTTCCCAAGTGTTGCATCCGGGATTGAAGAATCTGGTGTTGGCTCATCTGTCGGAGACCAACAATCGCCCGGATCTGGCTTTTAAGGTAATGAACGAATTTCTGCAAACCATCCGCAGCGACATCAATCTTCTGGTTGCGGATCAATATTGCCATACTCCCTTGGTGGATATCTAAGCACTTGCTGCGCTCTAAGTTAGCAACCTCCATAGGCTGAGTATCACCGTAAAACCAAGCATTCTCGCATCGCTTGCCTTCCTCTATGGTTCAAGGAAGCATGCGCAGGAAAATATCCCGTTATCATCCGGTAAGTGAGCACAGCAGCATTGTCCGATGATATCCGGTTCTATATGGATGATCTAAGGTCTGAATTGGCGCTGCGCCATCGTTTACATCAACATGGCGGGGTCGATATCGATCTGATAAAACAGCTTGCTTTTAAAGGAACTGCAGATATGATTGATGGCTCGTTTTAGCACTGCCGGGCTGCTGCCTTTCAGAATCACATGATAGCGATACATATTATTGATTTTGGCAAAGGGGGCGGGGGCGGGGCCCAGTATCAGCAGAGATTCGTTGCTTTCGGGCAGGTGATCGCGTCCCAGAACTGCCATTTCCGCTGCAATATCCTGTTGATCTGCGCTTTGATAGAGGATTCGAGCCAAGCGGTAGTAGGGCGGGTAAAACAGTCTTTTGCGAAAAGCCATTTCTGTGCGGGCAAAACCTTCAAAATCCTGCTTGCTGGCAAATTGAACGGCATAGTGATCCGGATTGTAGGTTTGGATGATCACCTCGCCGTCTTTTTCGGCTCTTCCGCTACGTCCGGCCACTTGGGTCAGTAGTTGAAAAGTGCGTTCTGCAGAACGAAAATCCGGGATGTTCAAGCTGATGTCGGCATTCACAATTCCCACCAGGGTTACATTGGGGAAATCAAGACCTTTGGTGATCATCTGAGTGCCCAGCAGGATGTCAATTTCTTGTTTTTTCATGCCCTGATACATGCTTTTCTGGTTGATGCGGCTGCTGTCGCTGTCCAATCTGAGTATACGAGCCATGGGGAAGAGTATTTTCAGAGTTTGTTCCACCTTCTGAGTGCCGGGCGATCCATAGGAAAAAGTGAAAGAATTGCAGGAAGGGCAGCGTCGGGGTACAGGGAAGAATGAGCCGCAATAGTGGCATTGCATTTCTTCCCGGTCGCGATGATAATACATACTGATTTCGCAATTTGGGCAGCTAATCAATTTACCGCATTTGAGGCATTGCATAAAGGAAGAATAACCCCGGCGATTTTGGAAGAGTATCACTTGCTCTTTACGATCCAGCCTCCGGGCTATAGCTTTGGCCAGATCATCTGAGATCAGTTCTGTGCTATCACAATCGCAGAGATTCAGGATTCGCACCGTGGGAAGAGTGAAATTGAGGGGGCGCTGCAACAGTTTGTGCAGTTTATACTTGCCGTTCCGGCAGTTGTTCCAGCTCTCCAAAGAAGGAGTGGCAGAGCCCAGAATCACTTGTGCGCCTTGCTGTTGCGCTCTCACAATCGCCACATCCCGGCCGTTGTAGCGGGGCTGGCTATCTTGTTTATAGCTTTGTTCATGCTCTTCATCCACTATGATCAAGCCCAGGTTTTGCACTGGAGCAAAGATGGCGCTCCGGGCTCCCAAAGCTATGCGGCACTGTCCGTTTTGTAGCTTTTGCCACTGAGTATAGCGCTCAGAATCCGATAGCTGACTGTGTAAAATGGCGAGTTGCTCCCCAAAGCTGGCGTCAAATCTATCCAGCATCTGAGGCGTGAGAGCGATCTCCGGGATCAGGAAGATCACGGATTTCCCGGCATTCAGGTATTTGCGGATGATCTCGATGTAGATCTCGGTCTTGCCACTGCCGGTTATACCGTAGAGCAGATGTACCTGAAAACTGCCAAAATCAGAGGATATCTCGGCGATAGCTGTATTTTGGGCATCGTTCAGGATGATGTTTTTTGCTTTGGCCCCGGTGTCGCGCAGTAATTCAGTTCTGGGCACTTCTTTAGGAAAGATCGTGATTATCCCTTTCTTTACCAAGGCTTTGAGGCTGCTGTAGGAAACTAAACTGCTGATGTCTGCCATGGGGAATGCCTTGCTTTGGGTTTTGATGAGTTCCCAAGCCTCTCTTTGTCGGAGGGGAAGGCTGTCCGGATCAAACTCGCTGTCGAGAATCCGGATGTAGTTCAGGATTTTTGGTTTATCCCTGTGGCGCAATTTGCTGTTGATTTTTAGTAAACCGGCTTCAGCGGCAGCTTCGCTAAGACGGTAGATCGGAAGATTGGGGTGGCTCTTGCGCAGGTCTCCAATGCGGGCTTTCCCGCCATGTTTCAAAGCCTCATAAAGTGCTTGATACTGCAAGGGGATGTCTTCATCAGGGCCGATCCAGGTGATCTCAGCGTCCACATCGCTCTGCAACTTTGCGGGTAGCATCGCAAAAAGGGCTTTACCCATGTTGCAATGATAGTATGAGGACATCCAGCTCGCTAGACGGAGGAGATCGCCGGGCAGGACCGCGCTATCGTCCAGCACCTCGGCAATGGGCTTGTATCTGTGCTTTCCCATCTCATGAGCTTCAAGACATATCCCCAGCATCAGCTTACCTTTGAGGGGCACCAATACCCGGGCACCCAAAGGTATGGGATCATGGCTGCTATAGCTAAAATCGCGGTTGATTCCCAAAGGAAGAGCTACTTTGTAATAAAACATGATTATAGGATGTAGAATGGGCGTTTTTTGTCAATACAAAGCTGATCCGGCATCGCCTCATTTGTAGAATAAGCAATACCGGATATGGCATCTGCCCGGTCTTTTTGAAACATCTGGCCTTACTCAAGACCGCTTCGGCTTATTCTTTGACCATTGTTTTTTAGATCATTATCTCGATTTTTCATTCCGTTTACGACTCCGCAAATAGGTTTTTCGCTTGCTTGTTCGGCTGGTGAGCGGATAATGAGCGGAAATAGTGAGCGGAAAAAGATATAGATTTTTTCAATCTCACTGTCAGCTCTGTAGACAGTGTTAATTAAGTGACCATCAAGCGTTAATCAAGCGTTAATTATTAACGCTTGATTAACGCTTGATAAAGAAGTGATGAACGCCGTGAATACAGGGCGAAATCAAGCAGGTTGGTATTATGGCTCACGAAAATGACTCACGAAAACATGCAAGGACCCGGATTGGACACGGATTTACCCTACTATATGGCTGCGCAATTTTGTGGGGACCCCGAACTTTTCACCCGAAAACTCAGGATGTTCTTATTTTGGGGCCCCGATCTCCGCTACGTTCTCGTTTTGCGCCTCACCCGGGCGTCAATTATGCACTGAAAGCAGCATCTACACCGGGCGCTACGGCGAGCTGAGTCCCGGCGGGATATGGGCTGCGCTGGCACGTATTCCCTCAGATATCTTTTTAAGGTGCCGGAGTCACGAGGGCACAAGAACGTGCTTGAGGCGCGAGATATTCCGGCAAAGCAGAACAGGTAAACCTTGAGTGTCACGGCGGGACAACACATCAGATAGTTTCTGAATAAAAAGGCCTCGTTCAATACGAGGCCTATCTTATGATGAGAATGTAAGTTAATTAACCAGCTCTTACGCGGAACTGGTAAGCTTCTTCCTGGCTTACGTTGAATCTCCAGCTGTCAACGATGGATTTTACCCGTGACACAAAGGATTCCGGGTAGGCACCGGCGGGAATCACCATGGATTCTCTAACTGTGCCGTTGGCATTGATGAACAGGGTGATGGTGAAGCTGACGCTTTGGCGCAATTGAGCTTCGCGATAAGCTTGGTCAATCTGAGCTTTACGAGCTTCCACCTGGTCACGCAGATTGGTAACACGGGCTATTCCGGCCTCATCCAATCCGGTAACGCTGCCTTCTTTGAGGGTCTGAATGCCTCTGCGTTTGTAATCGGCAGCTATCCTTTGCTGTTCCACAATGTCACCCCAGGATTTTCCGCTGGGAGCGAGAGCGCTGGCATCACCAACTATATGTGTTCCAACCACTCCGGCGGGACGCTCGGAATGTCCGGCAGTAGAAGGTCCGCGGGTTACCACGGAGCCAACGTCGCCGAAGTTTGGCGTGCTGGAGGCGCTGAAGGAAGATCCGGCTCCGGTACCTGTGCCGCCAAATGCGCCACCTCCGGTACCTGTGCCACCACCTCCGCCACTGCCACCGGGGCGGCGGGCAGAGAAACCTTCCTGTACTGTAACGATCTTCAGGGACGGTGCGATTCCCGTGGCTCCGGCATCGAATCCACCGGCAAAGGCGGCATCCAAGGCGGATGAGCTGTAAGCTCCGCTACCGGTTCCACCGGGGCTACCTTGCTGGGCTGTTTGCCCGGTTTCAGCCGTTTCACCGGTATCTTCAGGCGGAGTTTCCTGTACGAAACTGCTGGTGATTGGGGTCAGGTCTGCTTCCACCCGCTGAGCTTCGCTTTTGATGTTTTCCAGGCGTTGAGCCACAGTTTCTTCTTCCAACACATAGTCAGGTTTCAGAACTGCGTCAAACAGGATTACGAATACAATCGCGAGTATCAGAATCAACCATAGAATCATTCGGTTGAAGCGAGTAGTGGCATCCGGTTTTGCTCTGCGGGCATATTGAGCCACGATTTGCTTTTCTTCGGCAGTAAGCACTGCCACCCAAGGTTCTCTATATTCGAACTGGACATCCCAATCCGGAGCGAGTACAATAGTACCTTTCAGGTCTTTTTTTAGTACCAGCTGGTTTCCGGAAAGCAGATTGTTTTGCTTCAGATAGTTGCTGTCCACAGCGTTTCCGTCTTTTTCCACGCTCAATTGTGATCCGGGCAGCATCTGCAATACATATTCGCCGCCTTTCTGGTGCACAAAGGTGTGTTTATCCGGGAAGGAGGGGGCTAATATCTGCCATTGCAGGAATTTGTTTGAACCGATAGTGAAGCTTTTTTTGATCTCCTTGCCTTCTTTGGCATAATCGAGAAACTTCCCTTTATAGTTCAATCTGAGACTTAGTATTTTAGCCATACGACCTCCCTTTACAAGTTAGAAGCAGTTCGATAGGATTGTAACCAATCTGCTTCTTCCAAGGTTGCGAAATAAATGTTACCGTAACCCACGGAGGTACCAACACTCACAATCTGAGTTACATATCCACAAGGCAGATCTGCATCCGCCTGTACAATCAAACAAGCATCACTAAGCTTATCTTCCGGGATCTCGCTGATTTCCGTACTGAAAAAGTTTTGCATGACTGTACGAACATCTGCGCTTTCCACCATTTCCTGAGGGGTCCCAAGATATTGGTTTCCGATGCCCAGCAATACTCTGTCCATGTACAATTTGACAGGAGTCACCATGGCGTTTTCCATCAATTTTTCGGTAGTGATGGTGGTGGGATATTTCATATCCGGCAATTGGTTAATCTTCACCGCATCCATCGACACGTTTTTGATAAGAAATACCAGGATGATAGTTAAAACGTCCAGAAGGGATGTGATAGACAAGGATTTAACGTCTTCTATTTTCCGACGTACTTGCCGTGTTCCCTTTTGACTAGTAATTGAACTCATATTATCCTCCCCCAGCTTTAATAAATGTATTGAGTTTTGGGGTTACGATAGTGCACTGTTACAAAACCGTTATCTTTACAGAGGTCTATGGTGCGGATCAGGGTGTCATACAGAACATCAGGATGCACGATCACGGCAATCTCGGCAGTATCAGTGTATTTTTCCTTCAGATCGATCAACAAGCTGTTCAATCTGTCGAAATCATACACATCTTCGCTAAGCCAAGGGATTTTGTGGATTGTAGTTTTATCCGGCTCTCGTACTTCCATTCCGGGGAACAGCTCAGCTTGCGTGAGTTCCTTCAGCATCAAATGTATCTCTACTATCTCCGCCTGGGCTCCGCCACCGCCGCCTTCTCCTGTTCCACCACCACCTCCGTCTGAGGTGAAGCTAAGCGCAATCAGGGCCACCTGTGAAATCGATATCATCATGATCAAAAATGGAATGATCGAGACGAAAAGATTCATGATTGGAACCAAGTTCGGTTCCTGTGGCGCAGTCTGACCATTTTGCTGCCTTGCCTCAGAAGGGCGATAAACCTTTCTCGCCCCTGAAGGGTTATATCCTGCCATGATCTTATTCCTTGATCTGGTTGTTAATGTGGTTCACCAATTTTACACTGTATTCGTCGATATCGCTGATCAAATTCTGAGCGCGGGTGAAGAGTCCACCTTTGATCAGAGTAAGCGGGATGGCACCGATCAAACCGAGAGCGGTAGTTCCGATAGCCATATAGATACCTTCGGTAAGAGCGTTCTGAGCGGCAACACCGGTTAAGAAACGCAAAGAGTTGAAAGCCTGGATGAGGCCAAAAATGGTTCCCAAAAGACCAAGGTATGTGGAGATTTGAGCCAGAGTGTCAAACCAGAACAATCCGCCATCCAGCTTGTGTACTTTTTGCAGCACGGCTTCATCAAAAGCATTTTGAACCGCGATGCGAGCTTCTTCGCCTTTTTTGCCGGATTTGCGCACGTCTTTAAAAACAGCCAAACCACTCCAGAAAATGAAGCCCATCGTGGTGCCCTTGAATTGGTCGGCAATCTTTGTCGCTTCGTCAATTTGGTCGTTTTTCACGAAATTCTTCAGTTTGAAGAAGAATTTTTCGGCATCGATTTTCTCGCGTACATACAGTTGGATGTAGCGAATGATCGCCAAAGCCAAACCGATCAGAAGGTTGATCAGGATCAGATGAGCGAAGAAACCACTGGTGCTGTAAATCTCGATAAGGTTTACGCCGCTGCTGGTGGCAGCAGCTGTCTCGGGTACTACTTCAGTAGCTTCCTGCGCAAAGAGGAAACCAACATTCAATAACAGGGCAATTACAACGAGTATGCTAAGCTTGCTTTTCATTTTGACTCCTTAAGCCATTTATTTAATAGTATTTCACTGTTTTCTCGTACGATTGTATCATCCAATACAAAACGGTACTTACCGGTAGGTTGGAAAGTGTCAGATTTGGATTTGTAAATTCCGGATACCGGTGCCATGGCATCAACTCGAATTTCAATCACCTCAGTATCAACCAATATCCCTTCTGCATTGCGGATGGGTCCGGAAGTTTGCTGAGGATTCGCCTGCTGTGCCGCTAGCACTCCTGTAAGGAGGCTGAGCACAATTATCAACAACAGGTGTTTCTTCATCGGATTTCCTCCTTTCCTGCTTGTGAATATGTGATTTTTGCCAAAAAGCCCCGGTAGATCGAGCTATTGGACACTGCGAAACGCAATACGTTTCTGCCATTAACTACATTACTTGCATTAATCAGGACCTCCCCTTTGTAGATCTCAAGGGGGTCAGCATCGTAATCGAAAATTGCACTGCCAATCTCCGTTCCGTTCAGATAAACTGTTACGGCTTCAGGAGCGATAAACTCTATGATACCGTCTTTGAATTCCGAATCCAGGACAAAATCTGTTTCAAATACCAGATCGTTCACAGGACCGTCTAGTTCGGAAACCCAAATCGGGCGGGATGCACTTTCTTCCATATTTACCAGGTTGTCCCAAGTGATATTCCATTCCGTGGCATCGGCTGCAAAAACCGAGCTTTCTTCGCCGGTTTCGGGATCTGTGCTGATGACGCGCCACCCGGTATTGCTGAAGATGTTTTTAACAACGGGCGGGATGTTTTCCCGAATGCGTTGCAGGCTGGTCATGGTCTGTAGAGCCAAAGCCGCTTGCTGTTCCCCGGCGCTGCTGTTTTCCAGGGCTAGCTCAAACACATTCTCGCCACGGGCAAACATCTCTCCTGGAATGATGAAGCTGTAATGAGTGCTGGCAGGTTTACCCGCTTCCAGGCTGTCTATTACCACCCAGGAGGAATTGACCACGCTGCCGTTTAGCTGCACCTCGATGCCCAAGGGGAAGGATATCTGCAAGAAGGCGAAATTTGGCTCCAGATCCATATTGAATCTGCGGGTCAAGTTCAGAGTATTGTTTGCCGGGATAATCGCGCGACCCAGATTGTGTCCTTTCGGGCTTTTGATGCTGTTGAAATCCAGTCTGGTACCGGCAGGCTCAAGGCTCTGTTGCCATTGGCTGTCCAGCACATATTCCTGACTGCGGTATTCCACGCTCTGGTTGTATTCTTCCAGAGCGGCTTTTGCAGCTTGTGTGGCGTCGTTCTGATAGCCGGCAAGATGGAATTGGGTATATATCTGATTGTTGTATGTAAGCGAACTTATGATGTATTCCTGAGTATTTTGCATTACGAAACCCTGGATTTGCGCATCACTGTTCTCTCCCCATTGCTCGCGGTAATAGCCGCCCTGGGTGGTGATGCGGAAGAAGGTTTCTATCTGAGTGCCCACCACCTCAGCTCCGCGGTCGTAGATCTTCGCGATCAAGGCTATGGCATTGATCTGACGGTCGTTGTCGATATCGAATTCACTCTCTCCGGCTTGGCGAATCAGGGTTCTCACCTTGTTCACTTCCGCCTCGATGGTGTTCATGTATTTCGGTATACGATTGTCGCCGCCGCCAAGGTTTCTATCCCAGGTGGTTACAGCTACCACTCTTATCTGCTGAGCGGGGCTCTGGGTAAAGATGCTTGATCTTCCCAAAGCTGCAAGCCTGGAATCGTAATCTGCCAGGAAGGCTTTGCGTTCCTGGATCTTATCGTATTCGCGCTGTACCGCGGCGAAGACATCATAGATGTCTGACGGGAACTCAAGACCTTCGTTCTTGTAGGCGGTCTCGAGGCTGCGGTAACGGTCGCGGGCGGCAAAAGCGGCTTCATAATCCTGGTTTAAGTACGCGGTGTCAAATTCTTGAGCGATGTCGCGCAATTCTGTGGTAGCCACGTCCATATAATAGGAGTTTTTGCCGGGATCTTTTTCATATATTGCTTTGGCAAGACGCTTATAATCTTCGGTTTCTTTACGATCGTAATGCCCCTTGGCCATATATTCCATATAAGGCACTGTGTCCGGATGGTTGGGATAGGTCTCGATAAAGCGATTCATCAAGGCGTAGCCCGTGGGGATGTTTCCTTCCAGGTTGTAGAGGCGGATAGCATCTGCCAAAAGACTGCTTTCAGGCACATCTTCAGTATCAATATCGCCGGCGTGAGCCTCTTCGTAAAGAGCCAGATATGCTGCGGCAGCTTCACTTCTGCGAGCCTCATTCTCTGCCTTTGCCGAGATCGCGGCGAGGCGCAGGAAGAAGGCATAACTGCTGCCGGGATGGGCATCGATGAATTCCTGTTCCAGGTTTGCTGCCAGAGTGGGATCGTTCATCATGCTGTCGGATTCGGCAATCTCAATGGCCTGGCTATAGCGGGTGTAGATGGCGTCCAGCTCTGTATCTGATGCAGCCAGTTCCATCAAGAGGTCTATTGCCTGTTGATAGGCACCGGCTTTTTTGAAGGCCTCCACCGCTTCGTTTTTCTGTCCCAAGATTTCCAGTCTGCGGCTGGGATCCATCTCAGCGGCCAGTCTGAGGCGTTCATTTGCCTCTGTAATATAGTCACCGGAGCCGGCAGCGGTTTCAAAGCTGTTTTGGATCTGTACCAGGATATCCTGGTTGATGTTTGCTCTGTCTTCTTCATTCAGTGCCAGAGGTAGGGCTTTGCGGAACCAGCTTTCAGCATCAGCATAGCGTTCCTGGCGGATGCTCATGTCGGCAAGTTTCAGATATGTATCCCGTTTATCGGAATCGGTCATCAAATCTTCGTGTTCCAAAGCCTGTTGATACAGGGAGATCGCCTCCGGATATTTCTCGCGGCCAAATTGAACGTCTCCCAAAAGCAGGATTACATCAAGTGCTTCAGCGGTTCTCTGGGGAGTTTGAAAGCGTTCCTGGTTGCTTACATTCCAATACCGGTCGGCACTATTCTTCAAGATGGCAAAGGCTTCGTCTTCATTTGTCGGCGCGCCTTCCGGAGCTGTGTATTCTCCGCTCTCCAAAAGGTCTCTGGTGGCGGCAAAGGAGTTACGGGCATATATCATTGCCAGTTCTTCGTTTTCATAGAATTGGCTGTTCAAGGGATAAGTATCGTTATATTCATACAGCTTTTGGATGGCAGCGTTGATGTCTTGCAGATCCTGCGTACGGTCTGCCAGGACAGAATATGCGGTTACCATCAGACTGTCTGATGCGGCACTGTCTTCTTCGTAATCGGGATTGTGCAATTGCGCAAATTCCTGATATGTATGCACATGGTTTTCGTAGGCAGTGAGATTCTCGCGGTTGATGGAATTTACGAAGTTGTTGTACAATCTGTAGCTGCGTTGTGTGTAGGCATTATTTACAATGTCCATTTGATGGCTGATGTCATTATCTTTATTGATGTCGTACCATTGGGAATTGTAGCTGTAGTTGTCGATAATTCTTTTATAGATATCTTGCGTGATCTGATCCAGGTTTTCGCCCTCACGCAAGTTTTGGCCGGAATTGTGATACAGGAAGAGGATGGAATCCTGTAAGACGGGATTGATCAGCGCCATTGGGGCGGAGTCGATTTTGAACTGCAAGAAGTCCACTGCTTGCAAGGAAGCATTCATATCCAGCTTCAACTGAGTTGTGCGGTCCAGTACAAGGTGAACGATTTGATCGTTGCCATAACCCTCGAAAACTCGCTGTAGCTCAGCAACCCCGCGGGAGCGGGAGGTGAAATCCGTGCCGTCCAGAGCGATCAAGCAATAGGCAATATTGTCGACAGCGTCGGAACGGTAATCCTGAGCTAGCTGTTCATCGGCAATCAAGCCGGAATCTGTAGCTTGCAGCAGTTCCATAAAGTCGTTCATGGCAAAACGCAGGTCTTCCTCCGCAAAGCTGTTGAGACGCACCCAACCTCTTTGGTACAGGGCATCGTAATACAGCGGACTATCATGGTTTGCTACGATCTCGTCGAAGTATCCTATGGCCCGGTTACGATACAATTCGGGATTGTCGGAATCGGTGGAAAAGCTGAAATTGAGCAGACCCAGACGATATACGGATTCCTCATAAACCTGGGAATCCGGGAAGTCCCGAACAATCTCCTGCAAGGCTGCTTGAGCTTCGCTAAAATTCGCTTCACTATACAAAGAATTAGCCGGAGGTATCTCACCAAACCCGGCGCTATTGCGGAATGCAATCTTGTTGTTGCTTATCTCCATCCGCTTCAATTCGCTGGTGATGAAAGCGATGTTGTAAAGCGCCAAATCACGGTTCGGCAATTCGGGATCCAGTTCCAGAGCTTTGCGATAGCTGAGTAAAGCTGGGTTCAGATCTTCGGGGATGGCATAGTATTGCAGCTCTGCCAGATTGTAATACATATCTGCAGTGCCCACCAAAGCGCTGTTTCCGGGTTGGTCAATGGCATTGAAAGTTGGATTATTTGCCAGGAAGGAATTTATCTCTCCGATCAGGTCTAGTTGTTCTGAGCGCCAATAGGCCTTTTGCTCGTCCAAATCCTCGTCGGTAAGATATATCTGAGCTTGTAAAAACTTGTGATATACTGCCATAAGGCTACGGTAGGACATCTGCAAAGTGATGTAATCCATGGCAGTAAGTGTCTCATCCCAGCCCTCGGTAAAAGCCTGATCTCGCTGTGTGGCATAAGCCACCGAACCGATCTGGGAGGCTATCATGGGGCGGATGCTGCTTCTGAGATCAACATCATACAAGCCCTCAGCTTCGCTTAAAATGTAGCTTTCATACTCTTGGGCAGTTTCGTCCAGCAGCTTTTTCTCTGCTAACAAAGCATTGTATTCATCCAGAATCTCCAGCAATACTTGTCCTTCTTCGCCACCCATATCGCGAACATCATTCACATATTGACGGTGCAGCACCTCAGCTTCGGCTTTGTTACTCAGCGCCTCATTTCTTTCCATCATAAGGCGTTCAAGGCTCTCAGGAAATTCGCCACCGGCCAAAAGCTCGTCGATTTCTTTGATAATCTCATCGTAAGACGCTATCGTTTTCTGGGTTTGTAATATACGATCCAGGTACAAATCCCCGGCATAGACCTCGGAGTCTGATGTAGCTTCGGTGCTGATCTTCAGGAAGTTTTGCGATAGCACCAGATCAAATTGCCTCAATACCCGATCGTAAAAAGATAGGCTCTGCTTTGCTGAAGCTATATATTCCATGGCCGGCTGCAGAAAATCCTCTGAGCTGATGGAAGCGTTTGCATATTCTGTCATCAAAAGCTTCAGCTCGTCCAATCCTTTCATTTCGATGCCATGGTTTTCCACTACCGCATCCAGAAAGATGATGCCTTCCATGCTGATGATCTCGTTATATATGGCGGTCAGATCCAGCTTGATCTGATCGATTTTACCATTCAGATCACTCAAGGCTTCTTTGCTGGGATTCTCGTAGAAAGCAGTCAGGTCAAAGGTGTTCAGACGGTTCAAAACATCTTGTTTGAGTGGTAACAGCGCATTTAAGACGATTTCCCGGTTACCATTGTAGCGCATTATCAGATTTATTACTTCATCGTAGTTTCTGGTGTCGGCGCTGAGATCTGAGAAAAGGTAAAGATAAGCAGGGAAATACTGCTCAGTATTGTAGTTATCAAATACGATGGCGCTTAAATAATCTCTGGCGGTTTGACGTTCTCCGGCTTGCAGGAGTTCGGTCAATTTGCGGTACAGCACAATATTAAGCATCTTGCGTGCACCAAAATTCAAATCTGTCCTCAAGAGCGAGTCAAAAATGGATATGGCCCGGTCGTTTTCATTGGCCCTCGCATACATATGCCCTAAAAGATACAAGACCTCATTGTCGTCCAGCGTGCTTAATACACTGCTGAAATTTTGCAGCTCAGCATTCGCATGCGCAGGGTCAAATTCAATGACACTCGGGAGTGCGTCAACCAGGAATTCTTTGGCAATCCCTTTCAACTCCTGCCTTTGAATGCGGATCTCTTCTCGTAGTTGATCAACTGTTACATTCTCGTCGTACTCAAAGGTTTGGGCAAATAGAAATGAAGAGCAAGCCATCCCAAACGTAAGGAGCAAAAACACTATTAAATTCTTTTTCATAACCCCGCTCACTTTAGACTCTCATTGTTTCAGTTGCAGTGTATTATAAAGTACGCCAGGATATAGCTTGTACCCTGGCGTACCGCCTATATAACATAGGAAAGTATGAATCCTACATTCCACTGCTATGTATTACTTTAGCTTTAATTTCGTTCAGCCTTCAACTCTTGAATCCAGGAACGAAGATCATCAAGAGACTTCTGGGCTTTCTCGCGTTCAGCACGAAGCTGCTTCAACTCTTCCAGCAAATCCCGAACTTCGGGGGATAGCTGAGAATAGGAAGTGCTTCCGCCACTGCCGGTAAGACCAGGAGTTTCCAAGGTGGTTCCGGAGCCGGATGTGCCAAGAGCTACTTCACCGGTTGAGCTTTCAGGTTTTGTCTCAGCCGGAGGTATTACGACAACCTCGCCTCCAGTTGTAGTTCCGGTTGGAGGAATAATTACGACTTCCCCGGCTGAGGGATCTGTGCTGCCGCCGGTGGGAGGAATGATCATGCCTTCCTGGGGTGGTAAAGTGCCGGTTTCAACTGCGTAGGAATCTTCCAAGTCGCTGTCCACAGCATAACGTTTCAGGTCCGGACGTCGTTGCGCTTCTGCATATTTGTCAAAGAGATAGGAAATAGCAAAAGCTACTCTCAGATTGTCTTCGTATCCATTGTCTTTGGTGAGGTCTTCCAAAGCTTGTGCTCCAACCTTGAAGCCCCAGTTTTTCCAACTGTATTTGATGCCGGCGTTCACTTCGTGACCGTCAAATTCACCCTGCAAGGCAAGGTTTCTGATCGGGGACAATTCTGCCGACATAAATATACCGTTCAACATCCGGGCGCGTCCGGCTTGACCTACGAAGCGGTTTGAGCCGATGCCGAGATTGAACATCCAGGGAACACCGAAGATCACTGCTTGTTTTGAGGCCACGGCATAAGGAGAATAGTTCTCGTATCCGCTTTTGTCCGGATGTGTGTAGAAATCATCACCGGGAACCATGTCCTGAGATCTGTGATTTGTCATCGGAGAAAGGATATTGTCCATACCTACGGATATCTGCGGCAGACGTGGAGTCTCCTGCAATACTTTAAACTTTAAATTCAAAAAATATACCAAGGGCTCGTCTTCAACCTTGTCGCCTACGAACATTCCAAGTTCCAAGCGGTTAAAGAGACCCACTCCGGCCATCATGTAAGGGGCAAAGCCGTCGTATTCAACGGGCTGTGCGATATCACGATAGTAGCCGGCCAACATAAATTCTGCCGCTCTATGTGGCAATACATAGGCATCCGGAGTACGCAACATGCCAAGCGTCTGAAAAGGCGCCGCCTGCAAGAGGCTAAACATCGCTGCGATAACGATTACACTCAATATAACTTTTTTCATACTTCCCTCCACCTTTCGGTGATTATTCTATTCATGTGTCCTTATTAACATTGACAATTTATCCGTCAAGCTTTTTCTTGATTCCATGAAGATTACATCGAACCAGGAATTAGCACGGGCGGGTGAAAATCGAGCTGTTGATTATCTCGTAACAAATAGCTACAATGTGATTTGCAGAAACTTTCGAGTTAAACAAGGTGAGATCGATATCATAGTAGAAAAAAATCAACACCTAATATTTGTTGAAGTAAAAACACGCTCTTTTCACTCTATCCAAAGTGCTCTTGATAATGTCTCTTACACCAAGCAGAGGCACATTACCAGAGTCGCACAAGTATATTGTAAGCAAAATCCTCAGTTTGACAACCATAATACTCGTTTTGATGTTATTGTAGTGCTCTATGATGCCAAAAATGATGAGTTTAGCATCGAGCATTTTCCCGATGCCTTTCTGCCAGTTACGGACTAAGCTTTAATGAGGGAAACCGGCCGGTGCTTGACGGGCTATGTATTAAAGTCTTAAAAATACCTCCGGGAATCGCAGAGGGGTTGTATTTCACACAATAAACCTTTCGAGGCAGCAGTAGTCCAGCCCTTGGTCTCCGGATAGATAGCTACAGACAGAAGAAAACTGTTTCCCTTTTTTGATAAATAACTAAGACCGTTGCACATGAAAGT
>DHSO01000011.1:29793-82894 GCA_002410505.1 Cloacimonetes bacterium UBA5284 | reverse complement strand
CATATGATACAAACTTAAAATAACAATCTCCGAGTTAATAGATACTGCTAAGTCTGTAAACTCTTGATGTCCAGAAAAGCCGGCACTAACCATGTGCCGGCCATTTTAATCGGGGAGGAAAGAGTCCTGCGGATGGTTAAGGCCTGCAGGATTTTTGTACGCTGCGGTTCTGCAGTTCGCGCAGCGCAATAATCCCATAGAATCAATGTAATTCTCGTTAGCATATACATAGAGAGATGCACTTTTATCTACGAAAATCTGTATGAGTCTATCATTTGTGCAAATTCGTGTTAACTCGCGAGCATATAACGCATGTTGAGCAGCAATCAGCTTGTCTCTAGTGAGGTGAAGCATCACGATGGCGCACTTCCAAATATATATACTTCCGAATAACGCATCCACATGGAAAATGATCTTTTACTTGACAAAGCATGAGTAGCGGTCTTTATTGTTATTGGCGTAGAAATAGTGTATCGAACGCTATGTTTGCGGCGCAAATTTCAGCAGATTAAGGATAGAGCTATGATTGAAGAGAAGCTTATAGTAAAGCTTGCAAATTCCATCCGTGAATACTGGGATCTTCCTGCGTTAACAGATTATCCCGGTCCCGCCATGAACTATTCTGAGGCAGCAGGACGCATATTATGGTTACACAGGATTTTCAAGGAAACCGGCATCAAGAAGGGCGCCAAGATAGCTTTAGCAGGCAAGAACTGTAGCAATTGGGGCTTGGTTTGGCTTAGTACCGTCACTTACGGAGCCACAATCGTACCGATTCTGGCAAACTTCTCACCTGAAGATACGCAGCATATCATCAACCACAGCGATGCCGAACTGCTCTTCATTTCCAAGGATAAATACGATAACATAGATGCAGATCAGTTACGTAAAGTTCGCTATGTTTTTTCTCTGGATGATCTTGGCATCCTGGAAGAAAAGCATGGCAAAAACCAACTGGCTTTACCAAGCTACGACGCATTCTGTGAAACTGAAGCTTTTAGCAAGGACAGCTTCAATCTCGAAGATGTGTGCGATAATGAGGACATTGCCAGCATCATTTACACCAGCGGAACCACCGGCTTTTCCAAAGGCGTGATGTTACCCCACCGCAGCCTCCTGGCAAATCTGATCGTGGCCCACAAAAACCTGCTCTTCAGTGTGGGAGCAAAGGTATTTGCCTTCCTGCCGCTGGCACATGCATACGCTTGCAGTTTTGACTTCTTGTATCCCTTCACTCGGGGCAATCACATCAATTTCATGGACCGCATCCCTGCCCCAAAACTGTTACTGGCAGCGATGAAAGACCTTCAACCCGAAGTAGTGCTCACTGTACCACTCCTGATTGAAAAGATCTACAAAAAACAGCTCCAACCCACTCTGGAAACCAAAAAAATGAAAGTCTTGCTGAAGGTTCCCGGAATCAGAAACATTATTTTAAAGAAAATCCATGACAAACTGATGCAAGCCTTTGGGGGCAACATCCGCGAATTGATCACCGGTGGCGCTCCGATGAACGCAGAAGTGGAACACTTTATGAAGAAGATAAAGTTCCCCTTCACCATCGGTTACGGCATGACCGAATGCGGACCCCTGATCTCTTACGCGAACTGGCAGGAACACCGTTTTGAATCCAGCGGGAAACAGGTGGAATTCTTGCAGATCAAAGTAGATTCCAAAGATCCACAGACAATTCCCGGCGAGATCAGGCTGAAAGGCGAACAGCTCTTTACGGGATATTACAAGTTTGAAGAAGCCACCTCCGAAGTCTTGCGCGATGGTTGGCTCTATACCGGAGACATTGGCACCATGGATAAAGACGGCTTTGTCTATATCCGCGGCCGCAGTAAAAACGTGATCTTGGGCCCCAGCGGCGAGAACATCTATCCCGAGCTGGTGGAACAAAAATTGAACAATATGCCATATGTGGGCGAATCTCTGGTTCTGGAGCGCAATCACCAGCTACACGCCATGATTTATCCGGATTTTGAAGCCCTGGACAGCGATCATATCCCGGAAAGCCGGATCAGCAAACTGATGGAAGAAAACCGCACAGAAGTAAACAAACAGCTTTCGGACTTTAGCCGCATCATAAAGATTCAGATCGCCAGTGAACCATTCCAGAAAACCCCTACCCAGAAGATTAAACGTTACCTTTACAGCTGATATAAGCATCTGAAATTGGAACACAATCGCTATTTCGCTGTGGTATCGGGAAGTTTGGAAAAGCATTCCCGAGGGGAATTGGAAGATTTTGGCGCTCAGATTATCCAGGAAATCCCTCGCGGTATCAGTTTTAGCTGCGACCGGCAGTGCCTGTATAGGATTCTATACGAGGCTCGCCTACTGCAACGCGTGCTGATGCCCTTGCTGCATTTCGACTGTCATAGCATCAAGTATCTTTACCAGCAGGCAAAGAAGAATATCGACTGGACTAGTCTATTCAATCCGGATCAACACTTCGGAATCGACAGCAATGTGAGCAATTCTTTCACCCGACACTCACTGTACGCGGGGCAGATCCTGAAAGACGCCATTTGCGACAGCTTCCGCGAACGCTTCGGTGCACGTCCGTCTTTCTCAAATAAAGAACCTGACATCCTTTTTAACCTCCATATTCATGAAAATAAAGCTACGATCTCTCTGGATATTCTGGGGCAAAGCATGCACAAACGCGGATACAGGAAAAGCTCTGTGGATGCTCCCTTGCAAGAGACATTGGCGGCTGCCATGCTCAAGCTTGGCGCCTGGGATAGAACAGTGCCCTTGTGGGATCCGATGTGCGGTAGCGGAACCATCCTGACTGAAGCACTGATGCTGTGTTGCGACATACCTGCGGGCTACCTGAGAGATCATCGCAGGTTGAAACTTATGCCCGGCTTTGATGCTGAATTATGGGATAAAATAGTTGGCCTAGCCAATGGCAGAATCCACCCATTGCCCCATGGCTTGATTCGGGGTTCGGATATCAATCCCGATGCCATCGAAGCCAGCAGAGAGAATCTGTCATGTCTGCCATTTGGCGATAAAGTAAGCTTAAGTATCGGCCGGATTGAATCTTATCAAGGTAATTTCAGTGGCATCATTTTTTCGAATCCTCCTTATGGAGTACGTCTGAGCAATAGCGCAGACGTGGGCAAGATTTATATGGCAATGGGCGACTTTTTGAAACGACACTGCAAAGGATCAATCGCGTATATCCTCTGCGGGTCAAAGGATTTGGTACCAAAACTGCGTTTGAGAGCGCACTGGACCAAAAGCCTGAAAAATGGGGATCTGGATTCCAGACTGGCAAAGATCGTAATCCACAAGCAAATCGAGCCTACGGATCAGCATGACCCCACTTAAGCATATATAGGAGCAGATATGTACAAATTATCGTTAAGCCTGTTTCTGATCGCCTTTCTGCTGATTGTCGGCGCTTGCTCAAAATCTCAGGAAGAGATCAGGATTCTCACTGAAAATTACCCCCCTCTCAGTTTTATGGATGGCGATGAAGCCAGCGGATTTGGCAGCGATGTAGTGAATGCAATCCAAGCAGAATTGGGCACAGATTTTCCCATACAGTTGTCCAGTTGGGACGATGCCTATGCCACCGCTCTCAGTGAGGAAAACGTGGTCCTGTTTACTATGGATAAGACTCCCGAACGGGAAGATTATTTCCACTTCATCGGTCCTCTGGGTTCAAACGTAGCAAGCTTTTACGCTCATCGGAACCGCATGCTGGTTCCCATTGACGCGGAAGTGGCAAAAACCTACAAAGCAATTGCAACCACCACAAACTGGTTTACCGAGCAACACCTCATGGAGCTAGGCTTCGAGAATCTGGTAAGCAGCAAGGATCCCATTGATACAGTAAAACTTCTGGCAGATCAGAAGGCAGATCTGGGAGTTTTTACGGATGTGACTTTGCCGGAATTGTGTCGAGAGGCCAAAGTGGATCCGGATACCTTCACACCTGTGCTGGAACTGCTTTCAACGGATTATTACATAGCCATCTCCAAGATTACAAACACAAAAATCGTGGAAAAATGGCAGAAAGCATTTGATACCATCAAAGCCAACGGGGAATTAGCGAGATTGCATAGCAAGTGGTTTGATCGCTAGATTGCAGCTTGAATGATTGCAAACCTGATCTTGCTGCTCACGGCAGCACTGTGGGGCTTTGCCTTTGTAGCACAGAGCAAGGGAAGCCAAAGCCTTGATGCATTCAGTTACAATGCCATCCGCTTTGCCTTGGGAGCGCTCTTCGTGCGCGGAGCCTTGTACAAAGGCTTTCGCAAGCCGGATCCTTTCGTGTGGCAACCCGGGCTGGTTCTGTTCATCGCGGCATCCTTGCAACAGGTCGGAATTTACTATACAACGGCGGGAGCAGCAGGCTTTATCACCGGGCTTTATGTGATCTTTGTGCCCATAATCGGATTGATGCGCAAACAGAGTATCTCCAAAACTGTTCTGCTGGCAATACTGCTGGCTACGCCGGGGCTCTATCTGGTAAACAGCGTAGGTGATCTCAGAGCATCCCTGGGCAATCTCATGGTTTTGGTGTCGGCAGTGTTTTGGGCTCTTCACGTACAACTCGTGGACAAGTATGGCAAATCTCGCTCCACCGGCTCCCTGGCCTTTGGGCAATTTGCTCTCTGCGCGATCTTATCGGCCGGCTTTGCCATGATCTGGCGCTTGTTCAAATACCCGGATGCTGCTTTTTCCGGAGCATACTTTGCGGGTTTTCAGCAGGCCTTCTGGCCCATATTGTATGGAGGTCTGATCAGCGTAGGAATTGCCTATACCCTGCAGATCAAGGCGCAAAAGCAGGCTGAACCGGCTGCCGCCGCGCTCATTTTGTGCCTGGAAGGCGTTTTCGCGCTACTGGGTTCTCACCTGATACTCAAAGAATCCCTATCGCACCAAAACATCATAGGTGCGATATTGATGTTTCTGGCAATGGTTCTGTGCAGCTTGCCCAAAAAAACTATTGACAGAAACAGCGGCCCGAATTTGAGTGCTCAAACGTAAATAACAGTACACTAATTTAAGGATATATACATGGTTTTGTACACAATAGCCCTGATCGTTCATGTGATCATCAGCATCGCACTGGTGTTGGTGATCCTCGCGCAAACTTCCAAAGGCGGTCTTGATGCCAATCTTGGTGGAGCGGCGATGAATGTGTTTGGCGGCAGCGGCGCTTCCCAGATGCTGAAGAAATGGACCCAGATTTTGGCTCTCATCTTTGCGGCATCCTGCATCCTGCTCGCTTTTCTGGTAAAAGATTTACGCGGTGGCACATTGCAAGAAGTGCAAGAACGTCAAAGCAAACTGCCCGATACCGAAGCTCCCTCCGAGCCCGTAGCTCCCGCAGCTGCTCCAGCTGAAACACCGGCTGTACCGGTTCAGGGCGAATAGTCTTTCGCAGAAGTGGTGGAATTGGCAGACACGCAAGACTAAGGATCTTGTGCCTGTAACGGGTGTGCGGGTTCGAGTCCCGCCTTCTGCACCAAGTATAGCCTCCTTAGCGAGGCTTTTTTTTATATGTAAAAAAGTTAACATGTTAGAAGGGAAATGATGAGACTTTTTTTAACATTGACCCTGGTTTTACTACTTTCTGCATGTGCCACAATGGACAACAGCCATCCCCGAAACGCGATTCCGGTGAACCTCGGCGCTAAGGTTGTCCGGCTTGGCTTCAGTTCAAGCAATCATTCTCATTTTTTGGGATACTATGAGCCGGAAAGTGAAAACAATATTATCCACTAGAGTCCCAAAGCAGATCGCCACTTTCAGATGCCTTTGGTAGTGGCCTTGGGTCTTGGGAAGGGTGTAAGCCTCTGTTATCAAGGTGGATTCGCACTTACCGATGGCTTCGAGGGCCCCATGTTTGATCAATATTTTCCAGATTTGGCGATAAGCTATCAAATGAAAATCAGCATTCAAAAGTCTTTCGCTCTGGGAGAAGATGATTACATTGCAGTTTTTCCGGGATTCACAAAAGCTAAAGGAGTTACAAATATTGTATCTCACTATAGAATCCGTTATGATCGCAAATCCATAGAGGTTCCCATCACATATAGCAAACTGATGCATATTTCGAAAGCAAGTGATCTCATCGTTAGCCTAAGCGGACGCAGCGCTTGGGATTGGGAAACAAGCGATCTGAACAGAGGCGGAGAGGAAGCCTGGACTTATTACTCATTCCTCGATCAACCCATTAATAAATATCAACGTAATGCTGTGATGGCACATATAGATTATCAATGGAGCAATAAGTGGATGATCTCCGGGCAGATTGGCAGGGAGTATACACGGGGTGATTCAGACGATGAATGGAACACTATTTTTTATCTGGGCATGGGACCCGTTTTCCATTGACATAAAGGAGTAAAGTCCCTATTCGTCTTTCTCGATACCAGCAGTCTGTATGATAAATCTCAGAGCAAGCTCCCGGATCCAGATTACGGTACTATATCCGCTGCTTTTATCCTCGGATTTTCACCTTTCAAAACCATGTTCCAATCCTCTTAGTTCATCCATCGACACATATCATTTTTTTAGCTCCCGGATCTTGCCGATATCGTAAAAATAAGTAAGTCAATTCCTTCTTTGGCATTAGCGCCAAAGCTCACGTCGATGATTACATCCCATAGCTGGCAAAAACATGGGACAAACGGTGCTCTAAGTATTCATAGATTAAATTTGCTTGACAAATAGACTGCACCAAAAAGAGATAAGAAAAACAGGAGCTTTAATGAGCAGAAAACGGACGAAGATTGTTAAAGAGCTTGATCCACAAGAAGTTGCAGGATTCAGCCAAGCCCGTATAGACCATTATTTGAGCTTGGGATACAAGCCATATCTGGATGAACATTCTCATGTAAAATGGCTCACTCAGGCACAGCGAGCCATGCGAGATGCCGTGGTAAGCCACCGCCATATCCGCTTGCACCGGCCTCCACGCCCTCAACACAGAAAAAAACGGCGTAGCTGGAGACGGGATAGCTTCAAGCAATTCATCCGTGCATACTGGCCATTCCTTCTGCTTATCGCTGTCTTGATAGTCGGGACCGGACTTTTGCTCATCAAGCCAAATATATTTTTCTAAGGAGAACGATTTGAAAATACTTCTGGTAAATGACGACGGTATCAACGCACCCGGAATCCGCTTTCTTCAAAAAGCCTTGGCAAGCGCGGGACACGATCTGATTCTGGTTGCTCCGGATAGTGAGCGTAGCGCTGCTTCTCACTCCATCACCCTCCGTAAAGACATCACTGCCACACGCATCGCAGCAAATGAATGGGCTATTAGCGGAACTCCTGTAGATTGCGTGGTGATAGCATTGCAAAAGATAATAACGGACAAGATAGATTTGGTGGTCTCGGGCATCAATGCCGGACAAAACATGGGCGAAGATGTACTATATTCCGGCACGGTATCTGCGGCGGTGGAAGCCGCGATGTTTGGCCAGCGAGCCATAGCGCTTTCCATCAACGCTTACAAAGACCAAAAATTCGATTCTGCCACCCGGTGGTTTCTGAATCTTTTGGATCACGGTATCGACAGCCTTACAAAGCCTTACGAAGTGATAAACGTAAATTTCCCCAATGTACCCTATGAAGAGGTGAAAGGCGTACGGCTTACCCGCACCGGTCATCGCAAGTATTACAATTTTATATCCATAATCTCGGAAGAGGAAGACAGTTTCAGCTATCGTATTGGTGGGGATGTGCCCCAATGGGATTACGAACCCGGTACCGATGCTGAAGCAATAAACGATGGTTACATCTCGATCACGCCTTTGGGTTTTGAGCTCAATAAAGCTGATGCCTTCCCGCCCATCCTCAGTTGGATCGAAAACAAAAAACTGCTGGAGATTAAGTAACAAATGCGCTTTGAAGATCAGAGGCTGCAACTGGTTCAAAAACTAAAGAATTCCGGGATCTCTGACCCCCTGGTTCTGGCTGCTTTTGCCAGAATCCCCCGAGAGAACTATGTGTTACCAGAATATCAAGAATATGCCTATCGCAATCAGCCTCTGCCGATATTGGAAGCACAGACCATATCGCAACCCGCAATGATCGCCCTGATGCTCTGTGAATTAAGGCTCAGCAGCGAAGATACAGTTTTGGAGATTGGTACCGGCAGCGGATATCAGACGGCCCTCCTGGCCAGCATTGCCAAAGAAGTTTGTTCGGTGGAATTGCTGGACACTCTATCCCTGAGGGCGCAGAAAACCCTGAGAACGGCTGGATTCCGCAACATCTTTTTCCGCATCGGTGATGGCTGGCAAGGCTGGCAACAGGCCTATCCTCCATACAGCGAATTCAGCAAAATAGTGGTATCAGCCGCCGCCGAAGAAGTGCCCGCCAGATTGTGTGAGCAACTTGCCGAAGGCGGGATAATGGCGGTCCCGGTGGGTGAAGCCGGAGCTCAATCTCTATACATCATCAGCAAAGAAAATGGAGAAATCAAGTATCGGAAAGACGTACCCTGTGCGTTTGTTCCCCTTGTAAGGAGTGGGAGGTAATATATGCAAAGATTCTTCACTTGGCTAAAAGGCCGCTTCAAGAGTTCCCGCAAGTACCTGGTCTTAAAGCAATACTCTCTGTTTGCAGATTTGAGTGATTTTGAGCTTTACTTGCTCTATGAATTGACGCACACTCGTTGCTTTGAGGCCGGAGAATTGATTTATGAGGAAGGCTACCCTCTGGAAGTAATCTATTTTGTACACAGCGGAGACATCAAATTGAAAGGCCTGTATGGCAGCACGACGGATAAGCAAGTAGGCCCCGGTGAATACTTGGGGATATTTGATATGTATCACGGCAAAAAACGCAGCAGTACTGCGATCGCTCAAAGTGATGCTTCACTACACGCCATATCCCGGACCGACATGATCTCTTTCATAGAGTCCAGGCCACGGGCCGGGGTGAAGATACTCAGCGCCATCGCCAGCGATTTCTGTCGTTTTGTATTTGAAGTGGCAAAGGATAATGAGCATAAACTGGACTAAACTGATCTTCAACTTTCTTTTGATCATCGTGCTGATTGCCGGCCTGATCTTTTATCGTTGGGTATTCAGTTATTTGCTGGCAGCCATAGTCTTCACCTACATTTTGGATCCCACAGTTACCTGGCTGGAAAGCAAACGCCTACCACGCTGGTTTGCGGTATTGATATTGTATCTTAGTATTATTGGGATTCTGGTGTGGTTTACCAGCCGCTTGATCCCGGAATTGATCGCGCAGGGAAACAGCCTTCTAACGATATTGGGGCATGAAGGTGCGATGAGTGCCGACTACCTGATACAGATTCCTTTTATCAACAGCATCTTTGAATATGCCGGCAATCTGGATGCCCAGATCCCCGGCTTGGGAGCCGCGACCCGATTTACCGAGATATTGGATAATGCCGTGGAATTCATAGCCCGCCTGCCCAAGTTTTTGCTGGACAACTATTCTTCCATCATCAGCGCTGTATCCTTTATCGGTATGGTACCTTTGATCAGTTTTTTCCTTTTGAAAGATAAACATAAGATCCGCAAAAGCCTTTTGGGGCTTAGCTCAAATCGCTATTTTGAGCTTGCCATCATTCTGTTGGGAAAGATCGACAGCACCGTGGGCACTTATCTGCGCGCCATGCTCCTTGAGGTGATCGCGGTAAGCATTATGGCTTCCACAGCATTGAGCATTGTGGGGGTAAGCAATCCCGTACTAATTGGTATTTCGGCCGGTGTTGCCAATATCATCCCGTATTTTGGTCCTTTCTTTGGCGGAGCTCTGGCGGTATTGACCGTGTTCTTCGAAGGCGGGGCCTTCCTGAATATGCTTTATGCCGCTCTGGCCATGTGGTTGGTGCAAGTTATCGACAATAACATCGTGTATCCCGTGGTTGTGGGAACCACCATCAATATGCATCCGCTTCTGGTACTTCTTACCGTGCTTGCGGGTGGATGGTATGGAGGCATCTTCTGGATGCTGGTTTCCGTTCCGCTGGTTTATCTGATTTACAGCCTCGTAAGTGTGTTGTATGTAAACTTGAAAGAATATAGAATCATATAAGAGGAAACTAAATGAGCATATTGGATAAATGTCTCAACTACACAGATGCCCGTGAAGCCATGGCTTTGGGCTATTATCCGTATTTTAGAGAGATATCCTCCGAGCAGGATACAGAAGTAATTTGCAATGGCAAAAAGATGCTGATGATGGGTTCCAACAGCTATCTGGGCCTCACCAATCACCCCAAAGTAAAAGAAGCCGGCATCCAAGCCATGAAGAAATATGGCAGCGGATGTGCCGGATCCCGTTTTTTGAATGGAACTTTGGATATTCATCTGGAATTGGAAGCCGAGCTCGCTCGATTGGTTGGCAAAGAAGCCGCATTGGCATATCCCACGGGATATCAGGCCAATGTGGGGTGCATCTCTGCAATGGTAAACAAAAACGAATACATTATCACAGACAAATACGATCACGCTTCAATCATCGATGGTTGCAAACTGTCGGACGGCACAATGCTGCGTTACAATCACAACGACATGGCTTCGCTGGAGCGATGCTTGCAAAAGCTGGACGGTAAATCTGCCCTGATCGTAGTTGATGGCATTTTTTCGATGGAGGGGGATATAGCAAATCTACCCCAAATCTCCGCTTTGGCAGAAAAATACAACGCAAACCTGATGGTGGATGAAGCCCATTCACTGGGAGTATTGGGCGACAAGGGTGCCGGTGCTGCCGCGCATTTCGGGCTAACGAAAAAAACTGATCTGATCATGGGCACTTTCAGCAAATCCCTGGCCTCCGTGGGCGGTTTTATCGCCGCAGACGAGCCCTTGATTCACTATTTGAAACATAAATCCCGCGCTTTGATCTTTAGCGCATCTTTGCCCCCGGCTTCCACGGCAAGCGTTTTGGCCGCCATCAAGATTATGGAAGATGAACCCGAACGCATCGCCAAACTATGGGAAAATACCGATTATATGATGCAGGAGTTCAAAGCTATGGGCTACAATACCGGCACCAGCTGCACTCCCGTGATACCATTACATGTGGGCGATATGATTCGCGCTTTCAACATGTGGGCACGCCTGGGCGAAGAAGGTGTCTTCATCAATCCCGTGATTCCACCCGCAGTGCCGCCAAACGGTTGCTTGATCCGCTGCTCGTTTATGGCAACGCACACCCGCGAGCAATTAGATAGAGCTCTGGACAAATTCCGGGTAATCGGTAAAGAACTGGGTATTATATAAACTCTGCTTGACAGGAAAGCATATCGGTTTTAAGTGCCAATCACTAATATTTGATACCAAATATCAGCCATAGATGGAGGAATAATGGCAAGCAAGAGCAGTGCTGAGTATTACAGCGATCTCAAAGCTATGTCCCCGATACGCGCAATCGCGGAGACACTGATGAACAACCACAGAGTGCGTAAAATTGACATTCGTGAAGCTTACGAAATGACAAAGAATCAACCCGGTGTTACCGTAACAGACATCCCTATGTACCCAGAATTTGCCAGGATGCACAATCTCCCTGCAGATGCCCGGGTTTTGGACGATTGTCATGGCAACATCATCGGTAGAACCGCCAAAGCCAGACGCTTCTATCACCGCCTTGACACCAGTAAAAAGAACAAGCTGGAAGGTGACTTCCGGGAAGCTATATACCAGATGCAGCACTATCCGCTGATCAAAGCGGAAGCCGTGTTGGGTATGGATCAGGATGTGATGATCAAAGCTACCTTCATCACCACCGAAAGTGATGTGGCAAATGTGTACAATTGGCTCTTGAACTTTGCTCCATATGAGTCTGTAGCAGAGCAATACGCCGCCAGTCCCAAGCTTCCTATTCAAGATATCATCCTCATCGCCTTCAACGAATGGACCTGCGACGATCCTTTTTATAACAACGTCGGCGCTCCGCAATTGGCCCTCGTGGATGAAAAACACAACGTTATCGTAAACTTGGGTATGCGCTACTTCGGCGAACGCAAAAAAGGAACTCTCACCATGGCATGGACTTCCGGAATCCGCATCGGTATGGCAGCTTGCCACGGTGGAATTAAGGAAATAGACTTTGGCACTTGTGAAGACCCTGCCTATCACAAATTTGGCAAACGCTCCATCGCGTTCTATGGTCTCTCCGGAACCGGAAAATCCAGCCATACGAATTCACACGATAATGCCGGAACCTTGCCCAAGGGATTCTCTAAAGTTGTGTTGCACGACGACGCCTTCCAGATCGATCTGGAAAACAAGGTCTGCCGCGCCTGGGAACCAACCCTCTTCGATAAGACGGACTCACGTCCCATCGACCATCCGGATTGGAAATATGCTCTGGCCTTGATGAACCATGCCGTGCTGAATATCGACGGCAAGCGCATCCCTGTGGGTCAGGATCTGCGCAATCAGAACGGCCGTGCGCTATTGGATCGTAGCCTGCTGGGTAACTATGTAAACCGTTGCGCTTTTCCCAAAGCCCTGGTCTGGCTTATGAAAGACAGCGTATTACCCCCTGTATTGAAGCTTACAAACAAGCATCTCGCCATCTCGATGGGAGCCGCTTTGATGACACAGAGAAATCGCGCGGAAAACGTTACCGAAGAAGAATTGAGCAAGCTGGTCTTTGAACCCTTTGCCAATCCTTTCCGGGTATATGAGCTCTATCGTGATGTCGAGGCTTTTCTGAATGTGGCGGATAACGGAGCAGACTTCTATTGCTTCAACTCTCGTGGCTATTGGAAAAATTCTGACAGCGAGCTGGAAGCTATACCACTGAAAACTTCTCTCACATTGCAAACAGCGTTGCTGACCGATCAGATCCAATGGGAAGAATGGGATCTCCTACCCGGCTCTATGATCCCCACCAAGGATTCCATAGAAAAGATCCTGCCGGGATATTATGACAGGTACGACCCCAGCAAACGCGGAAACATGGATAAGTATCTGAGTCTTTTGAAGGATAGATTCCAACAAAGAATCAATTTCCTAACTGATAGTGATCTCAAAGAACGCCCTGAGACTCAAGCAGAATTGCTGAAAGCTCTGCAGATAAAAGCGTAAACATCTAAGCAGAATATATGGCCTTCCCGTGTGGAAGGCCATTTTTGATATATAAAACACAGGTGATTGAGTGCCCCCTTGGAAAAGCTGATCTATCCTGAAACACCGGGTAGATCATGATCCGCATTCTTCCACTATACTTCAAGGAGTGCCGATCCCGATATAATCCTGTTATCAAGCAGTGCTCATGAGATGATCACCCGATTATATAGAGATCGGCACAGCTTAAGTAATAGAGGAAGCGGTATGGAAAAGCCGGGGTATTGGAGCGCTTCCGCCTGATTATCAGAAGAAATTGGGATATTTTCCTGCTAGTGGAATGGATATTGCTCTATTATAAATAATGTGATACTGCCTCGGTTCCGGCCTTTGCGGTACATGAAAACTGATATTTAATAATCATGAGGAATAGATGACAATACTGATCATTGCGACCCTCATCCTGATCATACATTGGGTGTTGGAGTATCGCAGACACTGCCGAAATGTAATGGCCATACCCGTGCGGATTCATGTGAATGGCACGAGAGGAAAGTCCAGCGTCACGCGATTAATAGCCGCGGGTTTGCGAGCCGGGGGCAAAAAGACAATTGCCAAGATCACCGGCACCTTGCCCCGGGTAGTGTTACCCGATGGCAGAGAAGCCGCCATCATCCGCTTGCAGGGAGCAAACATCATCGAACAGAAGTACATCTTTCGCCATGCGGCAAAGGAAAAGCCAGACGCTATCGTTATTGAATGCATGGCTGTGAATCCTGTTTTTCAGTGGATTACAGAGCGTAAGTTTGTGAAAAGCACCATTTCCGTGATCACAAATAGCCGTCCCGATCATCTGGATTTGATGGGTGGGACCGTGCAAAGCGTTACCATGAGTCTGGCAAATTCGATTCCGGTGGGAGGAGTGTGCTATACGGCGGAAATCAATCAATTTCCCATCTTAAAAAAGGTAGCAGACAGCCGTAAGACTAAGATTCACAAGATTTTGCCTACTGATGTCACAGATGAAGAGATGAGCAAGTTTCGCTATATCGAGCACAAAGACAATGTCCAGCTGGCATTGGCAGTGTGCGCCGAAGTCGGCATCCCGCGGGATGTGGCTCTTGGCGGCATGCAAATCGCCGGCCCCGATCCCGGTGCGCTGAAGAAATATCTGATCGAAGACAGAGACAAAGAGATACATTTCTACAATGTATTCGCTGCCAACGATCCGGAATCCACCGTCTACATTATCAACATGGTCACTGCTCCATTGGAATCGGCGCAGACGATCATCATTCTAAACTCTCGCGCGGATCGTTTATTCCGCTCTCAACAGCTGATTGACGCGCTTTCCAGGGTAAATTATGATTATGTGTTGCTTACCGGAGAGATTTCTGAAAAAGTGGAGGACTACGCCCTCAGCCATGGTATCCCCAGAGATAAACTCTTTGCGATGGGGCAGCCTCTTACCGAAGACATCTATCAGAAAGTATGGCAACTCACCAGAAAAGAATCACATGTATTGGGAATCGGGAATATAGCAGGAGAAATCAAATATGGCGCTCAGATAGTGGCGCACTTCAAGCATAAAATACCAAAAGCAAATAAAGGAGCTGGTCGTGATTGATGCAGTAGTACAAGCCGCAGTAGGACTCGGCGTAATCATTAGTCTGATCTTTTCGGAATTATTGGGAGCATCCGCGGGCGGTATAGTTGTCCCGGGTTATATAGCGCTCCATTTGGACAAACCCATGCAGATCCTGGGCACCCTGATTATCAGTTTACTTACTTGGGGTATTATCAGGGTAGTGGGAAGATTTACACTGCTCTTTGGCAAACGCAGAATGGTGCTTAGCATCCTGATCGGTTTCATTCTGGGCTGGGCATCCAGGCTTTTGGTATTTCACGAACTTACCATTCACCAATTGCAAATGCAGTCTATCGGTTACATCATCCCCGGTCTGATCGCGAACTGGTTTGAGCGTCAGGGATTTTGGAAAACTCTTTCCACCATGAGCATCGCCGCTGTGTTGGTGAAGCTGATGTTGATCGTAATATTTGGTGGGGAGGTCTAAGATGTATCGCAGAATGTATCGTCCCAGTCTGAAATCGGGGTGGTCTCTGATTATCCTCTTTGTATTATCCATAGTTTTGTACCTGATAGCCAGCAGCAATTATGTGGAGATACGCACCGATAACTATGAAGAAAAGCTGGCAGCAGTGAACCTGATGCAAGACTACCTGGATACTCTGGAAGCAGAGATATTGGCTCGCGGTATCGAGATCGATCCCATCAACGACCCCTTCCAAACCGGTATCATCGGGCAACGTCTTTCTTCCATCACTACAGACCGTGGTTTGCTATCCGAAAAGCAAGCGGCAATCAATCCCAATATTGCCGCCATCTTTGTGGAAGAGCTATCCCATGCCAGGAAAGGGGACAAAATAGCCGTGGGCATCACCGGTAGTAATCCTGCGGTGAATCTGGCATTATACGCCGCCATTAGCACTCTGGAGCTTGATCCACAGATCATAGTATCGCTGTCTTCCGCTTCTTATGGCGCGAACCGCGAAGATCTGACCTGGCTGGATATGGAAAGTATTCTGAAAGAGCAGGGACTGCTGAAATTTGGCAGCAAATATGCTTCCATCGGTGGCAGTGAAGACCGCGGCATCGGCCTCTCGGACTTTGGTATCCAATCTTTGCGAGAAGCCATGAGCAGAAACGGAGTGCCCTTACTTTTGGGCAGCAGCCTGGAAGACAACGTGGATCTGCATATGAAAGCCTATGAAGAGCTTTTGGGAGATTCCAAGCGTTATCGCCTCTTTGTGAATGTGGGCGCAGGGCTTGCCAATGTAGGCAGTGGACCCAACGCCCGCTTGATCCCCGAAGGTTATAACACCAAATTGGCCGAACGCAATTTTGAAAAAGAGGGCGTAATGATGAAGATGGCAAAGCAAAACGTGCCGGTGCTTCATCTCCGTCGCATCCTGCGCTGGGCAGACAAGTACAATCTGAATTTGTCCCTGGAAAGCAAACCCGTGCCCGGAGAAGGCTCCGTATTCAGCTCTACCATCCTGAATGTAACCATCGCTTCAATCTGTCTTGCTGTCTTGATTCTGGCCATCATATTGGTTATCATCTTTGACCGTCACGATAGACACTTCATGGCAAATATCGTGGATCCCGACGACGAATTATAGGAGACTTTTTAATAAATGACAAAGAAAACCAGCTTCCTGATACTCTTTTGCCTGATGGCGCTATCTGCCTTTGGACAAAACTACCGCACCCGAATCATGGATTTTGAGAATCCCGGCAGCCGCAGAATACGGCGTTTTGAAGACTCGAACCATTGGTTTTATCGCAGTCTGCCCGAGAGAAGCATGACATTGAAGACGGATGGTGTCGAGCGCATCCAAATCCGCAGTTTTAGCATCGAAAAATTACGTAAACCCCAGATTTTTATCCTCGTGGGCAAAGTCCGTATTCCCTTTGACCTGAGCTTGAAAGAACGGGCAAACGGTTATTACATCTTTGAAGATATCGAATTTGACATTCCTGAGGGTAGCGAAAAGATAGAACTGCTATGCTATCAACGCAGTATCTACATGCGCGCCTACGAGATGGCAAAGATAGTGCCAAAAGCAAAGCCGCTCCGCATTCCCAACCGGGTGATTCATGCCCATGCCGGCATGATTGATATCTCTCACAATTCCAGCACCAGCGAGTACTATACATTCAACAGTTCTCAAGCCTTCCGTTTCACACACAACAACGCCCGGGACGGAATAATCTATGTGCGTGCCCGGCTCACGGACCGCTCATTGCCCAAGTTCAGCCTGTGGTGCGATGGCGAAAAAGTGGAAGATTTTGAATTCGGACTCTCCCGAACCACGAAATACACAGCTCAAGGTGTTCGCTATCTCACAATCGGAAAAAAACTTGATTTGCCCAAAAACCCGGGCAGCACTGAGTATGAACTGAGAGCAGAATCCGAGCATATGTTTATGGCTCGCCCCATTCTGTTGAAAAAATAGGTATATTCATGATCATTGTAGAAGAAATCAGCAACGAAACCAAATCACAACGCGAGATCTACCCGGATCAGCAGAAGGATTTGAAGTATCCTGAGGAGAAGAAAGTGAGAAATCCTCGCAGTCTTACTCGTAAAAAGAACTTTCGTCCCATCATCTTGTGCTTGTGTTTAGTACTTTTGACCCTAGGCCGTGCCTACGCCCAGCTGGAGGGAGAACTAAGCCTGGGTGCGGGATATTCTGACAACACATTTCAAATGTCAGATTCAGATCTATCCAGATGGGAAAACGGCAGTTCCGCCATGGATTGGGCAGAGACTACAGACGACCTGAATCTATACGCGAAAGTTGATCTAGCGTATCCTATCCCCTATCGTTGGTGGACATTTACACCGTCGGTAACAGGCACCATCAATCAAAACATTAGTAACAAGGAAAAGTACCGTACAGACAGCATCGCGAGAATCAGGATCGACAGATACTACTGGAGTGTGAGTGCTTTGTACGGCTATTATCCCCATATATATTACCGCCATTATACGGATAGCGACGGCACCGGAAACCAGGAAGAATATACATATTCACGCAATTTGTATCGTGGAGACCTCATTGTGCGTCCCATCAAGCATTTCACGGCCTTTGGAAACATTCGCTATGAAGACTTGTATTACAATAAATACTTCAGCGAGGCAGATGGTAACCGCTTTACAAGCGAGATCGGCGCCAGATACCACTTCCCAGCCTTTTCCTTGCAAGGTTCTTATGCCTACCGGAGCTACGATAATACCCGTTATGATGAATTGAACGATGATGATGGCAGCTACGAAAGCAATGTCTATCGTGGAGTATTGCGCATGAAAGCCATGCCATTCAGCGGTGAGAGCACCAAAAACCAAAGCTGGCAACCCTATCTGGAACTGAGTCGTGAAGACAGGTTTTATCAGGGAGACAGCCAGTGGTATGGCGGTAGAGAATATTGTATCTACAACACCAAAGCTGGCTTAGGCCTGAAACTGCATCCAGATTGGAAATTATCCCTTGACTACTTGCACATATTCAGGAATGTAGAATCTCCGAATGAGAGTGTGCTGAGGCTGAAAGAATTCAGCGAAAACCGCCTCTCTGCCTCGGTAAGTTATAAATTTTGATTGCGAGGTATATCATGGAGTTTCGCCAAGAAAACGACCGCAAAAAGATCAAGGAATTCTTGGATCTGGTGGAAAATCATAAAATAGAACTACGCTACTTTAAGAACCCTGTACTGGTGTGGGCCAATTCCGACGGAGTGTGTCACTATTCCTTTTGGGAAGAAGAGACCTTGCAGAAATACGGTTTTGCCAATGTCGACGGTTGGGATTATGAAGAAGACCTCCTGTTTTGCCCGGATTGGGTAGCCGATGACCAGGAAGAAGAAGATTTTGACGACGATGATGACGATGAGGATCTGGGTGTATTCTGCGACCTGATCAGAAAATGAGAATATCCATAATCGGCGGTGGTGGTTGGGGTCTGGCTCTATCCAAGTTGCTGGCAGAAAATGGGCACGAGCTTTTGGTGTGGGAGTATAATCCCGCATTTCTGACCTCACTCAAAGAGAGTCATACCAATCCCGCCTTACTGAAGGGAATAATCTTGCCGGAAAGTATCGCGTTCAGTGATTCCTTTGCCGACATCGCCCAGTTCAATAGCGATATAGTACTTTTAGCTACTCCCTCACAATTTATCCGCAAAACTCTGCGCTCAATTCCCCGGGATATCGCCGCAGAGATCTGGCTAAGACCGGCTCTGCAAGCCATTGTGAATGTGGCCAAGGGCATCGAAGAACAAAGCCTGAAGACCATCGATCAGATTCTCTACGACGAGCTACCTGATGCAGCGCACGATAAGATTTGCGCGCTTTCCGGGCCCAGTCATGCCGAAGAAGTGGCGCGTGAAGTGCCCACGACTGTTGTGATCGCCGGCAAGGATGAAGAGCTCTTGATCAAATTGCAAGAAGTGTTTTCAAACCATTATTTCAGGACCTATAGAAGCACAGACATCATAGGGGTAGAGATCGGTGGAGCGGTAAAAAACATCATTGCTATAGCCGCCGGAATAGTGAGCGGATTGGGCTTTGGAGACAATACCATGGGGGCGCTTCTAACTCGAGGGATCGTAGAAATAAGCCGTTTTGGCCAAAAGATGAACGCTCAGGCCGAGACATTTTTGGGGCTCTCCGGCATTGGAGACCTCATTACTACCGCCATCAGTCCCAATAGCCGCAATCGCTTTGTGGGCTTTGAGATCGGCAAAGGGAAATCCCTGGCAGAGGTACAGGCATCGATGCAGATGATAGCCGAGGGCGTGGCCAGCACACGCAGTGTTCATCAGCTGGCACAAAAGCTGGGTATCGAGATGCCGATCGTAGCGCAGGTATATCACATACTATACGAAGACAAAGACCCTCAGCTGGCCATGCGGGATTTGATGTTGCGCGAGCTGAAAGCTGAGTTTGCATAAGCGCAAGAATAACCCCAAGCACAGACATTGGAGGATGAAATCCTCAAGCCGGATTGGCATCCTGAAAAATTACAATCATACTCTGCTTTGGGCTGCTGTCTGCTATTCCTTTAAATACACCTTGGGCGCCGGTCCCCGGATTTGGGTATTAACAGCAATTTTTACCCGGAAATGATAACAGAGTATTATGCTGAAAGGAATCCTTGACAAATATCACAGCCTGAAATACAAAGAACCGAAAGCTGAAAGTGAGTAGTTATGCCCATTTACGAGATACACGTTCGAGGCCGGGTACAAGGAGTCGGCTTTCGCTATCATGCGAAGGAAAGTGCTCTGCGGCTTGGGATTACGGGCTATGTCCGCAATCTATCCGACCGTAGCGTTTATATTGTAGCTGAAGCGGATGAGTTTCTGATTGACGGCTTTTGCGATTTGCTGCGCAGGGGGAATGGATTTTCCTGGGTAGAGCAGATCACGACAGAAAAAATGAACTCCGAAAACAGGTATCATGATTTTGAAATTAGATAGACTATGCTGCCTTGTGTTGCTTTTGCTGTTCATTCCGGCAATAGCCCTCGCACAAGAGCAGAACCATATTGTAAAACGCGGCGATACTCTCTACGGCATTGGTAGAAAGTACGGCATGACCGTGCGGGAAATTCAGGACTTAAACCAGTTGCAATCTACAAATCTTGCGATAGGGCAAGTACTGAAAGTGCGAATCGCGGAACCAAGCGAGGATCCTGCCACCCCGGCACCGGAAGCATTGGTAACTGAAGCGCCTCAAAGCAGCCAGACAAGTCCCACACCTGCAGCAGAGCCCACTTTGGAGCCGGAATCCCCGCCCGAGCCTGCCCCCGCTTTTCAACGTTCATCACTCCCGTCAGATTACTTTTATAAAGTTCAAAGAGGAGACAATCTCTTTCGAATTGCCAAAAATCATGAGATCAGCTTTCAGAATATCCTGAAATGGAACGGCTTTGAAAGCTCCGAAGTATCCATATACCCGGGACAACGTGTCATCATCAAGGATCCCTACAAAGCTGGCGAGCGCTCGATTGATAATGAAGCAGATCCGACGGTGAACGAAATTAAACCCCAGATTCCCGTAGCTCCGACCCCAACCGGCGATACTGAAATTATTGAGAAAGTGTATATAGTGCAACCCAAAGACACTTTGTTTAAGATCGCCCGGGAAAACAATATGACGGTGGACGAGATCAAACGGATCAACACCCTGCTCTCGAACGATATCCGGGTAGGTCAGAAGATATACCTGGCCGGTAATCCCCGTGCCGCAAGCAGCACTCTCCCCGGGACATCCATCACAGAAGCCGATATCATAAACAAGGATAAGATTCGTGAAGACCTGGTGATGCCGGTGGAAGGGAAGATTCTTTCGGAATACGGTTTGCGCAACGGCAGACCCCACAAAGGAATAGATCTGGGAGCAAAAAGTGGTACACCAATCTTCGCGGTATTGGATGGAACAGTGGTCTATTCCGGAGTACAGGGAGCCTATGGAAACGTGGTCGTATTGGAACATCCTGATTTTGTGATGACCGTATATGCTCACAACGAAAAGAACCTCGTGGCAGTGGGCGACACCGTTCAAAAGGGTCAACAGATTGCCATGGTAGGCTCCACCGGAAACGCCACTGGATCCCATCTGCACTTTGAATATCGCATCAAAGGCAAGGCAATCAATCCCCGTAAAGTATTGCCTCTGGATAAAGGGTAACTGAGCATGCCGAGAGGAATGAAAAGGGAAAGCGTGTTTGCAGACAAAGCTCTGCAAAGCTATTTGAATGATATTTCCAAGTTTTCGCCCTTAAGCCGTGAAGAAGAGCATGAATTGGGGAAGAAGGCGCGCAATGGAGATCCGGACGCCATGAATCGTCTCATTCAAGCGAATCTTAAGTTTGTGGTAAAAATCGCTGCTCGCTATCAGAATCGAGGTTTATCTCTGTCGGAATTGATCAGTGAAGGCAATATCGGCCTGATCAAAGCCATTGAGAAGTTCGATCCGGACAAAGACATCAAGCTGATCTCTTACGCCATTTGGTGGATTAAACAACGAATAATGCTGGCGGTTTCTGAAAAGTCTTCTTTAATCAGGGTACCCTTGGGAAAATCCAGCACAGCACATCGTATTAAAGCCACACAGGAACGCTTGTTTGTGGAAACCGGCAAAACAGCCAGTACTGAGGAAATTGCCGATCGTTTGAATATAACCGAGAAATCCGTAGATTTGCTAAAAGAGCAGATGCCGGATACCTCTTCTTATGACGACATCTTGCAAACTAAGGACTTTCAGGACTACTCTACCCGAGATATGCTGGAAGACCGGGACACACTGGACCCCCAGCAATTGTACCAACAAGACCGTCTTACCTCGCGCATCCACAATGCCATCGATAAACTGGAGAACCGTGAAGCGGAGATCATTCGAACCTATTTTGGTCTGAACGACAAACACGAGACTAAGAACTTTGCCCAAATAGCGGAAGTAATGGGGCTTTCCAGAGAGCGCGTGCGCCAAATTCAGAAAGAAGCCTTAAAGAAGATTCTGGTGGAACTGAAACCGGAAGAAGATGCTTTTGTGGATGAATTCATAGAACGCTACGATTATTAGCAAAAGGAGCTTTCTTTATGATTAAAGACTTTAACGAACTACTGCAAAAAGTAAAAGAAGCCCGCCGCGGCACAGTTGTGATCGCCGCTGCGCAAACCGAAAGCGTGTTGGACGCAGCTATCCTGGCCAAACAGGAATCCCTGGCAGAGAGCATCCTTGTAGGAGACGCAAAAGCAATCCGGGAACTGCTGCAGCGCATGGCTCCGGAGCACTTGAAGAGCTTTGAAATAATAGATACCGGAACTGATCTCGTACAGGCTGCCAAAAGCTCCGTGGCCTTGGTGCAAGAGAACAAAGGCGATATAATCCTGAAAGGCAAGACAGACACATCAATGTTGCTCCGTGCCGTATTGGATAAGGAGAAAGGGCTGCGTACCAGCGATGTGATCTCCGATGTTTTGGCCTATGAGCATCCGGATGGCATCAAGCTGATGAGTGATGGTGGAATCAACCTCTTGCCGGAGCTTACAGAGAAGATCGCCATCATCAAGAATGCCGTACAGGTAGCGCACTATCTAGGCAATCCCAACCCCAAAGTAGCGGTCCTGTCCGCAGTAGAAGTAGTGAATCCCAAGATGCCCGCCACCATGGATGCGGCTCTGATCGCCAAAATGAATGAACGCAAACAAATACCCGGATGTATCATCGAAGGCCCCATGGCCTTTGATAATGCCGTAGACATCAAAGCCGCACAAATGAAGGGCATCGATAGCCCAGTGGGCGGACATGCCGACATCATGATAGTACCAAATATCGAAGCGGGAAACATTTACGGGAAGATGCTTACCTATTATTGCAAATACCGTGTAGCGCACGTGGTGATGGGCACCAAAGCCCCAATCCTGATCCCTTCCAGAGCAGATGATGGCGAGACAAAAATGCTCTGCATGGCTCTGGCTCTGGCTTCCATGATCTAAAATGAGGATTAGAATCATTCAGCTGGGTAAAGACAAAGACAGCTGGTTGAAAGAAGCAATTTTCGAATATACAAAGAGATTGAAGCCCTACTGCAAGCTGGATATAGTGCAATTGTCCGATGTAAGTATCAAGCACGCCGGCAATGCAGACCTGGTGATCAAGAAAGAAGGTCAAGCAGTATTATCCAGAATTGAAGCCGAGGATTATGTGGTATTGCTGGATGAGAAAGGCGAGACAAAATCTTCGCTTGAATTTTCCAGATATCTGACTAATATATCAATTGGGAAAAGAATAGTTTTTGTAATTGGTGGAGTATATGGCAGCAGCGATGAGCTAAAAGCCTCTGCTGATGCTTGTCTTAGTTTGTCACGTCTCACTTTCACTCATCGCATTTCGCGCTTGATTTTGATCGAGCAAATCTACCGGGCGATGATGATAATAAACGGCCGACAATATCATATTGAATAAATGAGGATCTGATATATGTTTCAGCTACTTCTTAGTAGACCAGACACGATACAATACTCGCTCTGGATGATGGGCCAGGGCATGCTGGGAATATTTGTGTTTACCGGAATATTCTACCTGCTAATCTATGGATTGGAAAAAATATTTAATCCAAAGAGAGAAAAATGAGACAATTAATACTGAGCCTCGGCCTGCTGGTGTCTACCATGTGGATATATGCAGGAATTACCGTAGTGGAGCAAAACGCTAATGAGATAACGCTGGATTTTGTTCTTGATGACTATGAGATCATCGATAACCAAGGCTACAGCTCCATCAGATTTGTTTCGGGAGTTTATCCGGAAGTGAAGGGAACACCCTCTCTGCCTTCTCTGGAATTCAAAGTAGGCGTTCCTGCCGATGGTTTCGCGGAAGCAGAGATTGTGTCCAGTGTGAAGGAACAGATCAGATTGAATAAGCGCGTTCTGCCCGTGCCCACTCCGATCTCAAAAGAAGGGATGTCCGAATATTTGTATGAGATCGATGAGAATCTCTACTCAGATGCAAGTGAGAGCGTTTTACGCAGTCTTGGGCTACATTCTTTCCGGAATCATCCCTATGTGGCTTATCTGATCAATCCCTTTATTTATGATGGTGATCTGGGCCTTGAGGTGATCAAATCGGCGCGGATCAAAGTGAGTATTGGAGGAGATATAGCAAAGAAAAACAATGCTCCTCCAGATTATTTGAGTAGCATATTTCTGGATCAGTTGGTGAACGGTCATGACGCCAAACACTGGGTGAGGAGCAGGAATACGGCAGTAAATTATGCCGATTTCTCACTATCACCCTGGTGGGCCAAAATAGAAGTGAGCAGGACCGGGATGTATCGCGTCAATCCTTCACAACTTGATGGTTTTCCTCTGGAGGATATCGATCCTCGCAGCTTCAGGCTTTTTGCCAGCTCGGGCAATCTACAAAACCAATCCATCCTGGGCGCGGGAGACAGTTTTTCCGAGATCCCAATTCAAGTGATTGGGGAAGAAGACGGTAGCTTCGACGGCTCAGATTACATAGTATTCTATGGCGAAGATCGCAGTGGGTATCATAAGAATAGCATCATGCAAACCATAAATCAGAGTATATACCACAATCCTTACTCTCACAATGGAGTATATTGGCTTAGTTTTGCCGGTAGTTTTTCCGGCACCCCCCTGCGCATGCAGCTGAGAGAATACGAAAACACTAGTGAAAGCACCAACCATCATATAACAACAGTTCATGTGGAAGATGAAATCCACCGACCCGATATCACCGGCTTTACCTGGTATATGTCCCGTATGACCGGTAACACTACTATGGAATACACTTACAACATAGATCTTCCCGATCTGGATCCCGGCATTATGCAACGTTTGGAGATGAACTTGCGTCAAGATCCGAGCACCGGAGTTTCAACGAACCGGATTTCGGTATATGTGAATGGCCATATAGTTTTGAGCTCCGGTACAGATACCTCCGTTCATACATGGTATGGATCCACGCTCTTCAAGTTTTCCAGAGACACCGGTTATTTTGTAGCCGGAAAAAACAAGATTACCATTCGAGTTTTGAGAAACTCTTCGAACAATATAAATCTGGACTTTTATCGCGTTCAATACGCCCGCACTTTAACAAAGAAAAACGAACAGTACATGGTCAACGCGCTGGAAAGCATCAATCCGGGAAACATACGTTACGTTTTCAGCGGATCCGCCACCGATACTTCGGTGTATCAAGTGAGTCCGGGAAACGATATTCGGCGCATAAACCTTGTGACAGACAGCGAATCATTGACCTTTGTAGGAAACACAAACACAGATAGCAAATACTATGTAACGCGCCCTTCTGAGCTTTATGGCCCCGCTTCGGTAACAGTGACGCAAGCAAAGGATCTCACAGCAAACAAAGGTCCCATCGAAAGCATAATCGTGACGCCGGATGAATTTGCGGACAAGGCCGAAGAATTGGCAGATATGTACCGTCAGAACTGGGGCATGTACACTCTTGTGGTACGACAATCGGACATCTTCGATCAATTCAACGGAGGCTATCCGGATCCCATGGCCATACGACAATACCTGCGTTATGTTTATTTCAACAACCCGGAGCCTAAACTGCGGTCCCTCACACTGTTTGGAATGGGGACTATGGATTGGCGAAACTATTCGCGAGTAGCAGCCGGAAAGAATAAAGTGATGATCTTCCAGAATCCCTCGAATTACATTAGTTCGGACGATTATTTTGGAATGCTTACCAATACAAACCACCCGGAAATTGCTATCGGCCGCTATCCGGTTAGCACTATGACCGAACTGAACACTATGATGGAGAATTTCAGACGTTACACTCAAGATCCCAAACCCGGATTGTGGCGCAACAGCCTTCTTTTCCTGGCAGATGACAACGTAAATGGAACCAACACCATGGATTGGCAACACACCAGAGATATGCAATCTCTTTCTATGATGATAAATCCCGCAGTTTTCAACACCAAGATCTTTGCCGCTGAATGGGACACAGATGAGTTTCTAAACAAACCCCGGGTGAGAGACGAAATGTTTGATGAGATCAATGATGGCAAGCTGATCTGGTATTACATCGGCCACGGTTCTTTCGACGTTTTGGGAATGCAAAACTACTTCACCGGTTCAACCGATATGAGTAAATTTCACAATCAAGATACCTTGCCCCTTTTCATAGCAGCATCATGTGAGATAAGTGCTTTCGACCATTGGGCTTACGATAGTTTGGGTCAGAAAACTGTGCTCTTGAATAATGCCGGAGCTATCGCATCTGTAGCAGCTACTCGTAAAAGCTTTCCGGATCCCAATAATGATCTGATGGAATACTTTATCCCGAACATGACCAATTCACGTCTACCACTGGGTTTAGCGCTCACCGCAGCCAAGATAAGCAATACTCAAAGTGTGGAAAACGACGCGATGTACATTGTTTTGGGAGATCCCAATCTGTATATAGTGCCCCCGGAGCGGGTGGCCTCTACTAAGCCCTTGACCGATAATACAAAGTCTATCATCTATCACTCACGTCAAAACGCCAGATTCAACGGACACATGAGTGCGAAAGGTCTCAATGGTGAAGCGCTTTTTTCGGCTTTCAATTCTGATTTGGAATACCAGCTTGCCGGCATTGCGGTCAGCAAAAAAGGTAATCAATTGTTCAAGGGAAGTGTGACGGTAAAGGAATCCGAATTTAAAGGCGGTTTTTGGGTGCCTGATGATGTAAATACCGGAAACAGCGGCTTGGTGCTAAACTATTTATGGGATGATGCCGGAAAAACTGATTACATTAGCTATTACCACCCTCTCAGACTCTCCGATGAAGTCTTGCCAGATTCCATGCCAAACGACTCCCCGCCGGAGATAGACATCTATTTGGGATCCTACGACTTCCGCACGGGCGACACCGTGAATATAAGCCCCACTCTCTATGCCAGAATTTCGGATGAAAACGGTATCAACATAACCGGAAGTGCCGGCCACAATATTCTCTTGGTGATAGATAACTCCCTGCAACCAATACCGGTAACCGATTATTTTGCCTATGATCTTGATTCTAATGTATCCGGTACTCTGATTTATCAATTGCCAAAGCTGACAGAAGGAATTCACACGATCCAGATAATAGCTTTTGACAACTTCAACCTTCCTTCGGTAGCTTCTACTCATTTCATAGCAAAAGACAGCGGCCCCATAGACTTGCAAAATCTGATGATTTACCCCAATCCGATGAAAAATGAAGCACACATTACGTTCATCACCTCCGATAACGCCGATATGACGCTGGATATCTTCAGTATGAGCGGAAAGCGCATTCGTCGCATCGAAACCACAGCTTTGCAAGGCTTTAACAAGATCCCATTTGATGGCAGAGACGAATTTGGTGATAGATTGGCTAACAACACCTATATCATCAGAATAAAGGCCAGAACTCAGGATGGGAGAAGTATCGAAGCCCGTGATCGCCTGGTAATATATAAATAGCTGGAAAAGACATGAAAATCTACAATAGCAAAACCAGAACTAAAGAAGAATTCATTCCCCTGGAGCCGGGAAAGCTGAAGCTCTATGCTTGTGGCCCCACCGTATACAACTACTTTCACATCGGAAACGCCCGTTCTTTCATCTTTTTTGATGTGGTACGCCGCTATTTCGAATACCTGGGCTATGACGTAACTTATGCCCAAAACATAACTGATATCGACGACAAAATAATAGAACAATCTATAAGTGAAGGCAAGGAATTCAGCAAGATCGCGGACAAATATGTCCAAGCTTTTTTGGATGACTGTGAAGCTTTAGGCATTAAAGCGCCCACACACCAGCCCAAGGCTACCGATACCATGCCCCAGATTATCGAACTGATCCACAACTTGCAACTAAAAGGATTTGCCTACGAAGTAAACGGTGATGTCTACTTCGATACCGGTGCTCTGCCCGAATATGGCAGTCTGTCCGGTAAGCAAATTGAAGATCAGCTGGTGGGAGCCAGAGTGGCTGAAAACATCGCAAAGAAACACCCGGCTGATTTTACATTATGGAAGGCCAGCAAACCGGGAGAGCCCTCATGGCAAAGTCCCTGGGGTATGGGACGCCCGGGATGGCATACGGAATGCGTGGTGATGAGCCGTCACTATCTGGGAGAAACCTTCGATATACATGGTGGCGGAGTAGATCTGATCTTTCCCCATCATGAAAACGAAAATGCCCAGGCTATGGCACTGTCCGGAAAGCCTCTGGCCCGCTATTGGATGCACAACGGCTTTTTGAATGTGGACGGCGAGAAGATGAGTAAAAGCCTGAAGAATTTCTTCACGGCGCGTGATATCCTTCAAGAATATGACGCTGAGGATATCCGACATTTCTTCCTCTCCAAACACTACCGCTCCCCCATCGATTTTACCCGGGAATTGATGGAGGAATCACACAAGGCTATGCAAAACCTGCGAAAATCCATCACGGCATTTGGATATGATGCACTGCTGGAAACGGATATCCCGGATATGGAAATTCTGAAGCTGGAACAAAGCTTTCAAGCAGCAATGGATGACGATTTTAACACTGCGAAGGCCATAGCTGTCATCTTTGACTTGAGCCATAAATCCAGAAGTTCTATACTTGATCTGGATATCCGCAAACAAGCTGCGGCAATGATATTGAAATTGGGCAAAGTGCTAGGTTTGTTTAGCAAGCCAACCCATGAAAATAGTGAAGTAACAGAGAAGCTCACCGCTTCTTTGATAGAGCTGTTTCTCTCATACCGTGCACAGGCGCGGACAGATAAAAACTGGGCACTGTCGGATAAAATCCGTGATGACCTGCAAAACCTGGGCATCGACATCAAAGACGGTCCTGAAGGTAGTAAATGGAGTTTGAAGTAACATGAAAGCGAAATACATCATATTGACAATCGTGATCCTGGCCATCATCGCAGCATTGATCTACATACTGGCCGGGGACAGAAACAATCTTTTGAACAAACCGGAGAGTGTGGTTTACGACTCTGTGGGCGAACGTTTTCTGATCTCCAATGTGGGAGACGGCAGCATCGTGGCAATGGATAATAACGGCAAATTCAGCGAATTCATCAGTGAGGGCTTGCGAGCACCCAAAGGTATGCTGCTGATAGGTGATTTGTTGTATATTACCGACCCCACTCAGATTCACGTAGTAAAGGTGAGTGAAGCCAAAATCATCGAAAGCTACCCTATCGCTGAAGCCATGGGGCTAAATGACATCACAGTAGATGAATACGGCAATCTCTATATCACAGATACCACCGGCAACAGCATCTTTGTATTTGATCCCCAAAACAAAACCCAGAAACGCATATCCCACGAACTCATGGTGGCTCCCAACGGTATTGTGTACGATCGCCCGCGCTGGCAGATGCTCATCGTGGGAAACACCGAACACTCCCCCATCCTCAGCTTGGATACTCGGGATATGAGTATCAACATCTTCAAAGACACCATGTATTCCAATCTCGATGGTATTGCTATCGATGATCTGGGACGCATCTTTTTCAGCTCATGGAAAGAAAAGATGATCATCCAAATCCCTCAGGAACAGAACCGCTTCATAACGGATCTGACAGGCTACGACGGCGCTGCAGACATCTATTACCATCTGCCCACAAATGAGCTGATCGTACCAATGCTGCGGCAAGACAGAATCGAGCGTATCTCCCTGGATTGATGAGAACAAGAGTCAATATAGTACTGTATCCGAATGTAATCACAAAGACCTTTAGCGACACCAGAAGCTATGAAGCTGAATTGAGGGTATACCGACTAAATCTACCTCACGTACCACTTTTACTGTGCAATGGAAAAGCGGAAGAACCTGAGGAATCTGTGTGGTACATCAGCACCAAAAGGATTAAGGCAAAGCCATATCTGGACGAGAAAGGCTTTGATCCTGCGCGGCTGGCTGCTGCCCTGGCAGATTTTCACAGGGCAAGTATGGTAGATAGTAAATGCATCTGCCATATAGACAATCAGCCCAAAAACATCCTGTTAAACGCCGGGGACTTTTATTTTGTGGATTTTTCCGATAGCAGAGAGGACTATCCCGAAACCGATGTGTCCCACCTACTGCTGTTTTGGGCAGAAGAATATGAATTCATAGATTTTATCCGGAGAGCGGCTGCTTTCCTAAATAGCTATCAAACTCAGATCCCTCTGGATCCTCAGCGCTGGCGCTTTTGTTTGTCTGATAGCATAAAACGCTTCGACAAACGTCGTTTGCAGCATCGAGGGAAAAATCCAGCAGTACATAGCCCGCGAAACAGAAATTGGCTGAGTGAAGTGATATAGCACGGTTCCCAAAGCAGCTGTTCATCGCAGCGTAGGAACCCCCATTCTTAATCCCTTAACGCCGTCTCATCGGTAGCGTTGGGTTACAATCCCTGCACTATGTATGGCATTGTGGACAGGAAAACCGAGATAGCATTGCGGAACAGGATCGAAACAAGGAGGATTTCTCTAGTGTTGGCCTTTCATCATGGATTCTAGCTGTTTCATGCCTTTGGGACTGTTCATTTTCTTCATCATCTTCTTCATGTCCTCAAATTGACGCATCAGACGGTTCACTTCCATTACCGGGCGTCCGCATCCTTTGGAGATGCGCAGGCGTCTGCTTCCATTCAGTATTTCTGGTTTCTCCCGTTCTTTGTGTGTCATGGATTGGATGATGGCTTCCACATGTTTCAGAGCATTATCGTCTATTTTGAGATCAGCGGGCAACTTGGAACCGATGCCGGGGATCATCTTGATGATAGACTCCAGCGGACCCATTTTTTTGATGCTTTGCAGCTGTTTCAGAAAGTCGTTTAGATTGAATTGGTTCTTAAGCATCTTTCTGGCCAGCTTCTCTTCTTCCTCGGCGTTCAGGCTTTCTTCAGCTTTCTCGATGAGGCTGAGGACATCGCCCATACCAAGGATGCGGGATGCCATCCTATCTGCATAAAACACTTCCAGATCCGGAATCTTTTCTCCGGTTCCCACAAAAGCCAGCGGTCGACCGGTTACTGCCTTAATGGATAGAGCAGCACCACCCCGGGCATCGCCATCCAGCTTGGTGAGAATCACTCCATCAAACTCTAGCTTGTTATAAAATTCATTTGCCACTGTAACGGCATCCTGACCGGTCATAGCATCTGCCACAAAGAAGATATAATCTGGCTTTACATGATCTTTGAGGCGCGCGACTTCATTCATCATATCTGCATCTATGTGTAAGCGTCCGGCAGTATCGATAATCAATAGGTTCGTGAAGGCAGAATAGGCCTCTTTTAAGGCCTTATCGGCGATGATGACCACGTCTTTACTTTCATCCGATACTACTGGAATATCGATCTGACGCCCCAGTATCTTCAATTGTTCGATGGCGGCTGGACGATAGACATCGCAGGCTACCATCATCGGTTTGATTCCCTTCTTGCGATACATGGCGGCCAGCTTGGCACAAGCTGTGGTCTTTCCGGAACCTTGCAATCCCACCATCATTATCTTGGTGAGTTTGTTGTTGTATACCTTCATCTCAAAGCCTTCGGTATCCATCAGGGCTATGAGTTGTTCATGAACGATCTTTACTATCTGTTGACCAGGAGTGAGGGATTTCATGACCTCAGCGCCGACAGCCCTTTTTTCCACTTCAGCGATAAATTTCTTTACGATCTTAAAATTCACATCCGCTTCCAGCAGAGCAAGGCGAATCTCGCGCATACTGTCTTTGATGTTCTGTTCGGTTAAGTAGCCGCTTCCTTTCAGATTGCGAAAAATGGAGTCCAGACGTTCGGACAGGCTGCTAAACATTTATTCTCCCTTCAAAGTGTTTATGGATGCCGTATAATCCTGTGAGGCAAAGATGTAGGAAGCAGAGACCAAGATATCCGTTCCGGCACTGATCAAATCTCGAGAATTATCGCCATTCACGCCGCCGTCCACCTCGATCAAGAAATTGGGGTATGTTGCTTTCAACGCATTCAGTTGCTTCACTTTAGTGATGGCGTGAGGAATAAATTTCTGGGCAGAATAACCGGGATTGACACTCATTACCAACACAAAATCCAACTCCGATAGAATATCATCCAAAGAGTGGACCGGTGTGGCAGGATTGAGCGCGATTCCCGCTTTGATGCCAAAAGACTTGATCCTCTGGACCAAGCGATGACTATGATATACGGTTTCCTGATGAAAAGACAGATATTGGATGCCGATTTCGGCCAGCTGCTCCACATAGTCATCCGGGTTTGTAACCATCAGGTGAGCATCCAGAGCTTTGTTAGTAAGCTTGCGAATGGCGGAAATAAATGGGTATCCAAAACTAAGATTGGGTACATAATGCCCGTCCATCAGGTCCAGATGGATGATGTCGGTTGCTTCCAGTTTGTTAATTTCATCGGCCAGATGGCCAAAATCTGCGGAAAGGACAGACGCTGCTATTTTAACGCTCATTTTCTTCTTTTACCGGGGCTTTGAGTAATGTAGATAATATCATTCAGTTTCTCACCATAATTTGCGTATTTGGCTATGATATCGGCCTTCAACAAGATCAATTCCTGCATCCAGGAACTATTCTGAACGCCAACAAACAGTATATCGTTCTCCACCTTGATGGGCTGGGAACGTTCAGCCAATAGAGGACCAACAATCTTTTTCCATCCCATATAGACATGGATAAAGCGATTATACTTTTCGCCGGCTATCCGGTAAATAATCTTACTGAAACGCTGGTCGGCGAGAACGAACTTCATGCTGAGAATAGAAAGCGGGAGTAATACCAGAATATGGTTACTCACTCCCGCTGTATATCAGATTATTCTTGGTTGAAATACAGGCCAAAGGCATTGTATGCCAGTATCAGCACAGCCATTGCTACATAGTATACCGACCCGATACCCATGGTAGTGCTGTCCACGCGGGACATCAACACGCCGGGGATTATCGAGGCGATGATGAATACTATATAACCGACAGCCCGATTGGCCAGAGTAGTACCTTTGCGGTTTATCAGAAATACGGTTGCCAGAACCATAATGATAAACAGAATGCTGAGCCCAAGCATCATGGGAACCACGACACCGGTACTCAGACTCTCTGGCAGATTGATCACACTGGTTCTAAGAGCGATCAAAAGTGGTGCTACTATCGCCAGAACCATCAATATCGCGGCCAATACTCTTCTAAAGGTTTTGTTTGAACGCTGCGTCACTTCAAAGTGGCGTTGGTTGTTTTTCAAACTAAAATACACAACTACACTTATCAACAGAAAGAATGCAGCATACGCAAGCATCATTACAGGGCGCCCGGTAATCATCCCCATCGTGGAAAGAACCGCGATGAAGATCACCAATCCGGCTATCTGCTTGATCTTGAATAATGTATCATGCATGGGAACCTCCCGGAAATCTTATTCAGCTTCGGTTTCTGCTTGAACCACAAAGCTCAGATCCGCGACTACCTCTTTGTGCAGTCTTACATGGACGCTGTGTTCTCCCAATTCCTTTGTGTGGTGCTCCATTTGCACCGCTGAACGATGAATGTCCACTCCCTCTGCTTGCAGAGCGTGAACAATGTCGTTCTCCGAAACTGAGCCGAACATGCTTCCCTGCTCATCTACTTTGCGGTCAAATGTCAGTTTTATGGAAGCTATTTTTTCGGCAAGGTTTTTTAATTCAGATATCTTTTTTTCTTCTGCGGCTTGCAGCTCTTCCTGGATGCTGCCCAGCCGTTTCATGTTGTATGGGGTGGCGTAAAGCGCGAAATCTCTGGGGATTAGATAGTTTCTGGCGTATCCCCGTTTTACATTCACTACTTCGCCTTGATTGCCCAATTTTTCTATGTTTTCGAGCAAGATTACTTTCATGCGGTGTTTCCTCCACGCGTATTGTTACCAGTCATCCAGCTATCGGCAAAACCGATGAGAATGAGTGGAATAAAAGCATAAATCAGCAATACAAACATGATTATGCTTTTGATAATATTGTTCGATACCACTCTGGATAGATGAGTCCATGCCAGGAAGAATCCCTGGATCAAGGGCACTGTACAGAGCAGGATCAGAGAGTTTATAAACAGGGCTTTTGTAGCTTCAAACAAGTACAGAGGTAGCGCTGCCAGAATAAGGATATTGAAGAACACGGTGAATTTCACATCTCCAGGCACAAAAGGTATATGAATTGTACGGTGAAAGATGAAATATCCTATCAGCAGGGCAAATATCTGCCCCACACCCCAAAATGCGGGCATCATGGTCTCCCACATCCGGGTGCTAAACTGCATGTATTCATTATCCAAAAAAACCGGCATCTGCTCCTTCATGATCTGCATCCCCTCCTGATAAGCATTGCTAAGGATTCCGCCAAAGATGTACATCCTGGCCAGTGAATAGACAACTATCACCAGAATCCCTGCCAGCAAAGCCTCGCTGAGCACCTGATTGCGCCGTAGTGTCAGCAGAAAGACATATACCACCAGGCCCACTCCAAAGATAGCGTCAAAGGCAATCAGCGGAGTGTCCCCATGGCGTCCGTCTATCATCAAGACCAGGATCGGCATCACAAAGAACAAAATGATAGTTCTTTGGGGAGATACCAGAGCCGGGCCCAGTACTTTGGCGCTGAAATACATCACCAGTATCATCCCCAAAAAGGGACTCAACAGCGACATAGTTCCGCTCAGAAAGGGTAACAGAAACATCTTATTCTTGTATTATTCTACAACGTAAGAGATCAGAGCCATCTGGCGGGCGCGTTTGATCTCTGTGGTGAGCTTACGCTGGTGTTTCGCGCAAGTACCGGTGAGACGCGCAGCTTCGATCTTGCCTACATCAGAAGTGTATTGGCGCATCAGATCGATGTTTTTGTAATCTATTACAAGATCAGGATTGGCACAGAACTTGCAGTATTTACGACGGGTGAACTTTTTCTTTCTATCGCTGAAATTCATTATTTCTCCTAAAATGGTACATCATCGTTGGTGGCATTCTTTGCGGAAGCCGGCTGTTCGCTGGGCATGGGAGCTTCCGAATGGCTTTGCGGAGCTTCTCCATCGCGGGGCGGCCATTCCAGGAAGTGCACGCTGTCGATGTTTACTTCGGTGCTTTTGCGGTTTTGGTTGTTCTGGTCGGTCCAGGTTCTGGTATCCACCCGGCCTTCGACGATGATCGCGCTACCTTTGTGGGCAGTGTTTGCTATCATCTCGGCAGTTTTGCTCCAGGCAACACAATCGATCCAGCTGGTTACGGTCTGCCATTGATCAGATTCGTCTTTGTAAGATCTGTCTGAGGCCAGAGTGATGCGGATAACCGGAGTTCCCTTTGGGGTGAACTTCAGTTCCAGATCGTTGGCTATACGGCCACTGCATATGAACTTGTTGAGTCTTGGTAATCTCAGGTCTGCCATAATTCCTCCTTATTTCTCGTCACGTGCAACGAACATGTGGCGAATTACGTTCTCATTGATGTTGAACTGCTGTTTGATGGCTTTTACAGCAAGGCTGTCCATCTTCATGTAGTTCACATAGTAATACGCTTCCAGATGCTTGTCGATGGGATAGGCAAGCATGCGCTTTCCCCAAGCATCGGTCTTGATGATCTCGGCACCTGCTTCACGCAGAATAGTAAGAGCTGCCTCATTGGCTGCATCTGCCTTTTCAGCGGAAAGTTTGGGAGAGAAAATCATCATGAGTTCGTAATCTTTAATCATCCTTTTCCTCCTTTGGACTTTTGATTCCGACAGTCTTGCCATCGGAATAGGATTTTTTCCATTTACTGTAATCATTCAACATGGAGTTGAAGTCATCTCTTATAAAGGTATCCAAGAAACGGGACACCAGTTTCAGACTCTCGTCGTAGCCGGCAAGCTCTTCGTCGGCGAATTCGTCCAGAACATATTTATCGGCCGGAAGGCTTGGGGAACGCCCAATCCCTATCCTGATTCGCTTCAAGTCATCGGGCGGCATTACGTTGAACAGGGATTTCAACCCGTTGTGACCGCCATCTCCTCCACCACTGCGAATACGCAATTGTGTGGGAGTCAGCTCGATATCGTCGTGTAAGACCAAAATCTCTGAGATCTTCCAGCGTAATAAGGCTGCTTTGAGGGCCTGTTCCGTAAGATTCATGAAGGTCCTGGGTTTGATCGCCACAGCCTGCCTGAACACAATATAATCGAATAAATCGCTACGGCTAAAGCTCAAACTATGTTCCAGCGCCCAGCGGTTCAAAGCGATAAAACCAATATTGTGTCTGGTCTTTTGGTAGCGTGGGGGATGATTCCCCAAGGCCAGGATCAGTTTCATTACTTTCTTTAGGCTTCTTCGCTTTCTTCAGCCGGAGCTTCTTCTGTCACAGCAGCTTCAGGTTCAGCAGTAGCTTTGGCGTGGATTACAACCAAGGTTACGTCATCCGCATCCTTGTATTGCCAGGTTCCCTTGGGAAGATCGCCGATATGTCTGGCATCGCCAACCTTCATCTCACGTACATCCAGTTCCAAGCCTGCGGGCACGTCATTCGCCTTGCAAATCACTTTTACTGCACGCTGTATCACATCCATGAAACCGCCTTCTTTGATGCCAATGGCTTCGCCTGTGTAAGCTACAGGAATATCGACTTCGATGGTGCTATCAGGATCCACAACCATGAAATCAAGATGCAAAAAGTCTCTACGAACAGGGTGCATTTGCTTGTCTTTCAAGATAGTGTGGTACTTATTACCGTCCAGATTAAGCTCGTAAAAAGCCAGATCCTTAAAGCTCTGTTTGTAGCACTTCATGAATTCATTGCTATTTATGGAAAGCTTCTGCGCTTCCATTCCTCCACCATAGAGAACAGCGGGAATCATGCCGCCGGCACGCAACTGAGTAAGGTCGCTTTTCTTTACGGTGTTTCTTGTTTCTGCGTTTAGAGTAAATATCATTTATTCCTCCATTTATTTACTATCTGAATAACAGGCTGATAGATTCTCCAATGTGGATTTTCTTGATGGCTATGGCCAGCATTTCCGCGATGGAGAGTTGCACGATCTTCTGGCAGCTTCGTTTTCGTTCATCCAGCTTGATCGTATTGGTTACAAAAAGTTTTTCAATGGGCGAGGTCTCTATAAGGCTGATCGCTTTGCCGGACAGCACGCCATGAGTACAGGCTGCAAATATCTTTTTAGCACCTTGCTCTTGCAGGGCCTTTGCCACCTTGATCAGGCTGCCTCCGGTATCGATGATGTCGTCGTAGAGAATCGCCGTCTTGCCGGCGACGTCCCCGATTATATTCAAAAGCTCAGTTTGGTCGTTGTTCCCACTACGGCGCTTATCACCGATGGCAAGACCGCAATTGAGCCTTTTGGCCAATGCGCGTGCCCGGTTTGCACCTCCAGAATCCGGAGATACCACCACAATGTCTTCCATCTGCATGATGCTCTTGAAATAGCGGGCAAAAGATGGAATGGCATAGAGATGATCCACGGGTATATTGAAAAATCCCTGGATCTGATCGGCATGTAAATCCACCGTGACCACCCGGTCAGCCCCTGCCACAGTGATGAGGTCTGCCACCAGTTTTGCCGTAATCGGCACTCTGGGCTGGTCTTTCTTATCGCTGCGAGCGTAAGCGTAATAGGGAATCACACAATTGATTCTTTGTGCGCTGGCTCTCTTCAGGGCGTCTATAATGATCAACAGATCCATCAAGTTATCGTTTACGGGATAGCTGGTCGGCTGGATCACAAAGACATCTGCGCCCCGAACATTGTCATTGATTTTCACGAAGGATTCGTCGTTCGAAAACTTGAACAAATCGATATCGCCCAAAGGAATTCCTGCATGTCTTGCTACTTCCTCCGCCAGGGGTAAGTTCGCATTGCCCGTGATTAGTTTTAACTTTGAAAACATCTTTGGTACTCTCTTCGCGTTATAGTATTGGTTATGTGGGTAAAATAACCCTTTTTTGCATAGTTGGCCGCGCATAGTTCAGCCGTCTTTGCGTCTTCAAATATTCCAAAACAGGTAGAACCGCTACCGCTAAGCATAGTCTTTCGCGCGCCAAAGTCATGTAACTCGGACAACAAACGATCCACTTCGGGATACAGCTTGCGCACGGCGGGTTCAAGTCTGTTAAACATCGTAGCGACAGGGTGAAGGGGATCAAACAGCTTTGCCTCACCGGGAACCGGGAGTTCCACAGCGCCATAAGCAGTACCGGCTGAGATTGCTATGCCGGGATTCACCAAAAGAATGTTATCGATCTTGATATCATCCATTGGGGATATCCTTTCACCTCTGTTTTCACCAAGGGCAGTTCCGCCATGCAAAAAGAAGTTGATATCGCTGCCATACATTGCAGCAATCCGCTCTTTCACAGACAGATCCAGATTCAATTGCCAAAGCTGATCAAGAGACTCAATGGCATTTGCAGCATTTGAGCTCCCACCTCCCAACCCGGCGGCAATAGGAATCCTCTTATCCAAGTGAATTTCCACTCCGTCTCTCACCTTGTATTCCTGTTTTAAATACTTGGCAATTCGGTAGATGAGATTGTCTTGACCGTTAAGTTCGGCAACGGAGGACCAAACTATTATGTCCCCACTTTTTGTCAAAACATATTTAATACTGTCAAAAAGGTCAATACTGCTTAGTACAGTATTGACCCGATGATAGTTACCGGGAAGGCGTCCCAGTAGCTCAAGAAATAGATTTATTTTTGCGTAAGAAGCGGTTAACATTCTTCCGTTGTTTTTTGGGTACCTCATCACCATAGTAATAGTAATAATAGTAGTAATAATAGTAGTAGTTCTGCTTGTTGTAATACTTTTGGACATAGATGCCGTTTACAATGATTCCGTCTATCCTGGCATCGATGTTTTCCATCAGTTCTTTAGTACGCTTGATGATACCTTTATCGGTAAAACCACAGCGCACTACCACAAAGGTCATATCTACTTTCTTGGTAAGGATCAGCGCGTCTGTAACCGCGATCACGGGCGGTGTGTCAAAAAGGATGTAGTCGTATAGTGATTTCAGTTCTTTGATCATCTTATCAAAGCGGTTTGATGCGATCAATTCTGAAGGATTGGGCGGCACAAATCCGCTGGTGATAATATCCAAATTCGGGATTCCAGATTCCTTTACTATCTGCTCCACCCTCAGGTCACTTTCGATCAGATAGTCGCTCGAGCCATTTTCCTTGTCCAGATTGAACCTGGTGTGAACAGTGGGACGTCGCATATCCATATCTACCAACACAACCCGCGCGTTCATCTGGGCCAAAGTAATGGCAAGGTTTGCTATAGAGGTAGATTTACCTTCTTTGGGTCCGGAGGAGGTAACCAGCAGTGTAACGCTGCCCTCAGCTTTGCGGGACAGGATGTTTGTACGCAAGGTACGATATGCTTCCGCGATTGGGGATTTGGGAGCATAGTGCGAAACCAATTGTTGCATTACAAAATGCATTGATTTCGCCAGCTGCGCTCTGGCTTCACCCTCGCTTTTTTCGATCATATCGTTAAACTCTGCCAATTTGCTTTCGGCTTCGCGAATCACCGGAATTGTACCAACGATTGGCAAGCGTACATAGCTTTCCATATCTTCCAGAGTACGCAATTTCGTATCCAGAGAATGCACCAGGAAAGCAGCACCTACGCCCAGACCGAGTCCCAAAATGATTCCGACCAGAATATTCATTGGTACCCTGGGTTTGATAGGTATTTGTGGGCGCGTAGCATAATCGATAATGCGAATGTTGCCTACTTTGGCCTGCTCGGCTATCTTGGCATCCTCATATTTCTCCATCATTATGCCGTGTATCTTGCTGTCCAGCATCATATTGCGAGATAGGCGCGCCAATTCAAGCTCGGTATTTGGCAGAGAGATAATGCGCTGTTCATACATCTCTTTGGTTTGTCCAAGACCGTCCACTCTGGTGCGGGCCAATTCCAAATCCACATTAGCCTGGATCAGTCGATTAACCAGATCACTTCTGGTGGAAAGTGGATCGGCAGAGACGGACACACTTACCAATTTACGAATTTCCCTATCGAGGTTTGCCCGGGTATTTTCCAGCTCTCGGTTTAAAAGCAAGATCTGTGGATGATCCAGAGGATACTCATTTTTGGTTAGCAGTTTTGTGATGAGCGCCTGTGTTTCCACTACTTGCTTACGCAGTTCTGTGATATAGGGAGTCTTGATCATATTGTCGATATCAACCAAAAGAGAATCCTGATCGCGCAATTGTTTGGTAAGCAGGTCCAAACTCTTGGCTTTCACGGCCATATCCGTGAGTGAGGCTTCAAGCTCGGCTTCGAGTTCGGATGACTGTTCGATCAGTTTTGTTGTTTCGGCGGTCAATTCTGTGAGGCGATTTAAGTTCTTAAACTCTCTCAAATCATTTTCGGAAGCTTGCAAGCGCCTGCTGATGGCGTCCAACTGAGTCTCCAGGAATTCCCGGATCGTGGTATATTCCAAGCGGGCAAATTGAGTATTTTGCTGCTGGATAGCTTCGGCAATGGCATTCACCGCCGCTTGTGCTTCTGTGGGACTGGTTGATTCTATTGAGATTGTGAGTAGATCTGTTTCGCGTTTTGATTCCACCTTTACTTTCCCCAGCGCTCCAGCTGGATTCTCGTGGGAAGCAATCGGAAAAAGATCCCAATCGGGATACTTTTTCATAATCTCCCATGCCAGTGTGAGCGTGGGACGGCTTTTTATGATCTCGATCTGATTGTTGATGCTGTTTTTCCCCATTCCGGGAGCACCCATAAAGAGGAATTCCGCGCCCTGATTTTGGTCTTCCAGCATGATACGTGAAGAAGCTGAATAGATCTTGTCTTGCCGGGCAGTATAAATGATAGTAGCCGCCATCACCAGTATAAATACAAGAACGATCAGATAGCGATATTGCAGTACTATCCGCACATAATCCGAGAGCTTTATTTCATCCTGTAAGGGCTGTTGGTTTTGATATTGATTTTCCACTTATGCCTTCCTTAAGAGTTTATAATCCGGTAACAAGATTGTACACACTGAGAGTGATTGCCACTTTCGAAAGAAAATCTGCCACTCGAGAGAACGCATAGAATATTGTTCCCGAAACCACGATGGTATCACCGGGCTTCATTTCGGGAATCAGGGCCGGATCCCCAGATTCCAGGTATTCCTTAAAATTAACCCAAACCACTTTTTCGCCTTCTTCGCTGGGACGCACTATCCGAATCTTAGATAGCTTGGCATCTTCCCTGGGTCCACCAGCCAGAGCAAGAAGAGTAAGAAAATCAGTGTCGTCCGGCACAACATAGAGTCCCGGTTTTGCCACCTGACCCAAAATGTAGGTGTTCATCTTCAATTTTTCCACCCCACTTCGACTGCCATCGAAAGTATATGCCGAGATATTACTCGGTGGTGTAAAGGTCGTGGTGGTCTGGCCAAATAGAGCTAAACCAATGCAGATCAATAGGATCGCAAACAGAATCTTCTTCACATTTTCCTCTTTTGCATTTTATGTAAAAATCCTGAACTTGTCTTTCAAGTCAAGCATTTTCTTGTCCGGCATTATTGAGTATTCGGGTGCAAGATATCTGGCGCCGTCACAAGTATCATAAGAAAGACACTGATCTACCGGACATAGATCCATGTTCATCCCGGCTCTCAGCTGCATGATAGCCTGCTTCCGAAACAAGGTCTTTGCCCCGATAGCTGTACTAACTGTAATAGCATGCATAGAATCTATCCTCTCGTGTATCACGGCTAAATAACAGTAAACATTCGTTCCAAGGATTCCGAGCCCATATACATCTGTTTATCGCCATCCCACACAAAGTAGTCCACTCGCCAGCGCATAACGCTTCCCGGCTGGGGAGCGGGGCTCAGTTGTGGGAGTTTCAAAGATAGAGGCGGATCCTCTGTTGCCAGATTGAAGTCGTCGAACCACAGCAGGTCGTTGTTTTCGTCCCACAGCAAAACCCGGTAAAAACCGATGCTGTCGTCTGCTATACCCCACACAAAGCTAAGTCCTTCGGGGGTATCCAGATCCACGTATGCGTTATTTTCCGGGGCTATCAAACCCGGTTTACTTAAAATTGCATAGTGTACCGTGTCCGAAACGGTGCTGTTGCCACTGATATCAAATAGTTCAATATAGTAATAGTACCAGTGCTTTTCCACCAGATCATCCTGATCAAGATAATGGCGGTTATTGGAGGGGATTTGGCCCAATTCCACCGGATCAGGTTCGATATCTGAATAGCGATAAATTTTCAGATGACTGAGATCGTTGTCGATAAAAGGCTCCCAGGATAGGCGAATCATGTCACCTTCAGGGACGGTGTCGATGCCGTTGTTCTCGTCGTTCAGGGTTATATAGCTATCATCATCCAAAAAGAAAACACCATCTCCCGTATCTCCCCGATGAGCGATCAGAACCGGTTTTGCGGGAGGAGTTTTATCCTTGCCGGATTCGTCTTCTCCAGAGCATGAACCCAAGACAAGTGCCAAAAGAATAAGCCATATTATGTGTCTCATAAGATCTCCTAAAAACTAATTCTCAAGCCCAGTCTATTGGTTATCCCGACCGGGTTTGTGATTAGAGCGTAGTCCAGCATTACACCATACACTTTCACGCTGGCGCCGCAACTGAAGTTTGTATCGTAGTAACCCAAACGCAGATTGCCCTTATCATCATAATTCCAATCCAATCCATAGTGATCGGTACCGTTATATACGTAATCATAGTCATAGGCCAGCGTCACTGTGCTTTTCAGCTTTTCCAGGGGTTGCACCAGAGCCACTCCCGCTTTGGTATTGAATAGCACTTCATCCCTGATCTCGCTATTTGTATCCCAGCTGATTGTGGTTCCAGCTACATCTTGGAAATTGAAGCCTACATGAAGATCGCCTAGGGAATCCTCATCAAATAGCACAGACATATCCGTGCGCAGCTTTATGCCAAGATCAAAGCCCGTGCCGGAACCCAGGTTTTCTCTCAGTTTGCGTTGAATGAATTTCACATTGCCACCCAAGCCGAGCTCAAAGGGAATCTCAAAGAATTGCCATCCCATGTTTGCCCCAAATTTGATGTTTTTTGAAAAGGCAAATTGGTAGAGGTCATCTGTAGAGCGGAAATGCCCATCCGGAATGCCGGGAAGGTGCAGATCCAGATTGTGTATACGCTGGTCTACATTTGTTCCCACCAGGTATTTTTCGGAGAAATATGGTATATCACTAACGTTCAATCTGGTTACATTGAATGCAATAGACACATCGTTTGGTAAAGGCTGTACATAACTGATGAAATCGTAACTGGCCAGATTGCCGTACAAGAAGGCGTGCATCACCTGCACTTCAGAATCCCGCATCTGCGACAAACCACCACTATTCCAATATATAGCCGAACCGTCGTCTGCCAGAGCCGAGAAAGCACCGCCCATGCCCAGGGCACGAACTCCTGACCCAATCATCATGAAATCTCCCGCGTATCTGCCGGCAAAGGACGGTGCGTAGAACATCAAGCTCAAAAGGCCAAGGATCAATATCTTCTTCATCGCTGCTCTCCCTTATCTTAGAATGGCCATTTTCATGGTTTTTTCTATTTTTTTGTTTCCCCGACGGGCAACCACACGGTAAAAATATGTGCCATTGGCCAGAGGAAAACCTTGTTCGTCCTTGCAATCCCATGCGTACAGAGACCTGGGATACTCGTGATAGCCCACTCCCGTTGGCAGGTCTCTGAAGGTCTTCACCAATCTTCCACTGATGGTATATACTTTTATGTAAACCTCATCGGCAGCATCGGTAAGCACATATGTGAAGCGAGTTCTACCATCATTCTTGGGATCTTGTGCCTGTCCCAACACTGGATTGGGATAGTTGCCGATATTCCGGATGGCAAATTTGTCATTCACGATGAACTGCACTTCCCGCGTCATGATATTGCCGTTTAAGTCTGTGCATACGATCTTGAGGTTGTGATCACCGGTATTAAGGTCCAACTGATACTTCACGGGTACCCGATTGATGTTCTCTTTGTTGATGCTAATCACATAATCAGTTTCTGGAACCTCGGTCCCATTCAAGCTAAGACGAATTCTGTTGTCGATCATGTCGATACCGTTGGCATCACTCAATAGCATTGAGATCACTCCGTCTCCAGCCACATATCCTCCCACCGTAAATTCCTGATCCTGAACGTTTACATCAACACTCGGAGGTGTATTGTCCATGTTGCGGAATATGCAGTATATTCCTTCGCGAGCTACTTCGAAACTCACCGTATCGTCTACTAAAGACATAAGGCCACCTACCAGAATCCATTTTTGATACTCGGCATTGTAGCGATAAATCTTGTAACTGTATTCTGATTCCAAAGCCTGAGTTTCGGGATCAGCCGTATTGTACTTGAACGATAAACCCATTTTCTTCCCATTTGTAAAGTATCCCAGAGAATCCACCAGACTTGTGCTGAGCAATTTCACTTCATAGGGAATAGACATTTGCAGATCACTTCCCTCTGCTGGATTCTGCATCATAATGGCTTGAAGATCAGGCTGGTTCAACATAGTGATTCCCGCAAGATCATTGAGGGCAATACCCAAAGATCCGGAGCTAACAAAACCCGGTGGGACAGTACAACTAAGATTGTTTTCCAGGCTGCTGATAACGCCACCGGCACTATCCACGGAGAAGTAGTTCATTGGCACATAGATGGGAAAATAGTTATTTGTGTTTACGTAAAAATCCCACTCGTGGAACACAAAAGTAGTATTCACTCGCAGTTCCAGCTCATGATTTCCATTGGGCAGACCTGCCAGAGATACTACATCCCAGCGAATCTCTTGCACATCGAGAGGAGCAAAATCCTGTTGTGAGACCAATAACCAAGTGTCTCCTACTTTTTTGAATAAACGCAAATCCGTGGTCAGAGAAGCCGCATTACCTACATTTGTGGATTTCACTCTCAAAATTGGGACACCATCATTGGGGTCTAGGATCACTTCCTGCAAAAACAAATCCGGGCCGGCTACCTGGAAAGAATTTAGAGGACTTTCGTAGGTTAGCGAATCCACATCTGTAATGTAATACTTGAAGGGAAGCTCGCGCTTGGTAGGAAATCTGCGCAATTTACTATCTGATTGCCATAGCGTATTGTCATCGGCAGAAGGGCTCATAAGGTAGTCTTCCCACACCACTATCCAGGTCTCAGTTTCGGCCTGGTAACTGCTATCGGTGCGAACGGATACCCGCAAGCTCATGATCTTTTCAGGATTGAATACTCTGGCCAGAAATACCGTGGAATCGGTGTATACAGGTTGGGCAGGGATAAAGCCTTCGTGTTGTACCGCCGGGCGTCCCACACTGTAGAAATCGGTACCAACATATTGTTTGGTGGGAGAATATCCGGTTACCATCACCTTGTTCGTGTAATTGCTTAAACCACTTGGTATAACGTAATTGGCGAGGAACTCACCCCCGTTGAGATCGATGTCGTATGGCACGTTTTGCACGATCTCTTTTTCATTCATCACAAATAAGCGGGCTCTGCTTACATCGGCTGGGAATTGAGCATGCACGCTCAAGGTTTCGCCCTGTTCTGGATCGTGGTTCTCTGCACTTACATTACTATGCACAATCGGTTTATTCAAGCGGATCAGAGGATCGCCCAAATAGGCTGAACCGTGAGTAAGTGCGGATCTTGCCGCGGCACTGGATGCGGTAGAGTAGAACTTCGCCAACGCAAACATATAGGCTTCACCCAGAGTGTCAAAATCCATCTTGAATACTGCTTCGTTGAATGCCAATCCCCAGTCTTCATCCTGGATCTTATAGCCCAATCCGGTGAATCCCAAGCTTACAATCGCTCCCTTGTCCGGCTGAGCAATCAGCGCTTCTGAAATGGATGCCGCTCCATTGGTATCAAAGGCCGAAGCATAACATGCCAAAGATAGAAATACAGGTAGAGCCTGATTGTTCAGTGTGGCCACGTCATTAAAGTTAAAGAGGTTATAATCCGCCCAGACACGCCCTCCTCCATGACCCATAAATTGGACAAATTGAGTGCCGCTGTTGATTGCGTCTTTCAGATTGAATGTACCGCCAAAATAGTCGCTGCTTACGGTCTGAGTGCTGGTGTATACTCTGCTTACCCGGTAATGCTCAGGAATGCTTTTATGGCGAATACGTTCCGATTGCTGAGCAAAGATATCGTTGCCATCTTCTATCTTGCCTCCCGCCGTAAGCGTTAGATGGTTGTTCCACTGGCGGTTTGTGTGCAGATTGTCCCGGTAGGATTTTGCTTTCATAGCATAATTGGTGATTTGCTCTTCTGTCCAGACATTGATGCGCGCAAGGCTGATATCCGGAACCGAATCCTCACCCATAAGGCAAGCATACCAGTTATCGCTGGCAGTGGCGCCGTGTTTGTAAGTCCATGTTTTCTTTACCGGGATCAAGTTGTATTTTCGGCTGGGGCTATTATCCCTAGTGTCGTCAATGCCTTCTCCCAATAGAATCGCATAGTTCAATCGAGGAGATCCCCAATAGTTATATGCGTGTTCCAAAAAATCCCTGATGGCCTCGGCGGATACTATACCATTATTGAACTCGTCGTAAACATCCTGAATATCCACTACTTTTACACTATGCCCTTCACTCTGCCAGAGCTCAACGAGCATCTGAGTTCCCTCAGCATCTACAAATTGGTAAGGAGTTATCACGATTACATCTGCCGAATTCTGTGGATTCAACAAATCAGAAGGCAGATTCATCCGCAGCAGTTTTGGGCTCTTTTTAGCACCCTCTTCCACCGCGAAATAGCGCACGGCATTGGAGGCCACACTATCCTGCAGGCTCACCGTCCAGGGAGCAGATCCATCCATAGTGAAAGGCTCTATCTGCAGACTGTTAAACACGCTGGATCCAATCTTGTAAACGGATACATTGGGTGATGAAAACCCTCCGATATCAAACTGAAACAACCCATTGGGACGATCTGCCGGTTTGGTAAACTTGATAAAATCCCGGCTGGTTTTGTATTCTCTCCAATAATTCAGCTTGATATAGTCCAGCATCACTTGCTCATCATCCAGCATGGTTGTGTTTCCGGACAGGCTGACATAAACGTTATTTGTGCCGTGCCTGAAGAATGAATTGGCAATAGGCTCCTGATTCAAAAAGATCTTCTCGGTCTGTCCCACCCAGGAATGTGTGTTCACCATGGCTTGATTGATCCGGATGGCAGCTTCGTGATCAAATTGATCCCCTAAGATGCTTTCGTCGTAGGTAAGGCCATGCAAGGCAATTTCTGTGCTGCCGGTGCGAATGGCACTATCTATGGGATATTCCAGCTCGATGGGAACTATCTCCAGATTCGGCGCTTTTATCTTTTTCCAAAACCACACATCCTCACGATAGAAATCCTGATTAGCAGTGCTCCAGCCCCTGCCCAGCTTATCGCTTACCAATTGTTCCTCGAAATGTACCGATTCCAGATAGGCATCTGCCAGCATGTATTGCATCGGATCATTGCTGATCAAACCGCCGTTTTCTACCACCATGCGGGCTCCATAGCCTTCTTTGAGCCTGAGTGTATAAACGTTCTCAGCAGTGTAATCGTCACTATAACGCTCATCACCGTAATGTCGATCGCCATAAAACTCAAAGAAATCCCCGGGATCAAAACCGCCATCCTCCTCTCCGGAGAAGTGAATCGGTACCTGACCAAATTCATCGCTTAATTCCAGATAGCGGGGGTCCACACGGTCGATATTCCAACTCATTTCCACCTGCAGTGAATCCGTCATCTCCAGAATGAAATCTTTTAGCAGGTCGTAATGAACTTGATAGATACCTTCGTTATCCACGATTATCTGAATTTCAGACACCTGATTCTGGGAACCCTTGGGACTTTCGTGATGATAGTCCTGCTTTCGGGGTAAACGCCAAGATTTGGAGCTGGTATTATTTATAAAAAAGGCATCTCCAGCTGCATCGACAGGGCTGTGCCCCAATTGCCAGTTTGGAGATGGACTCTTATCTCCGGAGATATTCACGATTATCTCCATCTCTTGATGCACTTTAAGTTCTTTGCTGGCAGCATTATACTGAAAAGGGAATATTCGAAGACTTACAAAATGACGATCTCCCACAAAAGCAGGGTTGGAGAGCTCCACCACATTCATCGGATACAACGCGGCTCTGGAATAGGCATAAAAATCTCTTTTTACATCGTATACCGGCATATCATTCTCTATGTGCATTGTGGGCACCGGATTGATTAACACATCACTGATAGTGTTTTGTACAGAGGATGTAAGGCGAACAGCAGCGTTGCCATCAACCGGTATGGCTATCGGCACACTAAACATCCTCAATTCGGGGAAGCCTTCGTCCGCAGTAGAAACCCCGTCATTTATCTGTAGCTGCTTAAACGGTAAGCCATTCAGACTAATATCAGTCAGCCTGTATTCGGGCAATACAAACTTAAGGCTAATGACATCTTTGCTTTCGCTTACCACGCTGATGGGATTTGCCAGCATAATGACAGGCAAGAGGATCAGCATTACTGTATAAAGTCTTTTCATCTATACTCCCTTCATGAAAGCTTGTTTGCCCTGAGGCCGATATCCTTTCGATAGACCGCTGCCGGGAAACTAATCTTTGTAATATCAGTATACACTTTTTCGCGAGCGGCGTGCAGGCTATCTGCGAGCGCCAGCACTGTCATCACTCTGCCCCCGGAACTGATCAGACCGGATTCTGTCTTTTTTACTCCGGCAAAATAAACACGGGACTCTAGCTTTGGAATTGATATTGGGATATCCTTTTTGTAGCTTCCGGGATAACCCGGAGCAGCCAGAACCACCCCCACCGCGTATCGTGAATCCCATTGTAGCTTCAACTGATCTACTCTGCCATCGCATACCGCCATACAGAGATCAAGCATATCGGTTTTTAAAAGTGGCAAAAGCACCTGAGTTTCAGGATCTCCCAAACGGCAGTTGAATTCTATCACTTTCGGTCCCTCAGTAGTAATCATCAAACCCAGATACAATATACCGCTGTAGCTACAATTCTCTTCTTTCAGAGCGGTTAACACCGGCTCCAATATAGCTTTCTCGATGCTGGACCTATATTCCTGCGCCTCACTCACGGGACAGTATGCTCCCATACCCCCGGTATTGGGACCCAAATCTCCATCGTGCAACTGTTTGTGATCTTGCGAGAATAGTGTGGTCCGATAGTTATCCCCGTCACAGATCGCAAACAGGGATACTTCCCAGCCTTCCAGATACTCCTCGGCCAATACACCATCCTGCCCACAATCCTGCCTCAACAGTGTGTTGCAGGCTTCATAGGCTTCGGCCAAATCATGGGCTATAATCACACCTTTGCCGGCGGCCAAGCCATCCGCTTTCAGCACCACAGGCATCTTGAAACTCTTCAGGATGTCCTCTGCTTCTGCCCTGTTTCGGATGATGCGATATATTGCCGTGGGCACCTGATACTTTGTCATGATACGCTTTGCAAATGCCTTGGAATACTCAATGGCGCCAGCGGCTTGCGAGGGTCCAAACACTCTGATGGAATGCTGCCTCAGGTAATCCGAAAGCCCTTCGGCTATCGGCTGTTCAGGACCGATAAAGACCAAGTCTATATTCTTATTTTTGCAAAAGCTGCAAATCTCCTCGAATCCATTTAATGCGACACAGTCAAAAGTTTCGCCTATACCATCGTTTCCGGGGCTCACGTAAATCTCTGTCGTCCGGCTGCTACGCCCAAAAGCTTCAGCTATCGCGTGTTCCCTGGCTCCACTGCCCAAGATTAGTACTTTCAATATTCATCCCTCAAGGTATTTGCCAATTCCAAAATCGCCATTTCCGCTGCTTTGTGCCGGATGCTTTCTCTATCTCCGGTTAGCAATCGTCGCAATGCGTATTCATTATCATTGATGCGCCAGCTAAAGAAAACAGTGCCTACGGGTTTTTCTGCAGTAGCTCCATCCGGACCGGCGATACCGGTTATTGCGAAGGCGACATCAGCCTTCAAAAGCTTTTGCAGCCCCCGTACCATAGCTCGCGCACATTCTTCACTTACAGCACCGAATGTATCCAAAATGGAATCATCCACGCCCAAAAGCTCCGCCTTAACCCGGTTTGCATAGCTTACCACTCCACCCAGAAAGACATCTGAGGCTCCGGGTATATCAGTTATAAAACGCTGGGCCAGACCTCCGGTGCAAGATTCTGCTGCCGCCAGACTAAGTCCCCTTTCCTTCAGTAATCGCAGTAGATATCCGGCGGGGAGAGTCTCGTCGCGTCCCCACACATAGTCCCCTACTTTCCTTATCAGATACTTTTCTGCGATCGCGATCGCCGCGGCATCTTCCCCATAGATTCGCAGGTCCACTCTACCGGTTTGCGGCAACCAGGCCAGGCTTACTCCCGCCGGCAGTTCTTTGGGATCCAACAATTCTACCAAACTTGATTCCGCTACACCATAAGTATGCAGGTTACACACCACCAAGCCCATAGCTTCATGATGCGCTTGTTTTATAATCGGCTTGATATGTTGCTCAAACATATGGCGCATCTCCAGCGGAACCCCCTGCAACACAAACAGATGCTTGCCATCCCGGCTATAATGCAATCCGGGAGCAGTACCGCGATCGTTGCGTAGCGGACTGAAGTCTTCAGGCACCATCGCCTGACTGCGATTGGACTGGGGTATTGCCACATCACGTCGGGTAAAAATCCTCTGAATATGCTCCCAAACATCTTCGCAAAAGTACATACTTTTACCAAAATACTCCGCGATTGCAGCCTTGGTAATATCGTCCTGAGTAGGCCCCAAACCTCCGGTGCTGATCACTACATCATATCGCTGCCAGCATTCATCAAGCGCTTTTTTGATGGCATCATGATCGTCCCGGATAGTGAGGCTATAGGCCACAGGAATGCCCAATTCTGCCATACCCGCCCCCAAAAAAGCTAGGTTACTGTTCAGGGTTCTCCCGATCAGCAGTTCATTCCCGATGCAGATTACAGCGCTTTGCAATTTCATATCAATAAGATTTGGCAAATATCACCCGACGCCGGGAAGGTTTACCACAGCAGATGCAGCGTCCCTCTACTTCTACAGCATCGAAAGGTATGCAACGGATTGTCACTTTCAGATCTTCTTTAATCTTCTCTTCACAGGCTACATCACCACACCAGTGAGACTCGGCAAAACCGCCATGTATCTCTGGAGTTTCAGCATTCTTTGCTGTGAAGAATTTATAGAACTTCCTGTTATCGTCCACCTGTACGGTATTGGCTTCCCTAAAACTGAGAGCACGCTGATAATATGTATCCTGAATATCTTTCAAACTCTGCAATACATAATCTCTCAAGTTGTTGACACCCACGCTCTGCTTGTCGCGCGGCTCTTTATCCCTGCGAGCCATCATTACCGCATCAGATTCAATATCTCGAGGACCGATTTCCAGCCTGATAGGTATACCTTTTTTGATCCAATACCAATTCCGCTCGCTTCCGGTAAGATCCCTGTCATCCAATTCGCAATAGATCTTTATGTCTTCAAAATACTCTTTGGCAAAGAGTTGCTGTATCCTGTCGCAATATGCCAAAACCGAAGATTTCTCATTCTCATCGCGATATATGGGAATGATCGCGATGTGCGACGGGGCAATCTTGGGCGGCAAAGCCAGACCGTTATCATCGCTGTGTGCCATAATCAGGGCACCGATCAATCGTGTCGACACTCCCCAGGAAGTAGTCCAGGCAAACTCAAATTCACCGTTCCTGCCCTGGAACTTGATCCCGGAGGATTTTGCAAAATTCTGACCCAGGAAATGTGAAGTGCCGGCCTGAAGTGCTTTTTTGTCCTGCATCATGGCTTCGATGCAGTATGTATTAACCGCGCCGGGAAATTTTTCACCCTCTGTTTTTTCGCCCATAATCACAGGTAATGCCAAATATTCAGCAGCAAACCTGGCATATACTTCCAACATCTTACGGGTTTCTTCCATAGCGTCTTCTGCTGTTTCATGCACAGTGTGCCCTTCCTGCCACAGGAACTCGGCAGTCCTCAAAAAAAGCCTGGTGCGCATCTCCCATCGCACGATGTTTGCCCACTGGTTGATCAAGAGAGGCAGGTCACGATAGGAATTGACCCACTTGGCAAATGATGCTCCGATGATGGTTTCGCTGGTGGGGCGAACGATCAGGGGCTCGGTTAATTCTCCTGCTACCATCAAGCCACCATTGCCGTCATCTTCCAAACGTGAGTGAGTAACTACCGCGCATTCCTTGGCAAAGCCTTCCACATGCTCAGCTTCTTTTTCAAAATAACTTTTGGGGATAAATAAGGGGAAGTAGGCATTGCGATGACCGGTCTCCCGAAACATGGTATCCAGGGCTCGCTGGATGTTTTCCCATATCGCGTAGCCCCAAGGCTTGATCACCATGCAACCACGCACATCACTGTTTTCTGCCAAATCGGCATTCTTTATTACTTGTTGATACCACTCGGCATAGTTTTGCTCTCTGGTAGGTTCTATAGCGGTCTTTTCCTGTTTACTCATCTTATCTCCATGAATTTTCGCCTTGATACCATATTCAGACAGGCACGCTTTCTGTCAATATATCTTTAGCAGTATTGGCAGTCCCTCATTATCCCCAACTTTTCTTGATACAGTTCTACCCATCCTTTCTCTAATGCACGGCCTCATAGAGGATCAGTATTATGAGCCGGCTAAGCAGTGGACAAAGCAACACAGGCCACGCACAGACTCTCCCCAGACGATCCAAGCACAGCACTGTAGCACCACAGGAATTAAAGAATTGAAGAAATATCAGAGTGGGAAAAACAGGGAAATCGGTGGATAATCACGGTGGATAATCAGGAAAGACCATTTTTCCAATCTCACTGTCAGCTCTGTAGACAGTGTTAATCAAGTGGTCATCAAGCGTTCATCAAGCG
>DHSO01000011.1:415-29634 GCA_002410505.1 Cloacimonetes bacterium UBA5284 | reverse complement strand
GCTTGATAAAGAGATGATGAACGCCGTGAATACAGGTAGAAAATGGACAATTTGAGCAAAATGCTGTTTTTTCAACTGTTTTCCCCAGTTTTTCATCTGTTTCTCATTGTTTTGCGCTGCAAGGGGAGCTCGTTTCCAAAGCAAGCTGAACTACCTGTATCGATTGCACTTAGACCATTTTTTACTCCGACCGGCGTCGAGATATGGTATTGCAAAGAACTAAGGCAATATCCCGGATAGCCCGCGCTTTGGATTGTCAAGCGGGGTGCAGATTGTGATTCGATAACGATCTTCCGGATTCGCCTCAGATAAGCTATTAAAGAATCAAATCATGAATCCGGACCGGATACCACATAGCATATTGGGGGTTTTAGCACGAATTTGATGGCCTTTTAACTGATCTCAAGCTGATCCACATAGATATTGCTGCAGAGCACCGGTTTAATTATACTCGATAAGCGCTGCGCTTAGCTTCCTTGTAGCTGCCTCATTAGCTGGATTTCGTGTGAAGCATTCAGGGCAAACAAAAGAGTCCGGTCACATTAGAACCGGACTCTTTGTTGTAACTATTGTTTTCGGGATTCTTTTACATTAATTCAGACCAGATTTTGCTGATCAGGGCCTTACTGTCATCAATTTCCATGTAGGAAAGTGGGAAAGTAAACAGATAAGCTCTGGCCATATTGTTAGTAGCGCCATTGATGTGCCTTATTCCGATAGTACGACCGTTGTAGAAATCATATAATTCCTGGGTGGGAGGATATAGTGGCCAATCTACAGGCTTCGCACCAATGGTATAGATGTTTTCTCCATTATGAAGGGGTACTCCATCTTCTTCAACGAAATACGCGACATTGGAAAATCCCTGTGTTCCTTGCACCACGGGACTAATCCATTCTGAGGGATCATCCTTTTCATAGCGCAGGTTCACATCCGGATACCCGAGCTGAGTGTTACCGATGGCTTTCTGGAAATACACATGGGCAGCAGGATTTACAAACTCCTCCAGTTTGGGAATATTTGGTAATCCAAGGGCTTTTATCAAGCTGGGTTCGGTTCCGGCGTCGGGTTTGAAAGTACGCTTTGAGATTGCTTCAAGCTGGGATTTCACCAGATGCGTATAGGATATCACCAGGTTCCCGCCGTTCTGCATGAAGAGACTAAGCCCATCATTCTCAAGATTCAAGTTGCCGCTTTTACCGGGATTATCACTGTGATAGATAACCATTCTGTATTTTTGCAGCAAACCCAAAGCTAATTTGCGTTTACGATAGTCCATGGGCAAGGAACCGTTTCCATTGGGACTGTATTTCACTACATCGATTTCTGCATCGTTCAGGCCCAGCCCGCGAGCCATCTCCATGTACAGATCATCAACTGCCTGGTCTGGTGAGAGATTAACGTTATTTTCATCGTCATCTATGATCAACACGCCATTACGATTAGCAGGATCTATCTGTGCTCTCACCACAAAATCTATAACCGCGGGGTTTTTTGAAGAGATTCCCTGCATATCCACGCAACGTACCTCAAACTTATGTAAGCCGGGTTCCACTTGATCTGTAGTTAACACAATAGACTGATTCAACGGTGAAGAAACCGGTAGTCTCAACCATTCTGTGCCATCATCATCCCGATAGTTATACTCACTTCCCGGGAATGGGGCGAAGACAAAGGGAGCGTTGTCATAGCGAATATCGTAGTGAGTGATCTCACTATAATAGTTAACCGGGTTCATACTGGTAGAATTGTCGCTAAGAACCACATCCACTTTCTTGGGGAAACTTGAATTAGTGAAATCCTCGTGTGTAGGATACTCTCCAGTCAAGTCGTTCATGTATTCTCCCCACCAACCCCATCGCAGCCATATCTTCAAATTGGGGCTGTGCACAACAGAATAGACTGCTGTAGCCAAGGTATCATCCTCAGGAATTACATTTTCCATAAACAGAGATGTGCCATACCGGGTCCTGCCACCGGACAAACTCACAGGTGCCGCGTCTACATTATACTCATCACTGTTATAATCGTCAAAATGGTTATTACCCAGGGCGATGATTTTTTTGTGATAGAGCAAAGTGCGGGGGCTAAAACCGGGTTTTACTTTAAAGGTGATAAAATAAGTAGAGTCGTCGGGAGCAGGTTCAGACATCACTCCAGCAAGATCTGTAGCGCGACCTTCGACTTTTGTGATCGTTCCCAAGTCGACACCATCCTCAGTATAGTCATATTCAAGAGGAGGATCAGTAAAGCCGGTAAGCAGATATTGGTCAATTCTATCCGAATCATGAGTATCTATCCAGTCTGTCATGCTTCCCGCTACAGTTTCTCCCGCCGCATTGATCTTCATCATGCGGAATTCAAATTTGTAGGGAACGTGCTCAGTCATCAACGCGTCAGAATCATGCATAGTGAATTTCAGCTTGATTCCACTTCCCACATCCTTACCATCAGGATTACCTTTGGTAGTATCCATCAAGCAGGTGGGGCGAGGAGAATCGGTACGGAATCTACGCCAGGCAGATTTGGTGACAATATCTCCCCGGTTGTCGATAGCTATCACTTCAAAATGGCAGATCAGGTTTGCGGGATTACCCAGAGTGTCCGCCGCCGGGAAATTGATCACTGCGTACTTCTGAGTTGTCCAAATTGTTCTATCCGCAGTGGCATCGTCCAATGGAATGCTTTCATCGGCACTGGGCAGATAATGATATGCCCAACCTTCTCTGGAATTCCCCAATAGCGTCTCACTCTGCAAGATTACATCCGGTATCAAACCATCTTCCACAGAGCTGAGGTATTCATATCTCGGAGTGGGGATGGGTTCCATGTTTTCGTCCAAGATGCGGAACGCAAATCCGGTTATAATCCCGTCAGGATCAGTAGCATGCCAAAAGATTTTCTGTTGGAATGAATAATTATCGGTAGTTGTATCCACGGTCGCGGGCACAAATTCTTCAGTCCAGCCTTCATAAGAGGTAATGCTAATCTCCGGAGGCAAATTTTCAAATCTGCTCCCCGACTTTCCACATCCGGTTACAAAAAGAGCTGCAACTGTGAGTAAAATGATGACTGCCAAGAGATTTGATCTCTTATTATTCATCGGTCCTCCCAAACATCAGGTTATAGTTTCTTATAGTTTTCACTAAAAATGACGTCTATATATTCGTCAACATATTTATTTATATTTCTGGCTATCAGATTGGCTTTCACGAGATTCAAATACAAAACCGAGGTTGTGATCCGGCCAATTCCTCCGGGTACGGGACTAATGGCCCCGGCCTTCTTCGCGCAGGATTCGTAGTCAATATCACCAACATAGGCACTGCTGCCATCGGGTTTTTGAATTTCATTGATGCCTACATCGATTAAAACTGAATCTTCAGCCACCATGTCCGCGCTTACAAAATGGGGTTTGCCAATGGCGGATATCAAGATGTCTGCCGATCGGCATATAGCCGCCAGATCTTTGGTCCGGCTATGGCACACTGTTACTGTAGCATTGGCAAAAGGTCTCTTCCAGAGCAGAATGTTGGCCAAAGGTTTACCCACTACGTTGGAACGTCCCAGGACCACTGTATGCTTGCCCTTGGGATCGATGCCATAGTATTTCAGAGAGTAATAAACTGCTGCCGGTGTGCAGGGTAAAAACACTTCGTTCTCCATCAGGATCCTGCCCAAATTTACCGGATGCAATGCATCCAGATCCTTATTTGGGTCCACGCTGAGGTTTACTGCACTGTCATCAATGCTTCCGGGTAATGGTTTCTGAATCATGATCCCATGAATATCCGGATTCTGATTGGCTTCTGCTATTATTCTCAAAAGCTTGTCTTGTCCACAATTTACATCCAGGGTCAGAAGTTCGGCTTCACATCCCAGCTTTGGAGCTGTATTCAGAATACTTTGCACATAATATGAACTGGCTGGATCTTCTCCCACCTGAATCAGGAGCATTTTGGGTTTTAAGTTATGCTCTGCGACCAATTGTTTGCAAACTTTGTTGATCGCCAGGGCTATCGCTTTACCGGTTAATTCTTTTGGCATCTATACCTCCACAGAATATCGCAATCTTTGGATCTGGAGGGCAGTGTTCCTGTCTTCATCCAGATCTACCAATACCGCGTTCACCATCAGACCGCTGTGGGCGGATTCAAAGCGATGAGGTACCGATGTGCTTAGCTTTTCCAGAATGATATCCTTGCGTACTCCGATCACACTATCGTGCGCGCCGGTCATACCTGCATCGCTGATGTATGCCATACCCCCGGGTAAGATCTCTTCATCCGCGGTCTGTATATGAGTGTGAGTACCTACCATCACCGCCGCTTTACCGTCCATATACCAGCCCAGGGCTCGTTTCTCCGAAGTGGATTCTGCGTGCACATCCACAAAGAGTGGCAGCGAGGTATCACGAGCTGCCCAAAAGCCATCGAAGGCTTCGAATGGCGAATTGCAGGGGGGCATAAAGATCTGACCGGTGAGGCAGATAATCTCCAGCTTTGAATCTTCTTTCTGCAGGATGTATCTGCTATTTCCCGGAGCCGCCGCAGGATAATTCATGGGTTTGATGATTCTTGGTTCCCGAGATATATAATCCAGAGACTCTTCCCTATCCCAGAGATGGTTTCCGCTGGTCACAGCGTCCACTCCTGCGGCAAAAACCGGCTTCAATGTCCTTTCGGTGAGGCCTTTGCCATCGGCAAGATTCTCGGCGTTGGCGATCACAAAATCGGTCTTGTATTCATTGATCATGCTTCGTAAGTGAGCAAACAGAATAGACCTGCCGGCTTTGCCAAATACATCGCCAAAGAAAAGAATCCGCATCTATTTTGCCATGGCTATCTGACGAGTCTCACGGATAACCGTAACTTTGATTTGACCGGGATATTGCACCTGTTTCTCGATGGTCGCGGCAATCTCGGTAGCCAGCAGTGGAGTTTGATTTTCCTCCACCAGGGTAGGTTCCACGATAATGCGCAACTCCCGACCGGCCTGAATGGCATAAGATTTGTTCACACCCTCCACCGAGTTTGCGATCTCTTCCAGCTTGGCAAGGCGTTGCATATAGGTTTCAAGCATTTCGCGCCGCGCCCCGGGACGTGCTCCGGATATGGCGTCTGAAGCTTGCACCAGAGCCGCGTACACAGAAACTGCTTCCACCTCTTCATGATGTGCTTCAATGGCGTTTACGATCAGTTTCCCTTCGCCATTTTTGCGGGCCAGATTGGCTCCGATAATAGCATGAGTGCCGTCAAATTCGTGATCCACTGCTTTACCGATATCGTGCAAGAGACCTGTTCTGCGCGCCACTTCCTGATCCAAACCCAATTCTGCGGCCAATATTCCACAAATCCAGGCGGCTTCGATGGAGTGTTGCAATACATTCTGACCGTAGGAAGTGCGATAATTGAGGCGACCCAATACTTTGATCAGGTTTGGAGAGATGTTGTGGATATTGGTTTCCAATACCGCTTTCTCCCCTATCTTCATCAAAGTTTCGTCCATTTCTTTGGTGGTCTTGGAGATCACTTCTTCGATTCTTCCGGGATGTATGCGGCCATCGGATATCAGCTTTTCCAAAGAAAGCCGGGCAATTTCGCGGCGAACGGGATCGAAGCAGGACAGCACCACCGCTTCCGGGGTATCGTCGATGATAAGATCCACTCCGGAGGCTTTTTCGAAAGTACGGATATTGCGACCTTCGCGCCCAATGATGCGTCCTTTCATCTCGTCTGAAGGCAAGGAGACTACCGAAACTGTGCTTTCAGACACATGATCCACCGCCATCCGTTGAATAGCCGTGGAAAGGATTTCGGCCGATTTCTTGGAAGCGTCCAGTTTAATCTGTTCGATACTCAGTTTTGCGTCATTGGCGGCCACTTGTCTGGCTGTGCTGATCAGTTCCTGGCGCAGGCGTTCCAAGGCTTCCTCGCGGGACAGGCCTGCAACCTCTGCCAGTTTCTGCTTTTGTTCGTTCAAAACGGCTTCATACTCAGTCTTTCGTTGCTGGATATCATCTTCTTTGCTTTTCAGCTTGCGTTCTTGCTCGCTGAGGCTGTTTTCTTTCTTGTCCAGAGAGTCCAGGCGTTTGTCCAAGCTACTGAGTCTTTCATTATACTTCTTTTCCTGCAAGCGCAATTCGCGCTGGCGTTCTTTCACTTCTTCATCAAGAATGCGTTTTTGTTTGAACCACTCTTCTCTGGCTTCCAGCAAGGCGGCCTTTTTTTCGTTATCGGCTTCTGTTTGCGCGTTTTTCTTGATGTTCTCGGCAATCTGATTGCTTTGAGATATCATCTTGAAAGCAGAGTTGCGCTTTGCAAGATATATCACCAAAGCGATGGCAAAGCCTATAACAAGGCCAATTGCCAGTAGGATGTATGCGTTTGGCATAATAATATTTCCTTCGATCTATCTACGCCTCCCCACTGAAGGAGAGTATGGAACTAATTGCCCACGAGAACCGTGTATGTTTGACTTTTTACAAAGCCGTTTTGCAGGTGGGAATCTACCTTGTGGGCTTTATGTATCCGGAACGAAGCCGGCACGCATGCCACCCATGGCTCGACTCCCTACTTAGAGTATGGCTTTTATGCAATCCATATCACGCATTCCGCAGGCATCTTTCATAATGTCATCATTTTTTCGATCATCTGGTTCACTCTGTTCAGTTCGCTTTTCAGCGTATTGTTTTCCTCGAGTGTCTTTTGCAGGCTTTCCTCCCGCTGAAAGCAGGCCAGTAGCAGTAACCTAGCAAAATCCAGATTCTCATAGGTTTCATACAGTTCAGTTAACTGATGCGACAAATCCGCCGCGATCTTTTCTGTGCGGGTGGGGTTGTCACTTCTCAGGCGAAATCGACGCCCAAAAATCTCCACCTCTACCGATTGCATGCTTTACTCACTTTCCTCAAGCTTTGGGAAAATATTGTCAATTTTCTTGATTGCGTCATCGGCAAAACTTTCGATGCCATAGAGCATATTCTGCATCTCGCTGTGTGTGGTTTCGAGTTCTTTATACTTGCTTTGCATGCTTTTAAGCGAGCCTTGGCTTTCTTCTAATTGTTTTGTATAGTCTCCGATCTGAGACATCAATTGCACATTCTCTTCTCTTAACTGAGCATATTGCTTTTTAAGCTCTTCAATGGTCTTTTTATCTGCACTGTATTGATCAATCAGTTTCTGCAATCTTTCCTGCAGGTTTACAATCGGGCTTTCCATTCTTACCTCATCTTAATATCATATTTATCTTTCAGTGTTTTTTGTACTAAAGTCATGACTTGATCAACGCGTTCATCTGTCAATGTTTTTTCTTGATCTTGCAATACCAGGTGTAGACTCAAGCTTCTGAACCCTTCCGGAATCTGCTTTGAACGATACTCATCGAAAGCCTGTACATCTCGAACAAGCTCCGGATCCAAGGCCATGATCTTGTCTTTGATCTCTCTATAGCTGAAAGCATCTGCCAGCAAGAAAGAAAGGTCTCGGACCACTGCCGGAAAACGCGGAATATCGCGATAGCGGATCACCAGCTCCCTGGATAGCGAGATCAAGCTATCCATCTCCCAGTTCAAAAGCCACACTTCTTGCTTCAGCACAGTGGTGTCTATCCCCCAGGCCTCCAGCACAGGTGCTTTCAATCTGCCAAAATACCCCAGGGACAGATCCTCGCCATAATAGGCAAATGATTCGCCTTCTACCAGATAGGGTAAATCTATGGCTTTGACTTGCCAATCGATACCGATGCTGTTTAACAGTCCTTCAAAGCAACCTTTGGCCCAAGAGTAATCCAGGAAACTGTTCTTCACCTTGTAGTGTTCTTCCTGCGTGGAGCCGGTACATATAGCACCCAGATGCCTGGGTTCCATGTGTCCTTCCAAAGTCTTCAAATACACTTTTCCCAGCTCAAAAAGCCGCACATTGCGCTCGGCATGATTCAGGTTATAGGCCAGATTATTCAAGAGTTGAGGCACCAAAGACACCCGCATCACAGATTGATTGCTGCTTTGGGGATTGATCAGGCGCACATAGGAAGCATCGCTGTCACCCAGCCCCAGATGCTGCATCTGAACCGGATCGGTGAAACTGTAGTTCAAGGTCTCGTATGCTCCCCAGACTACCATCCATTCTGCGGCTTTTTTCTGAATCCGGTAAGCGTGGCGGTCCATCACCTGTTTGGGTGGGGTTTTTTGCGGAACCTTGTCATAACCGATCAAGCGGGCAAGCTCTTCCAGTATGTCTGCTTCCCGGCTGATATCTTTGCGATATCCGGGCACGCGATAGTATTGACACAGCTCTTTGGGGTGTGACGGCTCTGCAAGTTTGTCCGGATCGCTTACCGCTCCTTTTACATAAACGGCATCTTTCAGATAGGCGAAGCCCAGTTTTTGTAAGATATCTTTGATCTGTCCGGCTTCGATGCCAAAACCTATGAGGTGTTCAAACCGTGAAGGCCGCACTCCCAAGATAATCTCTTCTTCCACATGGGGATAGCTATCCATCAGTTCAGTCATGCCGCGAGCAGCGCCCAGCTCCACTAACAGACGCGTAGCTCTGTCGCTGATCTCAATCGCGTAGCGGGAAGAGAGATGACGTTCAAAGCGATAGGAAGAATCCGATGTGATTTTGTGCTTATATGAAGTTCTGCGTATACTGCCGGGATGGAAAGCCGCGCTCTCCAACACTATATTCACTGTATGCTCAGAGATTCCTGAGGCTTTCGAACCCATAACACCTGCCAGTGCGGAAGGCGTTTTACCATCGGCGATCACCAGATCCTGACTATCCAGAAGATACTTTTTTGCATCCAGGGCTACAAATTCTTCGGCCTCACCTGCTCTTCGGATCACGATATCCGGGTAGTCCGAATCGTCACTACGCGGTGCTAAAGCGTCGTAATCGAAAGCATGCAAAGGATGACCGCTTTCCAGCATCACATAATTCGTGACATCTACCAGATTGTTGATCGGTCTCAGTCCACTCTTTATCAACGCGGTCTTCATCCACAATGGTGATTCCTGCACTTTCACGCCTTCGATGACTCTGGCAGTATAGCGCGGACAAAGCTGTGGCTCTTCATTGTAAAGCCCCAGTTTCAGCGAGGATTGCGCAATCTTTGGAAGCTGAACATCATAGTCGATGCAGGCTATTCTCAGCTTTGCTGAAAGATCCCGCGCGATACCGATGTATCCCAAAAGATCGCTTCGATTGGGAGTAATCTCCAATTCGTAAATGGTATCCGGCAATTCAAATAACACGTCCGCCAAGCTTCCGATGGCGATATCATCCGGCAAACGGATGATGCCCGCGTGATGGTTCGACAGACCCAATTCCCGCTCTGAACACAGCATTCCGTGAGAGTGTATTCCCCTTATTTTTGCTTTGGCTATGCTGATGTCTTTGAGTTCTGTGCCCGGCAAGGCCAAAACCGCCATCATTCCAGATTCACAATTCGGCGCTCCACAAATCACCCGGATGTGATTTTCAGCGTCCTTTTCGGCATAAGCTGTGCTGCCGATATCCACAACGCACAGCTTCAAATGATCGGTCTTTGGCACGGCTTCGGCAGAGACTACTCTGGCAGCTATCACTGTGCTGCCAAGTGCTCGCAACTCTTCGACAGCTTCCACTTCGATGCCCGCGAAGGTAAGCAAATTTGCCAAATCGGCTTCATGCCCTTCGAGAGGCAAATAACGTTTTAACCAAGACAATGCGATTCTCATTACAGCTCTCCCTTGAATTGACGCAACATCCGCAGATCGTTTTCAAACAGTATGCGCATATCCGGAATATTGTATTTCAGCATAGCGATGCGCTCGATACCCAAACCGAAAGCAAAGCCCGTGTACAGCTCGCTGTCTATACCTAGAATATCAAAGACGGCGGGATCCACCATACCGGCACCACCCATCTCCAGCCAGCCACTTTGTTTACATACTCTGCAGCCCTTACCGGCACAAGCGACACAAGATATATCCATCTCCGCGCTGGGCTCTGTGAAGGGGAAGAAATGAGGTCTGATCCGGCTTTGCACACCGGAGCCAAACATGATGCTCGCGAAAGTTTGCAGAGTATCCTGCAAGTCGCTCATACTGATGCCCTTATCCACCACCAAAGCTTCCACTTGATGAAATACAGGGGAGTGTGAGGGATCCGGTTTATCGTTTCTATAACAGCGTCCCGGAGAGATTATCCTAATGGGTGGCTTGTAGTTTTCCATCACCCGGATCTGAACTGTAGAAGTCTGAGTACGTAAAAGCTTTCCGCCTTCCACATAGAAGGTATCTGCCAGATTGCGCGAGGGGTGATCCTGGGGAGTGTTCAGCGCATCAAAATTGTGAAATTCATCTTCGATGTCGAAAGCTTCAGCGATCTCAAAACCCATACTGAGGAACACTTCATCGATCTCTCTACGAACGATCGTGAGGGGATGAAAGCCGCCTCTGCCCGGTTCCATGCCCGGCATGGTATTGTCATATACTTTACGATCCTTTTTCCAGGCAGTTTCTTTGATAATCGTGTTTTGGGCATTCAACAAGCTTTCGATCCTGTTGCGCAACGAGTTTAACTGATTACCGAAGGCGGGGCGCTCTTCGGGGTTCAGTTCCTTCATCTTGGCATATAGACCGTTCAATTCGCTTTTTTTGCCCAGGAATCTAGCTTTAGTATTCAGTATATCATTGGGATTGGAGCATCGGGCAATCTCCTCCTGCGCCTGTTTGATGATAAGTTCCAGCTGTTCTTGCACTGTACAATCCTTTGTCTTGGGTTCAATTAGCAAGAAAGCGGTTTCAAACCAAAACCGCTTTCTTTTTATAAATTGTGACGCTCGGGGAGCATCGCCTAGTATATCATATCAATTAAGCGTTTTTGGCAATCTCAACGAGACGGGCAAAAGCGCCGGCATCGTGCCAGGCCAGATGTGCCAGGGTCTTGCGGTTTATTTCGATATTGGACTTGTGCAATCCGTTGATAAATCGGCTGTAGCTCATGTCGTTCATTCTGCAAGCAGCGTTGATGCGGGTGATCCAGAGGCTGCGGAACTGACGTTTTTTGAGCTTACGGTGCGCAAAGGAGAAAGCCATGGCCCGTTCAACGGTCTGGCGCGCTACGCGATAAGTCTTGCTTCTGCGGCCAAAATAGCCTCTGGCGGCAAGTAAATATTTCTTTCTTCTGCGATGGGCTGCTACATTATTTGTAATTCTTGGCATCTTTATTCTCCTTTACATTCCCAGCATTCTGTAAACTCTTTTCTCATCGGCTTTAACCACGATGGCGCTGGTGCGAAGGTTACGTTTTAGTTTGCGTGTTTTTTTGGTTTTGATATGCGCGGCTTTGGCGTGATGACGCACAATTTTTCCGGTGCCGGTTAGCTTGAAGCGCTTAGCGGCAGATCGATTGGTTTTGATCTTTGGCATTATTATCTCCTTGAATTAATCTCTTGGCTGGCCGAGTGGAGCAAGCTCTGTACGGCTTTATCTATAAACTACTCTTCAACCTGGGCAGAGTTATCCGCGGGAGCCTCAACAGGCGCAATTTCCGCTTTGTTGCTATCTGCCAGGATGCGGTCTATGTCTTTTTTGGGTGATACCACGATCGAAAGAAGATTGCGATCCGATACCGCTTCCTGATCCACATCGACGATGTGAGCCAGATCTTCTTTGAGCTTTTCCAACACCCTGTAGCCCAGATCTTTGTGCGCCATCTGACGCCCGCGGAACCGAACGGTGAACTTCACCTTGTTGTGTTGTTTCAAAAACTTGATCGCATTGTTTTTCTTGAAATTATAGTCATGCTCTTCGGTATTGGGGCCGAATTTGATTTCTTTTACTTCAACTTCATGCTGTTTCTTTTTAGCTTCCTTGGCTTTCTTTTCTTTCTGGAAATAGTATTTACTAAAATCAAGGATACGGCAAACGGGTGGTTCTGTGTTGGGAGATATCTCCACCAGGTCCAATTCCGCCTCGTCCGCTCTACGTTGAGCTTCACGCACGGAAACCACGCCAATTTGTTTACCATCAGAGCCGATCAGGCGAACCTTATCGGCAGTAATCTGCTGATTAATTCTCTCTTTCGGTACCACTTCCTTGGTCTTAGCCTTGAAACGCTTAATCCGGATTATAAGAACCTCCTTCTTACCGGAAATGAAGAAGGCGAAATATCCTGAGTATAGGAAATTCCGCCTGCTTCATTAGTAATATATCACTGTATTTGGTATCTAATCATCGGCCCTGTACGCACTTTCAGGCAACAAGGCAGAAGCTGACGGCTTCATTTCTTGTCATTTTTTCTTGAGTGGAAATTCTGTCAACAGAAATTATCAATCTCCAAGCAATTACCGTTCTGCACCACTATTAGCAAAGAAGGAAAACCTTTATGTATTGAGACTAAATGCTGCCGGCAAGCCCCTGCTGTCATGCTAACTCAGCTTCCAAAAGGCTATGCTTGAGACAGCGCCATGCCCCCGTAGATTTGCCGGAAGAAATATATAATATACATGGCCAATACCTTGCTTCAACCAGCCCTCGCACAAGCACGTTTGCAAGCTTTCCCTTCCTGATCAAAAACTTCGACCTCAGGCATATCATCCACGCACTCCGCATAATTCCGGGAGATGGGGGAATCCAGCTAATAAAACAGGAAAAAACTGCAGCAACTGAATACTTATTCGAATCAGCAACGGGAACTGCACTCTCCAAAATAGTACTCAAAGGCGCTGAAGACAAAAGCGTCAAGGCTCAATATCTGCCGGCCTGACTCAACAAGCATATAGATGATTCGATCGATTCAATCCTTGATTCTGATATAAATAGTCATAACTTCCATAGACTGGTTTGCCGAAACCTCTTCCAAACATACTCCGGCCTCATGATGATCATCCGCCGTGATTTGCTGCTCTTCGAAATATTTGACCAATCTGTCCCAAGCTTCAGGAATTCTTGCACAGGGCTCCGCGAAGGGATTGTCTATCCTCAAGGCCAGGTAATTGCCCCCTTTGAAAGACTCTACCTGCAGACCCGGAATATCATAAGAAAATCCGGGCACTTGCACCCAGTATTCATAACCTCGCTTGCCCTCGGCCTGTTCTTCTCGGGATACGGGGATATCAAAACCAAATTCCCGCATGTTTTCCAGCTTGATCCCCTCGGCTTCCAAGCGATTGTGCAGGCGGGATATCAGCTCGTTCTCCGGATTATGACCTACCTGCCTGTCTTTGGCTACCAATATCGGTGGTATCTTGACTGCATAAGGTTGTGAATATATTGTTTCAGACATTGCATCTCCTATTTACTTTTAATTGAATCAAAGCATTGAGAACTGGACCTTAGTCTCGGTAATCTGCGCATAAGCTCTTATAATATTTTCATGTTTACGACCTGCCGGGGCATTTCTGCTGTCAACATTCGAAATCGAGTTATTGTTGTCAAGCAAATTGCGAACACATTTCACGTTCTTATGCCAAGATGTAGAGAAATATCCTCTATAGCTGATAAACTTCCAAAACCCTATACTCTATCGGGAGCAGCAACAGCAAGAACCGGGCTATGCTTGCGGACCCGGGAGATAATGCCTTGATATCCGGTAGTCTTTCCTCAAATCTCACAGTGGAGGGCAGTATCACCGAAATCGAATACAGCGCCCGGCTATGGCTCGATTGTCAGTCAGAAAGCGTAGGGATATGATATGACAACATAGCTTTACCAATATATCTCCCCTCATTTCAACCACTATATCCCAAGTATATATGTGTTGCGCTCCTACCATAACAATCGGGGTAAGCAATGCCGGGCGCGCCCGTGCTAAGAGAATTTAGCTTGCAGAGCGGCGGGATAGGCATATTATATCAAGAAAGAGGTAAAAATTTATGCGTCCAGATAAAAATGAACTGATTCGGATGCTCAGCCTCACAACTGAGGAAGAGCTACAGGCATTGTATAAGCGGGCTTATGAAGTAAAAAAACAATACGTGGGAACCAAGGTTTATTTCCGCGGCATCATCGAACTAAGCAACATCTGCTCAAAGAATTGCTACTATTGCGGTATCCGCAGCGGAAATCCGGATTTTAAGCGCTATACCATCAGCATGGAAGAGGCTTTGGCCGAAGCAAAATGGTGTCTTGACCAACGCTACGGCAGCTTGGTCATACAGGCCGGAGAGCGCACAGACAAGGCATGGACGGACTATATTGAGGAACTGCTCCGTGGCATCAAAAAGCTTTCGGGGGGCAAATTGGGCATAACCCTATCACTTGGCGAACAGAGTGAAGAGGTATACAAGCGCTGGTTTGACGCCGGCGCTCACCGTTACCTTTTGAGGATCGAAACATCGAATCCGGAATTGTATAAAACTCTACATCCCGCGGACCACGATTTTGAACACCGCAAACACTGTCTCACTCTATTAAGGAACAGCGGTTATCAGGTAGGCACGGGAATAATGGTTGGACTTCCCGGACAGAGCATTGAAGACATCGCGAACGACATCCTATTCTTCTATGATAGGGACATCGATATGCTGGGCATGGGGCCCTACATACCCCATCACGGGACACCTTTGAAGCACCTTGTGGACAGCTTTGATGAGGATGCTGCCCTCAAGATGGGACTGAAATTGATAGCAAGCTGCCGGATCGCACTAAAGGATGTAAACATTGCCACCACAACCGCTCTGCAAGCCTTGCATCCCGAAGGCCGGGAAATGGGATTGTTGGCCGGAGCGAACGTGCTGATGCCAAACATTACGGACACCAAATACAGGGAAGGATACCAGTTATATGAAGGTAAACCCTGTTTGGATGAAAACGCCGATCAATGCATCAGTTGTCTCAGTCGCAGGATTGAATCCATCGGTGAAAGCATCGGCTTTGATGAGTGGGGAGATTCCCAACATTTTGCCGCGCGCACTAAATAGCTGATAGCAAAATCATTAGTAAAAGGCTTCGCCAAAATAGCATTGGCCGGGCCTTTCTTTTTTTTGCGTAATCGCAGCTTTGGGAATGCTTCTTGCATACACTTCAAACAGAAGAAAATAATAAGTGATCGATATGATGGAGGTTCTTGATGTCGAGAAAGATTTTAACATACATGTTGCTGGCAATCATGCTGGTGATCTCTGCTTGCGCGGAGCGAAACACGTCCTTTCAGAGCGATGGCAATTTCACTTTGTTGGCGCAGGTGCCTGTGGTTGGCGATCCCTGTGAGATAGAAATCGGGAACAACCATGCCTATATAGCTCTGGATCAAGGCGGAATAGGAGTCATCAATTTGGAAAACCATCAATTGACTTGGTATCCAGAAATTATGGCAGCCGATAGTTCTGTAGTCCAGTTGTTCAAAAACCGGAGTCTTGCGGTCTCTCCCAAAAGCGATCGCTTGTTTTTCAGTGAGATTCAAAGCGCAGATACAATATACCTCATGGACAACAGTGACCCTGATAACATGGTTTGGATTCACGGAATTACCGGAGGCACTAGAGACATTATCCATCTAGCAACCTATGATTTGGAAACACCACGCCCCGGACACATTTTGGACATCGCGTATTGTTTATCAAACCGGATCTGTCTTCTCGGCTACGATGGAGCCCAAGGAACCACTCCATACTCCGCATTTACCAGCGAAGGGATCCAAGTGTCCGCAAACGTATCCGGTGTAGCTATCGATGCAAGCCACATTTTTGGTGCCATCCAGCAAAGAGGATTGGCTATACTGGAGAAGGCCAGCGGAACCCTTATCAGCGAACTAGCAGTGAAAGGTGAAGCGCAACACGTAGTTGTTCAAAACGATTATGCCTATATCGCCGCCCGTCAGGGAGGCTTACAGATAGTTGACATCAGTGACAAAGCCAATCCAGTTCAGGTTGCCGAATTTATCGGCACCGGATACGCGTCGGACATTGCAATCTCGGGTGATACGGTTGCGATCAGCTCCGGTGGCGGTGGCTGCTATGTATTCGACGTCAGCAATCCCACTGATCCCAAAATGATCCAGCAGATTACTGAGGGTGGATATGTGAACACACTAAACATGGTCGATGATACCCTGATCGTAGGTACTCGCGACAACGGAATCTATTTTTACAAAATGAATCGATGAATACAAGCTTTAATTAATAAACCAAATTCAAAGGAACCTGGCTATATGCTTCAGGTTCCTTTCATGTAATATGGAGCAAAAGAAGAAATGAGAAAAAAGCTGATCCTACTATTACTACTCAACTGTTTAACGGTGCTCGCGCTATCAGCCGGCCCTTTAACGCTTGAATTTTCCCGGGAAGGGGAAATTGAACTGAAGTTCAGAGCTCCTGAGCTGAAGATAAGCAATGAAAACATCCTCAATGAAGAATTTCAGGTGCTCAGCATGGCGGAATCCTCCGGTTCAGCAGAATCCGGTGCCCCGGATCTTCCTGTCTTCAGCGGCAGCATCATCCTCCCCCCTACCGGTTCCTACCATCTGCAGATAGATGCCGGACGCAGCAAAACAATCTCGAATATCCGCCCGCTGCCTGTCTTTGACACCGAAGAAAAGAGGAGTCAATTGCTTTTCGACAGGGGAAAGTATCATGAATCAGCTCCAAAAGCCCTGGTAGAAAAAGGTGAAATCGCCATCCTAAGAGATTTTCGCGTACTCCAGTTCAACGTGAATCCTGTGCATTGGGACGCCAACAGCGGCAACCTGAATGTATATGAAGAGATCGATATCAAGATCTCGTTCACAGACGAAAAAGGCGCGCTTGAGCTTCCCGCCTACAGCGACTATTCACCTGCTTTCCGCAAGATTTACGAGGCAAATCTATTGAATTTTGAGGACTATCGAAATCTGCATAGCGGTGAAGAATACGGCAGAATTCTGATGATCTATCCAAACGGCGTGAACACTTTTTACATGACCATGGTCAATATGTTTGCGAATTGGAAAAAGCAAAAGGGCCACGAAGTGAACCTGGTAAGCACGCAAGAAACCGGATCCAGCTCTTCCGCCATCAAAAATTTCATCCAGATCCAATACAACGATCCTGCCACCCGTCCGGATTACATCATACTAATCGGCGACACACCTCAGATTCCCACTCACTATGAAAACTTCTCAAACTACAACGGCGAAGGAGATTATCCCTATACTTTCCTGGCCGGAGATGACTATCTGGGAGATGCTTTTATAGGCCGTATATCGGTGGAAACCGCCGACCAACTGTCCACCGTGCTGAGTAAAGTGTATAAATATGAAAAGGATATAGCGAACGACGCTACTGCAGCTGCCTGGCTGAACCGCATTCTTTTGATCGGGGACCCCAGCACATCAGGTATTTCCTGCGTGTATAACAGCAAATACATCAAAGAACTGGCTGAAAGAGTAAACCCGGATTACAGCTTCATAGAAAACTACAGCAGCGGCTTTTCATCAACCATAAACAGCGGCATTAACGAAGGAGTGAATTTCTTCAGCTATCGCGGCTATATAAACATGAGCGGTTGGAGCCCCAGCTCCTCGCTGAATAACGGGTCCAAGCTGCCTCATGCCGTGATCCTGACCTGTGGAACCGGAAATTTTGGCAGCTCCTACGGTACCGGCACCTCAGAGACCTTTATCCGACTGGGCACGGCCCAAAATCCATCCGGAGCTGTAACCGCCATCGGTATGGCTACCAGCCGAACTCACACCATGTTCAACAATACGCTCAATGCCGCCATCTTCAACGGTATATTTGCCCACAACATGCGCAGTATGGGCGAAGCCCTTCTAAATGGCAGACTCTATATCCGCGAAGTATATGGTGCCACCAACAGCAATGAAGCAAACTATTTTGCGCATTGGTGCAATCTGATGGGTGATCCCAGCATGGAAGTCTTTGTCGGCATCCCCGAATCTCTGCAAATCAACGCTCCCACCACTCTCACTTTGGGCACAGTATTGCTGGATGCAAGTATCACCGACGCAAACGGCAATCCCATAGCAAATGCCAGCGTTACTGCGTTCAGTGAGGATGAAAACCAGATTGTGGCACGCGGTTACACCGATGAATTCGGAAATATCAGCCTGCATATCGAGGGAGGAATCAGCAGCAGCCTCCTGCTTACCGCAGCCAAAAACGACAAGAAACCGGCTCAGATCTATGTGGAACCTGATGTCGGAGGCTTGGTTCATCACGATATGATGGTTGTGGATGATGGCAGCAGCGGATCCCTGGGTAATGGTAATAATCTGGCGGAAGCTGGAGAACGCATAGCCTTGATGCTATCCGCCAAAAACACTGGAGATGTGGATCTTGTTTCACTAAGTGGCACTGTCAGCAGTGAGGATCCCTACATCGAACTACTCAGTGAAGAGATCAGCTTTCCGGATATCTCTGCCGGTGAGAGCGCATTGGCACAGGAATTCGTAGTCTTCGATATCGCACATAATCTGCCCGGTTACCACGATATCAGATTGGTCCTCAGCATCACAGATGAGGGGGGCACGCAATATCAATTCCCGATCCATGTGGCATCTCACAATGCGATTTTGCATGTGGAAAGCGTAGACGTACTGGCGGGAAGTAATTCCGTACTGGACCCCGCGGAAACAGGCACTCTGAACCTGGGAATAATGAACAACTCCATAGCCGTGGTAGAGAATGTAAGTGCACAACTCTTTTCCTTGAATGACCTCGTGCTGGTTGAAGACAGTGAAGCATACATCGGCACTATCAATGCCGACAGCATGTCCTGGACTCTGGACAGCTTTGGTCTTTTCGCCCGCTCTCTGCTGGTGCCCGGCATGCAGATACCATTCAGACTTCGGCTCAGCAATGAGGCAGGTTTCATGCAAGACGCCTATTTCAACATCTCAATCGGCAATGTGAATCAGCATACACCGATGGGTCCGGATAGCTATGGCTACTTCATCTACGACATGACTGACATTCAATTCAGCGATTGTCCCACTTACGAATGGATCGAGATAGATCCCGGTATAGGAGGTGGCGGCATCAGATTGAACACGCTAAGCGACAGTGGTGCCAACGGAGATGAAGGTGACCAAAACGGCAGCACCACCTATGAATTGGTGGATTTACCCTTTACATTCCCCTTCTATGGTGTCCCCTACGATCAGATTACGGTTAGCACAAACGGCTTTATCGCTATGGGAGTAACGCAAAACTCTGAATTCCGCAATAGCCGTCTGCCCGGTGGGCTTGGGCCATCACCCATGATCGCCGCTTTCTGGGATGATTTGATCCTTTTGGGAGATAGTGGGATATACAAGTATTTCGACGCCGCAAACCACCTCTTTATCATCGAATATTCCAAGATGCGCAATGGTTTCAACCGCACATCACTGGAGACTTTCCAGATCATATTCTATGATCCTTCCTACCATCCCACCAGTTACGGCGATGGCAAAATCAAGATCCAGTATAAAGATTTCAATAATGTAGACGTCGGCGGTGGAGGATACAAACCCAACCATGGTAACTATGCCACCATCGGCATCAAAGACCACAGTAATACTGTGGGCCTGGAATACACTTATAACAATCAATATGCTCCCGGAGCCGCACCATTGTCAAACAACTCCGCGCTGTTGATAACCACCGTTCCCGTGTTGCATGAAGCACCATACTTGATCGTGCACGACCTCATCGTAACCGATCCCAATGGCAATAACATCGCAGAACCAACCGAGACTGTGGAATTGGGTATTCGCTTGATCAATCAAGGCTTGAACACCGCTACCGAAGCTACTGTATCTGCCACTATCAACCACCCCTACGCCAGCATCGTAAATGGCACTAGTGATTACCCGGATATCTCCGGTGATAATAGTGCCGTAAACAAAACTCCCATAACAGTTTACATAGAAGAAGACTGCCCGGATGGCAGTATTATCGATCTCATGTTGCACATCACAAACGGTGAATCCGAATGGAACTACCCCGTGGATTTCACTGTACGCAGACCAAGCATTACGGTAAGCAGTTATATGATGAACGATGCGGCCGGCAACGGAAACGGTCTGGCAGAGCCGGGTGAGACTATCGAGATGGTGGTGAATTTCAGCAATATCTCCGAGATAGACGTAAATAACCTGAACGCCAGCATCATGAGTGTGTCGCCCTATGTTACAATCCAGAACTCAGGAGACACCATCCCCTTTGTTCCCGCCCTCAGCACTGTGCAGATGATGTTTCCCGTTACGCTTTCACAGGATACGCCTTTGGGCAACAACATCACTTTCTACATCCGCTTCCTGGGAGATCATGTAAACGTGGGCACTTCCCAGCTTTTGGTAAGTGTCGGTACCACAGGCATGAGCGAAGACTTCGAATATGACAATGGATACTTCGAGCCCTCTCCCAGTTACAACGGTTGGGAATGGGGACAATCCGAATATGCCGGAGCTCATAGTGGAACAAAGATCTGGGGAACCAGACTGGACGCTGATTTCAGCCCCGGAGCCGCTTACAATCTCACTACTCAACCGGTATATATCGGCGCTAATTTTATGCTGGAATTCTGGCACAAATACAACACCGGAACGATAAATGCCGGCGGTAATGTGAAGATATCCACCAATGGCGGCTCCGTGTGGCAGGTGCTCACTCCGGAAAACGGTTATCCCGCCGGAAACGTGGTAGCCCTTGCCGGGCCCGGTTTCCAGGGTGTTCAGGAAGAATGGCAACAGGTGAAAATACCTTTGGCAAGTTATGGCAATCAAACCGTGCAATTCCGCTTCAGTTTTGGAGCGCCAAACTACGGCGGAGTGGCTCCCGGATGGTTTATTGACGACGTTCGCACCAGCGGATACCTGGCCTATGCCGGGAAGGTTGAAGGCATGGTGAGCTCTTCTGATCCCAATATGGACTTCAGCCAGGTTTATGTAATCAACGCAAATCGGCTGTGTGTCTCGCCGGACGCGGAGGGCTTCTACCAACTCTATATGCCTCTGGCAGAGCATCAGGTCTCGGCTGTCGGAGAAGGCTATTACAGCATGGATAGCTATGCTATCACACTCACTGAGGAGAATCCTATCGTGCAGCAGGATTTCTATCTGAATTACTTGAAACCGGTAAGCGATGTATCCCATCAGATCAATCAGGACCTCTTGTCACTTAGCTGGAATCCTCCTCTCGAGCCGGATTTCCCCATATACTCCTACGAAGTGTATCGCCGTTACGCTGCCGGTGCCTTTGAATTGGCCGCCGAGCTGCAAAGTCCGATCTATCAGGAAAGCCTTGTAAGCCACGGAGATTACAAATATTACGTAGTCGCCAAATATGTGCAAGGCAGCAGCAAAGCCAGCGAACTGATCGCATTCTCCTGGGGAGGATCGGATACTGAAGAAGCTGTCCAAATACCATTGATGACATCATTGAACGGCAACTATCCCAATCCCTTCAATCCGGAAACCAATATCGCCTTCAGCCTCGCCGCGGATAGCCCCGTGCGCCTTTGTGTATACAACCTGAAGGGCCAGAAAGTTGCTGAACTCTTTAGTGGCAATCTGCCCGCCGGCGAACACAGTAAAGTGTGGAATGGTAGGGATTACCACGGCCGAAGCGTGAGCAGCGGTATCTATTTGATCCGCCTCGAAGCCGAATCTGCCACATTCACCAGAAAAATGATGCTGATGAAATAAATTACAGAGCAGGCTCTGCTTACAATTGCCAGGAAAGTCCTCACGAGGGTCTTTTCTGGCCTTCTTTATAATGCTTGTATAGTCTGTGTTTGGGCTACACTCTTAGCTCGATGGCCGCCATACTGATCGATGGCAAATTGTATCCTCGGAATTTTCTTGACCGATTTGTATAGCTTGTAGCATTGCCAAAAACGATAGGGATCATAGTATGAAGATCATAAAAGCTATACTGATTCTTTGCCTGTGTTCTGCTGCCGGGATGCTGGCGGGAGCGGTGAAGACCATGGGCACCGATAAATTTACGGTCTACTACCACACCGGTATGGAAGATGAAGCGCTGCATGCCCTGCAGGTGATTCAGTATTACCGTCCACGCCTGGAGCAGCTTACCGGAAACACATATCCCCACGCTGCCATCAAGCTGGAAGATATGGGCAATCTGGTCAATGGCTTTGCCAGCCCCACCGGCAATCTGATCGGTCTCTATATGTATCCGCCCACCAATGATGAACTCTCTTTTGGAGAAGATTGGTTTCAGATCGTGGCTCCCCATGAATACATCCATCAGTTGCAGCTCAGTCATGAATCCGGGCTGCCTGCAATATTACGCACGCTCTTTGGAAATATATTCTATGTGCAAACCTTTCAGCCCATGTGGATGACGGAAGGTATCACGGTCTATGGGGAATCCCAGCTTTCAAAAAACAGCGGCAGGATGAACAGCGCTTACTATTCCGCCCTGATCTCAGCCCTGGCTCGGGAAGACAAACTACCCTCACCTACCAAAGCCTCATACTATTCTTCGGATACACCCCTGGCCCATTATTATGTCTTCGGTGGTAGTTTCCACCGCTATCTGGCCGAAACCTACGGGGAAGATAAATTCGCCGCTATGTATCGGGACAACTCTTCCCGAATAGAAGCCTACTCAAACATGATAAGTCCCTCCGTAGCCCTGGATCCGGCCTTCAAAAATGCTTACGGACTCCCCCTACAAAGTCTTTGGAGCAATTGGCAAGCTGAAGAAAAAGCCCGCTTGAAAGAGATTGAACGAACACAGATCACCGAAGATGGCTGGAACAAAGCTGATCTGAGTTATCACGGGAACGCGCTTTACTACACACAAAGCCTGCAGGAAAAGACAGGACCAAACTCCGGATTCTCCTTTAATAAACTCATGCGTCTGGAGCTCGGCAAAGCGGACTCGAAAGCCGAGACAATAGTATCCCAAGCCACAGGCTTCCCGGCAGGATACCACATTCTGGGGGATAAAGTTTACTACAGCCGAAACGAGTATAAACGCGGATTTGAAAATCGCGAAAATGAAGGCTACGGAGCCATCTCCCAGATTCTGTTGAAAGATGCTAATAGTAGCAGAATCCTCTATGAGGGCAGAGTTAGGGCATTCTTGCCCAAAGCGGATGGAAGCCTGCTGATCTCTGAAGATAAAGCCTTATATCGCGGCTCTGTCCTGTTTAATTATGATCCCGCCTCCCATAGCAAGACAGTGCTGTATGAAGGTGAAGAACTGATCCACGCTATCTGCCAAATGGATCGTGAACTATATCTGAACGCTAAGCCCTATTGGAGCAACACCGATATCTACAAGCTGGACGATGCCACATTAACACCGGTTGTGAGCAGCCCCGGGGCAAACATCCTGCTGTGCGCACAAGACGGCAAATTGCGCTACAACGAAACTCTGAACGATCAATTGAAAGGCTATGTGCTGGATACAAAAAGCGGCAAATCATATGCTGTGCAGAGTGAAGACTATCTGAAAGATCCTGTGTTTCCCGATGACGCTACCATGTATTACCTGTCCCCAAACGCCGGAGGCATGGACATCTATCAAGCTCCACTAAACATCAGCGAAAGCCGCCGTCCCATCACCAAGAAACCCGAAGCCCCATTTGCCAGAGGGAAATTCCACGGACAAAGCACGCTGTTTGACGGCAGCCCTGTCTATCACGGAGATTATAGCCGGAACATCTTCCACATGATCAATCCCCGCGCCTTACGCTTGCCCATCATCCAGGGAAGTGCTGATTCCCTGGCCATCGGAGCTATCTTGGTGGGCATGGATGCCGTGGGCGACATCCCTCAATGGCAAATCCAGGCTGTGTATGATACGCAACGAAAAAAAGTGATCGGAGATCTCGCGGTCGGCAGCCGCATCCTGAGCCCTCTAAACCAGGATCTGATCATCAGTTCAGATGATAATCTGAGCGTAACTCTGAACAACTCCATGAACCTCTATCTACGCCAGAATTACGGACTTAACAGCATCAATGCCGGTTTGGGCCTGAAAGCACGGGATCAATTTGACAGCTATCTGGCCTATCCTTTCATCAGCCAAAGCCTTTCCTGGGCAGGCGGCCAGGTCGGTATCCGCAACACCTTCATCACGGAATACAGCGATTTAAGCCTTGATAGCCGCTATCGCACAGGATGGCAAGGACAGCTGGCTTTGAGACAAAAGTTTATCGCCAGGAGCGAGCTCAATAGCACTCTGAATCTCGCCTACGATCCTGATGCAGATCCCGATGACGCCTTCTATCCCCTACGCGGCTATGAACATGAAATGGCTACAAATAAAGGAGCCACACTGCGCAACAGCCTTTATTTTCCTTTATTTAAGATCAGAGAAGGGCTGTGGACCCCTCAGATATATATGGAAGATATCAATCTCGGATTGTTTTACGATATGTCGCTTCCGCAGGAAAATAATAAGCTCTTGGATCAGTATTCTTATGGAGTGGAACTGATCGCAGAAATTGGAGCAGCCTTCATGGGTATGAGCTCCGCCGGACTGCGGCTCAGCAAAACTAAAGAAGGTAATATCGCCGTGGATGTGATCTTGGGAATCGGTCTTTAGCGCAATAGCCCGGTAACGCGAAGATACATCAAAATAAAGCCCCCGGAGATCACCACAATAATCACGAAGCTCATAATGGCCACATAACGAGGAATAAAGCCGAAGAGAGGAGTGAGTTTATCCCGTTTGTTCGAAACCGATCCGGGTGATTTTGCTGCGGGCAGAGGCACCGGTTCGTTGGTATAACTCGGTTCAAAGGTAACATAGTATCCGCTATTGATTCCGGTTTTAGAATAATCTGCTTGGCTGCCAAACTGGATTAAAAGGAGAAAAAATACAGTAAACAGCAAGGCTAATTGCATGGTCACCTTCAAATAAACCGTCACGGGATTGTCGTCTCTGACGCTGTATTTCGTTTTTGCAATTTTCCAAAACCTGTGTCGCTTTCTGATTTTCTTTTCCTCTCTTCACTTTATTCTTTCTGTTGCCAAGGTCTTTTATTCACTTTAATTGACAAGGTATTTCTTGCCTTTTATGTCTATGCCGTGTTGATAGTGTTCCACAATCTCAGTTAGACATTATTATCACAAGCCTCCCGGCACCACCCAAAAATCTATCGTTCTCTTGCATAATTGGAACTGCCCCAAGAGCCGTTCTGATTTTTGATAGTGCTCAGCTAACTTCTTGCATTATATGCTGCCTGGTCGCTTTTCATTGCTCTTGGGCAAAATAAATTTCGGATATACTGAATATATTGCTTGCCAAAAAAGCGGTTCAGATTAGATTGGTTAGTGAGCGCTTACTTACATGCGCCGATGCAAAGGAATAACAATGAAAATTACCACAAGACAAATGGAAATCATACAAGCCGCCATCCGCGTGATTGCGCGGCAAGGCTATGAGAAACTTACGACCAAGACTCTGGCCAAAAGCGTTGGAATTAGCGATGCCGCTCTGTATCGGCATTTTGCCAGCAAGAATGAGCTTATCAAGATGATCCTTTGCTATTTTGAACACATCTCCTGTTCGGTGATTGAACAGATAAACAGTCGGAACCTGCCCCCTATCCAAAGGATCAGCAGCTTTGTGATGGACCGCTACGAGATGTTCAGCAAAGATCCTGATCTGGCCATGGTGATGTTTAGCGAGGAGCTTTTTAAGAACGACCACTCTTTTGAAGAGCAGCTTCTTTCGATAATGCACATCCACCGAAACGAAGTAATGGGCTACATTACTGAAGGACAAAGCCTTAGCATGATACACGCCGATCTGAATCCCCTGCACATCTTCCGCATGATAGTGGGATCGATGCGCATGTTGGTGAGTCAATGGAATATGAGCAAACACGCGTTTGACCTGAGGGAAGAAGGCAGATCCCTACTAAATACTATAATAATACTAATAGAGGTTAAGAAATGAAGCGTCAGATTATCAAGATCGACGAAGAGAAGTGCAATGGCTGCGGCCTGTGCATCCCCGGATGTCCGGAAGGAGCATTGCAAGTGATTGATGGCAAAGCGCGCCTGGTCAGCGACCTGTTTTGTGACGGTCTGGGAGCCTGTATCGGCACCTGTCCTCAAGGAGCAATCCTGGTAGAGGAGCGCGAAGCGGAGCCTTACAGCGAGGCATTGGTGATGGAAAACATCATGAAAGCAGGCCACAACACCATCAAAGCGCACCTGCATCATCTGAAATCACACGGTGAAATGAATTATTACGGCCAGGCTCTGGATATTTTAAAAGAGAATGGCTATGATATTGATTCTTTAACTCAGGAAGAAACCATGGAATGCGGGTGCAGCGGCACCCACGCGCAGACGATAGAAAGCAAAGCGGGTAGCGATCAAAACAGTGGCCCTCTTCAGTCTGAACTGGGTCAATGGCCGGTACAGCTTACCCTGATCAATCCTGCAGCACAGTATTTTGACAATGCCGATCTGCTGATATCTGCAGATTGCGTGCCTTATGCCTTTGGCGATTTTCATCGCCGTTTCCTCAAAGGTAAGATCGTGATCACTTTCTGTCCCAAATTGGATCAGGATCTGGAAAGATACATCGACAAATTGGCGCAAATCTTTAGTCTGCACAAGATCAATAGCGTGAGCATCGTGCGCATGGAAGTTCCCTGTTGCAGCGGCACCGAAATCCTGTTACAAAAAGCTTTGGAGCGCGCAGGAAAAATGCATTTTGTAAAAGTAAACGTAATCAGCATAGATGGTAAGATCATCTAAGGAGAAGAATATGGAAAGCAGATATTATAAGGATATTCCCCCGGTACTCAATGCCATGGGCATGGTAGGAACAAAGCTCTACAGCCGGCCGGAAGGCGAAATCGTCCACATAGAATTTGAGCCCAAAGCGCATCTGAAGGCTCATAAAACTCCCGTTAACGTAGCGTTCTTCGTAGTCGAAGGTAGCGCAACCGTGAGCATAGGGGAGGAAAGCAAGACTTTCCCCGCGGGCACGATCATCGACAGTCCCAAGGACATTCCCCATGCTTTGACCAATGAGGGCGACACTGTATTGCGCGTCCTTGTCATAAAAATGCCAAAACCATAATAATAAAGGAGAAACAAACATGAGTATGTTCTGTTACCAATGCCAAGAAACCGCTCGCAACACAGGATGCACCGTTCGTGGTGTATGCGGTAAATCCGAAAGTCTGGCGAATCTGATGGACCTTCTTATTTACAGTCTGCGTGGCCTGGCTCACGTGGACCACAAACTCATCCAAAATGGGAAATACTACCCCGAAGATGCCATTTTTGTGATGCAGGGTCTTTTTACCACGATCACCAATGCCAACTGGTCTGAAGATGTGATCACCGCTTTGATAGATAAAGCTATAGCTATGCGTGACAAGCGTAAAGATGAGCTTTGTGCTCTCATCGGCGACAAATGTGCTAAGTGTCCGGACGCTGTTACATTCAAGATATCGAAAGATCAATATACAGATTTCGCCACCAAAGTGGGCGTGCTGAAGACAGAGAATGAAGATATCCGCAGTCTGCGTGAAACCATTACCATCGGCCTCAAAGGCGTGGGTGCCTATGGCGATCATGCCGCCATGTTGGGCTTCCAGGATGATGAAGTAAACAAATTTATAATGGAAGCCCTTTCTGCCACCATCGACGATAGCCTCAGTGCAGACGATCTGGTCGCGATGGTGCTGAAAACCGGGGAACACGCCGTGAAAGTGATGGCCAAGCTCGATGAAGCCCATACCAGCACCTATGGAAATCCGGAACCTACTCATGTAAACATCGGCGTAGGCACAAAGCCCGGCATCCTGGTCTCCGGACACGATCTGAAGGACTTTGAAGAACTCTTGATCCAGACCGAAGGAAAGGGCGTGGACATCTACACTCACAGCGAAATGCTGCCGGCAAACTACTATCCCGCCTTCAAAAAATTCAAGCATTTCCATGGCAACTACGGTTCCTCATGGTGGCACCAATTGGAAGATTTTGAGAATTTTAATGGCGCTATCCTGATGACCACAAACTGCATTGTTCCCCTGCGCAAAGAAAACACCTATCTGGATCGTTTCTTCACCACAGGCATGGCGGGATATCCCGGCGCTACACACATTGCCGATCGCCGGGACGGCAAGCCCAAGGACTTCAGCCCCGTTATCGAAGCCGCACTCAAATGCCAGCCTCCCAAAGAAATCGAAACCGGCGAGATCGTCGGCGGATTTGCCCATGCCACAGTGCTTTCCCTGGCAGATAAAGTGATAGACGCGGTGAAGAGTGGCGCCATCAAGCGCTTTGTGGTAATGGCAGGTTGCGATGGCCGCATGCCCAGCCGCAAATACTTCACCGAAGTGGCTGAAAAGCTGCCGAAAGACACCATCATCCTCACTGCCGGTTGCGCCAAATACCGCTATATCAAGCTCAATCTGGGTGACATCGACGGTATCCCCCGCATTCTCGATGCCGGACAGTGCAACGACTCCTATTCCCTGGCAGTTATCGCCCTGAAACTAAAAGAAGCCTTTGGACTGGATGACGTGAATAAGCTTCCGCTATCCTTTGACCTCGGCTGGTACGAGCAAAAAGCGGTGGCTGTACTGCTCGCTCTATTGTATCTCGGCTTCAAAAATATCCAGATAGGACCCACTCTGCCGGGCTTCCTATCTCCCGCAGTAGCCAAAGTGATCATCGATACCTTTGGTCTGAAACAAACCACAAACCCTGATGACGACATCGCCGCCATGATGGCCGGTTGATAGAATAATATCTGCTTGCTATGAAGGCAGGATTCATCTCCTGCCTTCTTTTTTGACGTCTGGAAGACGTTTCTACGATATCCGGGTAACCATATCAGTTGACTATGGATCTGGCAAGCCGAAAACCATGGTATTGATATCTAAAATGTGCATCAAAACAATAGCAGGTAAACACAGTACATGTCCAGTTTTCGTGATCCCAGCTTCCTCCCCGCAGTATCCTGAAGCGACCGGTCAGGGGACCTCTCCCCAATCTTCAAACCGAGAAACCGAGAACCGATACCCGCAGGCTATTCCCCCTTTGCTTCAAGCCTTGCCGAACACGTTATCATCTCGTTATCATCTCATGAGCATGGCTTGATAACGGCTTTAAATCACGATCGGTACAGCTTAATCTTTAAGGCAAGCGAGCATTAAACAATAGAACACAGATTTAAGTGATTGAACGGATTTACACGGATTTATGATGTACAATTTACGATATCCGATAGAGTCCAGTTTAGATAGTTCTCGATCTCCAAAACACGGCTTGAGTCCCAGCGGGACGACAGTT
>DHSO01000011.1:0-138 GCA_002410505.1 Cloacimonetes bacterium UBA5284 | reverse complement strand
AGTGCCGTAGGTACGACAGTTGATAGCGCGGGATGAAGCTCGGGAACCCCTCAAAATGGGTAGCCATTTTGTGGGGTGTAAAGAGCGGAACCCCGGGATAAATCGATGAGGGTAATAATGTTATTTGTTTTAATCCCC
>DHSO01000003.1 GCA_002410505.1 Cloacimonetes bacterium UBA5284 | reverse complement strand
TTAAAAATGGGGGAATGCGAACACAAAATCCCTTGACATCAGAGGATGGTTCAGGCTGTTTGCGTTAATATGATAAATACTTATCAATGCTATTCGGGAGTTGATTTCATGCTGGATGTACATAGATCGGTCAGTTCCGGGACGCGTATATGCTGAAAGGAGCTGTGTTTCAAAGACAGGATCAGGAGCGCTTGAAAAAGACCATTGATATGGTAACCCGGCTCTATGTACATATATTAAAGAGAGATGAGCGCATTTCAAGCACAGAGATCAACATCTTGTATTCCTTGCTCACCAATCTTTTTGCTCAGGTTGATGTCTCTTGGGAAGCCTATGTAAAGCAAATCGTAGAGAGCGATTACGATATTGCCGAAGTATTTACTCATCTGGATCGCCATCTCTCAGTTTTCGATAAGACTCGTGTGATCCAGTCGCTGGTGATAATGGCTAGGACTGAAGATGATTTTGCCATATCCGAGCTGACAGAAATAATGGAGCTGGGCAAAAAACTCAACATTTCCACCGATCAATTCCTCCCTCTGATCGATCATTTCGATCACAAGCTCAGCACGCCTCCCAGCATTACATGCAGACATCATCTCAGTCACATCAGGCATTCTGTATTTTCGGACTATGTGGTCTTTGGATCCACTAGTTCTGCGGATATTGCTTTTCGTGATGAGAACCTGAACCCATACGAATGCGCCTTATACGCCATTGATAAGCATCTCTTTCTCTGTGTATCTGCCAGCAGCAATGTGATGCTGAACGGCAATCCCGTGGCAGTAAATTCCATCATTTTGCTTTCCAAAGATAACTACATCAGCTTGAAGAACCGGGATTACTCCTATAACTGCTTAGAAAAGATGTATTTGCTGCGTGATGAAGAAGATGACATCGTATTCCGTAAAAGCTCTTATGATTTCACTGTGCATAAAAGCCAAAATTCATATAGCTTTCTTGTTTCAGGTGGATCGGTGGCCTTGAATGGGAAAGAGATGTCACACGGCAGACGCTATGAGGTGTTTTTTGACGATACCATGCAGATAAGGGGATACGCTCCTTTCCATCTGGGCATGGTCATCGAACATCGCTCCATCATCGGGGTGGAAGATTATGTTCCTCAAAAGCTTTATGTCTGCTTTGACAAAGGTTTTTATAGCACTTGTAGGGAAGATAGCGACAAAAGCATTGCAGTCATCGAACTGCGTGGCCAGATTTATCATGTATTACCCCCCAAAAAGGGCTTCAGCATCTTCGTAAATAGAAAAGTAGTTACTGACGCCAGCCCGATCAATTTGAACAAAGACATATTGACCATAGGCAAACGTAACTTCCGTATCAACAACCTCTATGACCTCATCGAAACTCCTTTTGAGATCGAGACCCTTAGTGTTACCGATATCAAGCATTATTTTGCGGATGGCAAGCTGGCATTGGACTCAATATCCTTTGAGGCTGAACGGGGGCAATTGGTAGCCATTATGGGGCAAAGTGGCTGCGGAAAATCCACACTTACAAAGGTTCTATCTACAGAGATAAACCCCAGTTATGGGCAAATCACCGTCGATGGCAAAGATCTGTATTCAAACATCAACTATTTCTTGGAGCATATGGCATACGTACCCCAGGATGACTTGCTCTATCCAAATCTGAGTGTTTACGAAAACCTCTGGTATAGAATCCGTTTGCGTATGCCTCACATTCAGCAAGCACTTTTGAAGCAAAAAGTGAATAATATCCTCAATCAAGTCGGTCTCAGTCACCATCGGGATACCATCGTGGGCGAATTCAAAAAGAAGAATCTCAGCGGAGGAGAGCGTAAACGTCTCAATATCGCGCTTGAACTGCTATTTGAACCAACCATCATCATTTGCGACGAACCTACCAGCGGTCTGTCTTTCAACGACGCCGAACAGATCATCGATATCCTCACAACTCTGTGTCAGCAAGGCAAGATCGTAATCATCACCATCCATCAGCCCAATAGCAGTATTTACCGCAAGTTCGATCGGGTATTGATGATGGATATGGGCGGGAAACTGGCTTTTTATGGCAATCCCACAGAAAGCTTCCCCTATTTTGATGAGGAACTGAGTCAATTAACCATCAGGCGTGCAGAAATCGAGAGAAAACGGCAATTGATGACATCAGATTATTTCTACGACATCATCACATACCCGGAATTCACAAGCAGAGGTGACCCCGTCTATGAACAATACCAAAAGCAGGTACAACAAAAGCGTAGATTTTCTCCGGACTATTGGCGGGACAAATTCAAGCGCAAGATGCTTTTTGAACTGATGCAAAACGAATCTCCGGATACCGGCGGGAGGGCTGCCGGATTCAAACGCATCAAGAAAAGACTTAGTCCCCGTTCTTACCTGGTCAGCTTGTGGAGCTTTATCTCACGCAGTTTTCGCATGAAAATCAGGAACAACACAAACAATCTCATCACTTTCTTCGAAGCTCCCCTATTGGGGCTTATCATATCCTTTATTCTGAGGTTCACGACCTCCGGGAGCTACTCATATCACGATAACAGTAACATCTTCATCTACATCTTCGTGTCCATCATCGCCTTCATCTTCCTGGGCATGTCAAATTCAATCGAAGAAATCCTCCGTGAGAGGAAAATTATCCTCAGAGAACGCTTGATGAATCTGAAAATGAGCAGCTATCAATTGTCCAAGCTGCTGATTCTGGCTCTGTTTGGACTCATTCAGGCCATATTGTATCATTTCATAGCCGCATTGGTGCTGGATATACGTGGTCTTGCTTTTTACAATGTGATGTATTTCTTTTTTGCCTCACTTATCGGAAATTCGCTGGGCTTGCTCACTTCCGCCTTCATCAAAGAGAATCGCGCCATCATAAACCTGCTGCCTCTGATTTTGATTCCTCAGATTATCTTTGGCGGAGCAGTGATAGAGTTTGAACGGATGAATCGAAGTTTGAAGCTCTACGAAAAGCATCCGGTACCTGAGGTAGTTCAGTTGATTCCCTCTCGCTGGCTATTTGAAGGGCTCACCACTGCCTATGCCAAAAACACCAAATTTCACAGAGCTCTGGCACGGGTACAAAAAAAGGAATTGACATATTTACAGAATTTCAGGAATGCTACCATGAATTACGATGAGTTCCAAACAAAGCGATCAGAGTTATATCATGCCAAATCCGAAATCGCCGAAAAATGGGACCCGGACCAGATAATGAACAGTTACCTGAACTCTGCCGTAAGCTTGATGGATGGCAGAGTGTTAAATAGTGACAGGAACGAGTTTCTTTCCAGCTACAAGTTACTGGGAACAAAGCGACATCGTACCTGGACCTTCAATGCCATGGTAATCTTGTTTTACGTCTTGTGTCTGAACTTGATTACCTGGACAAAACTGAAATATTTTTTTAAAGAATAAGGAGTGTTAACATGAAAACTCGCTTGATCATTGCAATGGTTCTGATCCTGATGTTGTTCCTTTTTGCCTGCAAGAAAAAGGCAGAACAAGTTCCAAATCCGGAGATGGCCGAACAAATCACCACATTCGCGCCACTGCCTTCTTTCAAAGAAGTGTACAGCACTTTGGAACAAGTACAGGTAAAAGACATTTCCGCCGCCGTTCCTGCTACTACTTACAAAACCAAACAGGAAGATGTGCGTAACGCCTTTTCTCTGGGATTGCTTACCGCAGACGCAGTGCTTGCCGCCAAAGGCCGCAACAAGAGCAAGCTCAGCGATATCTCTTCTCAGATGATGACTCTAACCAGTCTTCTGGGTCTGGAATCCGAGGTCAATCGCCTTGGTGACGATATGAAGACCATGATAGAAAATGATGACTGGGAAAACCTGGATAAAGCCCTGGACGCTCATAAAGAAGAAGTGGAACTGAAGCTTTGGGAAAGTGAAAACTTCGATAATTATACCATAATGCTGATGGGAGGCTGGGTGGAAGCCGCAAACAGGATTGCCTGGCTGATCAATCAGAATTATAGCGCGGACCGCACCAAAGTCCTGGCTCAAAAAGGTACTTTCAGTCATCTGTTGAGTAATTTGAAGCAGATTGAGACCGAATACATAGTAGAGCAAGAAGCTTTCAGCAAAGCGGTTACTCTTACCGAAGAGCTGAAAAACTTGCTCGATCAAGATACCGATTCAACCTATACAAAAGAGCAAATTGGTGAGATTGTAACCAAAACTGACGCCATCAAGGCGGCTTTCCAAGAATAAGCTCTGATGCATCTTTATACATGGCAATCCCGGAACCGGAACAAACTCTGATTCCGGGATTCTGTGTTGTGTACGCATATCTTTACCAATTTTCAACCCCTTATGACAGTCCTACGCGAAAAGGAGACCGCCTATGAAACACGGCATGGTCTTGGTGTTTTTATTTACGATTACTATACTGTGCGCGAACAGCTTTCACGCCACAGACAGCCCCTGGGATGACGGGAAAGCCATAGATCTATTCTGGGAATTGAGCCCCATGACCCGGCAAGTGAGTATTCACCGGCTGAATGAAAACGGTAATCCAGTAGAAGTGCATAAATCCACTCTTGCAGAAGGGTCTTTTACGGATTACGGCCTGGAGGCAAATACACATTATCAATACCGCCTCACTGCATATTTTGCCGATGACAACTTGACGCTGATGGCAGATTCCAACACTCGGGAACAGTGGTTCTTTCTGCGCAAGCTGGGCTTTTTACTCTTGCTGCTGATTGTGTCTTGTGCCATCATCTACTACATTCGCGCTGCCAGGAATGGTAATGAATTCTTTATCCGCCGCATCGCGGGCCTGGACAGTATGGAGGAAGCCGTTGGACGTGCCACAGAAAAGGGTAGACCCATCCTGTTTGTGCCCGGCATCAGCGATCTCGATGACATCCAGACCATTGCCAGCCTCACCATCCTGAGTCATCTGGCCGAACGCAGCGCTGAATACAATACCGAACTCATCGTGCCCTGCCGCTTCTCGATGGTTCTATCTGCTGCGAGAGAAGTAGTGAAGGAGGCATACATCAAAGTCGGAAGACCCGATGCCTACAAAGCTGACAATATATTCTACCTCACCGACGATCAATTTGGTTTTGTAGCCGGTATCGATGGCATAATGCTACGCGAAAAACCTGCTGCGAACTTCTTTATGGGCTCATTCTATGCTGAATCCCTGATCCTGGCCGAGACCGGGTTTGCTACCGGCGCCATCCAGACCGCCGGCACCGCCCAAGCTCATCAATTGCCTTTCTTTGTAGTTAGTTGCGATTACACCCTAATCGGTGAAGAACTCTTTGCCGCATCAGCTTATCTTTCCAAAGATCCTCAACAGTTAGGCAGCCTGAAGGGGCACGACTTTGGAAAACTTATGATCATAGTGCTGATAGTGCTCGGAGTAATACTGGAAATCTTGGGCATCTCCGCCCTCAAGGAATTTATCGCCGGAGCAGTCTCATGAAAAGGTCTTTACCGCTCATCTTCGCCTTTGTCGTAGGAATTATTGTTCTGATCTCCGAATTTATCCCCCATCGCCCCTTCAACCAGATCGTATCCACTTTGGAAAACTGGTTTATGATCATCTCCGGATTTGCCATTCTTCTGGGGCAGATCAGTCTGATCCGCATGAATGCCAATAAGATCGCGAACCGGTTGCCGGACTGGCAATACCATTTGGCCGGTCTCGTCAGTTTTGCTTTGATGCTGATTTTTGGGTTGCTGTGGGGCATGCAAGAAACCCCCGGACTAATGGGTGACGGACAAGGCATCAGCGCCTATCTGGGCTCAAAGCCCTTCGATTACCTCTTCGAAAATGCCTATATGCCGCTATCAGCCACTCTTTTTTCACTACTGGCTTTCTTTATAGCTTCTGCCGCGTACCGGGCCTTTATAATCCGGGGATTTGAATCCAACCTGCTAATGATCACCGCGGTTATCGTAATTATTGGACGCACTAGCATCGGCACCATGCTCACAGGGTGGCTGCCCGAATCACTCAGCTTCTGGCACATCCCAAATCTGGCAGATTTCATCATGGAATTTCCAAATTCTGCCGCGCAACGAGCGATCCTGATCTCTGCCGGACTGGGTATAGTCGGTAGTTCTCTTCGCATCATTTTAGGCATTGAACGCAGCTATCTGGGAGGCGACAAATGAAGCTATCCCCTGTAGCAGAACGCCGCATCATATTTACTGTATTGCTTTTCGCGGTAGCCTTACCCTTGGTCTTCCCCATCGGCTGGACCACTGAGATCTCCGAATACACCAGGATCGCCTATCGCTTGATCGAAGAAACCGACGAGAACAAGGTTGTAATCATATCATTTGATTACGATCCTTCCACGATGACTGAATTGCAGCCAATGGCAGAAGCTATGATCGAACACGCCTTCAAAAAAAATCAGAGAGTAATTGCCACAGCGCTATGGCCAATGGGCGTGCAAATGGCAGAGCAGGCTTTTGACAAAGTGTGTAGCCACTATCCCGACAAAGAGCGCGGAGTGGACTACACAAACCTGGGATACAAAGTGGGCGGAATGGTTACAATTCAAGCCATGGGCCGCAGCCTGAGTGATGTGTATCCTGTGGACAATCAAAATACGCCATATGAAGAGATCCCAATGCTACAGAACGTACGCCGTCTCAGAGACATCGCCTGGATCAGTTCATTATCCAGCGGTGTCCCCGGCCTCAAAGAATGGATGATGGTAGCCCGCGACAGCTACCAGGTACCTGTTACGGGTGGTTGCACCGCCATCAGCGCGCCGGGTTTCTTCCCCTATGTGAATGAACAACGCCAGTTACATGGACTTTTGGGTGGCCTCAAGGCTGCCAGTGAATATGAAAGTTTGATCGGTAGATTGGGCTCTGCTACTACAAAGATGGACGCTCAATCCATCGCTCACCTCTTGATTTTGATCTTCATCGCCATCGGCAACATCAAAGCTTGGCACGGCAAGAAAGGGAGGCAACAATGATCCAGATCATGCATGTTTTCGGCATCTGGCTGGCTGCTTTTTTCACCCTGAGTATCTTTAGTTTTCTATACAAAGACAATCCTTTCTACAAATTTGCCGAACAGGTCTTTGTTGGCTTATCTGCCGCTTATTGGCTGGTTTACATCATATACTCCATTATGGTGCCCAATCTCTTTGCCAAGTTGATTGATGATTTCAGCGGTAACATTGTTCTTTTGATCCCCGCTACCCTGGGCCTTATGATGCTGATGCGTCTACACCCCAAAACACAGTGGCTAAGCAGATACCCCATATCCATCATGATCGGTACCACTGCCGGCATCTCGATGTTGCGCTATATGAAAAGCGACATTCTGGAGCAAGTAACCGCAACCATGATCAATCCCTTTAGTGCGAATACCGTCTCAGGAGTATTGGGAAATCTACTACTCATCATAGGTACTATCACCGGTGTCTATTTCTTCTATTTCAGCAAAAAAGTCGAAGGTATTTACAAAGTCCCGTCCAAGATAGGAATCTGGTTTCTAATGGTGAGTTTCGGCGCCACATTCGGTTACACGGTGATGGCTAGAATCTCACTGTTGATCGGCCGCCTGGAATTCCTGTTATCAGACTGGCTTCACATTATTAAGTAAGGAATATTGATATGCTACAATTACATCAACGCTTTATCCAATCTGCAAAACGCTTTCCCAACCGGATTGCCGTGTACGACAAAGCCACCATGCAGGATTATAGCTACTCCAAAATGCTGATTGCCAGCTTGATCTTGAAAGAACACATCGGCAAGATCAGAGGCAAATATATCGGCATACTGCTGCCCACCGGCGTCGGTGCCATGCTCACAATCCTGGGAACCTTGATGAACGGCAAGATCCCGGTAATGATAAACTATGCCACCGGAGCGATCGATAACTGCATCTATGCCAGGGAGAAATGCCAATTCAGGAGCATCATCACCAGCAAGAAGTTGCTTGAGAAACTCGGGCTAAATCCCATCGACCATATGGTCTTTGTTGAGGATATTCTGGCTGGCGTCACTCTACGAGCGAAACTGAAAGCTGCACTGATCTCAAAGCTGCCCTTTTGGGTCTTGAAAGATATGGTGCACCATGGCGATATTTCCGAAATCTCTGCGATTCTATTCACCAGCGGTAGCGAAAAGGAACCAAAAGCAGTTCAGCTATCCCATCGAAACATCTTGCATAATGTGAATGCCTTTCCAAGCATGATTCATCTGGATGAAAACGATGTCTTTGCATCCATTCTGCCCATGTTTCATGTCTTTGGTCTCACCGTGGATTTCTGGCTTCCCGTCACCATCGGCGCCAGCATGCTCACCTATCCCAGTCCCTTGGAATACAGAACTGTTTGCGATTATGTCCGGGATTACAAAGTCACCTTTATTGCCGCCACTCCAGCTTTCTTCTACGGCTATCTGCAGAAGTCTCAAACCGGAGATTTCGCTACGGTAAAGATCGCGATTGCCGGTGCAGACAAACTGCCGGATAAGGTATATGAAGGGTATCTGAAAAAGCACAATCTCATCGTTCTGGAGGGTTATGGCACTACCGAGACCAGCCCTGTGATCGCCACATGCTATCCCGGAAATCATAAACCCGGCAGTGTGGGGAAACCAATCCCAAATACTCAGGTAAGAATCCTCGATATCAATACCGATAAGATATTGGGGCCCAACAAAGAAGGCAAGATACTGGTAAAAGGCGATCTGGTGATGGAAGGCTATCTGCACGATATCGAACAAACATCCTTTCGAATCCGTAACGGCTGGTATGATACCGGCGATATCGGCTTGATCGATGAGGACGGTTATCTTTTCCACAAAGGACGCCTCAAACGCTTTGTTAAAGTGGGCGGGGAAATGGTCTCGCTGGTAAAAGTAGAGGAACATCTCACCGAACTCTTGCCCAACGATGTGATATGTTGCGTGGTAGACGTACCCAACCCAACCAAAGGCGCAGACGTGGTTGCGGCAGTTGCCAACGGGGATTTTGATATGCACAAAATACTGAAGAAATTGAAGAAAGACCTGCCCTCGATTGCTATTCCCAAACAATTCTATGTGATCGAAGACATCCCCATGATGGCCAGCGGAAAAGTAAACTTTCGCGAAGTAGAAAAAATCGTACGGGACAAAATCCAAAAGAAGAAGGATTGATGCAGACCATGGATCTGAAAGACCCCATCTTCCAAAGCACTATCCACCATATCGCCGAAATCGCCGGCTTGATCCATCAATACGGCTGGGCAGAAGCAAATGCCGGAAATCTGAGCATCGACGTGACCGATATGGTGACACAGCGTATGGATACGAGATTGAAATGGTTCATCGTGTCCCAAAGCGGCAGCCGTTACCGCCAAACCGCCCTCGCTCCGTATGATAACCTGATGCTGATCTCCTGCTCCGATAAAAAAGATAACTACTATCCGCAAAATGCCAAGCCAACCAGTGAATGGATCAGCCATCGCTGCCTGCAGATGGCTAGCGATCGTTTCAAGATTGTTCTCCACACTCATCCCGCTGAAATCATAGCTTTGTCCAATCACTCTCTGGCTCAGGACACAAAAGCACTAAATGATAAACTCTGTGAATTGCTCCCGGAATTGCCCCTATATCTCCCCGAAGGTATTGCCATAGCACACAGAGCAGCACCAGGTTCCATGGAACTTTGCTCGGCGAGCATGAAAGCTCTTAAGCACCAAAAAGCCCTGATCTGGTCCGGACATGGTCTATTGGCATTTGCCAACAACCTCGATGAAGCTCTGGATTATCTGGAAATCGTAAGCAAGGCAGCCCGGATATTTTTCCTGAGCCGGGAAGAACTTTAGCTACATATCATTAGGGGTAAGTAACACAATCACAGTATTATTGGTCCATATATGGCATATCCGGCTAGTCTCGGCACTGTATCTATTCAATACCACTATTCGAAAATGCCGTTCTATATGTGAGTGACACTCCAAGCCCTTGATTACTGTAATCCACTCTTGTGCAAGCCATTAAATGAGCATCCATTTTATATACAAAGTCTCACCCAATCTTGCAAATGAGTATCACGTGTCACAGTGGTCGTAAGGCTTTATAGAATAGGGAGATGAATAGGACTGGCTTTGGAATGTGTCACAGTGCTATTTGGACGTTTTTGGACGCTTCAGTATCACGACAGTGTGCATGAGGAGATCTACGGCAATGGTAACAGCAATAACTCACTGGAAACTCGTATGGCGAGAGTGGAGACGAACATGAAGCTGCAGTAATCGACGTAAGTCTGCCGGATCAGCCATTCGTCCCCATGTACACAGATCCCATGAGCCCTTCCGGTTGGGGAGGAGGTTACATCTCTGCTGATGGTGCAAATAACTGTCTCTTTTCTGATTCTGTCATGCGGTTTAGTTATGTCACTGATACGAACTTCCATGTCAGGGATGTGTTTTGTAGCGAATACTCCTGGTACAGAGATCACAACCATATCATTCTGCAGGGCTATAACTGCCTGCCCAAGTTGACCTCTCCACTCTTACACTTCAGCAGATTTTTGACCAGGATTTGCCCTGCAAAACACTCAAGGCTGCTATTGATTTCGGGCTTTTACCCGTCATGCCAGGTTATGAAAGGTGGGAAAGTCCAATCTAAGCTCCTCTATTTATAAAGCTCCATAATGCGAAGTTTGTACTCAATGTCTGTTAACTCACGATTTATTGCTGTCTTAACCAGCATGGGTAAAACATAGAATCCATAGATGATAACGCTTCGTGAGCTTCCATTATCCCGGATTACTATTCTAACAACCAGACCAAAGTGATCTATATTCGGTTTTATCTTGATGATGCATTGCTTCCCGTCAAAGAAAGCAATCTTAGAGTTTGTCGCTGAAGATATCTTAAGCAAAAAGCTGAATATATCTTTTAAGGAAAGCGAAGTAGTTATCTCTTTCTTGCTTCCGCTTACCTTATCTATCCATTGTTTTGTGTTTGCAAAGTAACCCAATAGATAGACAATGCAATAAAGCAAGACGAGAGAGATAATTACATTGGGCATGATTTCAATCATAATTACACCAGTATATTATACTTTTGCTATTGAAGGTTATGAGCAACACAATACTCTCTGGCAATTTTGGAAAACAAAATACCCATCGTTATAGCACCTGGAATTCCAGCAGTAGCTCCGCCCACCAGTGCACCTTCGGCATCCCATAAATCAATGAACAGATCCTTATCTCTAATCTGCATATCTCCCTGCCAATATTCACTTGATGCTTTGAAAACTGAGCAGTAATCGGCAAGTTTGATAATTTGTTCAGTTGGATAAAGCTCCATGGGAATTGCATCTATCATATCTATTATAACTTCAGTAGAAGCATGATTCTGGTGTTCGATAAGTCCTGGCAACTAAATAGTCCCAAGCTTATCACTAATGCTATTGCTAATTTAATAAAATTCATAAAAGTCACCTTCCAATGTTTTTAATTTGTTACCTACCAACTATCGAACATACAAACTTATGTTCACACTTATAGATGTATTTCAGTGCACAGCACATTACCTAGAATTAACATATTCTTACAATAATATTATTGGTATTGGAAATAAGGGGTTCATGATCGACTCCTTTTTATGTTTGAATTTCAAATTACATTTAACTATGTAATGTGCTACTGTCAAGATAAATCTCTAAATTTCACATCCCCCCGTTTTTCAA
>DHSO01000021.1 GCA_002410505.1 Cloacimonetes bacterium UBA5284 | reverse complement strand
TACTATTTCATCAGGATCATCTTGCGGGTCTTGCTGTAGTGCCGTGCAGACAAGCGGTAGAAATACAATCCGGAAGAAACCGGACGACCGCCATTATCGCGTCCATCCCACACCAGATAGTGTTTTCCGGTGGTGAATTCGCTGTTTGCCAATTGGCGTACCAACTGACCTTTGCTATTGTAGATAGACAGTGTTGCCGGGCCGGCTTCAGCCATACTGAAAGCAATGGTAGTGGTAGGGTTGAAGGGGTTGGGATAGTTACCATTCAGAGCGGTTACCAGCGAGGGGATATCATTTTCCTGGTTATCCGAATAGGGATTGTCCAAGAGCAAGGTTTGGGAAGGACTACCCTCATCTCCCAGATAGACGGCGCATACATAATAGTAGTAATAACCGATCTGATCGCGGGATTCGCTGAAGCTGGTCTCGAGAGATTCCTGCACTAATTCGAAGGGGCCGGAATTGAAGCGTTTGTAGACTCTGTATCCGGTTACGGGCAGAACGGTATCTATCGGAGCTTGCCAAGTCAAATCCAATTCCACAGAGTTTCCGCTGAGAGTGTGAGCCAATTGATCAACCGCAGGGAGGTGAATCAGCACAAAATCCGAGCTTACGACCGGGTTTTGGGGTGATATATGGAAGTTATTGTAGTTCGAGCTCTGGTGATACTTTAGGGAGGCAGATACTGAATGAGTACCATTGGGCAAGAAGAGTTTGAAATTCCCTTCAGAATCGGGTCTGGTGGCAAAGCGTGATGTAGACATCACTGAAGCCTTGGCGGGATCCAGTCCGGAGCTGGCAGACAGCGTGCCTTGCAAGAACCCTGTCTTCAAGTTCACATTGGAGAGCAGGAAGTCGTCGATATACCAGCCGATGCCGTTAGTGGCTCCGTTTGAGCCCAAGCGGAAACGGAACATTACTTCCTGATTGGCGTATGCGCTCAAATCGAAGCTGGCAGGCAGCCAGCCGTTACTATTACCTGTCCAGCCTTCTTCCATACTCAAGCCAACGATACCGCTGGCGTCGTAACCTCCCATGGGAGTCAGGATGGTCCAGCTGTTACCGTTATTGGTGGAGATGGCCAGGTTTACCCCATCATAGCCTGCTTCGGTGCCATAGTAGTGCATAAAGTTCAGTTGGCTGCCGGTTTCCAAGGTATAGCGGGGTGTGTAGAGGTGGTATTGCACGTTGATGGGATACTGTCCTTGCAGGTTAGTTGCCCATACTTTACTGCCGCTGTAGGCTTCCACGTTTTGAGGAACTCCCCAGGTCCAGCCGGTCTCTGATACGAAATTTCCGTTGCTAAAATCGAAGTTTTGCGCCACATTGGGTTGGTTGAAAGGTATATTCAGCTCTATTTCCACGCCTTCCCCGCTTTGAGGTGAAGCGTTGAAAACAAAGGGAATGTTATCCAGAGAAGCATCTACCCCGCTGAAATCCAGATTGAAGGCGATCTGCATAATCTGATTGGCGTCTATCTTGATGCCGGAGATCTGCGGATTGCCGATCACCAGGTTGGGGATCTCGCTGGAGAGATTTGCCACCACTCCATAGGCTTCCACATCGGTGGTATTTTGTAGATTTACAATCAGCTGCACTTCTTCATCGATATTGATTACGCCATCGAACTCGGCATCATAGTCGTTTATCAAATAAGAGTGATAGCGCAATTTCGCTGCCTCCACCCGGATGCTGAAAGCGTGATTCCAAGAAGCTTCACCGGATTGAATGTTCAGATCAAAGCCGATGAGTTCGCCCGAAGGACAGTCTTCACTTACGGTGAATCTGTAGGCATAGCGGTTAACACTGCTTTCGCCGGGATGCAGCGGGAAGTAGTCAGATGTGGCGTTCAGGAAAGTGATATAAGGACTGTCTGTACTCAGAACAGCCTGAATGTCTTCGGCCACAATATTTCCCGAGTTTTCCACCAAGATCCCCATGCTCACGCTTTCACCGGGTTCGATCACGTTGTTCGCGTCAGTAATATAGGTCTCAGCGATCAGCAGGTTTGCGGCTTCGTAATAGGTGGGCACATTCGTGATAAACAAGGCTTTGCCATTGCTCAGGGGTTGGCAGGTGTCCGGATAGAGGTTGTTGAACGTATATTCTAGGCCCCTGGTTCCGGTGTGGTCTTCGATACCGATGGTACAGTAGTTGCCATGACGGGATCCGGATTGAGAATCTACATTGTTGAAAGTGTGATATTGGAACTTGATGGGACCATCGCCCAAGCTGGTATTGTAAACGGCTTGATCGTAGAGGATCACCTGGAAGGTTTCGGGTGATGACCCGTTTTTACCATTGTAGAGATTATTCCATTCAATAATGAAGGCATGGTTACGGCGATCGAACATGGTGTATATACCGCTTCCGGCGTGGGTGGCAAGATCGTCCCAGAAGGGGGCTATCATGGGGCTAGGTCCCATCGCGCCGGGTAACCGGAAGTTGCGGAATTCTGCATTTTCGGTTATGCCCATAGCGATAAAGCCGTTTGAGCAGACAGTAATCTGAGTGTAGTATCTGCCATAGAAACGGAAGGGGAAGGGAAGATCGACAACTTCCAAGGATTGAGCTCCCACCTGATCGCCTTCATCGTAGCCGTTATAAATATCGGAGATGGCCAAAGCCTGGCCAAAACCACCGCTATCGGGTGAGATCGAGACCCAGCTATAGGCCGCAATATCATCCGGAGCACTGTCGGTTTCATCATAGATTACGTAACCGTATTCATCCGGACCCAAAGGACTGTTCAGGCCGGGGCTGCCTACATTGATATTAAGATCTACAATCTGTTCGAATCCATCATTATTATACAGCTTCAGGTACAGGGGAATCTGCATTCCGACAAGAGTTTGAGGTCTTAGCCAGACCGAGAAAGTTGCGGTGGCTGCCACTCCGCTTGCGCTGAGATCGCCAAGCTCTGCCACATCGCTTTGTAACGAAAGTAAGTCGTTGTGGGTATAGAGTCTGGCAGTAACAGCGGTAAGCGGCACCGAGTTTGTATTCATGATGCCCAAAACCAATTGAGCCATCTCTCCGGGATCCAGGATTCCGTCTCCGGGGCTTAGGGATGATGTCTCTGAACCATCGGCATCGGCGTCTCCGACAATGTTCTGAGTGGAGATCTCGATAACCGGAGCTTGCACGGCGATGAATTCGGATACATCATAGCTGGCACCCGTTCCATCACTGAGGTTGAGATGGATGCGCAGCATGGTGTCGTTCGGGGTAGCCGGGTCAATTTCTATCAACACGGGCAAAGTGTTGTCCAGAGAAGCACCACCGGGAATATTGCCGTAGGAGATTTCTGGGTTCGGTATGCTGAGCCAGGGGCTGTCAGAATTCACGGTTCCGGAGATGGCAGAGATGGTATCCGCACCGGTATTGCGCAAGCCAAAGTAGACATTCACGCCTTCCCCTGCATCGGCAATGCCATTTGGCAATATGGAGCCGGCATCGTCGATAACGATGCCTCCGGGGACCAGGCTGGGTTGATCGATAATATTTATGTAACGTTGCAAAGGTTTATAGTTGTGTTTGGAAACAGTGAGAATAGCTTCTCCGGCGAGCATGTCTTCCGGAAGGATGAGGATCACATTGCCTTCGGCGTCGGTATAGCCACGAGCAAGGATGTCTGAATCCAGAGACAATACTACTGAAGCACCCTCAACCGGTGCCAGACTAAGGGTATCTGTAATAGCTACATCCAAAAGCCGCAGGCCCCGGGGGATCTCGCCCAAGGTTACCATTTGGAACTGATCCGGAATACCGGTAAACACTTCCATTGTGGGATCTCCCATCAGGTTGCACCAGTGGGCAAACTTCTGGGCGTTTGTGGGTGAAGAGATGCCAAAGATCTGATCAATAAACAGTTTACCGTGCAGAGCGGCTTCACCCATCGTGCGCATATCCCGCGCAAAAATACCTTCAAAGATACCGCCGTGTAAGACGTTATTGAAAGTTGTGTGGGTACTGGAAGTACTCATGCCAATGGCAGTTACCGAGCCCTTGGGGGCTGCAGTGGTACCATAACGGATAAGGGCTTCTGTTTCAGCCGGGCTGGTTGAATCGAAGTTACCTGTGGCGCAAGTGATGTTTACGGCATGAGGAAGCTTCTGACCGTTGTACAGAGAGCCCTCGGAGGGAGGGGTGAAATCGATGTATCCCCGAAAACTGTAGAAACTGATGCCTTCATTGAAGGCGTTGTTTATACCGGTAGAAAAGCTGCTGAAGTTTGGGCCGTAGAGTTCGGTGAAAGTATTGTCCGGATTCACTTCCAGAGCCATCTCTTTAATGTATTTACTGATGTACATGGTGGAGATGCCGGAAGGGTCGTTGTCTCCCACCAACAGCATATGATTCAGCCAGTCGGCTTGCTCGATATTGATATCCTTTTCGTACAGATAGATCTTGTTCAACAGCACCAGAAACTGGTTCACATCTGCCACAGAGATTCTGCCGATGAAGACATCGCCCAGCAAATCCCCCGATGTCATGTGTGTGTAGGGGTAATCTGTAGCACCATTGTTGTTTGAAAAGGCCGGGATGGGAAAACTGCCCTGAGTATCACCGATCAGGATCACAAAATCCGGTCTGGTCTCGGGATTGTTATAACGACCCCGGATATAGCTTTGGATGGCGGAAGTGGTCGTTCCTGCTCCCGCAGAACCGGTGGGAACCACGTCCACATCGGCACCTTTCTGGCGTTTCCAAGTAGCATAGCCGTTCAGGGCAATATTAAAGAGATTGTCCGTAGATTGACCGTGGATAATCAGATAGCGGGGTGGGGTGTTGGCAATCAGGAGATGCCTGTATTCGTCATAGTTCTGAATCATCGAAGCGTAGGTTTTGTCGAAGGCGGGAGAGACATAGGTGACCGGAGCAGCTAATTCGTTTATTCCCGGTTCAGCAGTGAAATTCAACCGTAGAGAGATGTTGTTGTGCACGGTAAGCTCATGGCTTTCCGCATTGTAGCTGAAGGGGTTCACTTGCAGAGTGATGATTCTGAAATCCCGCAGGATCTTGGGATCGCTGTATTCAATAGCAGCGGCGGGATATTGCCCACCGCTACTATAGTATTGCGTGTTTTGAACAAAGGATTTGGGGCTTTCCAGCTCCGATCCCTGTTGCAGAGGGTAAGCGTTGAATTCACTAAGTACGCTTTGCTCGCTAGAGAGCACTTCAATATTAACGCTGCCTTGATGCGGAATCGCGATTGAGGTAGTGATAACCGGCAATTCCGGCATCCCACTTTGCATTAGTGTGGCTGCGCCGGGCAGGTTTATCCGGTGGAAGCTTTGAGATCCTGCTAAATCTGATGTCACCTGATATTGAGGCAGGTGAAAATCGATGTCCATATAAAGCGGACTTCGGTGGCTGATCTCAAATGCAGACTTAAATGCAGTTGTTGAGATATCTGCAGTGGAGGCAAAAGCAAGCCCACACATCAGGCTCACGAGCATCAGAGTAATTAATTTTTTCATTAGCTATCCTCTGTTGGATTTGATTTTGCAATAATCTAATGCAAGTATTATTCCGTTTTTTTACAGATTGTAATACAGCATCATTTCATGAGGGTGAGGGCGAGCCGTTACAGCCTCATGTTCAGCTAGTTTCAGCTTGATGTGGCTTTCAATCAACTCTTCATTAAACACATCTCCTGCCAGCAAAAACTCGTGATCTTCTTTGAGAGCTTGCATTGCTTCCGGGATGTCGGCGGGAATGGACACAAGTCCGGCCTTTTTCTCTTCACTCCATGCAAATACGTTGTCATCGAAGGGTCCAAAATTGTATTTGGCGGGATCTATCTTGTTTTTGATGCCATCCAGACCTGCCAGCATAATCGCGCTCATGGCCAGATAGGGATTACAGGTGGCGTCTCCGGTACGGAATTCAAAGCGTTTCTCTTCGGGGCTGTTTGCGTATTTTGGAATACGGATCGCCGCAGAGCGATTGGCCAGACCGTAAAAGAGTTTTACAGGAGCCTCGAAACCCGGTAACAGACGCTTGAAGCTGTTTGTAGAAGGGTTGGTAAAGGCTACCAGCGCACGTCCGTGATACAGTATGCCGCCGATGAACCAGATGGCTTCTTTGGAGAGATCGGCATATCCGCCCTTTTTGTAAAATATGTTCTTCCCGTTTTTGTGCAGCATCATGTGAAAGTGCATCCCGTTTCCGGCGTGATTGAATACAGGTTTGGGCATGAAAGTGGCGGTGAGGCCATAATCCAGAGCGGTCCTGCGGATAATGTCTTTCATCACCATAGTATCATCACAGATTTTGGGAAATTCCAAAAGCTCGGTTTCGATCTCCTGCTGTGAAGATAGACCTACCTCATGGTGGTGATAGCGCACCTTGATACCGGATTTTTCCATTTGATCCACCATCTCCTGGCGGATTTCGTAGAAGCGGTCGAAGGGCGTATCGGCATGGTAACCCTTAACGTCCTGGCGACTTACACCATCCAGATCGTCAAAATCTTCGGGAAGGGCATCCTTGCTTTCGCTGGAAGCGATATTGAAACCGCTGGAAAAGCTATCGGAATAGAACTGCACGGTATCGAAGAGATGATATTCCAATTCCGGAATCCATGTAGATCTATCCGCTATCTTCGTACTTTTCATATATTCATGAGCCCTCAACGCCACGCTGCGTGGATCCTTTTTGATGCCGATTCTGGTCTCGGCATCGCAGATGGAGCAAATCATGCGTAGAGTGGGGACCTCGTAGAAAGGATCGATCTGAGCGGTAGTGATGTCCGGCATCAGCACCATGTCTCCACTTTCCACGCTTCTCATGCCGGGGATGGAAGAGCCATCGAAAGGTACGCCGCGCGCAAGCACGGTCTCCAATCTGCGCGCCGGGAATGTGATGTGATACCACTTTCCGTCCAGTCCGCAATACTTCAGGTCGATCGCTTGAACGTCGTTTTCGCTGATCATTTTTTGTAGGTTTTTTTGGTCCATGTTGTTCTCCATGTATGGTATTTTTTTAAAGATTTGTATAGGGGCCTGTTTCCGCATTACAGAGGCAGACCCAAAAGCCTCATCACAAGGGTCACCGGCGGCAATACTATTTTGCTGATCAGATTGAGTCCCAAGAGATTGGAGATAATGATGAAGGCAAACAAATAGATCATGCCCTTGCGCTCTTGCGCTGTCCACTTAAAATATGCCTCGTCCGTGAGGAAGATGCCCAACACTTTCGATCCATCCAACGGCGGCACCGGGATCAGGTTAAAAAATGCCAGCAGCAGATTCAGAAAGATCACATACCACAATATATGTTGCAAGACGGGCATAAAGCCCAACAAGTGGAAGACCACACTTAGCACTATGGCGATCAGAATGTTTGAAGCCGGCCCGGCCAGAGCAGTCAGGCCGGAATCCCTTTTGAGATTGCGGAAATTGTATGGATTGAATGGCACCGGCTTGGCATAGCCATAGATGAATCCGGCGCTGAAATAGAGGATCAAGGGTAAGATCACTGTTCCAAAGGGATCAATATGTTTTTTGGGGTTGAAGCTGAGGCGTCCAGCTCGCTGTGCGGAATCGTCACCCAGGGCAAAGGCGGCAAAGGCGTGACTAACTTCGTGGATGATGATACTGTAAAATACCATCAGGATGATAGCGGCGTTTGAGATAAGGCTTTGGATATTCAATGCGCTGATCCTTGTGCTTTTTTCAGCTTCAGAAACTTGCGTTTGCCCGCGCGCAGAACCGCACCGTCACAAATATCGATCTCGGCATCATAAGCGCGTATCTTTTGCCCATCCAGGCTAACACCGCCGCCCTGGATTAAGCGCTTTGCTTCACCGTTTGTAGCGCACAATCCGCTTTGCACCAATAGTTGCACCAGCTTCATGCTGCTTTGCTCCAGTTCATATTCCGGCATCTCATCCGGGATTTCCTTTTTGGAAAAGAGCTTTTCAAAGCCTTCCTGCGCTTTATAGGCTTCTTCTTCGCCATGATAGAGCTTCACCATCTCCCAAGCCAGCCGTTTCTTCAGGATCATGGGATTTGTGCCTGTTGCCAGTTCTTGTTTCACCTCTTCCAGGCGATCCGAATCGTATGACGTGGCATAGCTATAGTAGTTCATGATCAGGCTGTCCGGGATGCTCATCACCTTACCATATTTATCGGCAGGAATATCGAACACGGCTATGTAGTTGTTCAGAGATTTTCCCATCTTGTTCACCCCGTCTGTGCCCAACAGTATGGGAGAAAGCACGGCAATCTGCTGTTCCATACCAAAGTAGCGCTGCATATCGCGCCCACAGAGGATGTTAAATTTCTGTTCTGTGGCACCAAGCTCCACATCGCTTTCGATGGCCACAGAATCGTAACCTTGCAGTACCGGATACATCAACTCGTGCATACCCAGAGAAAGCCCCTGTTCATAACGATTGCGAAATGTGTCGTGAGCCATAAATTGCGCCAGAGTAAACTTGCCCAACAGCTTCAAAACATCCGCCATACCCATAGCCCCGAACCATTCGCTCTGATAGCGAACTTCGGTTTGTTCAGGCTTCAGGATGGTAAAGAGCTGATCCATATATTTTTCACTATTTATCTTCACCTGTTCATGTGTGAGCGGAGGACGGGAATCATCCCTACCGGTGGGATCGCCGATCTGGGCAGTAAAATCCCCGATAATGATGACACCGATGTGCCCCAGATCCTGAAAATCACGCATCTTGCGGATGGGTACCAGGTGGCCGATGTGAACATCGTGACCGGTGGGATCGATACCATATTTGACACGCAGGGGCTTGCCGCTTTTGGCGCTTTTTGCCAGCTTGCCTTTCAGCTCTTCCAGCGGGATGATCTCTTCCACGCTTTTTGTAATTATCTTCAGTTCAGTTTCAAAATTCATTATGTCTCTTCCTATCAGGATTTATTTGGGGTTGTGCATGTTGCTTGGGACGGCTTTTCTTGTCAAGGATAGTATGGTCTATAGCCTTGTCAGCCAAGTATCAGCTATGTTCTACTTTTTTCCCGAATAGGGGAAGCATCAAAACAAGCTCGCATACTATTCCCATGCCCCATACACGCGATAGAATCTCTTGGGATGATCGCCCACCGTACAGTTCCACCCGGTGTCATCAAAAGTTCCCTCCGCACTCACATCGCTGTATGCGCCATCCGGAGTGTCTGAAGCATAAATTCTGTAAGCACTTAATCCCGGTATAGCCGTGATCTCTAGGCGCACAGATGAGTTTTCAATACTGATGCTCGCTGTAGTGGCTTGAGGTTGGGCCGAAACAGTGCTTACCATATACGCCGGAGAAAACATGGAGAATCCGTTTTGCAGAACTGTCCTCAGACGGTAGTAATAGCTGGTCCCGGGTGCAAGTCCTCCGATTGTCAATGCGCTGGAATCACCCGCGTTGTACTCCTCATAGCCCGGCACAAATGTGCTGAACAGAGAATCTGTAGCCACCTGCAGGATGTAGGCATGGCCGACCAACGGCTCAGCCCAGGTTGCCGTAAAACTGTTTGCTGATACTCCCGTGGCTCCCAGCGGGTAAGGAGTCCAGAGCATATAGGCAAATTCCGGATGATCCACAAAGGGATTACGGTTGCCCTGACGCTCGGCAATACGCTGATTGCGGCGCAATTCCCAGGCGTCCGGAGGATCCTGATCATGCCATGCCAATAGGGTGGATAGCTTGCCATAATAAGGTTCGTTGTCCGGGGCAGTATCTGTGTAATCCACAATCTCCAGATCGTAGGTAGTGTCTGTGCCCTCATAGCGCAAAGCCATATACATAATCATCCGTGCCACATCACCCTTGTCCTCATCGCGCGGTTCCCAAGAGCTTGTAGTGCTATAGTTTCCCGTGTTGCCGCTGAAACCCGGATAGGGCGAGGCATCCACATACAGCGTGCCACCCGCGTCAAAATCCTTATTGCCTTTGGCAGAGTTTACTGTGGCATCACAAGGTCGCAGGTGATGCAGGTCAGTGCCGGCAGGACGGCTCTCGCCAAAATCTCCGTGCGATTTGCTCCAGGTGTGTTCACGGTTCCATTGCGTTACCCCGCCGCCATTACTGCTTTTGGGAATGCTCCAGCCGGTGTAGATCTGGATGACATTGTTGCTGTTGACGGGATCTTCGTCAGTATAGCTCAATTGTGTCCAGAGTGCATCATAACTGTATTGCGTGGTGTGAGTTACGCGCAAAAGCTCGTGCAGCTCCGCCTTCAAGGCAGCACCATAGCCATCGATATCTTCATAGTAGCCACTAAAGCCGCCACTGAGCGTGGTAAACTGCGCGGGATTGCCGGTCGCAGTAGATGAAAGATACAGAGTATTGGAAGCAAAACCATTGTATTCGAAGACCCTGAAGTAATAAGCAGTATTGGGCTGCAAACCCTCCACCAGCACACCGTTGAAGGGTGTATCTTCGATGATCTGTGTAGCGCCGTTGTAGATCACTTGCTGGCCGGAGCCGCTATAGATGGGATTTGCTACGGGATCGCTGCCATCGGCTGGAGTATTGAAATAATTCTGGGTATTCATCACCACTATACGCCCGGCTCCATTGCCGGGAGTCCACGCCAACGATATAGTGTTGCTGGTTATATCCGCCTCGATCTGCCGCGCTTGAATGGTGGGCGCGCTGATCACCCCGCTAAACACCTCGATTACATTGGAGTTTTCGCTATGGCCATTGTTATTCACTGCCCTCAGCACATAGTAATAATCCGTATTGGGCTCCAAGCCTTGCACCACGAAGCTATTCACATTGCCCACATCCAGATTCCGGTAACCAGCCACATAGCTGATGCTGCTGCGGCTGATGCTGTGCTCACCCAGATCAGTGAAAGTATCTGTGTCGTACATATTCCATTCTGTGGCCAGAGTGCTGAATGCGCTGGCCCCGGTTCCGCCGGGGTTTTGGATGATTCCACTGTGTATCTCCGGCTTGCGCAGCAAGGTTCTGTCCATAGTGCTGTAAGCTGCCTCAGCAGTCCAGGCAGTGCCCGGGTCGTCACCAATCACGCCAAAGATATCCACATATTGACTTGTGTTTGTGTTGTAGATTGCCAGTGCGTCATTCCCGTTAAAGCTGATCGCGTAAGCATTCAGATAGTCCGCCACAGCCAATATATCCGCGTGCGCAGAGCTATGCGCCATTACATATACATCTCCATGTGAGAGGCTTCCGCTCAGGTTTATATTGTGTGATGGCGACGTGGCACCATTACTGAACAGTTGCAGGGCGTAATCTGCCAGATTCACCGTGGCACCGGTACCATTGTAGATCTCCAAAGCTTTGTTGTTGCTCGATCCCTCGATGTACTCGGAGATGATAAGATCTTCAAAATCACTCTCGACATTGAGACTGTATACATCAAGTTTGTAAGAAGCAGCGCCCGCGACGGGCATCCAATTCGCTCTGAATGAAGTAGCTGTAACTTCTGTGGCATCCAGCGCCTCCGGAGCATCAGGCACGGATATGAAGTCTACGCTGCCACTAAGCACCAGAGTTTTACTCTCGGCTCCGGCACTGCTGAGCTGAATATCGCCATCATGAGTACCCGGCGACAACGCGCTTTTCATACGTACGTAGATAGTTTGGGCTATAATCCCATCCTCCGGTATCAGGATGATTTGTCCCAAAAAAGTATTATTATCTACAGAGATTTCATAAGTCGCCGATGCAGTCAACAGCAGATTTGCCGATAGCAAGATACCGGATAAGGCAAAGGATTGCGCGGCAGAGGGCCCCTGGCCGGATTGGTAGCTGAAACCACTTAGCGATGTGGGATTGGATGAGATTGCAGGACCGGGCACTCCCGCATCCGAGTTCAGGATGATGTTCTTTAGACGAACCCCACGGCCTGAGTCGGCATCGCGGCGAAAGCGGAATTTTACTTGGGAGCCGGGCGCGGTGATGCCAAAGAATCCGGAGGAGATGAACGCGCTGGATGTAGGGGTGGGGCTTACAAAGCCGGCAAAGGTCCAGCTGGCACCGTTATCGTTCGATACATCAATGGTGAGGGGATTGGCTCCGCCGGAACCATATGTGGCTACTTCCATGGACAATTGCAACCCGGAGTAGGCACTGAGGTCATAGGAATTGCTCATCACCCAGTCTTCACTGTGATCAAACAAAAGATAACCACCGTTGCCGCTTTGGTATATTTCGAGCCCACCACCGTTGTGGGAGGTCCAGAATTCCGGTATTGCACCAAAGGGAGTCACACATTCGTTAAAAATAGTTACTTGCCCCCACAAAAACCCGGCAATCAGGCCCAAACTGAGTATTATCAAGGCTCTTTTCAGCATTTATCTCTCCTTATATTTCAAGGCTTTGTCCGTATTTCTTTGAGCTATGTATAATACTGGAGAATGCATTCATGTCAAGCAGAAATGAGAAAAGGTAACAACGATGCAAAAAACCATCAACGCATCATTCAGATTCTTCTGTACCACAGCCGGGAAATCAGCAACCATGGTACCAGGCGCAATGGGTATTACGCGCTTTCATCCACCATTGTCCGGATTCTCTTGTTTCAAAGATACACAGATTGCAATCTCTCGGATAGCCAAAAGAAAGAAGGTCATCAGCGCAGTGATGACCTTCGGGGATAGCTTTATGTAAATACTACCATCTCAGGTGAGCAAAAGCGCGGTTTGCCTCTGCCATCTTGTGGGTATCTTCGCGTTTTTTGATCGAGGAGCCTTCTTTTTTGAAGGCGGCGATCAATTCGGCGGCGAGCTTTTCAGTCATGGTTTTTTCGCTGCGGGAGCGAGAGTTTCCGATGATCCATCTGAAGGCTATGGCACGGCCGTTTTTCTCGTTCACTTCCATGGGGATCTGGTAGTTTGAACCACCAACGCGGCGGGAAACCACTTTCACCTGCGGGCGAACGTTTTCCAGAGCGGTTTTAAAGACTTCCAAGGGTTCCTGTTTGGTCTTTTCCTGGATGAGTTCGAAAGCACCGTATACGATCTTTTCGGCAAGAGATTTTTTGCCCTTTACCATCAAGCAGTTCATGAACTTGGTAAGGACGACGTCGTTGTATTTGGGATCCGGAAGTACTTCACGTACTATAGCTTTGCGTTTTCTTGGCATTTAGATATCCCTCCTACTTTTTCTTGGGACGCTTAGTTCCATATTTGGAGCGTGAATTTGTGCGTTTTTCCACTCCGGCAGAATCCAGAGCACCGCGGACGATATGATAGCGAACACCGGGAAGGTCTTTTACACGGCCACCGCGCACCAGCACGATGGAGTGTTCTTGCAAATTATGTCCTTCACCGGGAATATAGGCTGTAACTTCAAATCCGTTCACAAGACGGACACGAGCGACTTTACGAAGAGCTGAGTTGGGTTTTTTGGGCGTAGTCGTGTAAACACGAGTGCATACTCCGCGCCTTTGCGGACATCCCATTAGCGCCCTGTTTTTCTTTTTGATCTCAACAGCAGTTCTTCCTTTTCGGATCAGTTGATTGATGGTCGGCACTGATTTTCTCCTTATCTTTATTTCAGTGTATGTGTAATTATCTAAAAATCAAGGATATCCTCAGCTTCCTCGCTCACATCCGGGTGCGCAAGTTTGCTGATGATTTGGGCAACCGTATCGCCATTGGCAACGGCTTCCTTGATCATATTGTTATAGGTTTTGGTACCGGTACCCACAGGGATGCGATGGCCCAGGATAATGCTCTCTTTGAGCCCCTCCAGATAGTCCATGCTGCCTTCTATGGCGGCCTTTGTGAGTACTTTTGTAGTTTCTTGGAACGACGCTGAAGAAAGCCAGCTATCCGTCAAGAGAGAAATTTTGGTGATGCCCAAAAGCAGTTGTTCAAACTGGGCAGGTTGCTTGTCAAAGGAGATCGCTTCGCGGTTTTCGCGCTCCACGCGGATTTTGTCCACAATATCTCCTTGCAGGAAGCCGGTGCTGCCACTGTCTGTAATGCGTACTTTTTTAAACATCTGACGGATTATCACGCTTACATGCTTGTCGTCGATCTTCACGCCCTGTTTACGATAGATTTCCTGAATCTCGTTCAGAATCAGCATCTGAGCCTCGATCACACCTTTTACCAGCATATCATGAGGATCCAGCGGGCCGTCGGACAGAGCATCGCCACTCTCAACGCGGTCGCCTTGGTGAACGATGATGCGCTTTCCGGTGGGGATGGAGTATTTGCGGCCGGCCAGGGGCTGTCCGTCACTCACCATATCCCCGGATTCCACGATGCTTTCTTGTTCCGCAGGAACCATGAAGACTTTGCCACACAACGCGGCACCTTCTTTCACGGATTCACCTTCGGAAACAATGAGTTCCTGAGATCTCGGGATGGCATATTCCACCGGTTTTTGACCCCGTTTGCCGATCTGCACCACAGTCTTTTTGCCCTCGGTGATAATCTTGCACTTACCGGCATTTTCTGCCAGCACGGTCTTTTTGTTCAGTACATATATGTGCTGCCGCTTATCGTCGTCGGTAAGCACCACCACCTGCCCGTCGTTGGGAGCAAAAAGTCCATTGGGCGGGGTAACGAAAATATCACGTCCGGTTTTCTTCAGGCCACCTATGGTAACCACCCCGTCGATATCCGAAATGCGGGCTTTGTCTTTGGGCACACGAGCTTCAAAGAGATCTTGCACTCGGGGCAAGCCACCGGTGATATCGCGCTGTTTGATGGTCATACGGGAGGTCTGACCCAGGATATCTCCCTGGTGAACAAAACTGCCGTCTTCCACGCGAACTACCAAGCCGGTGGGAAGCGGGATCAAGCGGATCGTGCCGTCCTGATCCACAATCTTGAACTGGGGCTGTTTTTTGCGGTCTTTGGATTCGATGATGGTGATATCGCGACTGAAGGTGATGTCGTTGTACTCTTCTTTGTAAGTGATATCTTTGATGAAGTGTTCATAATGCAGCTTACCCTGGGCAGTCGAAATAAGGGGATTGTTGAATTGATCCCAGGAAAGCAGCTTGGTATTGGTGGCAATCTTTTGTCCGTCACGAACGTGAACGGTTGCAGCGTATTCCACCTTGTATTCTTCCAAGACTTTGTTTTGGTCTTTTTCATCCACGATCATCATTTTACCCAAATGCGATACCGAAATCAAGTGGTTTTCGGTGTTTGTGACGGTATTCATTCTATCGAATACCACGATGCCATCGTGAGCAGAAGCTACTTCTGCCAGGTCGGTAGCCGTGGATGCAGCGCCACCGATGTGGAAAGTACGCAGAGTAAGCTGAGTACCGGGTTCACCGATGCTCTGAGCCGCGATAACGCCCACAGGGTCGCCCATAACCACGGGTTTGAGAGTGGCGAGATTGCGTCCGTAGCATTTGGCACAAAGGCCACGCTCGGCTTCGCAGGTCAACACACTGCGCACATGGACACTTGTAAGTCCGGTATTTTGGATGATACGCGCCATTTTATCGCTGATCTCCTCGCCGGCATATACCAATACCTTGTCGGTGGGAGAGATAGGATCTATTATATCCTCTGCGGCATAGCGGCCCTGAATGCGCTCGGCAAGAGCTTGAACGATCTCGTTGCCTTCTTTCAAAAAGCTCATATGAACGCCACGGTTTGTGCCACAATCGTCCATCGTGATGATGGCGTTTTGAGCCACGTCCACCAGACGGCGGGTCAGGTAACCTGCGTCGGCAGTTTTCAGCGCGGTGTCGGCCAGACCCTTACGGGCACCGTGGGTGGAGATGAAGTATTCCAGCACGGTCAGGCCTTGCTTAAAGTTAGATTTGATGGGGGTTTCGATCACATCAGCACCACCGGTGGAGCCGATCTTGGAGGGCTTGTCCATCAACCCACGCATAGCACCCAGCTGTTTGATCTGATCCTTGGATCCACGAGCACCGGATTTATACATCATATAGATGGCGTTCAAGCCGTTACGGGTATTTGACAGCTCGTCCATCATCTCGTCGGTCACACGCACGGTGGTCTTTTTCCAAGTGTCCACCACACGGCCCATACGTTCGTTTTCCGTAATTCCGCCCTGTTGATGCAGATTTGAGATCTTCATCACTTCCTGTTCGGATTCATCGATAATCTCGTCTTTGCGTTTGGGAACTATGATGTCACCAAAGCTGAAGGTAACACCGGCGCGGGTGGCATAACGGAATCCCGTAGCTTTGAGTTCATCCAGGAATTCCGCGGTGCGGGCTTGACCCACAGCGTCGTAGCTCAGCATTGCCAGATCGTTGATCTTACCTTTGTCATAAGTGATGTTTTGATATCCCACTTCTTCGGGGATAATCTGGTTGAAGATCACACGGCCGACAGTGGTTACGATGTAGTTTCCTTCGATCTTTACACGGATCCAGGTATGTAGATCCAGACTACGCTCAACCACCGCATCACCTTTCACGCTGCAAAGCTGTTCTTCGTTTTCGTAGGCGGAGATCACATCGTCCGGACCATAGAAGTGCTTCATGTTTGTAAAGTCTTCCGGCGGGTCACACTCTGTCATGGTGAGATAATAACATCCCAAGACAATGTCCTGGTTTGCAGCCATAGCCAATCTGCCATTCGCGGGCAGTAACAGGTTTCGGGTAGAGAGCATCAGCACCCGTGCTTCGATCTGCGCTTCCAGAGAAAGCGGCACATACACTCCCATCTGGTCACCGTCAAAGTCTGCATTAAACGGCACACAAACCATAGGGTGCAGTTGGATGGCTTTATTGTCCGTAAGGATCGGCATAAATGCCTGGATACCCAATCGGTGAAGAGTGGGCGCACGATTCAGCAGGATAGGATAATCTTTCACCACATCTTCCAGAATGCTCCAGATTTCCGGTTGCTTTCTTTCGATGAGTTTCTTGGCATTCTTTACCTTATCCACTTCGCCCATCTTCTGCAGTCGTTCGATGAGGTAGGGCTTGAACAGCTCGACTGCCATATCTTTGGGCAAACCGCATTGATAGAGTTTCAATTCCGGACCCACGGTGATCACCGAACGGCCGGAATAATCCACTCGTTTCCCCAGCAGGTTCTGGCGGAATCTGCCTTGCTTACCCTTCAATTGATCGGTGAGGGATTTGAGCGGACGGTTGCCTCTGCCACGCACGGGGCGGGCTTTACGGCTGTTGTCGATCAAAGCGTCCACCGCTTCTTGCAACATGCGTTTTTCATTGCGCAAGATCACCTCGGGTGCGCGGATTTCGAGCAGACCCTTGAGGCGGTTGTTGCGGGTGATCACGCGGCGATAGAGATCGTTAAAATCTGCCGTGGCAAATCTGCCGCCTTCCAGTGGAACCAGCGGCCGCAAGGTAGGCGGCAATACCGGTAAAGCTTCCAAAATCATATGAGCGGGAGAGTTTCCGCTCTTGATGAAGGCGTCCACGATCTTCAGCTTGTTGATCAGTTTCTGCTTTCTAAGGGCAGATTCCTCAAATTTGAGGCGAGTTCTCAGATCCAGCGCTTCGTTTTTCAGATTGATGCGGTCCAGAAGCTCTTTCACAGCCTCCGCTCCCATCATGGCTACGAAGTTATCGCCGACCTTATCTTTGATTTCATAATATTCATCTACTTCCAAAAGCTCCATCTTCTCGTAAGGACTATCACCCGGATCGATCACGATGAAGGATTCATAATAGAGCACACGCTCCAGATCCTTGATCGTCATATCCAACAGCGTACCAATCTTGGAAGGGGCGGATTTTACGAACCAGATGTGGGCAATAGGTACTGCCAGCTGGATATGCCCCATGCGAGTGCGGCGAACCCGGCTGGTGGTTACCAACACATTACAGCGTTCGCACACTGTGTTTTGAAAGCGTTTCTTTTTATATTTTCCGCAAGCACATTCATAATCCCGTTCCGGGCCAAAGATGCGCTCGCAAAAGAGACCGTCTTTTTCCGGCTTCAGAGTACGGTAGTTGAGGGTATCAGGCTTGGTCACCTCACCGTGCGACCACTCGTTGATTATGGTTTCCGGGGAAGCTATCTTGATGCGAACAGCGTCATACTCACCGGGTCTTACTTCACGTCTTGTATCTTTCATCCTGTAATCCCCCTATTTGCCTTCGTCGTCTTTAACGAATTCGATGTCAAAGCCCAGAGATTTGAGCTCACTAACCAGCACGTTGAAGGATTCCGGCACTCCCGGAGGAGGCGGATTCTCGCCGCGCGTTATTGCTTTGAAGGCGTTGTTTCTCCCATCCACATCGTCACTCTTGATGGTGAGCATTTCTTCCAGGAGATGAGCTGCGCCATAAGCTTCCAAAGCCCATACTTCCATTTCTCCCAGACGCTGACCACCATGCTGAGCCTTTCCGCCCAGAGGCTGTTGCGTAATCAGAGAATAAGGCCCCGTGGAGCGGGCATGCATCTTGTCTGCTACCAAGTGGTTCAGCTTCATCATGTAGATTATGCCGACCGTAACTCGTTCCTTGAATGGATTGCCGTTCTTGCCGTCGTATAACACCATCTTGCCATCTTCGGCAAAGCCGGCATTACGCAATTCTGTACGGATATCTTCATTGCTGGCACCGTCAAAGATGGGGGTTTCCACTTCAAAACCAAGATATTTTGCGGCCAGGCCAAGGTGAGTCTCCATGATCTGCCCGATATTCATACGGGAAGGCACGCCCAGCGGATTGAGAACGATGTCTACCGGAGTGCCGTCTTCCATAAAGGGCATATCTTCGATGGGCGCTATAATGGAGATAACGCCTTTATTTCCATGACGTCCCGCCATCTTGTCGCCAACCTCGATCTTGCGTTTTTTGGCTACATAGACCTTCACCATCTTGCGCACGCCGTATTGCAGTTCATCACCGTGTTTGATGCGTTCGCGGGATTTCTTGTAGATGTTTTCGCTTTGCTCCAGAGATTGCTTTATCTTCAGCGCGATATCCTGGTAGATGATGTTGTTTACTTCAGCATCTTCCACCAATTCCACATCCAGATCCAGCTTCTTGAAGTTGATCCGTTTGAGGTCTTCTTTATTTATCTTCTTACCGGGTGCGATAAAGAACTCGTTGGTCTTTTCGTCCCAAATGGTTTTGGCTTTTTGGCCCAGCAGGATAGCGGAGATCTTTTCTTCTTTGAACTCATCCACTTTCTTGCGACGCAAAGCCAATTCCGCTTTCAATTTGCGAATCTTCTCGTCACTCTCGTCTTCCTGATCGGCACCATCTTCCAAGCGGGAAAACACCTTAACGTCTATCACAACGCCTTCCATGCCCGGCTTGGCCTTCAGAGAGCTGTTGGTAAAATCACCGGCTCTGTCGCCAAATAGGGCACGCATCAGGTTCTCTTCCGGAGAAGGATCGATCTCAATGCTTTTGGGAGTAACCTTGCCCACGATGATGTCCCCGGCCTGGATCACGGAGCCTACCCGGATAATACCGGTTTTGTCCAGATTGCGCAGGGCATGAGAAGGAACATTAGGGATGTCGTAGGCCAGTTCTTCACGACCGTTTTTCACGTTGCGAACCAACACTTCCATTTCTTCTATGTAGATGGAGGTGAGAGTGTCTTCACGAGCCACTTTTTCGCTGAGTATGATGGCGTCTTCATAATTGTATCCATACCAGGGCATAAAGGCAACCATCATGTTTGTCCCCAAAGCCAGTCGGTTGTCTTCCACGCAAGCGCCGTCCGATAGCGGCTGGCCCTTGCGCACGGTGTCACCAATCCGCACGATCGGTCGTTGATTGGCACAGGTGTCCTGGTTCGTACGCACAAATTTCTTCAGCTTGATTCTGCTGCCGACACCCAGATACAGGGCTTCGTCTTTTTCATCCAATGCCTTCAAATCGATGTAAGCAGAGGTTACGTTCACCACTGTGGCATCGTAAGGAGCGATGGCAATATCCGAAGTATCCATGGTGGCGATCTTTTCCATTCCGGTGCCCACGATGGGGGCTTGCGGATTGATGAGTGGGACCGCCTGACGTTGCATGTTCGAGCCCATCAGAGCGCGGTTCGCGTCGTCGTGTTCCAAGAACGGAATCATCGCCGCGGATACAGAAACCATCTGCTGCGGAGCCACGTCCATATATTGTATTTCATTGGGGCTCACCTGGATGAATTCTCCCCTTTCGCGGGCAAAGATCATCTCGTCCGTGATGCGGCGATTGTCGTCCAGATGCACATCCGATTGAGCAATAATGTATTTCTCTTCCTCGGCAGCGTCCATATACACATATTCATCGCTTACCACACCATCCGACACCTTCCGGTAAGGAGTTTCGATAAAACCAAGGGAATTGATGCGGCTATAGATAGCAGGCGACACGATAAGGCCGATGTTTGGCCCTTCAGGAGTCTCGATGGGGCACACGCGCCCATAGTGTGAAGCATGAACGTCCCGAACCTCAAATCCAGCACGATCACGAGTAAGTCCGCCGGGACCCAACGCGGAGAGCGCTCGTTTATGACGCAATCCGGCAAGAGGATTGGTCTGTTCCATAAACTGAGATAGCTGACCGGTGAGGAAGAATCCTTGAACCACATTGATCAGCGCATTGCTGTTCACGAGGTCATGAACTGTTATTTCATCTATATTTGAGATTGCCATGCGCTCCTGAATAATGCGAGCGACCATGGCAAGCCCGGAATTATACTGTTCTTGCAGCAATTCGCCTACGGTGCGAACGCGGCGATTGGAGAGGTTATCAATATCGTCCACCTCGTCCTGATCGTGATAGATATTGATCAGGGTTTTAAAGATATGAACGAAGTCTTCCACCGTGAGTGTCATCACGGAGCTGTCCACATTTATGCCCAGACGGGAGTTTATCTTGTAGCGTCCCACATCGCCCAGGTTATAACGCTTTTCATTGAAGAACATGCGATCCACCAGCTGTCGAGCCACTTCCAGTGGAGCGTCTTCGCCGGGCCGAATGAGAGAATAGATCTTCTTTAGCGCCTCTTCCTGGTTATAGGTGGGGTCTTTAGCCATGGTGTTTTCCAACACCTTGCGGGCGATCTCAAAATCATAGTCTATTACTTCAACTTTCTTGATCTTATACTCGCCCAAAATCTTGATCAGAGTATCGTTCACCTGTTCGTTGGCAAAGGCGATCGGTTCTTCCACGCCACTTACTTTTATGTCTTTGAACAAGTGGCGGTTTTTTGCCTCCGCGATGCTTACAGTTTCCGTATTATAGAATGTCTTTCGCAAGTCATGGTTACCGGAGATGCCGATTGCGCGAAGCAGAGTGGTAACCGGCAATTTGCGGCGTTTATCGATGTGAACATACATCACGTCGTGAATATCGATATCAAATTCTAGCCAGGAGCCGTTGTAGGGTATCACTTTCGCGGAATACAGGGTTTTGCCGGAGGGGTGTTTTTCTTCGGAAAAAAATACCCCGGGAGAGCGTTGCAGCTGGGATATGATAACGCGTTCAGCGCCATTCACCACGAAAGTACCCTGATCCGTAACCAGTGGTATTTCGCCCAAAAACACGTCTTGCTCCAGGGTGTCTTTATGTTCCCGACCGGTTTCGGTGGTTTCAAAGACGGAGAGGCGCATTTTGGCCTTTAATGGGGCTTGATAAGACAGATTACGCTCACGGCATTCGTCTATCCCATACTTTTCTTGCAGCACATTGTATTCGATAAATTCGAGTAGGAAATTGCCTTTGTTGTCTTCGATGGGGAAGATAGATTCAAAGACGGCCTGCAGTCCTTTCTTCGTTCTGCGTTGCGGGTGGATGTCCTTTTGTAGAAACTCATTGAAAGATTCCAACTGCATAGCCAGCAGATTGGGAATCTCTACTTCTGGAATACCCAGCTCGGCAAATCGTCCGGAGATACGGGAATAACTTTTGATCTTTCTCAAAAGCTCACTCCTTTGTGCCCTTTAGACACATTCGGTAGGGGTTGGTATTGTGTATGGCACACGCTTCTTGCCAGCGGTCCACAGCTTTGCCAAAAAGATCGGCGGGTTTTGCCATTTTTCTGATGATAATTAGCTAAATTAGTCCAAAAAAAGTCCGGTTGGACTTTTTTTGGACATATGTTTTGGCATATAGCCGAATTACTTAAGTTCGACGGTTGCGCCGGCGTCTTCAAGTTTCTTCTTTAATGTTTCGGCTTCTTCTTTGCTTACTTTTTCACTGATAGCTTTCGGAGCGCTATCTACGAGGTCTTTGGCTTCTTTCAGACCAAGGTTGGTGATTTCGCGAACCACTTTGATCACGTTGATCTTCTTGTCCCCAGCACTGGAGAGGATCACGTCAAATTCGCTTTGCTCTTCTTTAGCTTCGGCAGCGCCACCGGCAGGAGCGGCAAAGGCGGCCACAGGAGCAGCGGCGGATACGCCAAATATCTCTTCCATTTCTTTGACGAGTTCAGAGAGCTCAAGAACGGTCATTTCTTTAATCAGGTCAATTACTTGTTGTTTTTTATCGGACATCTTTCCTCCATCGGATATATGAATAATTTTTTATTAGCTGGCATCAGCTTGTTTTTTTATGAGTGCGTCCACCGCATATACAAATTTGCGGATAACACCCTGGTTGACCGCCATGAATCCAGTGAGTGGAGCAGTCATGCTGCCCAGCACTTTGCCCAGAAGTTCATCACGGCTGGGAAGGGTAGCCAGAGCTTTGAGCTCTTTGGGGCTAAATACGTGTCCTGCCACGTATCCGGCTTTGAAGCTGGGATAGTCGGCCTCTTCCATTACTTCTTTTATGAACTTTGCGATTACACGAGCGGGGGCAACTTCTTCTTCCAGGCATACCGCTACGGCGGTGGGACCCTTCAGATAGTCGTCCAGTTCGGTAATTCCCAGTTCGTTCAATGCAATTTTGAGCAGGGTGTTTTTCTGCACCAGGTAGTCCACCTTCTCTGTGCGGAAGCGGTTGCGCAGCTCATTCACCTGTTCGATGTTTATTCCCTTGTAATCCACCAGTACGATCGCTTTTGCGCTGCTCAGTCTTTCGACGAGGTTCTTTACGGTATCTACTTTGTATTGTTGAACCATGTTTTCGTGCCTCCCTTTAGCTCTTTGCTGCCAAGGTTGCGCTTGCGACCTGTAGTTTGATGCCGGGGCCCATGGTGGTGCACAGAGTGATGCTCTTTATAAAAACGCCTTTCAAGGTTGCGGGGCGTTCTTTGAGAACCGCTGCGAGGATGGCTTTCACATTGTCTTTCAAGTTGCCTTCTTCGAAACTGATCTTGCCGGCCGGAACGTGCAAGTTTGCGAATTTGTCCACTCTGTAAGTGACCTTTCCGCCTTTTGCTTCTTCAACGGCTTTGGCAATATCCATTGTTACGGTTCCCACTTTGGGATTGGGCATCAGTCCGCGCGGACCGAGGACACGGCCTAATTTTCCGATACGTCCCATCAGGTTTGGAGTGGTGATGACCACGTCGAAATCGAACCACCCACCGGTGATCTTTTCCACGAGTTCATCTACTCCTACGTAATCGGCGCCAGCATTTCTGGCTTCGTCTGCTTTGTCACCTTCAGCAAAAACCAGCACACGCATGGTCTTACCTGTTCCATGAGGTAAGATCAGCGAGTTTCTGATCTGCTGATCGGCTTTGCGAGGATCCACGCCAAGATTGAAGTGAACTTCGACCGTTTCGTCAAACTTCGGAGCCGGCAGGCTCTTCAAAAGCTTGAGCGCGTCATCGAGTTCAAAACGCTTTTGGCGGTCATACATCGCATAGGCGACTTTGTACCTTTTACTATGTTTCATTGAATCTCCTTTATGAATACTATCTCCTGCACCGGGTGGAGTCAATCCTCAATGGTGACGCCCATGCTCCGTGCAGTACCTGCGATCATACTCATAGCGGATTCAAGGGAATGGCAATTCATATCCTGGATTTTGAGCTCTGCAATCGTCTTCAGCTGCGCCTGATTCAATTTTCCCACTTTGGCTTTGTTGGGGGTAGCGGATCCTTTGGCGAGTCCCGCTTCCTTTTTGATCAGCACACTGGCCGGAGGAGTCTTGATCTCAAAAGTGAATGATTTATTCTTTGCTACATAGATCACTACCGGAAATACCATTCCGGGTTGATCCTGGGTTTTATCATTAAACTGGCGGCAGAATTCTGGTATGTTCACGCCGGCTTGACCCAAGGCGGGACCAACCGGGGGAGCAGGTGTAGCTTTGCCGGCAGGAAGCTGCAATTTTATGATTGCTACGGCATCTTTTGGTTTTGCCATGATTTATATCCTCATTTGTTTAAATATCTATTTCTTGATCAGTTCTACCTGATTTCCATTAAGCTCTACAGGCGTGCGACGGCCAAACACCGTAACATCTATCACCAGCTTATTGCCTTCATCGGCAGTTTTTTGTACTATGCCCTCAAAATCAGAGAAAGGACCGGATATCACACGCACCAAATCTCCGGGCATATAAGAAAAAGTCTTGAAATCGCGATCGGGATCTGCTATACCCAGCAAACGATCCACTTCATCCTGAGGCAGCGCGATGGGCTCCTTGTGCTCCTTGCTCATTCCCAAAAAACTGGTTACGCCCGCCATACTCAAGATGTAGGTCTTCAGCTCGGGACTCATGTCCGCTTCAAGGATCACATAACTGGTAAAAACCTTGCGTTCCCGCTCGATCTTCTTGCCGTCTCGAATGATAAAAGTCTTGCGCACGGGCACCAGCAAGCGACCGACGGATTTGCCAAGTTCGGTTCCTTCCAGACCCTTTTCGATCGCGGTCTTTACCTTGTTCTCAAAACTTGAGTAGGTATGGATCACATACCATTTCATTGCCACAGGTCTTCCCCTTAAAATAGTATTTCCAAGATCTTCGAAAAGCCAAAATCTACCAAAGAAAGGAAAATGGCAACGATGGCGGACATCACTATCACTACCACTGTGCCCTCTTTGAGGTCATCCTTTCCGGGCCAGCTAACCGATTTCATCTCGGAACGTACATCGCGGAAAAAGCGACTTACATTTTCAAATTTCATTTATCTCACCATTTTTCCCGGTTTAATGCTGCTCACAGCTCCCGGAAAATAATGTTGGCAGGACAGGCAGGAATCGAACCCGCAACCCCCGGTTTTGGAGACCGGTGCTCTACCAGTTGAACTACTGTCCTGCAACATCTATTAATCAGCGTTTAGCGCTGTTTGTGATTTGTGTGTTTCCGGCAGGTGGGGCAGTATTTCTTCAGCTCCATCCTGTTCGGATGCTTGCGTTTGTTGCGCGTCGTCGTATAGTTACGATTCTTGCACTCTTCGCAAGCCAGGATTACTATATCTCTCATCTTTCTTTTCCGATTTGTACAGCTTACTCAATAATGCTGGATACAACACCGCTGCCGATGGTGTGACCGCCTTCGCGGATAGCGAAGCGAAGTCCCTGTTCCATGGCAATCGGGGTGATGAGTTCGGCATTGATTTCCACGTTGTCGCCGGGCATAACCATCTTGATGCCTTCAGGCAAAGTGAGGGTTCCGGTAACGTCGGTGGTGCGGAAATAGAACTGAGGACGGTAACCGGTTTGGAACGGTTTGTGGCGTCCGCCTTCGTCTTTGGTCAGAATATAGGTCTGGCCTATGAACTTGGTGTGAGGGGTGATCGATTTTGGTTTGGCAAGAACCTGTCCGCGTTCCACGTCGGTCTTGGCAAAGCCGCGAAGCAACAAACCAACGTTGTCGCCGGCCTGAGCTTCGTCCAGAAGCTTGCGGAACATTTCCACGCCGGTGCAAGTGGTTTCCACAGTCTCGCGGATACCTACGCGCTCGATCTTGTCGCCAACCTTGATTACGCCGCGTTCTACACGACCGGTAGCAACCGTACCACGGCCGGGAATCGAGAACACGTCTTCAACCGGCATCAGGAAGGGTTTGTCCACAGCGCGGTCGGGTAGCGGAATGTAGCTGTCCACAGCATCCATCAAAGCTTGAATCTGAGCTTCACCTTCGGGATCCTGATTCAAGCCCTTGAGGGCGGAACCGCGAATGACAGGAACTTCATCGCCGGGAAATTCGTATTTATCCAGAAGTTCGCGAACTTCCATCTCTACCAGGTCCAGCAACTCTTCGTCTTCAACGAGGTCGCATTTGTTCATGAATACCACGATGGCAGGCACGCCTACCTGACGGGCAAGCAGAATGTGCTCACGAGTCTGAGGCATGGGACCGTCATAGGCGCTTACAACGAGTATGGCACCGTCCATCTGAGCGGCACCGGTGATCATGTTTTTAATGTAGTCAGCATGACCGGGGCAGTCAACGTGGGCATAGTGACGGTTTTCGGTTTCATATTCAACGTGAGAAGTGGCTATGGTGATACCACGAGCTTTTTCTTCGGGTGCATTATCAATACTATCGAAAGAACGGAATTTGGCTCCGCCCTTTTTTGCAAGGTAAGCGGTAATCGCCGCTGTGAGCGTAGTCTTACCATGGTCGATGTGACCAATCGTACCAACGTTTACGTGTGGCTTGGTACGTACGAATTTTTCTTTTGCCATTGTTCCTCCTGGAATTGCTATTCCATGTCCTTGTATTATTCGCTATATAAAATTGAACTGGATTACGCGGCTTCCGCAAGCCCCGTAACCTGTTTTCAAAAATGGAGCTCAAGACCGGATTTGAACCGGTGACCTCATCCTTACCAAGGATGTGCTCTACCGACTGAGCTACTTGAGCATGTCTCTACGCCACCTAAAAATTGATGACATTAAAAAAATGGAGCGGGAAACGGGGTTCGAACCCGCGACCCTCAGCTTGGAAGGCTGATGCTCTAGCCAACTGAGCTACTCCCGCTAAGGCAAGGTGTGGTGGAGAGGGGAGGATTCGAACCTCCGAAGTCGTCTGACGACAGATTTACAGTCTGTTCCCTTTGGCCGCTCGGGAACCTCTCCACATCTATGGAGCCGATGAAGGGAGTTGAACCCCCAACCTATTGATTACAAATCAATTGCTCTGCCATTGAGCTACATCGGCGTAAGGTTTTGCCAATCAATTTCGAACCACTTTTTTTGTCAATAACTTTTTTACGGCTCACTCTATATTCTTGCGTTTTATCTTATCGTTAACCTTGTATTTCAGCTCGAGAATTATGTCAATGCATTTCTCTGCCCTGAGGCTTTTTCCTGCCACTGACGAACCGCATAAAGACTATTGGTAATAGGGGCAGGAGGCTTCATTACCGGTTCATACTCAGCCAATTTTTTGCCCGTGAGATAGACACGGTTTATTTTCATAAAGCAAAAAGCGGGACACCCTCAGGCATCCCGCATCCATATAACTGATTACAATGCCTTATGGCAGGGCGATCACACGGTAAAACTTCTTAGCTGAGCTTGGAGTGATCAGCATACCCGGATCGGTAGTGGTTCCCAACACGCTGAAAGTAGCAGCATAGGGATCATCCGCGGCTTCCACTCTGTAAGAGGAGGCACCGCTTACTGCGTTCCAATCAAGGTATAGCATATTATCCATAAGGGATAAGTCCACTACGGGGCTCGCCAATTGACCGCCAATCTCTTCGATATCACTGAGAAAACGGTGTCCGATCTCCATTGTATCGTTGTATTGGCCCACCAGGCAGGTGAGATTCACCGGATCTGTGGGAATGGCTGTTCCGGCATAATCCGCACCCGGGAAGGTTCTCAAGGTGAGCGATGCCGTGGGATCGGTAGCCGTCAGATTCGCTGCATTTGAGGGGAAAGTGGCAGCACCGGTAATGGTCACATTCATCACCTTGATCAGTTTTGCCTGATCCACAGCGCTAAGGCTTGCCAGAGTACGAACTTCAGGCTCTACCACGTTGTTGGATGAAGTTGCTTCTCCGGGATCGGCAACCGGAACAAATTGCAGCAGGTTACTATAAAGAGTGAGGGTTCCGCTGATACCGGTGATGCCATCGTAGAGGTTATAAGTAGTAGTGATGTTTCCGGCATTATCGTCGATCAGTATGGCTCCTGTGGCATCCTGGATGTATTTCTGATTCCGGCTGCTCTGTTGGAAAGTGAGAATTGCTTCCCCGGTGAGGGTATAGACGTTGGATCCGGTGGTCTGAGCTCGCAGCGTGGCAATATCCGCCACCTGGGTGGAGCTGGTGATAGTGTAATCTGCCGTATTCACCAGGCTGGGTTCATATCCGCCGGCATAGGCAATAGCCTTCAGAGTTGTAGTTGATGAAATGCTAACCGGCCCGGAATAAAGAGTTCCGGTTGTGGCTGTGGGATCTGTACCATCGGTAGTATAGCGGATAGCGGCTCCGGCAGTGGTGCTAGTAATTGTAACTGACACAGAGGAGAAGTAGGTGCCGGCAGGAGGATCAAAAACGGGCATTTCTGCGTATTGAGCACCGGGATTGTAAGTGTGCGTGCCCAGATTGGCAATATAGTCCTGAGGCATCACGATCCATTCGCTATCCTCGGCATTTGTTCCCTGTTGCGCTGCCCAGTCTGTATTACCGGTAGCAACAGTTGGTTTACGGATAAGTGTATGATTCGCGGTGGCACCGGTTACACCGGCTACCGGCCATGCGGATCCGGGATCTACACCAATTTCACCAATCTGGTCTATGATGCTTTCATCCGGAACATAAACCAATGCCACGGCATCATCTCCATTATAATAGGTCACGGTTGAAGTGACGTCTGCTAAATCAAGAATAGCTTGATTTGAGCCAGCATTTGCCACCACATAGACAGCTCCAGCAGCCAGAGTGCCCTCCATTTGAAGGGTGTTACCCGGGGTTGTGGCTCCATTGCTATACAATACGAGCTTATAATCAGCCAGATTCACGTCTGCGCCCGAAGCATTATAGACTTCAAGAGCTTTGTTGTTGCTGCTACCTTCGATGTATTCGCTGATGAAGAGATTGGCAACAGGAGCGGTCGGTACAGTAACCGAGCCGCTTAATGCGATGCTTTGATTTGCTACCCCTGAAGAGCTGATGGTGATGTCTCCGGAATATGTGCCGCCGGAGAGACCGGAGTCCATTCTGACATAAATTATCTTTTCAGCAACCGTGCCACCGACGGGATTCAAATTTACACTGCCGCCCCACATCAGAGCATTGCTGGAAATCTTGTAATTCGCCGGCGCGGAGATACTGATCGGGCCGCTCAGGTTTACACCGGTCACCGTAAAGCTTTGGCTTGCTGATGGTCCATTGTCAATCTCATAAGTGAAGCCGCTGAGAGCGGATGTGCTCACAGTTACGACTGCTTGATTGGGATCCAGATTGTAGATATCGATGTTATCGACTTTCCAATATGTGTAGTTTCCTGAAACAGCGTAATATTTGAAGGCAAAAAACACGTCGGTTCCGGAGATAGCAGATAGGTCTAGCAGACCGGAGTTTGCCCAGACATCAGGTTCTGCCGGCGCTGTAAAGGGAATCTCAGTCCATATTGCGCTGCCGGGATCCCCTATACCCGCATAGTTTGTAGAATAATACAGCTTCAAATAGTTGTCCTCTCCGGGTGTTCCATGTAATCCCCATGTGTCAAAAATCATCGTTTCATATTGGTTCAAGTTCATATTCAAACCGGGCAGGATCAACCAGTCTTCTTCGGTATCGCCGGAGTTGAAACCATTAACCGCAGCAGCACCGTCGGTATGATACCAAGTCTTGGTGGGACCGGACACACTGTAGCTGTAAGTATCGCCCAGATCCGTATCGAAGGTCTGAGAATAAGGAATTGTGGCATGGTTTGCGGTCTCGATCACATATTCAGCGATGGCTACTGAACTGGGTATGTATCCTGTAGCATACGCTATAGCCTTCACGGTAGTGCTTTCTGTGATCTGGATGGCAGAGGTGTATAATGTGCTGCCATCTGTGGGATTATCGCCGTTTAAAGTGTAATAGATGGCAGCGCCGGGAGTGGCAGAGCTGAGAATAACTGATTGAGCACTGATATAATTTCCGGCAGGGGGATTGAAAGTGGGGGCCTCGGCAATGGGGTCGCCCCCAGAATAACCTATCCATGTAAAGTCATCTATCATTATTCTTTCAGTAGTTCCGGTAGCTACCAATCTAATGAGAATATTTGGATTTGAACTGTTTATGTTACCGTTAAAGGTCTTCCAATCACTTGAATTATCCAAGCTTGTGTTATTTATTGCTGAAACAGGAACCCATAAGCTTCCTCCATCGGTAGAATACTCTAAATCAAAAGCCGGTGAGGGGTCTGCATCCCAACGCCGGATAGCCATGCTAAATGTGGACACCCCGCCGGAAGCTATGGTTATCCTCCAATCTACTGGTTCCTCGTTTTTCAGCCTCCAGGAATATGATCCCAAAGCTCCGGAATAACCATCCTGATCTGAAGTTGTGTTTCTTAGTGCTGGGCCGCCTGTGGCAGAAAAAACACCATCCGTATAGATGTGATCAAGGGCGTAGCCTGTAATGGAAGCAGATCCAGCAGTCCATTTTTCTGCATCATCAAAGTTCACGATTGTTTGTCCCCACGCCACACTGACCAGCAGCAGGCTGAGGGTAGATAAGAAAAATAGTTTCTTCATAATTCCTCCCTGAATTATGTAACTCTCTATTGATAAATCCGTTCATGGGCATCACACCCACGTCAATATAATAACTCATGTTTTGCTTCGCTTGTAAAGCATCGGTATCGGTCGAGATCTATCCCAAGCCGGTTTGCAAGGGCATAAGATCTATAATAGCATAGTCTGATATCCATAAAAATCCGTCAACCATTTTTTCTATATTGAGGACCACTCGCAATCGCGGGATTGGACAAAAATATACAGCCACAGTCCCGCGCTGCTACCCTGTGTGCTTTTATTCCCAATTTCCGGGCTTCCCACCTCAGATAAACCACTCTTTCAGTGCCTCGCGCTATCAAATGTCACCCCTCCTGGGTTTGGACGAGCATTTCAGATACAGTGCTGATCTTCGCAGAATTGTCTGTCCACGAATTTACACTAATTAGGCGCTACGCGCAATTTAGAATGTAGGATTTACAATTTACGATGTACGATTTTTTGGGGAGCTGCAAACTGCTATTGCTTTTTTTCGAGATCAGGGTAGCTTCTATTTCACGCAGATTGACGCAGATCGGGCACGCAGATTCCGCAGATTGAAGCGTCATCTTGACGCTTTTTTCTGTCCACGAATTAGGCGCTGCGTGCAACAGTGAACGGTGAACGGTGAATGGTGAATGGTGAACGGATTGAGTGCTAATCGTACATTGTAAATTGTACATTGTAAATTGCTTGTATCTCGTTTCTTTCACCCTACAACATGGCTGCGCAATTTTGCGGGAACCCCGATCTTCGTTTCGCTGGTGTATCTCGTGCCTCTGGCTCGTTCTCGTTATTGCGCCTCTCCTGAGGCGTCAATTATGCGGTTGGAAGCCGCATCTACTATACTCCACAAAATGGCTGCGCAGTTTTGTGGTAACCCCGATCTTCTGCATGCTTTGTATCACGTGCCTCTGGCACGTTCCCGTTATTGTGCCTCTCCTGAGGCGTCAATACCCCTCAACCCTCTCAACCCTCTCAACCCCCTCAACCCTCTCAACCCTCTCAACTCCGCATCTACACTGGGCGCTACGGCGAGCGCCCCTACATCGCGTAGCGTCGCCAACTGCAGCACTAATCGACTGCAACGAAAAAAACCCGGCCGCAGGCAATACCACCATTATCACTTTATGCCGCTAAAAGACCAATATATCCCCCAGTTTCTCCCTGTATTCATGGCGTTCATCACTTCTTAATCAAGCGTTAATCAAGCGTTAATAATTAACGCTTGATTAACGCTTGATGACCACTTGTTGAACGCTACGCTAAGAGGGAGAAAAAGGTGGTTAAAGAAAATACCGAAAAATGCCAAAAAAAAGCCCGGGAACTTAATCTCGGGCCTAATCTCTGGCTAAAGGGCTATAGCTGCTGTTTTGATCTCAATATGCGGACGTCCTGATTAGGAGCCGAGGATGCCCAACAGAACGCCGGCGGCAACGGCAGAGCCCACCACTCCGGCAACATTTGGCGCCATAGCGTGCATCACCAGGTAGTTTGAGCGGTCATACTGTTGCCCCACCACTTGCACCACCCGGGCAGAGGCGGGAACTGCCGATACACCGGCTGCACCCACCAGGGGATTGATCTTGTTTTTGGAAAAGAGGTTCATGATTTTAGCAAAGAGCACTCCGGCGGCGGTTGCCACGCAGAAGCTGGCAGCACCAAGAATGAAGATCTTGATCGTAGCAGGCGTCAGAAACACGTCGGCGGTAGTTTTGGCACCTACGGTGGTCCCGATCAACACGGTTACCACATCGATCAGAACAGTCTTTGCGCTATTTGCCAACCGGTCTGTAACTCCGCTTTCCTTCAGCAGATTGCCTAAAAAGAGCATTGCCAGCAACACCACCGATCCCGGGGCAATTAGGGAAGTAATGATGAAGGCTACGATCGGGAAGAATATCTTCTCTTTTTTGCTAACCACCCGCAGGCTTTTCATGCGGATCACCCGCTCCTTTTTGGTGGTCAGGAGCCGCATGATTGGGGGTTGAATTACCGGCACCAACGCCATATATGAATACGCTGCCAGGGCGATTGATCCCAGAAGATGTGGTGCCAATTTGGATGCCAGAAAGATGGAAGTGGGGCCGTCTGCACCACCGATGATGCCGATTGAAGCTGCTTCCATGATATTGAACCCCAATAGGATGGAACCCATGAAGGTAGCAAAGATCCCCAATTGGGCGGCGGCTCCTAGAAGGATCAGACGTGGATTTGCGATCAATGCCGAGAAATCCGTCAATGCGCCCACACCCAGGAAGATCAGCGAGGGATATATACCCTTGCCAACCCCAAAATAGAGGTAGGAAAGTACCGAGCCTTCATTTTCCACGCCCATTCCTTGTGCGGATACTCCGGGGATGTTACCTACGATCATGCCAAAACCGATCGGCACCAAGAGCAGGGGTTCAAACTCCTTGCTGATTCCCAGATACACAAAGAGGATGCCGGCTGCCATCATGATGATGTTGCCCAATTCTACATTCAGGAAACCGGTAGTCTGCATGAATTGTATCAGTTCCTGCATGCCTTAGTCCTCCAGCTCAATCAGGAGGTCGCCTTCTTGAACGCTATCCCCTCTGTTCACGTGGATCTTCTTTACTTTTCCACTGCTGTTGAAATGAATGTCGGATTCCATTTTCATAGCTTCCAGAACAACCGCGACATCGCCGTCATTTACGGTTTGGCCGGGATTTACTTTTACCTCGATAATGGTTCCCGGGATGGGAGCTTTTAGCATTTTCTCGCTAACATGTCCCGCAGAACCTGCGCTACTGGCAGGTTGAATAGTTGCCACCGACTGTACATGGCTGGGTTTGCGGGCAGGTTTGGAAGCTGGCTTTACTTGCCCGCCTTCCAGGATTATCAGGATGTCGCCTTCCTGCACGAGGACGCGTTCTTTTACTACGATTTTTGCCACTTTAGCATCGATCGGAGAAGAGATTTCGGATTCCATCTTCATCGCTTCGATGATCAGTATTGCTTGCCCCGCCTTTACCTCATCACCTTCTTTCACGGGGATGGATACGATAACTCCCGGCAGCGGAGCGCGCAGTTCGCCGGAGCCAAGATCGAAGCCACTATCAAAATGAGGCGCCATCGGAACGGCTTTTTCTTGACCCTCCAGGCGTGGGACATCGCCGCTATGATCTTCTTCGATTTGCACCATATAGTCGTGACCGTTTATGTTTATCTTGGCGTGGGTGCTGGTATATTCCAAAACGCGGGCATCATATCGCTCGCCGTTTATCAAAAGTTTATAGCTTTTCATTGGGATCTCCTTACAGAAGTCATTTCGCGGTTTGGCATGCTGAGAACCGCGCTTGCCCGCCACTGATTGGTGGGAGTGCGGCGGAATGTGAGCACCATTCTCCGGCGTTCTTCGATGTCCATTTTATGCATATGCAGAGCGGTTACTGCGGCTACGATAACATTGCTGCTGATGTTTTTAGGCGCACTTTTCACCTGACCGGAGCTACTTACTTTTATGATGCTTTCCTTACTGCTCTTGCGGTTCAGATGTACAAGTTGGCTGATTACGATGCTGGTGAGGATCAGAGCCAGGAATACTACAAGTACTCCAACGATCAGCACAGATCCGCCATAGGATAGGATATCCTCTTCAAATTCCTGTTTCACGGCTTGCACGGTATCCAGCGAGATTCCCAAGGCTTGAAGAGACGTGTTATCCCAGCTGGTATCCAGGGGATCGTGGTTTCCCAGCAAGGCTTTAAATTTCTTAACTGGGATAGAGAACTTAAATGCTATTTCAGAGATCGTGCTCATCTCGTTGTAAGCATACAATACCGTTTGTTGAGCCAACAGGGCGCGATACGGGGTGATGGCAAGCTTGCGCAGAGTCATGTTGTCCAGCACTTTGTTATCCGGCTCCAAGCCCAGAGCCATTTTCCAACTACTCAGGTCTTCGATCTCAAGTTTCTTTGCCACATCCGTCAGGGTGTTGCTATCCCGAAAGCCGTATTCAGACTGGATTTCCTGTTCTCTTGCCAAAAGCAGGGAATCTGCCTCTGCCTGAGTGCCGGGGGCTGGTTGACCTTGGGCAAAGATCATCAGGGGCATCAGCAGGATCAAGGTTATAATTGCATTTCTGATCATCATTTCTGCCTACAGGGGGATGTTTCCGTGTTTCCGGGGCGGAATGCTGTCTTTTTTGTTGGCTAGCATTTCCAGCGCGCGGATCAAGCGGAAACGGGTCTGTGCGGGTTCGATAATATCGTCCACATAACCGCGTTCAGCGGCACGATATGGATTGGCGAATGCTTCGCGATATTCGGTTTCGCGATCTTTGAGCACCTGCTTCGGATTATCACTTTCTTTGGCTTCTTTGCGGAAAATCACCTCTACCGCGCCTTTGGCACCCATCACGGCAATCTCGGCACTGGGCCAGGCATAAACCAGATCAGCACGCATGTGGCGGCTGTTCATCACGCAGTAAGCTCCGCCATAGGCTTTGCGAATGATCACGGTGATCTTTGGCACAGTGGCCTCGGCAAAAGAATAGAGCAGCTTGGCGCCGTTGCGAATGATGCCGTTGTGTTCCTGCGAAGTGCCGGGCAAAAAGCCGGGGACATCTTCAAAGACCAGCAAGGGGATATTGAAAGCATCGCAAAAGCGAACGAATCTGGCAGCTTTTACAGAGGCATCGATATCCAGCACTCCTGCCAAAATCTTGGGCTGATTTGCCACCACACCCACGCTGTGACCGTTCAGACGGCCATATCCGACCACGATGTTCTGGGCAAAATTGCCCATCACTTGCAAGAATTCACCATCATCCATTATGGGGTAAATTACATCCAAAATGTCGTAAGGTTTATTGGGGTTCTCGGGGATCACATCATTCAGTTCCGGGCAAGCTCTGGTGAGGGGATCCGGGCTGGGAAACACCGGTGGGTCTTCCATGTTGTTTGCCGGTAGATATGACAGCAGTTTTTTTATCAGCATCAGAGTTTCCTCTTCGCTATTGGTCATAAAATGTGCCACTCCGCTTTTGCTGGAATGGATTTTCGCGCCGCCCAGATCTTCGATACTCACCGTTTCGTTGAGCACGGTCTTTACCACCTTGGGACCGGTTACAAACATATAGCTGTTGTTCTTCTCCATCACCACAAAGTCTGTGATGGCAGGAGAATACACGGCTCCACCGGCACATGGACCCAAGATGGCAGAGATCTGCGGAATCACGCCGCTCGCCATCACATTGCGCCAAAAGATCTCGGCATAACCCGCCAGGGCGTCCACGCCTTCCTGGATGCGAGCACCACCGGAATCGTTCAGCCCGATCAAGGGACATCCGTTTTTGAGAGCCATATCCATGACCTTACAGATCTTTTCGGCGTATGTTTTGGACAGTGAGCCGCCAAAGACAGTGAAATCCTGCGCGAAGATATAGACTACGCGACCACTGATCGTAGCGCTGCCGGTAACCACTCCGTCTGTGTCGAATACGGTATTTTCCATGCCGAAGTTTGTGCATTGATGCCTCATGAAGAGGTCAAATTCTTCAAAGCTATCAGGATCAACCAGAAGCTCAATGCGTTCCCGGGCAGTAAGCTTGCCCTTTTCATGCTGTTCGGATATGCGTTTTTCTCCGCCACCGAGCCTAGCCTTCTGCTTGCGTAACCTCAATTTGTCGAGGGGCTTTAGTGTCTCCATTTTCTTCTATCCTCATTCATATATTTTAGAAATCTCATATGGTGCCATTTTTATGAAGCCGCCTTGCAAGTAAAGAGAAATCTTAGCAATCTTTTATGGTGGACGGGATAAATCCCAAACACACGAGACTTTAACGTCACCCAGCTGAAGCGCCTGATTTGAGCTATATGGTAAGCCCGCAAATCGCAAAGCTTGATGATTTCTACGGAGCATCCTCCCGGCCCCTAAAAGACTTCCTGAGCCGGGCTCATGCGGGTTTAAGATATCACCAGGTAATCATGGAGCCGGCATTGCAAGAAGCCTTCTGCCGGTCAGCCTAAAGATTAGCATCACCATACCGGAAACCATAGTGCTGGCTTTATCGCAAAAACCCCGGGAATCTGCCACCAGCCAAACCGGAATAAGCATTCTTCCGAAATAGATTGACTAAATCCTGCCTTCTGAGATACTTGAATTTAGTATTATAATTAATCCATAAAGGAGTGGAAATGCAAGATAACCCCTTACTACGAAAAGAGAACACTCATCGTCTGAAGGCTATCCCTTTCGATGAAATCAAACTCGAACACTTCATGCCCGCCTTCGAAGAAGGTCTAAAGATCGCCAAAGCTGAGATCGAAGCTTTAAAAAACAATCCGGAAGCTCCCACTTTCGAGAACACAATCCTGGCCATGGATAATGGCTCGGTGGAGCTGGATTACGCTTCAACGGTGTATTTCAACCTCTTGGGCGCACATTCGGATGCCGAGTTCAAAGCCCTGGCGCAGAAGATCAGCCCCATGCTGGCAGAATTCAGTTCTTCGATAGCCACTGATCCCAAGATTTTTGAACGCGTAAAAGCCGTTTATGATAAAGAAGTAGCCGGAAAGCCAAAACCGACTATGCCAAAAGACCTCAGCGACAAAGACAGCCTGCGAAAGGCCGAACGCTATCGCCTCATCGAACGCAGCTACAAAAGTTTCATCCGGGGCGGTGCGCTGCTGAAAGACGCCGATAAAAAACGCTTCACCGAGATCGCCATGGAGCTTTCACAGCTCTCTCCCAAATTCAGCGATAATGTTTTAAACGCTACCAACAGTTTTGAGCTGCACATCACCGATGCCGCCGAACTGGATGGTCTGCCTCAAGGTGTAATGGATGCTGCGGAATTTACCGCTCGCAGAAAGGGCAAAGAAAGCGGCTGGCTCTTCACGCTGCAACCCTCCAGCGTAAACCCTCTGCTCACCTATTGCAAAAACCGCGAGATCCGCCGCAAAATCTCTACCGCCTACAGTTCCCGTGCCTTCAAAGATGAATTTGACAATCAGGAACTTATCAAACGCACACTGATCTTGCGCAAAGAACGCGCCAAGCTCCTGGGCTACGAAAACCATGCCGAATATGTGTTGGAAGACCGTATGGCGGCAAGCGTAGACACAGCCAGAAGCTTTTTGGACAAAGTGTATGAAGTGGCATATCCCGCCGCTCTGAAGGAACGCGAAGAAGTGGCCAAACTGGCAAAAGAGCTGGATGGCATCGACACCTTGATGGGTTGGGATTGGGCTTATTACAGCAATAAACTCAAAGAAAAACTCTTTGCCTACGATCCCGAAGAACTGCGTCCCTGGTTCAAAGTGGAAAACGTGATCGACGGCCTTTTCACCGTGGCAAACAAGATCTACGGCATCACCATGAAACAGGTGCACGATGTTCCTGTGTATCACGAGGATGTGACCACCTGGGAAGCTCATGATGCCGATGGCAGCTATCTGGGTTTGCTCTATATCGACCTCTTCCCCCGCGACACCAAACGCGGCGGTGCCTGGAAGAGCAGCTTGCAAGGACAGGGATTACATCACGACGGCATGCGCCGCCCGCAAGTTATGATCGTGGGAAGCCTTACGCCCTCCACAGACAAGAGTCCATCGCTGCTGCGCCTGGACGAAGCTCGCACCATTTTCCACGAATTTGGCCATGCCCTGCATTCGCTTTTGGCAGACGGATACTATCGTGGTCTTTCCGGTACATCCGTGCTCTGGGATTTTGTGGAATTGCCCAGCCAGATCATGGAAAACTGGCTGCTGGAAAAAGAAGCGCTGAACCTCTTTGCCCGACACTATGAAACCGGGGAAGCACTGCCCAAAGAACTGCTGGACAAAGTGATCGCTGCCAAAAACTTCAATGCCGGAACCGCCAATGTTACACAATTGCGCTATGCTAATGTCGATTTCGATTGGCACCTGGCAGATCCGCAGAGCATCGATGACGTGGATAAGTTTGAACAAGATGCCACCAAACGCTTCACCCTGCTGCCCAAGGTGGAAGGGACAAACTTCAGCTGCTCCTTTGCCCATATATTTGCCGGCGGTTATGCCGCGGGATACTATTCATACAAATGGGCAGAAGCTCTGGAAGCAGATGCCTGGAGTCTGTTTGAAGAAAAAGGCATATTTGACCAAGAAACCGCGCAGAATTTCCGCAAATACATCCTGTCCAGAGGTAACTCCTTCCATCCGCAAGAGCTTTTTGAAGCTTTCCGGGGACGCCCACTGGATCCCGAAGCATTGCTGAAACGCGATGGACTGATCTAGATATAAAGCAATAATCTGCATAACGGCCCGCCTCGCGCGGGCTTTTTTTGCCCCGGAACATAAACGCTTGGCTGGCCACAGAAGAAAGACGGGGAGAAATCTCGCCAAAGGAGCCGGGAGAATAGCCACTCTATGCAGAGCATCCGGACTATGTGAAGCCCGCGAATGAGTAATGAGAGAGAGAAAAAATCCGAAGAGAAGAAGCTGGATTCCGCTTCCTATCTTTTTTGGATCAAGTATTGCCAGCTTTAGGACTACATGAAAACCATATTGGTCATATTCCTCCTTTTGCCGCTCACTCTTGGTGCTGCGATTCTGCATGTGGCATTGGATGGATCGCAGGCATATTCCTCTGTACAAAGCGCGGTTCATGCTGCAGTAGAGATGGATACCATTCTCATCCACCCCGGTACCTATTACGAGAACCTCCGAATCATCGGCAGAAAGCTCACTATCGGAAGTCTGGAGCTGACAACTGCGGACAGCAGCTACATCAGCCAAACCGTGATTGATGGCAAGCAAAACGGAAGAGCTCTTTTGAGCTATGCTCGTAGCTGCGACATCTTGTAGCACAAAACAAATGAAGGTCAAGATGACGTTCCTACAAATCGTAGTCGTATCGCCACTCGCTTGGGAAAACCGGCCGATCCCAAGCATTATAGTCTGTAAACCGCTATTTGACTTGCATTGAGAGCCATGAATCCCTGTGCTTTTTTGCACAAGTTTGCACGGTACTTTCTTTTTTGGGTGAATATTTCCCTTGACATTTAAAGCACTTTCAAGCACTTAAGCCTCCTAACCTGATTATCAAAGGAGATTCAGCCAATGGCACCTGAAATTCCTGAACTACAGTTATCTTCTTTTAAACATCTGCTCGAGCACAGGAACGAATTGAGTCATCAAGAGATTAATCGGATTATTGCCGAATTCAACGATCTGGCAGCAAAGCACGAGTTTGATGACACCGATCCGCTTTATCTGGAAATGCAGATGGAAAGCGCTCGACAATTGGCTATAAACGGAAATCTCCCCGCCGCCATGAACGCGTTTCAGGATCAATTGAAGCGGGTAAACCGGTACCAGCAGCACGATTGGGAACGGCGTTTGCAAAATTCCATTGCCATGGTCCACAAGCTTGCGGGTCGCTATTTTGAATCCATCGAAATCTGGGAGCAGCTTTTGAACGGGGAAATCAGCGTCCAAGACAGAGTGCTGTATCTCACCAATCTTGGCTCTACCTACGCTCAGGTATTAAAAACCCCAAAAGCCACAGAGGCTTACTTCTCCGCGTTAAAACACCTCCATGGCGATTCCAATCCCCTCGCCGCAGCAGATATCTATAACAATCTGGGAAATATTCACAGAGTGAACAAGAACTTTGATAAAGCCAAAAACTACTATAATAAAGCGCTGGGACTGTAGCAGAAAACCCACAACAACAGTCGCCTGGCGATGGTCTATAACAATCTGTGCGCGGCAAACTCGGACACAAGAGATCTGGACAACGCAGAATCCTTTGGTACCATCGCCTTGGAACTCTATGAAAAATACATGCCGGAGCCTATGCACTCCATGGTATTGAACAACCTCGCCGCCATCGCCTATATGAGAGAAGATTACGCAAAAGCCGAAAGCATCTATCTGCGCTCCTTGCGGTTAGCTGAACAGTATCAGGATAACGGGATGATGGCAACCACTTTGAGTAACATCGCGATCATCTATCTGGATACAGAGGATTACGACAAAGCCATCGCATGCGCGGAAAAGGCTCAGAAGATCGCCCACGAAATCGGAGATATACGCACAGAAAAGATCGCCTACTCTAGGATGAAAGACGGATGGCATGGCAAAAGAGATTTTGCCCAAGCCTATCTGGCGCAAAGCTTGGAACTGGAATTGAAGCGGGAAATCAACGAAAAAAACTCCCTGCTGGCCATCGCTCAGGCAGAAGCACAGCATCTGCAACACCGACTGGAAGATCAACTGAAGAAAGCCCACAAACAGAACGCGGAGCTGGAACACAGCAATAGAGTCATCACAAAAAGCACGCGTGAGCTGGAGACAAAAAACAATCTGCTAACCGCCACAAATCTGCTGATGAACCGCATTGTGTCCATCATCGCCCACGACGTTCGAGGCCCCGTGGCCTCCATTGCCGAAGCGGCAAAATTGATCCGGCAAGAATGCAATGCCACAGGTAGACAGGAAATCATCGAAAGCCTCTTTGAATCCGCTAGCGCCACAGACGCGCTGATTAATGAACTACTGCATTTGGCAAACAGATACAAATCCGGCATCGAAGAAGAAGCTGAAGTCTTTGAATTGAACGAAACTTTCCGTCAGGGACTGGAATTGGCAAGGGCCTCTGCCAAACCAAAAGGAATTAAGATTGTTTTGCATAGCGACACCGATCCGATCCCGGTGTGTATGGGACGCAATCGCCTCTCTCTCATCATACGCAATCTGATGGCAAATGCCATCAAGTTTTCCAATCCGGACAGCGAGATCAATCTGTATCTTCACAAAAATGATAATCTACTAAGCATTGCTATATGTGATCAAGGAATGGGTATGAGCAGGGAGCAGATTGACGAGATCCTGGCGGGCAAAGCTTACAGCCGCATGGGCACGCAACAGGAAAAGGGCTTTGGTATCGGTCTGGTCTTTGTGCTGGAGGCTGTAATGCACACCAAAGGCAAATTGGAAATAGAGAGTGAACCCGGCAAAGGCACCTGCTTCAAAGTAATCTACAAATGCGAAGATGTTCTGGCACAATAAGGGGTGATCACCTTCTGCCACCCGCTGTTACTTAAAAAGCAAGCATCAACAGCGAGCGGACTTCCTCTTTGTTCAGCTTGAATACTCCGCCAATGGTTGGCTGAATCATGATCATATCCAAAAGAGTGCTCAGCTCATTCTGCTTGATACCCAGTTCTCGCAAAGAGCCCGCCAAACCCCAGTCATGCAGCTTGTTGCGGAAACGGCGCACCGCCAAAGCCACCGTATCTTCGTTCCACACACATCTTGCCCAGCGCAGGAATTGAGACGGGGTTTTCTCGCTCAGATACTCTATCCAAGCCGGGAAAATCACCCCTAGACCTTCGCCATGGGCGATCTCAGGATGCAAGGCGCTAAAAGCGTGTTCAATGCCATGGCAGCCCCAGTCTCCACCATTCATACCCACTCCGCTGAGACCGTTCAAGGCCAAGGTGGCGCTCCAAGCAAGGTTTCCCCGTGCCACGATGTCTTGGGCATTGTAGTGCAAACGGTCGGTCATTTCCACAATAGTACGCAGTAGAGCGTCGTCTATCGCCAGTGTGCTGAGTGCTTTTTCATCCGCAAAATAAAATTCCAGGATGTGGGCAATGGCATCCATAGCGCCATTGGCCGTCTGTTTAAAGGGCAGGGTGCTTTGCAAGGTGGGATCTATGATACTCAATTTGGGATACAACAGAGGCGAAAACATCCCCCATTTCTGCCGGCTTTGCGTATTGGTGATCACGGCATTCCCGTTCATTTCGCTACCCGTTGCCGATAGGGTCAAAACCGTATATATTGGCAGAGCTTTCTCGATCTTTTCCTTTTCGGTAAAGGCGTTCCAAGGATCTTTTAAAAAACATCCCGCCGCCGCCGCTTTGGCAGTGTCGATTACAGAGCTTCCCCCGGCCGCGATGATCGCCTCAGAGCCGCTGTTTTGCAGCTGCTCCACGATCTCCTTTACTTTGTCCAAAGTGGGGTTAGCTTGCACTCCCCAGGTTTCCGTCAGTTCTATGCCGGCCGCCTTCAAGCTTGTCTGAATCCGCTCGTAAGCGCCATTCTCGCGCAAGGAACCGCCTCCGGCTATCAGATGACATTTCCTGATGCCATCGTTCTTCAGGATGCCACCCAATTCCTCTATACGAGCGTTGCCAAAAAGAATCTGCGTGGGATTGTGGAAAGCGAATGCTTCCATCTATATCTCCTTGTTACATGTATGTTTAGACACTCTGTAAGTGCTTCGATAGTTACAGTTTTACGCTAAACCCCAAGGTAGCGTAATGAATAGCGGCAAAGGTGTACACCTCGTCATTGTCACTGCCGCCTTCCAAAAGACGATAACCTGCCCGCATATTCAATTTGTGATTTATGCTGAAATCCAAGCCCAGATACACGTCTTCTGCTCTGCCATAGGGAGAGCCCAAACCCTCAGCTTCCAGAACCAGTTCCAGCTCGTCCATGATGGGATAACCCATATTCACGTTCAACAGCGGCACAAAACCGGTATTGGTCTTTGTGGAACGTTTGTCCCCGCTTTTCAGCAGTATCTCTGCGTCGCGGATCTTTGCCGCCACGCCAAGCGATTTCAGCACAAACAAGCGTTTGGGAAAAAAGTAGCGATAGCCCAACCGGTAAGAATCGAAACGGTATTCTGCCTCAATCTCTTCACCGGCATTGAAGGTGACTCCCTCATATTCAATCGTATTCTTTAGTGTTCCCGATGGCTTCAGCGTAAGAGGTGCAGCCAAAAGCGTGATCTGATGCCGGGGATGCGGCTTATAGTGCAGCAGCAATCTACTGCTGAAGCCGGGATCTGTCTCCAATTCATCCGTGAAAGACAGTAGGGGACTGCCATTATCTTTGTTGGGACTACGTACGTCGTTGTATCCCGAAAAAGCAGCGCCCAGTTCAGCTTCTATCCTGATCTCGCTCTGAGCCCACAGCGATAATGACAGCAGTATCATGCCAAACATTATTATACTTCGTTTCATTGTGTTCCTCATTATTCTTTTGTAATAGATAAGATAAGGCAAAGCTCTATTTGGGCAATAGCCATTCTACATCTCTATATGCTCTTGGTATATTGAGTTTTGCCTTGTGCTGATATACAAACGAACGCAGATAGCGTCGCCAAGTTCCGCAAAAAACAAAGGGGAGCGGGACACTCCCCCTTGCATTCGTCGCTTTTTGTGTGTTGCTAATTGTCTTTAGAACTTATGCCTCAAAAGGTTGGCATTGGAGACCACGGTAACGGAGCTGAGGGCCATGGCTATTTCAGCGATCACAGGATGCAATACCCCAAACGCCGCCAGAGGGATGGCAATCAAGTTGTAAAAGAATGCCCAAAACAGATTCTGGCGGATCTTGGCAAAGGTCTGCACCGACAGCTTGTGCGCCAGCGGGATCAGCCTCAAATCCCCGCGCAAGATCGTGATATCCGCCGCTTCGATGGCAATATCCGTACCCATTCCCATCGCGATCCCGATATCCGCCTGCTTTAAAGCCGGAGCGTCGTTGATGCCATCACCGATCATTGCCACCACTCTGCCGCTCGATTGCAGTTCTTTCACCTTACCCGCCTTATCCGCGGGTAAAACATTTGCCCATACCTCTTCTATGCCGCATTTTGCGGCTATAGCTTGCGCGGTATGAAGGTTGTCGCCGCTCATCATGATGGGCTTTATCCCTTTTTGAAGGAGAGTTTGCACCATGCCTTGAGCCTCATCACGGATGGTATCTGCCACATAGAAGCATGCCAATACTTTGCCCTCCGCAGCCAGGTAGATGCTGCCGGCATAAGCCAGTTCGGGATCCGGATCAGCCACATCCCGGATACCGATATCAGCCATCCAGTTGCGGCTGCCAAGATAGTATCTTTTCCCTTTTATCTCTGCGGATATTCCACGCCCGGGATTGGCACTGAAGTTCTCAACCTCCATCAAACTCAGCTTTCGGGCTTGCGCGGCATTTTTGATGGCCAGTGCCAGGGGATGCTCGCTAAAGCTTTCCATCGCGTAGGCTATACTTAATAAAGAGGCTTCATCGCCCACATATGCTTCCGTTTTGATGAGTTCAGGTTTACCGTGAGTGAGAGTGCCGGTTTTGTCCAGAAGCATCGTATCCACATCCTTCATGCGCTGTAAAGCCTCGCCGCTGCGAATCAGGATGCCTTTGTTTGCCCCAATGCCGGAGCCAACCATCAAAGCTGTGGGAGTGGCCAAACCCAGAGCGCAGGGACAGGCAATCACCAAGGTGGCGATGGTCGCCATCAAAGCAGCCGCAATGCCCTCTGCCGGAAGTGATAGGGGTAAGACAGCGTGCAAGGCGGAAGCCACAGTACTCATGAAAGCCGGGAATATCAACCAGGCAGTAAACACCAGCAGGGCAAGCATCAGGATCACCGGCACAAAGATCATCGTTACCCGATCCGCCAAAAGCTGGATAGGCACTTGGAGTGCTGTGCGTCACTTACCATTTTAATCACTTGCGCCAGGAAAGTCTCTTTGCCCACCTTGGTTGCCCTGGCCCGGAAGGATCCGTCCAGATTGATGGTGGCACCCAATACAACATCACCCTGTGTACGGGTAACCGGCATTGACTCTCCGGTGGCGATCGATTCGTCCAGCGAACTGGTTCCGCTGATGATTACTCCGTCTGTGGGAACCTTGGCGCCGGGCTTCACCACAAAGATATCACCGCTTTTAATGCGATGGATGGGCACTTCCTGCTGGGCACCATCAACCATCAGAATGGCGGTCTTGGCACCCAGAGAGATCAGCTTGCGGATGGCCTCGGAAGCCTTGCCTCGGGCTCTGCTTTCCAAGTATCGGCCGGTGAGGTGGAAGGAAATGATCATGGCGGCAATTCCGGCAAAATCGTGAGCCGAAATTTCCTGGATAACCAAAGACAAGGGGCTTACTGCCAGCGAAGAGATGGTACCGAGCGCGATCAGCACATCCATATTCGCCGCGCCGCCCTTGATGGACCTGAAAGCAGAAACATACACATGCCGGGCGGGAAACAGCATCGCGATCAAAGAAAACGCGAACATCAACCAGGCATCCGTCATGTGTCCAAATATCTTGCCACCAAAGAACATATGCGGAATCATCAAGATCATCACCAGGCCGGTAAGGATCCAGCTGATGGTCATGCGCCGAAAAGCCAAATGCATCTTGCTAATCTGCTCATCCTCATCCTGATGAACGCTGTCCCGGACGCTAAAGCCCAGATCTGTAATGCTTTTGAAGATAAGCTCTTGCTTCAGCTTACGCTCATCATACTCCACCAAGGCTTCTTCCAAAGCCAGGTTCACATGCGCGGAGCTCACTCCATTAAGCGCCTTCAAGCTGTTCTCCACATTCGCGCTGCAAGACGCGCAATGCATCCCGTCTATGCCGATTTGTAACTGCATAATCTTTCCTTAATCATAATGTCTATCTTTACGATATGATATTGGAGAAAGCGCGCTACGCAAGCGAAATATGCGTGTGTGAACCAGATTTTGCTCCCCAAAATCGGAAAAGGCCTGGAACCTGGCGAACAAATCCTTTATGAGCTATGAGTTAGTTTTGCGGCTTCGAGTTCCTGGCGGTGCCGGATGCACTTGATGTAGCTATTGAAGACATTGTAATCGAACCAATCGGCATAACGCTGAAGGACTATCTTATCCACGGCGAGGATGCGCTGTTTGAAGGCTTCGGGGATGGTATCCCATTCTTTTTCAAAGCGAAGGCGGGAGAACATTTCCTGTTCGTCTGTAGAATCATCGTCTTCGAAGTAGTCGATGATGTATTCATATTGTCTTACATCTATATCAGTGGTCATTCTTGACACTCCTTTTGATGTTGAGTCGCCAATGTAGGTGTAAATTCCAACTCATTGTTTTAGGGTTATTGAGGGCATTTGGTATAATACGCTTCGTATATCCATTTGATGTTGTGCTAGCAAGGAGCTAAAGCTCATCAATATACCACCAGAAGTGTGAGCGGGGTATATTGTCTTTGGTTCTGACGTGTTTGATGAGATTAAGGACTCCACGTTTAGGGTATCCGATAATGAGGTCACGGGCAGCGATCATGGCGTCTTTGAGCTCTTGAGAGCCTTCAGAGAAGGGTAATTCATCTTCATCTGACATATTCATGCACATGGTCATATATTCGTCGTCTCTGAGGGGTTTGGGGTGGTCTTTGATATAGATAAAGGCATCGAGGTACATGGGATCGGTATCGTTTGCGGGTCTATTCCACATTATTGAACTCCTTTGAGGATAAGTTTCTGTGAAAAGAGTCTTCTACCTTGGCGGCTTCGAGTTCCTGGCGCTGCCGGATGCACTTGATGTAGCTATTGAAGACATTGTAATCGAACCAATCGGCATAACGCTGAAGGACTATCTTATCCACGGCGAGGATGCGCTGTTTGAAGGCTTCGGGGATGGTATCCCATTCTTTTTCAAAGCGAAGGCGGGAGAACATTTCCTGTTCGTCTGTAGAGTCATCGTCTTCGAAGTAGTCGATGATGTATTCATAGCATCTTACGCAGTGTTCACCTACTGCCATTGTAACTCCTTTGCTTATCTTTTGATCAGTAAGCATCATAACCTTACCATGCACCTTGGGATCAAGGTTGTTCATGATGTCGCTCAGTTCTTTGGTATGAAAAGTTTTGAGGCATTTCTTGTCAAGGCTAAAAACGGCAAAATCATGCTTTTGCACGCCACCCAGAACCTTAACCCTGGGATCCCAGACATAGAGATTGAGCGTGCGATCACGGGCAGAGATGGCGAGTCCCATCTGTTTGAGTGGATTCCTTAGCAGAGCAGAGACTTTAGCCATGTATTCGACCTGAGTAGAGACACCCAACGCATCTTTGTGTTTTGCCAGGTGGGTAAAGAGCTTATCCCGGGATGCGAAATCATAGCTCATCAGCCGGGAAACGATGGCTTCTATATGGCGATCCTGGAGCTTTACAAGGTTGTGATAGCGATCCAATTCGGCATCGAAGGGATCGGATGGCTCTATATATGGAACGAGCCTGGTGCGGCAGTTATAGTGGTAGGGCGGCAGCCAGGGCGTCATATCCGAGGTAGGGGTTTGGGAAAAGTGGCTGTTGCCTTTCCAGAAAGATTCAGAATGCACGAGGGGATCCTGGGACTGAAGGCTTTGGGACGCGGGTCCCAGCTCGAAGATTCTGCCATTCATCATTCTACAGATATCGGTGGTAGCCTCATCGATGTAGGCGACCACTTTCACCATAACTCATAACTAAATATAAGGAGTATTAATGAAAATACACACCGATGTCACTACCCTCTCACGCCTCTATCCCCTCTTCAAAGAAGCCGGGATCGAAGGCGTCCTTACCGGGGATTTCTCCCTCATTCAGGATCTCACTTTGCCGGATCTCGCCGCCCGTTTTCTGGCCTCCGGCTCCATGCCCCAGATCTGTGCTACCATTACCAAATCCGATGCTTACATCTCAGATGACCCCGATTCTGCACCTAAAAATTGGGAAGAGTGCTCCCGCGAAGAATGCCGATGAAGCGGCAATAATCGACGACATCAAGGTGATTCCCGTCACTTCGCTGGCAGAAACCGTGCAATATCTAACCGGAAATGCCACCATCGAACCCGGTAAAGTTGACCGCGACAAGATCTTCCAGGTGCTAAACGACTTCCCTTTGGATATGCACGACGTGAAAGGGCAGTATCAAGTAAAGCGTGCTTTGGAAGTAGCCGCGGCAGGCGGACACAACCTTTTGATGATCGGGCCTCCCGGCAGCGGCAAAACGATGCTGGCACGGCGGGTACCAACTATCCTGCCGGAACTTACCTTGGATGAAGCGCTGGAAGCCACCAAAATCCACTCTGTAGCCGGGTTCTCCAAGGATTTCAAGAACGGAATCCTTACCACGAGATCCTTTCGCGCTCCACATCATACGATCAGCGATGTGGCGGTGAGTATTAGGGTGGAGATTTGTTTCAAATTCATAAGATTGATTTTTAAATCCCCTTGAAAAGGTTTTTTATAATGTTTTCGTCATATATCCCAAGTCTCGATTTTAGCTCTTCTTGTTCCTCTGGTTGTAGTTGAGCAAGGTTAAAGGATAGTGACATAGCCAGGTTGATTTTTTCTGAGTTCAAATCGTCAAGCCTTTGTTCATTGTTTGAATTCTTGATTGCGTCCACAAAGAGGGAGTAACTCTTCTGAATAAAAGCTCGGGCTTCCCAATAGCATGCCTCTTTTTTGTCGATCATCATACCCTTACCTAATCTGTATAAGGAACTCATCTCGAGCATGGCATCTGGGTCTGATTGATCTATGCTAAATTTTAGCCATTTCATAGCCTCTTGGTAGTCTTGTTTAACTCCTTCTCCATTCAAGTAAAGCTTTCCTAATTCTCTTTGGGCACCGGCAAACCCTTGGTCAGCAGCTTGCTTGAATAATCTAAAAGCTTCTGCTGGATTTTTTCCGATTTTTTTCCCAGCATTATATCTCTTTGCCAGCAAGTATTGTGCTTCGACATCGCCCGAATTAGCCTTGGATATTAAATCATTAATCAGGCTCTTAGTATCTTGTTTGCTTTTGTGTAGCAATTCTCGAAATTCAGCAGTGATGTAAGGCTCAAGTTTCAATAATATTAGTTCTATTTCATCACTTGAAAGTTCATCCAAACGGGATTCCAGTGACTCTCTGATTCCGGAAATATGATTGATCAAATCATTAGATCCGGACTCTTTCCACATTATCAATCCTCTGGTAGCCCAGTAAACTGATTTCATAATGCTTTGTGAAACAACAAGTCCTTCGTAGTAATAGTCTGCTAAGAGCAACATGGAATGGCTTAGATTTTGTTTCACTCCCTGTCTGATCCATATAAGTGCTTCATTGTTGTCTATTTTATAATGCAAATCTTTATAAGTGAACAGCTCAGAAAGGTACATTATCGACCTGGAATCATTTTGAATTGCAGATAGTTTGAACCATTTCACTGCTTCATCAAGGTTTTTTACTACCCCTTCACCTTCAAGATATCGTACTGCCAGATTTCTTTGAGCTCTGGCATATCCCTGCTCAGCAGATAACCTATAAAGTTCAATAGCTTTATCTAAGTCTTTGCTAACTCCATCTCCATGATAATATCTCTCTGCCAATAGACATTGTGCTTCGGCATCTCCTGCATTTGAGCGGTCAATTAAATCCTGACCCTCTTTATCGGAAACGGCCTTATTTTTGAATATGTCTAACATCCTTAATCCTCCCTGATTTCCTTGCGATTATTTTATTGATCATCCCTGGAATAGGTTTCAAGCAACTCATATAGAGCTTGCTTTATTTTCCCGAATCACATAGGCTTCAATATCGGCATCATCCTCAGATTCTACTTCAATATAACCTTCTTCTCTCACAAACTCTGTGCCTATCATTGCTATGCGTAGGGATATAGGTAGCTCCTTCGCATCTACTTCACACTCGGTTTTAGCGTTACGCTTATCTTTCATGTTCGTCTCCTTGTTTATATTCTTAAGCTTTATTTCCTTGATTGTCTTGTTTGTAGCTCCTTAACAAAGATGACCTTAAGAGTTCGAATTTGCATGGAGGTGCTGTAGTATGGTATCTTTAAATTCATTAGAGAAGCAGGTTCTGACCAAGCGTGGATACTTGGCAATTGTTACATTATCATCTATGCGCAACAAGCCATCGAAGCAATCGATCCATCTTGTTGCAATGATCAACTTTCCTTGCTCTTTAACAATGGCTGGAAGAAACTCAGCAAGAAACTTTATTGCCCGTTGATAACTCGGAGTATTCATTAAAAAAGAATCCGGATCATCCTTGCTATCCCCTGGTTTACTAGTGCTATGATAAGGATAGAGTTGTATTTTGCATATATTTTTAGCCAGCACTTTGCGTCCATCCTGAAAGTGGTTTTGCAAGTGCTTTATGCAACCGCCGTACATCGATTTGTCGTATCTACCTCCGGCTGTATCTACCATCTCTGGATTGAGAAACAGATAAGGATAATCTGCCATACTCGGAGAACTGAGATCTTGATGTATAGTAGAAACCAATGCATCCCAAAGAATTGTCTTTTTGTGGTCAAGATATTCCCTCGGAGTGGCAACGCCTTTTTTCGGTTTCTCTATGCCTGGATTACCCATAAATATGATGATCTTAGCGTTCATGATATCACCCATGTATGGGGATGGCATTAGATCTACATGGATCTTCTTAGCATCTCTATCATGGTCATACTTCGATGCATCTTTTGCCCGGAACCACAATTCCTTCTTTTGTGAAAGATAATCCCGGTCAGCGGGATGTATATATGGACCCTGACCTTGTTTCAGGTTTTTCATCTCCTTCCAGAAATTTACATAGTCCTCTACAAGATGTTTAAGCTGAGCATTCATAATAGACTCCTTTTTATGTTTTGTTGTTAAGTCCCAAATGTTGGTGT
>DHSO01000022.1:71914-106306 GCA_002410505.1 Cloacimonetes bacterium UBA5284 | reverse complement strand
AAACCAATTTATAGATGCTATCTATCTTGTCAAGTACTATTTACATATTCTTTTTGTCCGCTTTCATGTGCAACGGTCTTTATATATTCATTTGACAAAGAATCCTTAGCGGGAAAAATGGACTCTATGAAAGATATCAAAACAGTTAGAGACCTTTATCTAAATGCGAACTATTGTCAATCCTGTGGTGGTAAGCTGGAGCTGAAGGATGATCGCGAAGGCAAGCTTCGTGCAATCTGCCCTACTTGTGGCTTCATTTTGTACAAGAATCCGATTCCCGCGGTAGCCATACTGGTGTTAAACGATCAGCAGCAGATTTTGCTGATAAAGCGACTTATGGAACCCAGGGCGGGCATGTGGGCCCTTCCCAGTGGATACATTGAGATCAACATGAGTCCGGAAGAAAACGCTATTGCGGAAATGAAAGAAGAAACCGGGCTCGATGGTGTGGTGGATCACTTCATAGATTGGTACTATGGTTATAGTCCCATTTATCTCAGAACCCTCAGTATCGGTTTCAAGATGAATGTGACCGGTGGCAAACTTCAAGCCGGGGATGATGCCGATGATGCTAAGTTTTTTACTCTGGATAAGCTCCCTCCGATTGCGTTTGACGCGCATAGACACTTTATCCAGAAGGAAACTGGTATAATCTCATCCTAAGGAGATTTGGATGACACTTCGATTTTTTGCCCATGCTTCATTTCAGATCCGCACCGACGATGGACAAAGCATCGTCATAGACCCCTGGCTGGACGCTAACCCCCTGTCATCTGTAAAATCAAAGGATGTGAGTGCGGACTATATCCTTCTGACCCATGCTCATGGAGATCATTGTGGAGATACTCTGAAAATAGCAGATAAAGACACGATCGTAGTAGCAGTCTCGGAGCTAGCGGGATACTTCAAAGAAGCAGGATGTAAGACTCATGCCATCCAGATTGGCGGTGCTCATAATTTTTCTTTTGGAACTGTACGCTTTGTAAAAGCAGAGCATGGCAGCATGACTCCGGACGGCAGATATGGTGGCCTTGCTGCCGGTATCATAATCACAATAGATGGATATAGCATTTATCACATGGGCGATACAGGACTATTTGGCGATCTGAAATTGATTGGAGATATGCAAAATATCGACTGCCTGCTGGTACCCATCGGAGGAAATTATACCATGGATCCATCCGACGCCGCCATGGCTTGCAGCTGGCTGAAACCACGCTTTGCCATTCCCATGCACTACAACACTTTTCCCGTTATAAAGCAAGATCCCGCACTTTTTGCCAATGCTTGCAAAGAACGCGGGATCTCTGTTAAGATAATGCAACCGGGAGAATCAATCAGTCTTTAAGAGCTTCTAGGGCAGCATCATAATTAGGTTCATGCACTATGTCGTCCACCAGTTCAGTATATACTATTTTGCCGTTAACATCTATTACTATGACGGCACGAGCCAGTAATCCAGCCATGGGACCATCCACGATCTCCAAACCATATTCTTTGCCGAACTTTCGGTCTCTCATCTCGGATAGAGTATGAACCTTATCTATACCCTCTGCCCCACAAAATCTGCCCAAAGCGAAGGGTAAGTCTCTGGAAATGCCCAATACGACTGTGTTTTCCAAAGCTGCTGCTTCAGAATTGAACCTGCGCACGCTCATCGCGCAAACACCTGTATCTATAGAGGGATATATGTTCAGTAGTACTTTCTTGCCCTTGAACTGCTCCAAACTCAGATCATTAAGATCCCCGCCGGTTAGTACAAAGCTATGCGCCTGTGTACCCGGTTTTGGCATATCACCTATTGTGTGAATTGGGTTTCCTTTCAAATTTATCTGTGCCATTGTATAGCTCCTTCTTGATATTATACTTATATGATAGGTTATTACAATCCAAAGGCAAATGCTATTTTACACATTCAATCTTATTATTGTATCAGCTTGTCCCCCACAACCGCCACTTTCTTAACTGTTCTGAGTGCCATACTCCATCCAATCTTTTACTTCGAGCATTATGTCCTCAGGCTACGCTTGATCTTAGCATACAAATACTATATGTCATAAAAGACGTTAGCGATCAATACAAGACTTTCATAAAGCATGCGGATTTCGTTATGAGCAGCTTTTATGATAGTTTGCCGCTATCCGCATCAGCGATATGCGGACACTTATCTCAATTTGCCAGTTTAATCACGCGGGAAAGCTGTCCACCAGACCTGATCAGGTATATCCCGGGGCTTAAATGCCCCCCGTGGGTGTCTCTGCCATCCCATACGAAGCTGTCTTTGTCCACCCTGTCAATCGCTCTCACCAGTTGCCCCTTCATGTTATACACCTTGAGTTTGTTTGCCCTAGAGCCCTTCACGGTGATCTGCTCTGTAAAAGGATTGGGATAACACTTCAGTATAGGAGGGCTTTGCACTTCATCTTCCGCAGCATTTGCAGGGCTGTAGATTGCCATGAAGCCATTTTGATTGGCCTCATTGCCGCTGTTTAGTGGACCGGAATCCAGCATAAAGCTGCCAAAATGCCATCCGGCAATAGCAAGACAGCCGTTCGGCATGTGACAAATAGCATAAGGGACCTCTGAATACTCTCCGCCCTCCTGAATGATGCCCAATCCGGGATCATAAATCACGATGTCATCGCCTCCAGCGCTGATTAGATTCTCCCCCATAAAGATCGTGTTTTCACTAATCGTGCCAACTACTGCCGGGCCATTATCAAAACTGCAATCTCTGCCGCGGTCATCACCGCTGCCACCATGAACTTGAAGATCCAGCCAAGTTCCACTTTCAGCGTCGAAGCTAGCCCAATAGTAGTCGCTGCTACCGGCCACAGTTGCGAAGCTGAACTCTCCAAAAGAGCCATTTCCAGTTAATCTTCCGGCTACCATCCCTTGTTGACCCTCAGCAGCATCAGTCATACAGGATATGCTGATCACCATCGCGTTTGAGGTTGGTAAAGCCCAAATCTCGTTACCCTGGGCATCGTACTTCGTTACAAACATTCCCCCGGGCAAGCTGAAATTACCAAAGACTGCTCCCGCGCCTGCAACACCGGTCAGATAGGAGTTTCCGGCATTATCACAGGCAACTTTGTAACCATAACTAACTCCGGGAGAACCGCCCTGACGCGCCCAAAGAGTATCTCCGGATTGGTTCATCGCTATCACAAAAGTGTCCGATCCCCCATATGAAGTTAGGCTACTGCCATCCCCACAATCCATAGTTTCGGCAAACCAACCACCGGCAAAAACATCTCCTGCAGCATTTACGCAAAGTCCATGTACAATGTCATTCATAGGGCTCCCAAAAGAGCGGAGCCAAAGCAGTGTCCCCTCCGGATCAAACTTCGCTACATATGCATCCCATAGTCCGTTCGATACTACGGAATCGCCCTGACAAAACATAGTGCCCATGAAGTACCCTCCCACATAGCAATTACCATCCGCATCCGTTCCCACTCCCAAACCAGCGGTATCGGATAGGGAGCACAAGGCATTGCACCACTTCAGGCCACCATCGCAATCATACTTTGCCACAAAGGTATCGGAGAGCCCCATCCCGTTAATACTTTGTCCTCCGATCAGAAGATCAGATACAAACTCTCCGGTGATAAAAAGATTACTTTCACTATCGCTCTGGATATCCCATATCCGTTCCATATCGGGTCCGCCAATACTCTCTCCAAAAATCCAATTACCGCCGAAAAGCTGCACAGTGACGGCCAAAATCATAAGTATCAACAATTGTTTCATAGAATTTCCATCTTAGCTCATGTTCAAGGACTTATCAGTAAGTTACCAATGCGGAACTGCTGCTTTGCTCTTATAAGCTTCGTCTGCATTGAACCGAAGATTCCGGTTCGGTTTCTGTAAAAATACTGGCTGTTTCCGATAATCTTGATACATGTCATTCTCTCCTTTCCAAAAGATTTCATTGTATGGTGTCGCTAACAGTGGCAGAACCACGGTTAGCTTTGCAGAATTCCTTCAATGTATTTAATGAGCACGGTTGTGAAACGACAGGAGATGTCAAGAAAAGATTAATACACATTGTAAATGTGGTTTTAGACCATAAACATATCAGCCCTTCTGCCGAACCCGGTCCCAATAAGGTTTAAAGCTTGAGGTTTCAAAATCATCGCTGCACAAAAACAACAGCAATGCTAAGCAACTGAGTGCTGAGAACCCCAAAAAACCATACAATAATCAAGCTAAAGTAATAATCGAGGGATTTCAAGCACATTTTCTCTTGACTGATATACAGGATTTTCTGAAAGTGCGTTCTAGAATAATTACAAGGTGAGATTGAATGACTCTAAGAGATATCGTAACTTTGCTGGAAGGCGAAGTTCTATTCCCGGAAGCTGATCTGGACAGGGAAGTGCCCTGCGCTTTTGCGTCTGATATGATTTCCGACATTCTTATGTGTACCAAAGAGCCAACCTTGCTTTTAACCGGGCTCACAAACAATCAGGTCATACGTCTCAGCGACATGATCGATCTCTCTGGTATCGTATTTGTTCGGGGAAAACGTCCCTTGCAGGATGTGATCGATATGGCATCCGAGCGGGGACTGCCAATCATTACTACAAAGTTTACCCTATATCGCTGCAGCGGCCTGCTTTTCAACGCGGGTCTGCGCAGTTGCAAGATCTAAGTGGCTATGGCAGAGTATTGGTATATAGCCGAAGGCTTTGAAGAGCGAGTAAACAGCTATCTCGTGGATAACGGTTCTTCCGAGGTAGATCTTATGTTCACGGTTCCGGAAAAAGATTTCAATACAGCTGGCAAGGGTTCTTCGGAAGTGAAGAACCTATTAAAACGTCTGGGGGTTAGTTCGGAAGTATTACGCCGCATAGCAGTTGCCTCTTATGAGGCGGAGATCAATGTAGCCGCTCACTCTAAAGGTGGAGTGATGCATAGCGCGGTTCATGATGATTTTATCCATATCCGTTTCGAGGATGAAGGGCCTGGTATCGGCAACATCGAACAAGCCATGATACCCGGTTTTTCCACAGCGGATGAACTGGTGCGCGAGCTTGGCTTTGGCGCCGGCCTAGGTTTACCAAACATCAAAAAAAACAGCGATGCCATGCATATTGTATCCGAGCATGGCTCTTCTACCCTGGTTGAGTTTATAATCTACTTCTCGTAAAATGCCATGAATAAGAAAGATAGTAAATACTTTCATGCCATACAGATCCTGGAGGACAACTGCACCGGTTGCACAGCCTGCGTGAGAGTCTGCCCCACCGAAGCCATCAGGGTGCGGAATCGCAAGGCTTACATCGATCCCAATCGTTGTGTGGACTGCGGTAATTGTGTTACCGCTTGTGAATTCCATGCTATCATCCCTTCCAGTGATCCTTTGGATATCATCCATAATTTTAAATACACTGTAGCCATAATCTCTTCCAGTTTCTTCGGTCAGTTTTCCGAAGATATCAGTTATGGCAATGCCAAACAAGCAATATTGCAACTTGGTTTCGATGAAGTGGCAGAAGAGGCGATGGTTACGGACTTTATGATCTCTGTGATCCGCCAGTATATTCGCGAACACAGGGACAAAAGACCCATCCTCAGCAGCAACTGCCCTGCCGTGGTTCGCCTGATCCAGGTGAAATATCCTTCACTATTGCCGAATCTCTTTCATGAAGAAGCTCCAATGAGCATTCTCACCCGCTATTTACGCGATAAAATATCCAAAGAGCAACAGCTGAGTGACGAGGAAATCGGTATCTTTCTGATCGTGCCCTGCGTGGCACATGTAACAGCTGTTCATCAACCCGAAGGGGCCTATAAACATCTGCAAGACGGAGCTTTTTCCACAGGAATGATCTATGGCAAGGTGCGCGAGATCATCAAAGATGTGCAGAACAATCCCAAACATATCGACACCTATCCTCAGGGCCTTACTTGGGCACTATCCGGTGTGCAGGCAGAATTGGTAGATACGGACGATATCCGCGCACTTTCGGTGAATGGTGTGGAGAATGTGATGGACATACTCTCCCGGGTAGAAGACCACTATCTGGACCAGTATGATTATATAGTACTCCGAAGCTGCACAAACGGCTGCGTGGGCGGTTGTTTGAATGTAGAAAACCCTTTTGTGGCAATGAGCCGCATCAAAAAAATGAGCAAAGAGGGTGAAGGTAGCGAGATTCACGTGGAAGAATTGGAACGTTTGCATGAAGCCGGTGAATTCTCGGTATCCCCTTTGTCAGCACGTCCCATCATGGAATTGGATAAAGACATCAAAAAAGCCATTCAGAAAATGAAAAAGATCAATGAATTCCTCACCATGCTTCCGGGATTGAATTGCAGCGCATGCGGCAGCCCCACCTGCTATGCTTTGGCAGAAGACATCGTTTTGGGCAAAGCTTCTTTGGATGATTGCGTGGTACTGAAGCGCGGCAAGAGTACTGAGGAAGAAGATGAATAAAATTTATATAATAAGGATAATATCATGAGTAAATTAAGTGAATTCATAGCCAGAATAGATGGCAAAATCCACACTCCCGCCATAGATCCCGAATCCATCGAAATCACAGGAGCTTATGTGAGTGATATGCTTAGCGATGTGATGGGCTCGGCAAAGCCGGATCAAGCCTGGATAACCATCATGAAGCACCTGAATGTAATAGCTGTAGCTTCTATGACGGGAATTCCCGTAATAATCTTTGCCAAAGGTAATGTGCCTGATGATACTGTGTGCGATAAGGCTCTGGAAGAAGGCATCTGCCTCGTTAGCAGCAACCTTGACACATTTATTTTGGCTGGAATCTTGTATCAGACCTTGGGCCTTTAGCGAAAGAACTCATGCGCCTCATTAGCGCTGATCTACATATACATAGTGTGTTATCTCCCTGTGGAGGCCTGGAGATGTCGCCTTCTGCCCTTGTTGCCAGGCTGAAAGAGCTGCAGATAGAATGGTTTGCCATCACAGATCATAACAGTATGGCAAATTGTGCCGCGTATGAAGCGGTAGCTCGCAAAGCCGGACTGTCCTTTAGTTGGGGCGTAGAAATTCAGAGTATGGAAGAAATTCATCTTTTGGCCTATTTCGACGATTCTGAGAGGGCAATGGCATTCGATGCCGAACTGTATAAATCGCTTTTGCCCATCGATAACGATCCGGAATACTTTGGAGATCAAGTAATCATTGACGAAAATGAGAACATTTTAAGAGTGGAATCTCGTGCATTGATTAATTCCTCTACTTGGGATTTGGCAAGTGCTACGGAACAAGTTTTAGCTTTTGGTGGTCTTCCGGTACCTGCCCATGTGGATGCTGAAGTAAACAGCATAATCTCTCAATTGGGGTTTTTACCTGCATATCCGGAATTTGAACTTCTGGGCATAAGCGCGGCAATGGACCTGGAAAGCTTCATTTCCCGACACCCGGAAATGGCAAAGAAAGCCTTTTTGAGGGCTAGCGATGCCCACTATCTGGCAGACTTGAAGCCCGGACTCTGCACGGTGTATGCACAGCAAGGCAGTGTATGCGAATTGCTGGCAGCAGCTCGAAAAAATGATGGTAGATACATAGAACACAAATAAATGAATGATAGACAAGGAGGAGTTATGGCTTCCATAGCTCAAGACAAAAACCGACTCTACGATCGCCTGGCAGAGGCAATCGAAGAAAAAAAGGATCTGCGTAATCCGCTGATTGAGATTTTACGTATCGCTCAGGAGATCTTTGGATACCTGCCCATCGAAGTGCAAGAGTTTGTTGCCGAAAAGATGAACATCCCCGCCAGCAAAATCTATGGCGTGGTTACTTTTTACAATTTCTTTTCCATGCAACCCCGCGGAAAGTACACTCTGAACGTTTGCACTGGCACGGCCTGTTTTGTGAAAGGAGCGCCGCGATTGATCCAAATGATATCCGAAGAGTTGGGCGTCACAATGGGCGAAACCACAGAAGACGGGCGCTTCACTTTGAGCGCAGTACGTTGTGTGGGTGCCTGCTCTCTGGCTCCGGTTTTTGTGATCGGAGAAGACACTTTCGGACGTATCGATAACAAAGACAAAATAAAAGAAATCCTGAAGCGTTACGAGTAATTCAATGCAAGACATATCTTTGCACCTATTGGATATCCTGGAAAATTCCGTAAGAGCGGGAGCGAGAAATATCAAGGTGCGCGTGATTAACAATGTATTGAAGAATCGGCTGAGAATCATCGTTGAAGATGATGGTTCAGGAATGGATGCGCACACTTTGGAAAAAGCTCAGGATCCTTTTTATACTTCAAAAGAAGAGCGGGTAAAAAAAGTAGGCTTGGGCATACCCTTGTTCAAACAGAACGCAGAGATCGTCGGTGGCTCTTTTAAGATGGCCAGCGAACCCGGCTTTGGCACAGTTCTCACCGTAGATTTTCCTCTGGATCATATAGACAGAATGCCTTTGGGAAACCTGAAAGACACACTTTTGGGCGGCATAATCGGACATCCTGAGGTTGATTTCTTTATTCACTTTCTCTACAAGGACAAAGCCAAAGAGCTCTGTTTTCATTTCGATACCAAAGCTATTCGGGAAGAACTGGGAGACATCCCTCTCACCTATCCCGATGTCATAGAATACATAGACCAATCTTTATATGAAGGAATACAAAATACAAACATGGAGGATGTCTGATGAAAACATTGGCAGACCTTAAAAAAATCCGTGAAAAAGCCCAGGAAGACATGAAGCTTCGTGGCGGTAACGTACGCGTGAAGATCGTGGTGGGGATGGGAACATCCGGTATCGCGATGGGCGCACGTGAAGTAATGAAGACCTTTCTGGAAGAGATTGCAGCGAGAAACTTGACCGATGTCATGGTTACCCAGACCGGCGAAAAAGGCCTTTCTTCAATGGAACCGGTTGTGGACATCATTGAAGACGGCAAGCCAAAAGTTACTTATGGAAACATGAATCCGGACAAAGTCAGAAAAGTAGTAGTCGAGCACATCGTTAATGGCAGAGTCGTCTCCGACTATGTTGTCGCTACCGGCAACTAAGGGAGGAGGAAATAAATGTCTCTGAAACGTATTGACCTTTTGATCTGCTGTGGATCCGGATGTGTTTCTGCCGGCTCCCTCAAGATCAAAGAACGCTTTCACGAAGTGTTGGCGGAGCATAATCTCACCAACGAAGTGAACATAATAGAAACCGGTTGTATGGGTCCTTGTGATTACGGCCCTGTGATGGTTATCTATCCGGAAGGTATCTTTTACAAGAAAGTAAGCCCGGAAGATGTTCCTGAGATCGTAGCCGAACACTTTATCAAAGGCCGCCCGGTGGCTCGCTTGATGTTGCAGGAAGAGGAGAAGACCATATCTACTCACAAAGACATCCCTTTCTACGAAAAACAGATCAAAGTAGCCTTGGAGAATTGCGGTTACATCAATCCCGAAAGCTTGGAAGAATACATAGCTACAGGCGGATATGAAGCCCTGGCAAAAATATTGACCGAGATGAAAGCTCAGGATGTAATCAACGTTATCAAAGAATCCGGTCTGCGTGGTCGTGGTGGAGGTGGGTTTCCTACTCACATCAAATGGCAGATGGTTCACGATAAACAAGCTGACCAAAAATACATCATCTGCAATGGTGACGAGGGTGATCCAGGTGCCTTTATGGATAGATCTCTTCTGGAAGGTGATCCACATCGCATCTTGGAAGGTATGATGATAGCCGCGTTCGCCATGGGCGCTACGAACGGCTTTTTCTATATCCGTGCCGAGTATCCGTTGGCCATCAAGAGAATAAAAATGGCTATTCAACAAGCGAAGGATATCGGTCTTATGGGCCAGAACGTCTTCGATTCCGGCTTCAGTTTCGACGCTGAAGTGCGAACCGGAGCAGGCGCATTCGTTTGTGGTGAGGAAATGGCTCTAATCCACTCAATCGAAGGCCAGCGAGGCAACCCCACTCCCAAGCCACCGTATCCTGCCGTTCAAGGCCTTTGGGGTAAACCCACCGTAGTGAACAACGTGGAAACTTTGGGTAATGTATCCACAATCCTACGTAAAGGCGCTGGTTGGTTTGCTTCGATGGGTACCGAAAAATCCAAAGGCACCAAAGTGTTTGCACTCACCGGAGACATCAAAAACACCGGTCTGGTGGAAGTACCGATGGGCACTAGCCTGCGTGAAATGATATTTGATGTTGGTGGCGGTATGATCGGTGACCATAAGTTCAAAGCAGTGCAATTGGGCGGACCTTCTGGTGGATGCCTTACTGTGGACCATCTGGATACCCCGGTAGATTACGAAAACCTGAAAGCACGTGGAGCCATGATGGGTTCCGGTGGCGTGATCGTGATGAATGAAGAAAAGTGCATGGTAAACGTCGCTAAGTTCTTCATGGATTTCTGTGTGGAAGAATCCTGCGGAAAATGCTCACCCTGCCGCATCGGATTGAAACAAATGCTGGAGATTTTGGAACGCATCACCACCGGTTATGGTCGTGAAGGCGACATCGAAGAACTGCAACGCTTGGGCGAATCCATCAGCAAGCTCTCACTTTGCGGTTTGGGTCAGACAGCTCCCAATCCTGTGCTTTCTACAATCCGTTATTTCCGCGATGAATATGAGGCGCATATCCGCGATCACAGTTGCAGCACCAAGGTCTGTACGGATCTTATGCACTTCAATATCGACAAAGATAGATGCATCGGCTGCTCTTTGTGTGCCAGAAAATGCCCCACCAACTGCATCACCGGCAGCCGTGAAGAGAAATTCACCATCCATCAGCTGGATTGTGTGAAATGCGGTAATTGCTTTGATGTGTGCCCGGTGAAGGCAATAGACAAAGTGCCGGGTATGCATCCTGAAGTAGAGGCTCATAGAGCCGATGTGGCAAAAGCCGCTCACCATTACGACGATTAAGGGGAGAATATGTACAAAGAAATCTGCGCTAAATACGCCCCCACCAAAGATAACCTGATCTATATTCTGCACGATATTCAGGATAGCCATCCGCAACACTATGTATCGCAAGACGCGGTTACCACTATCTCCGAATATCTGAAACTGCCAGAAAACCATATCTATGGAGTGCTCACGTTTTACTCGATGTACTCCACCAGTCCTCGCGGTAAAAATATCATCCGGCTCTGCGAATCTCCACCCTGCTACATTAAAGGATCCGAAAACATTCTGCGCAAGCTGAAGACCATCCTTGGCGTTGGAGTGGGAGAAACCACCAAAGACGGCAAGTTCACTCTGGAACTTTGTGCCTGTCTGGGTGTGTGTGGAAACGCACCGGTTATGATGATCAACGAAGATGTTTATGGCGATCTCTCAGAAGAGAAGGTCGAAGATATCATAGATAAAGTAAGAGGGAGGAGCTGATGAAATACTATCGGTCTCATGTGCTGATAGGCATAAACGAAACCTCCGTAGCGGCCGGCGTACATAGCTTTGTGAAGGCTCTGAGAGCCGAACTGAGCAAAACCGGCCTGAGTGACGAAATAAACATTCTGGAAACAGGCCCCCTCGGCTTCTTTGGTAAAGGTATCTGCATCACTGTGTATCCGGAAAACATCAACTACGAAAATCTAAAGGAAGAGCACATTCCCGAATTGGTGCAAGAGCATTTCCTGAAAGGACGTCCGGTAACCCATCTGCTGTTGGAATCTGCCGGAAAATTCAGCCCCAAGCTTAACTACAATAAACGTATAGTTCTGCGCAATTCCGGTATTATCGATCCCGAACAGATAGATGACTACATCAGCGCTGGCGGATATGAAGCCTGGGAAAAAGCTTTGACCAGAATGGAACCGAAAGAGATCGTAGAAGAAGTGAAAAATTCCGGCTTGCGCGGTCGTGGTGGCGCAGGTTTTCCCGCCGGAGTGAAATGGAGCTTTACCGCTCCACTTCAAGCCGATCAGAAGTATGTGGTGGTGAACGCCGATGAAGGCGAACCAGGTACTTTCAAAGACCGTCTGATCATGGAAGGAGATCCGCATCAGCTGCTGGAAGGCATTATGATCTGTGCCCGTGCTATCGGAGCTTCAAAGGCATACATCTATATCCGCGGTGAGTACAAACTCTGCATACAGCGCCTGCAAAAAGCCATCGATGATTGCATGAACTATGGCATCATAGGAACAAACATCTTCGAGAGTGGTTTTGACCTAGATATCCAGATTAAGATCGGTGCTGGCGCTTATGTATGTGGCGAGGAAACCGCGTTGATAGAATCTCTGGAAGGTAACCGAGGTCACCCACGTTGGAAGCCTCCATTCCCAGGCGTGAAAGGCCTTTGGCAAGCTCCTACGGTGGTAAACAATGTGGAAACGCTGGCCAATGTACCGTTCATCATAGCCAGTGGTGCCGAAGAATACAAAAAATTCGGTACTCCAGAATGCCCGGGAACCAAGGTTTACACCATCCTCGGTGATGTCGCCTATCCAGGACTGTGCGAAGTAGACATGGGTACTACCCTGCGTACTATCATCAACGATTATGCCGGTGGCATGAAAAAAGGTTTCAAATTCAAAGCCGCTCTTGTAGGTGGAGCCGCGGGCATGATCCTATCCGAACGCCTATTGGACGTGAAGATGGATCTAGCCAGCCTGAATCAATACTCCGCAGTATTGGGAAGTGGCGCTATCCTGGTGATGAACGAACATCAAAGTATAGTAGATATGCTGTGGAGCATACTGCGCTTTTTCCGCCATGAATCTTGCGGTAAATGCGCTCCCTGTAAAAACGGCACCCAGCAGCTCTATCGCCTGATCACCAAAATCAAAAAGGGTGAAGGCACTATGGATGATGTAGAACTGATGATTACTATCGCAGAGACTATGCAACAGACTTCATTCTGCGCTTTGGGCCAATCCCCAATTATGGCAATTCGCAGCGCAATAGATAACTTCCGTGATGAATTCATCGCGATAACTCAAAAATAACACAAGAGGAATAGAATTATGGCTAAAAACGTCAACGTTTGGATTGATGGTCATCACCTGGAAGTTCCGGATACTACGACCATCATCGAAGCAGCCGACAAATACGGGATATATATCCCCAGACTCTGCTATCACCCTGATCTTCCACCAACTGCCAATTGCGGCGTATGCGTTGTAGATATCGAGGGCAGTCCAGTTCCCAAGCGTGCTTGCTGCACCCCTGTGGCTGAAGGCATGAAAATACATTCCAATAGCATGAAACTGCGCTCTTACCGCAAAACCCTGGTAGAGATGATTCTCTCCAATCATGAAGTTGTGTGCCCTACTTGCTCGGCAAACAACAAATGTGAACTGCAGACATTGGCTAATAACCTGGGTGTGGATCCTGACACGCTTCCAAACATTCTGAAGAAGAAACCGGTTGATTACAGTTCTCCCTCCATCGTTCGCGATCCCAACAAATGTATCGCTTGCGGTCGTTGCATCACAGTATGTAATGAAGTGCAAACCGTATACGCGCTTACCAATAGCGATCGTGGCATAGGCAGTGAAGTAACCACCGCTTTTGGACTTGGTATGGCTCAGAGTCCTTGCGTAAACTGCGGTCAATGCACAGTTTACTGCCCCACAGGTGCTCTGCGAGAAAGAAGCGAAATCGACGAGGTGTGGGAAGCTATTCTGGATCCCGAAAAGCATGTAATCGTACAAGAGGCTCCCTCTATTCGCGTATCTCTGGGCGAAGAATTTGGTATGCCGCTGGGTAGCGTAACCCCCAAAAAGATGTATGCCGCCCTCCGCAAGATCGGTTTCGATAGCGTGATGGATACAAATTTCACCGCTGATCTCACCATCATGGAAGAAGGCACCGAATGCGTTGCGAAGCTGAAAGCCGGCGAAAAGCGCCCACTCATTACATCCTGCTCTCCCGGTTGGATCAAATTCATGGAAACTTACTATCCGGATCTGGCTGATTGCGTTTCCACGGCAAAATCCCCGATGAGTATGTTTGGTGTGTTGGCAAAAACATACTACGCTCAAGAACATGGCATCGATCCAGCTAAGATAGTATCTGTGGCCATCATGCCTTGCACAGCGAAGAAATTTGAAGCCCGTCGCCCAGAACTGAGTGACAGCGGGTTTCAGGATACAGACTATGTGCTTACCACTCGTGAATTCTTACGCATGATCAAAGAAGCCGGCGTGGACTTTGCGAATATTCCCGAAGAAGAACCTGATGAAGGAATGAGCTTCTACTCAGGAGCCGGAACTATTTTTGGTGCTACCGGTGGTGTAATGGAAGCCGCTATCCGCTCTGCCTATACTCTAGTAACAGGAGAAGAGCTGGAAAACGTGGAAATTCAAGGAGTGCGCGGTCTGGAAGGTGTGAAGGAAGCCACAGTCAATGTACCCGGTTTTGGCGACCTGAGAGTAGCCGTGGCACATGGCTTGGGGAATGCCCGCAAGGTCATGGATCAAGTACGTGAAGGCCTGAAAACCAAGGGTGAATCACCCTGGCATTTCATCGAAATCATGGCTTGCCCCGGCGGTTGCGTTGGTGGTGGTGGACAGCCCTATGGCAACGACATCGCTTCCCGTGCACGCAGAGGTCTTGCTCTATATGAAGAAGACCGCTCATTACCGGTCCGCAAATCTCACAAAAATCCTGAAGTATTGAAGGTATACGAACGCTTCCTCGGTGCCCCGAATTCACCTCTGGCTCAGAAGCTGCTGCATACTTACTACTTCAAACGCTCGATCAGTAATGGTCAGGTAGTGGAAGAAGTGACCCATAAACATCACTAATAGATAGATAAATATCCGAAAAGACCGGTCTTATGATAAGGGCCGGTCTTTTTGTTTGGAAACTATCGGGTATGTCCCGTGCCTCTCCTAGTATCTGTTAGATCAGATTTTCTTTGAAGCAAAACCGGAAAATCCTCACTTATCGATCAAGAACCACAAGGCAAGCATACAATTCATGATTTATTTAGATTAGAGGCCTAAGTAATTGTAATTGAAGGAATGGCATGTATACTTAGTCTCATGCTTTTTATATCAGGATGAGACGATTTCGCAGAGTAGTTACTCAATGTCCGGATGAGGGATGAATAGCGTCTACCGGACACCCTTTGAAAACATTGGGATCATTTCCTAAACAGATACCGCAATTGATGCATTTATCGGGATCAATATAGGCTTTACCATCCTGATATGATATAGCTCCTTCCGGGCACACTTTCAAACAAAATCCGCAAGCGATACAAGTGGAGGCATCCACAACCTGATATCGCTTCTGTCTCTCCTCCTCTTGTGCCAAAATAGTCGAATCCATGCGAATATCGTTGATTTGGGATACACTTGGATTTTTCACTTTCACTCTTTCTTCAGGTGGATTTTCGGCCTCAATTTGGATCTGTGTAGGTACATCACTATCGTTCGCTGGTATTGCTTCAGAAGCGAGAGGATCGGGTACAATCATGTTTGGGATCGCGATAAAGCCCTCCACGCAGCGACGGCATCCGATGCACTTTACACTATCTATCTTTGCTTTCCCATTCTCCATGTAAATGGCATCAACAGGGCACACGGTCTGTTTTTCTCGTTTGGGAAATACACCACGCGCAGCCATAATCTGTATGATGGCTATCAGTATAAGTAATAATACTAAGATTATCGGTAACACTCTTTTCATGGTTCTCTCTCTATAGTGATGGTCCCGGTTTTGGGACATTTTTTGGCACAGCGTCCGCACATGATGCATTCTACAGATTCCACATATTCATCACGGTTAACATTTATATTCATGGGGCAATATAGGCTGCAGATACCACAATCTGTACAGCGTTCCAGATTTCTACGAATCTTGCGTCGCCTGATCCCAAACAAAGCACCCAACACTTGAGCGATATTCAGTAAGGCGGCATAGGGACACAGAAATCGGCACCAGAAGCGTTCCATGAATACTCCTCCTATCACGATTATCATGATCGTGATGATCCCCAACGGAGCTAATGCGGGCAGCCGTGACAACGCATATATCGGACAAAAATTGATGTAGATCCAGGCAAAGCCGGAAACAACCAAAACAAAATTTATGCCCAAGATCCAATATTTGATCTTGCTAAGTTTATGCTCGGCATAATACGGAATCTGTCGCCTTTTCCTGCGATGGAAAAACATGAATAGCAACTCTTGAAAAGTACCTATGGGGCACACATAAGCGCAAAACACTCTGCCCCAAAACATGGACATCACCATCAATAGTATCCCAAGGAAAATGCCCAGAGAAGCCAAGCCGAGACTGAGAATGAGAATATTGCCTTTCAATATGCCAAAACAGACTATGGCATAAGGACAGATATTGTGGATGGAGGCTTTGCCGACAGTTATCACAAAAGTAAGTATTGCTAGGGCTACTACAAGGAAAAAGGCTTGGAATATATTCCTTTTGCTCATTGATTTTCTTGCAAAAAAGCTATTCTTTGGCCTATCGTCATGGCTGGAGCCCTACTAGCCACTGCTTCGTGATATACCGGGCGCTCCTCCTCCCGAAACACCCCCAGACGGATGCTGTTAGTATCCAGCGCAAGCCTGCGGGCTTCTTCAGTGTTGTCTGGAATACTATCCATGATGGCACATCTGTGGTTATAAAGCTCGTAAGTGTTGTTGTAGCTGACACACGGCTGCAGAACCTCGATAAAAGAGAAGCCTTTGTGCAATATTGCCCTACGCATCAGATCGCTGAGGTGATCGATCTTTGCGCTATAACCTCTGGCAACGAACGAGGCTCCGGCCTCCATAAGCAGATTGATGGCTGAGAAGGGCGGTTCCACATTGCCCTTGGGAGTGGAAAGTCCCTTGAACCCAAGAGTAGAAAGAGGAGATGCCTGGCCGGTGGTGAGCCCGTAATTACCATTATTGTGTAGAATCAATGTTACATCCATGTTACGCTTTGCAGCAAAAAGAGTATGCTCTAGACCCTCCCCTAAGCTGTCACCATCACCGCCAAATGTGATTACATGAAGCTGGGGATTTGCCATTTTAATACCTTGAGCGCTTGCCAGAGCACGTCCATGCAGACCGTACAAACCGGATATATCCAGATAATCGAAGATTTTGCCATGACACCCTATCCCGGAACTCATCACAAAATCTGAAAGTGTATGATCCTCTTCAACAAGTTCTTTTATGCTCTTTCGTATGGCATTGAAGATTCCGAAATTTCCACAGCCAATGCACCATGTGTTTTCCTTGTCACTGATCAGCTTACGCATTGTCGGCCTCCCTTATTGCTTTAACCAATTCTTCAGCAGAAAATTGGCGACCATCGTAGCGAAGAATATTTGCCTTCACTTTCAGAGCCATCTTGCTACTGAGAAACTTGGCAAAGTTTGGCATGATGGAATGTTCCACCACGATCGCTTCGCTATCCTGATAAGGCTGCAGTTCTTCATATGGAAAGGGTTCCAGATATATAGGCACGACCAAAGTGAAATCAATGTATTTCATAGCTTCACGCAACTCCAAAGCTGTGGAGCCATAGGCAAATACGATTGGTTTTCCGCTACCATAGACCATTACTCTTTCATATCTTTGAGAGAGCTCATTTATAGTATTGAGCTTACGCAAGCGCTTCTCTTTCATACGTTTTACTGCTTCAGCATCATCGGTACGCACTCCACTTTCCACATGTTCGTTTGTGTTCCACTTTATCACATCGTCTTCAGAGCAATTATCTTTACCGGGAAAACGTAGCGGTGATACGCCTGATTCGGTGATTTTGTAACGGAGATACTTATCATCAGCAGAAAGGTTTACTTGGCTCTCTGTTATGCTATCAAGCGGGATTTTTACATTTGTCATGCATTCGCTAAGATGTTTTTCGGTGAGAAGAATAGCCGGACTCTGGCTTTCCCAAGCAAGATTCATAAGCTCGGTTGCCAAGGAAAAAGCTCTTTCAAAGCTGTCGGGACTCGCCAGGATCCTCGGGAACTCGCCGTGCCCCTGATGCAATGCGAAATTCAGATCTTCCTGGGCTGTATAGGTGGATACACCGGTTGCGGGACCGGGTCTGGAAGACAGAAAAAACAGCAGCGGAGCTTCCACCATACCTGCCATAGAAAAGGCTTCCTGCATCAGGGCGAAACCGCCACCACTGCTTCCTACTGCCGCTCTCTTGCCCGCAAAACATGCTCCCAGCGCCATGTTAGCCGCAGCCAATTCACTTTCCGCGTGAATGGTAATCACGCCCATTCTGTCGCTCTTTTTCGCCAGATAATGCAAGATCGAGGATGCGGGGGTCATGGGATAGCCGAAATAGTAATCCAGACCAGCTGCCCAAGCTCCTAAAGCAATCAATTGATTCCCGGTATAGAGTGTTTGCGGAATAGTCCTTTTTTGTTTCAAGGTGTAAGGGCAATAAAGACCCATTTTTCGAACAATGCCATACAATTTTTGGGCGAATGCCTGGTTTTGAGGGATATTGTGCTTAAACTCGCTGGCGATAGTGTTTAGCATCATGTCTTCGCTGATGTCCAGCACAGCGCAAAAAATTGCTATCGGTGCCATGGACATATTACCATCTTCCGGATAATGCTCTTTTACCAGTTTGCGTAAAGGTAAGCAGACAAGTCCCGCTATATCTGCGTCTGCTTCATCGCAGAAATGCAAGCCTCTTTCGCTAATCTCGCTGATGTGTTTTTCTACACTTCGTTTATCGAAGCTGACGATGAGATCAGCTGACTTATAACAGTTATACATGGCCTCGCCAGACATGCTTACCACGCTGAAATTGTGTCCGCCTTTGATGAGTGACTGATAATCATCGTTTTGAAAAACATTGTTTTGATGACGCACTGCAAGCAGGGCAATCACCTGGGCTGATTTTTTGATTCCTTCACCGGCTTTACCACCGATGAGAACTGTATATATATTCTGAGGCAATATTTAGTCTCCTAAAGGATTTTGAATTACTTCTATGTATGGCATCACGTCATATTCTACCTGGGATTCTACCCTCTGCAGCATCGCGATTACTTCATTGTCCATATCCGAGCTTTCAGCTAAATATAGCGCAACCTGCGCAAAAGTAACTTCATTGGGGTATTGTAGCATGCCTTTTTCTATGAAACGAATACTGTGCTGGGGAGCATTATCCAGAAGGTGTTGCAACACAAAGTGCACATATATCTTCCATCCTTCAGAATGCGGGAAAATTACGCGGTCCACGAAACTTTCCAATTCAAGCCAATCCCGGTTTTGGGTGTATATGGTAGTATAGAACTCCGTTAGTTTGATTTCATTGTCGATGAAGATTTTTCCGCGATCTATATAGGAACGGGCTTTTTCGGCATCGCCAATATTGGCAAAGTAAGTGGCGGCTCTCACAAAACCAGAACCGTAGTTCAACACCAAGCGCCGCATATTTTCATCTTTGAATACTTTGTCGTCGCTGATAGAGCGATATTCATAAACCATGTCGATGTTGTCCAGCAATCTAGGGATGTTTTCCTGGTCTTCTGCATTGTTTGACACAACGCGAGCTACCATGCCTTCATTACGGGTGTGATCTTCAAAACCGATAAAGCTTTCGCAGGTCACGGCAAAATAGATGGGACGATGACCAAAGTTGTCCTGAATAATTTTCATCACAGCCTGGTCGGATACTCTATAGAATGGTTCGCGCTGACGCCAGGAAGGGGTTTCTTCCAATTCCAATACAAAAGATCCACTGGCCTCGGTTCCGGGAACCACTAGATCTTGATTGAGGCGCGTCACGTACAATTCATCGATCTTCTCATCCGGAATATTGAACAGGATGCCTTCCTTATCCCGGAGCTGGCGGATATACCACTCAGTATTCAACAAAGATAGATTTGCTACCGAGACATCCTTACGGATTCCCTTCAGATATTTGTTCTTGTACTCCATCGCAGATCTCATGGCATCCCTGGCTTGGGCTGAGGGCTGGATATCCTCCGCAGGATAGATGTGTTCCTTGGCGTGAGGATCTGCTACGGCCTGTGCGTACCACAGAGGGAATGTGTCGTTATCACCATTAGTAAATATGATAGCGTTTTCTTCCAATGAATTCAGGAAGTTTAGGCCATAATCCAGAGCTATGTATTCTTGCGAACGATCGTGCACATGATATTGCGAGATCATGTTTCCAATAGGCAAAAGCAACATGATGGCAGCAAGGATATAGCGGGCAGATTGATTTTTAAGCAAATTTATGAATGCCAGAGCACCGATTCCAAGCCAAACCGCCCACATATTGTACGCTACCACAAAGAAATAGTCCCTGTCGCGCACTTCTGTATTGGAGAGATTCATCACAAAAACCATAACTATGGTAGTAAGGATAATAATGCTGAGAAAATAGTTGAAACTATGCTTATTCCCCCGGCGGTGGAAAATAGCGCCAGCGAAGCCCAAGAGAACTACAATTGCCGCACCTAAAGATTTGCCCATCGCGGAGCCCATATTTACGATTGGAGCCAGGATCCCCTGAGGGAACCACTGCATGCCAAAATAGCGGATAAAATGGTAGCCCATCTGATCACCAAAAAAGCTGCCCCTGCGCTGAATGAAACTGGTATTACCATACTGTTTGCGCAAAACGTAATCCGTGAAATAAGATATTGTGCTGGGGTGCCCTTCGTTGATAAAGGGTCTGTCTGCTGCGCGGATCATCAGATAAATATGGCTGGAGACGCCAACCAATACCAAAAGAAAGGATAACTGCCAGAATCGTTTTCCAAACACATCACGCAACTCGTATGCTATGATCAACAGCGCGACCAAAGCAAATCCCCATTTATCAAAATCATCTACCGCTACAGCTTTGCCGATGGCGCCAAGGATAAAGTATCCGGCCAAGATCGCGAATGTGTATCCCACTACCTTGATCCAGAAATTATCTTTCTGGATACCATTTTGCAAAAGAGGATACACTACAATGAAAAGAACCGCTGGAGCTATTTGCAGGGCCGTTTGATGCACACAAAAGCCCAGAAAGAACAGATAAATTATCAGAAGTAGTATGTTCTGATGGCTGTAATCTTCGCTCTTTTCCACCCACAGCAGAGTAAGCCAGAGTATCAGATTTACAAAGAAGACCAATCCCGAATAAACCTCTGCTTCGATGGCATTCATCCAGAAGGTGAAAGAGAATGCGGTATACAAAGCCGCCACAGTTCCGGCAATCATAGCTTCCCAAGCTCGCACTTTCATCATGCTTACCAGCTTTACGGTAAACAAATAGGTGAACATCACGGCAAATGCGGATGCCAGACAGGATATGAATGCCGCTATCACAGCATGAGACACTATCCCGCCAAAAAGAGCGACTATGGCTCTGCCAAATACGATATAGAACGGATTCCCCGGAGGATGCGGAACTCCCAATATGCTGATGCATGTGGCATATTCCCCGCTATCCCAAAAGCTCATGGTTCGGGCTTGAGTGCTGATGTATATCACCAGAGTTATGGCAAATATCAGCCATGCCAGTACACGATTGTGAAATACGGGAACCAAAGCCTGAGGTCTGATCGGAGTATTATCTACGATACGCCGGGGTTCAGGTCTTATATACTCCACTTTTCTGGCTTTGTTCAGTTTTCGTCTAATATCATCACTTTTGGGCATTACAACTCCTTCTTAGTCTTTCATTCCACTACGCGAATAGCTGGCGATAATTTGTTTCTGAGCAAAGAAGAACAGAATAACAATCGGTAATATGCTAAAGGTGGATGCCGCCATCAACAGTGTGGTTTGCGTAGAAGCCTCTTGATTGAAATAGCTGAGTCCTACTTGCAACACACGCAATTCGGGGCGGTTGATCATCACCAATGGCCACATGAAGCTATTCCAACTGGAGATCAATGAAAAGATTGAAGCCGTTGCTATCACGGGCTTTGATAACGGAACCACTATGCGCCAAAGCATTCCAAAAGTAGAACAGCCATCTATCGATGCCGCGTCAAAAAGCTCTTTGGGTAAAGATTTGAAATGCTGCCGGAACAGAAAGATGGTAAATATATTGGCAATCCAGGGTATGATTAGCGCGTTATAGGTATCCAGCCAGCTAAGTTTATCCAATAACACATAGGACGAAATCATATAAATAGGTTGAGGTACCATCATCATGGACAGAAATAAGTAAAAGAAAAAATCTCTGCCCTTGAACTCCATGCGGGCAAAGGCGTATGCGGCCAGCAAAGAAGTGAATATTACTCCGATCAAGCTAAACAAAGACACATATATAGTATTATAGAAATACAGTCCAAAAGGCACTTTCTTGAAGGCCTTGATATAATTCGCGAAATGGAAGCTGGGCTTCTTACGGATCATTTCGATCTGTGAGCTTGGCACTTCTTTGTATTCTTCTGTGATATTCAGATCTTCATCTAATTCATGAATTATGCTGATATCGCCTTTGTCCGTCACCAAGAGGATACGCTCCGTCTGTCCGTTGTTATTCCAAACATGGTATTCTTCTTTGGGTATGAACAGAGTTTCTTGTTTGTTAAACTCACTTTGAGTCATTAGAGATGTGGAAAGCATCCACAAAAAGGGAACAACCATGGTCAGTCCAAATATTATCAGGATTGTGTAGGTTATAATGCTTCTGAATCTATCCATTGTATTTCCCCTTTAATAATTCACGTGTCTTTCGACTCTACGCTGGAAGATGGTTAGCATGAGAATCAAGACAAACAAAGCTAGGGCAACCGCACTGGCATAACCCATTTCCAATACATCGAATCCACGTTCATATATGTAGTAAACGATTAGCTTGGTAGTGTTCAAGGGTCCGCCCTTATCGGTCATCAAATATATCTGCGAGAAAGTTTGGAATGTGGTAATGGTGGTCATGATCAATACATAAAAAGTGGTGGGTGAAATCAGAGGGACGGTGACATTCCAGAACTGACGCGCCTTGCCGGCACCGTCGATCTCAGCAGCTTCATAATAGACCTTGGAGATGTTTTGCAACCCCGCAAGATAGATGATGGTGTTGTATCCCAAACCCTTCCATACCGTCATGATGATGATGGCAAAAAGCGCTTGCGATGGACCATGAAAGAATTGCGGCAATTTATCAAAACCAAGATTTTCAAACATAATCAGGAAGATGCCCCGGGATTCAGAGAGCCATGCCTGGGGGGAAATGCCTATATAGCCCAAAAAGGTATTCATTAACCCGGTCTGTTCGTTGAAGATCAGTTTCCACACAATAGATACAGCTACCAACGAAGTTACAAAGGGCATAAAATACACAATCCGAAACAGGCTCTTGAAGTATTTAATCTTATTGAGCAGCACGGCAAACAGTAGGGATAGCACTATGGTGGAAGGCACCAGGATGATAACCAACCAGAATGTATTCCCCATCGATTGCCAAAACACAGAATCCTGTAACATCTTGCTGTAATTCTCCAAACCTATGAATCTGCCTGTTCCCTGAAGTGACCAATCGAAAAAAGAGAGTATAAAACTCATCACGATCGGAATCAACCGAAAGGCAATTACGATTACCAAAGCAGGTAACAGGTACAGGTATGGAGAAATCTTCCATTTTGTTTTCATATCTCACCACCATTATCATTGTCGCTGGACTTGCGATATTTACGCCAGTTTATGCCCAGCTTTGTACATTTTTTATAGAAGTTTTCCCTGGTTATCTCTGCCATAGCAGCAGCACGCAGGACGTTTCCCCCGGTTTTAGCCAGCAGATTTTGAATATAATGTTTACTGAAAGCATCCCGGGCTTGTGCCCAGCTCGCATTGTCGATCTCAACAAAGACTTCCGTGGATCCGGACGTACCACTAACGCTTTCCGGAAGGTCTTCGGGTTGTACAACCTTGTTTTCAGCCATAATCACAGCATGTTCCAAGGCATTGCGCAATTCCCGGATATTACCTTTCCAATTGTAGTTTAGCAGTAAAGACATCACTCCGGGCGATATCTTCAGTTCAGCTTTGTTGTATTTATCACAAAACTCTTGCACAAAAGAGCTAGCCAAGACTCTGATATCGTCCTTGCGTTCCCGAAGCGGCGGGATATGCAAGTTTATTACGTTCAATCTGTAGTACAAATCTTCGCGGAACAAGCCTTCTTTTACCAACGCTTCAATGTCTTTGTTGCTGGCAGCGATTATACGGGTATCGGTACGGGTGTCCTCATCAGAACCTACTGCTCTGTAAACTCCTGTTTCCAAAACTTTTAAAAGCTTTACCTGAAAAGCAAGCGAAGTTTCAGTGATTTCATCCAGAAACAATGTGCCCCCGTTAGCTTCCTGAAAATAGCCTATCTTGTCCCGATTGGCATCGGTGAAAGCACCGCGTTTATGCCCAAACAGCAGGCTTTCCAGCAGTGTCTCGGTGAGGCTTCCACAATTTACAGAGACAAATTTCTCACCTCTGCGAGGGCTATTGCGATGGATCAATTCTGCAAAGACGCTTTTCCCCACACCGGTCTCCCCGGTTATCAAAGCCAGAGTATCCAAACCCGCGATCTTCTTTAATTTTTGGATGATGGATTGTATGGGAACGGAGTTTCCGATGATCAGATCCGTATCCAGTTCCTTTCTCAGCATCGCGCTCAGTCTGCGGTTTTCTTCCAGTAACCACTGAGCTTGAAGCGTCTTTTCCACCATGATATTGATCAGGTCAGGATTGCTTAGCGGTTTCACCAAGAATTCAGCAGCCCCTAGTTTCATAGCCATTACGGCTGCTTCGATCGAAGCCTGGCCACTGATCGCTATCACGGCTGTATAGGGATGATCCGTAGTAAGTTCTCTGATCAAGTCCAAACCATTCTCACCGGGCAATACAAGATCGACGATAGCAATGTGATAGCGGTTATTCAGCAGCTTCTTTCTGGCCTCACTTAGAGATGTAACCAAAGATGTGTGATATTTATTGTCAAGTTGGGTATCGATTAGCTCGAGGCTTTCCACTGAATCGTCGACAATCAATAAACGTGCTTTATCCTTCATCTGATCACACCCAAAATTTTGTTCTGTTCAGGAACCCATATGCCATGAACACCAAAACTCTCTTCCTCAAACATAGTTGATTCCGGCATTTGTAACAGTATGTCAATCTGCTCCTCGGAAAGCTCTATTTCTTGATTGAATGCCAAAAAGATGGCACTACAGCCCTCATGTATCGTAGCCCCGGTTCGAATATCCATGTTTTCATACCACATACTTAGCCTTAGCAAAGCTGTCTCGAACCACATGGACAGTTCCATCGCACTGACACTGGCAACACACTCTTTTAAAGCCTTATCTTGATACAAGCGAAAGTGGTGTTTGATGGGTAGATAGTGTTGCAGATAGCCAATTTCCTGGTCCATCCATTTGGGCAGAGAGATCTCCTGCTTCAAGGCAAAAGATCTCTCTGTCAATTGGCTATACAAGTCTTTCAACATATTGTCGATCCTGATTCCGGCTCTGTATATTTTGTCGATTTCATCAATATTCGGATGCTCTTTACGCAGACGATGGCTATAGGCCAGGATCAGGTTCAGAGGATTGTTCAGATTGTGAATCAATCCTTCCAGAATATGACGAACCAGGATCTTATCGTTCATACTATTTATGTGTCTTCTTGTATTCCGTCAGTCCCGCGCGGAAGATGCGCATGGCATCTTTCAGAGCTTCTTTATTCAGTATGTAGGCCAGGCGCAATTCATTTTTTCCCAGACCGGGAGTAGCATAGAATCCTTCCGCCGGCGCAGCCATCACAGTTTTGCCGTCTATCTGAAACTCATCCAGCATCCAGGTAACGAAGTCTTCAGCATTTTCTATAGGTAACTTGGCTACAATGTAGAAAGCACCTTGAGGTTTTTTGCAGATTATTCCATCGATATTTGTCAGTTCATTATAGACCAGGTCTCTGCGAGATTGATATTCTGCTACCATTTCATGAAAATACTCATCCGGCAGATACACGCAGGCGTTGGCTGCCAATTGATCGATGGTGGGAGGGCACAATCTGGCTTGAGCGAATTTCAGCGTGGCTGACATCAAGTCCCTGTTTCTGGATACGATGCAACCGATGCGGGCTCCACAAGCAGAATAGCGCTTGGAAACACTGTCCACCATGATGGCGTTCGCGTCAAAATCCGGAATCTGCAATACACTTGTATGGCAAAGCCCATCATATATAAACTCCCGATACACCTCATCCGAAATGAGGAAGAGACCATGCTTCTTGCACAAAGCGGCAACGCGGAAAAGCTCTTCGTTGCTATACACTGCACCGGTCGGGTTACCGGGATTGCACAGCATTATTGCCCGTGTTTTAGGGCCGATTAGTGCCTCAAATGCTTCATCATTCGGCAAAGCAAAGCCATTTTCCGCCAGAGTGGTAATAGCTTGCAGTTTGATCGATGCCATAGTGGCGAAACCGTTGTAGTTCGTATAAAAAGGTTCCGGTACAATGATCTCATCGCCTTCGTTGGCAGCAACCATCATGGCAAAGGTAACTGCTTCGCTACCTGCTGTGGTCACAATAATGTCTTTGGTATCCAAAGATATACCTAAGCGTTTGTAATAATGTACCAGCCCCTGCTGGTACACCTCAAGCCCCTGCGAGGGCCCGTATGCCAGCACTTTTTCCGAAAACTCATGATAAACCTTCATCATCTGAGGGGGGGTAGGAATATCGGGCTGGCCGATGTTTAGGTGATACACTTTAATGCCTCTGCTCTTCGCGTCTACCGCATGAGGCATCAGCTTCCTGATAGGGGAAGCTTGGATTTCCAAAGCACGTTTTGATAGCTTCATTTTTACATTCCTCTGTAATTTATCCTTTGTGTCCCATATTTAGAACAATGGAAAAAAGACAAGGAAAATTTTGGAAGGGGTGTTCTGATAAAGCGCTTATATACAATCTTACAAGGCTTTGCGTAGGTAGATAGAATTACTTAGGCTGCCGTAATCTGCTAAGAGAGGTACAATGGTAGTGGTATTGGAATAGTTAATTGTATACAAAAGAAGCCGGGGGTTAGCCCGGCCTTTTTAATTATCTTGTAATCCGATTAATTCACTTTGAAGGTCTTATCGCCTTTCTCAAAATATCCGATAATCTGTTTTGCAGCCGCTATGCCGGCATTGGTATTCGCTTCAGCGGTTTGCGCGCCCATCTTCTTTGGAGTGCAGAATATTCTGTCCGCAAACTGCTCGTTAATTGCCGCCAGATTATCCGGGGCTATGTCACTCACATACCGGAAGCCTTTCTTCTCTGCAAAAGCCTTCAATAAGGCTTCTTCATCAATCACTTCTTTGCGAGCAGTATTCACCAGAGTAGCGCCTTCTGGCAGCATAGAAAGCAGGTTCCAATTGATAGACTTTTTTGTTTCCGAATTTGCAGGTATGTGCAAGGATACGTAGTCTCCGGTTTTGAAGATGTCTTCTACTTTCTTTAGTGCTTTCACGCTTTCTTTCACCATTACTTCATCGGCAATGTAAGGATCGTATGCATACACTTCCATCCCGATCCCGATTGCCATTTTGGCGACAAGGCGGGCAATATGTCCGAAGCCGAAGAGCACCAGTTTCTTACCGGCAATTTCAGTACCGCTTTTACCGTTGAATCTACCCCGAGCCATATAGATCATCATGCCGATGGCGAGTTCAGCCACCGCGTTCGAGTTCTGCCCAGGAGTGTTCATCACAACTACATCGTGGGCTGTAGCTGCTTTGAGATCCACGTTGTCATATCCTGCTCCGGCTCTTACCACAATTTTCAGCTTTTTCGCTGCATTGAGAACCGCTTCATCCACTTTATCGCTGCGGATGATAAGCGCTTCAGCTTCGGCAACAGCCTTGTGAAAATCACTCACATCCGTATAGGATTCCAAAAAACTGTAGTCGTACTGAGCGGCTTCCAGCTCGGCTTTGATCTTTGCTGCGGCTTCCGCGGCAAAGGGTTTCTCTGTGGCGATCAAGACTTTTGGCATTATAGCCTCCATATATATTTTTGTTTTCTGATAATAATATAAGCTCGCTTTTTCCAAAAGCAAACAGAGGAGTCAGTCTCCCAGCGATATTCCCAGTCCCCTGGCTGTTTTTACCAGATTGCCTTTGGGATTTACCAAGTTGTACTCCTTGATGGCATCTTTGATGGGTACGGCAACGATATTTGGGTGCTTGTATGCCACCATGTGACCCCATTTTTTGGCTAAGACCAATTCGAAGGCTCTAACTCCGAATTGTGATGCCAGGATACGATCAAACGCGTTGGGTGTGCCACCACGTTGCAGATGTCCCAAGATGGTTTCTCTAATCTCTATGGGGCAGCCGCCTTTACGTAATTCCTCTCCAAGGCGCATACCGGCACCTCCTAGTCGTATCTTCATCGCACCCGGCGTGCTATTCTCTGTATAGGACAATTCCCCTCCAATGGGCACCGCGCCTTCGGCTATCACGATATTTGCAAAACCTCTGCCATTATCAAAGCGCTGCATTATTGCTTCCATAACCTTATCAATATCATAAGGTATCTCCGGAATCAGACATACCTCTGCCCCACCTGCGATTGATGCATGAAGTGCTATCCAACCGGCATAACGCCCCATCACTTCCAATATCAATACCCTGTGGTGACTGGCAGCGGTGGTTACCAGTTTATCCACTGCATCTGTGGCTACATCTACGGCAGTTTGAAAACCAAAAGTAAAATCCGTATCGCTGAGGTCGTTATCGATGGTTTTGGGTACTCCGATGATGGGACAGCCCAGTTCAAACAAGCCCTGCGATATGCGTTGAGAACCGTCACCACCTATGTTTATAATTGCATCGATGTTTTGATAGCGGAGCCTTTGCATAAAATCCTGGCTGCGATCAGCCGTAGACCATTTTCCATGCTCGTCTTTCACGGGCCAAGCGAAAGGTCCACCCTTGTTTGTAGTGCCGATGATTGTTCCGCCTCGCACATGGATGCCCGCCACGGTTTCAGGGGTCAATTCCACTAAATGCATAGGATCCCTCAGAATACCGTCAAAGGCATCTATAGACCCCAATACTTCCCAAGTTCGCTCCTGTGAAGCTCGCTTCACGATAGCTCTTATCACTGCATTCAGACCGGGGCAATCTCCACCGCCGGTTGCTATTAAAAGTCTCTTTTTCATACAGGCTCCCTTAATTGCTCAGGTCAGGCTCTCATTCCTGCTTTTTTTCGTCAACTGATTTCTAGTACTCTGCTGTTTTAATATTCTTCGCATACTTCACAGGGTTACTGTGGCACTTAGCAAATCCGGTGGAGCAGCTATCGGCACATCAAATTGGCTCCACTAATTCAAATATGGCAGCAAGCAACGTGATAGAAGTAGATGTGTCTACAAATTTGGAAGAAAACTTTTACGCAGCAAGCGGTAATCCTTGAAACTCATAAATGAGGCCAGAGCCAGAAATCCTGCTGCAACTATGAACACTGATTCTATACCTAACCCCTTGAGCAGTATGAAACCCAAGACCGGAGCTATCAATCCGCGTACCCCGGTTAGGGTTACATGAACACTTTGGTACATGGCAGCATCATCATTCCCGGCAAAGAATATCGAACTCATATTCCAGGCCATATTCACTCCGGTCATAGCCAGGCCAAAGATCGTATAGGCTATAAATACAACTATCACGGCGACTACCGATTCACCGGCCCAGAGCGATGATAAGACAAATAAAATGGGAAACAGCATCAACAATGCAAAGCTATATCCTATATATTTGAATGGATGCATCTTATCGTGCAACCTACCAAACAGAGGTGCCAAGAACAACATCCCTACCTGAGAAAGGATTCCTTTAGCCAGAAAGTTGTTGGTATAACTCAGTTGTAGTTTATCTACCATGTATATGGGAATTATCGGTTGCATCATGATGTAACCCATACCGTAGATCGAAAAGCTTCTTTCGAAGGCAGCAAAAGCTTTGTTCTCTTTCATTAATTTCAGGCTACGCTTTATTGGATCTGTTAAAGCGTCTTTAAAAGATATCTGTTTGCGTCCAACCGGTGGATCAACCACCGGTTCTTGTATTTTTATGCGAGAAAGCAATATCGTACTAACGAAACCGGCAATACCCGTAAGCGCCAATATCCATCTGTAGCTGTTTTCATTGCTGTCCAGCACTCTGCCGGCAATGAAGGTAAGGGTTACAGACACCACCATTCCAATGCTCATGGTATACCCATAGACGGCAGAGCGGCGCTGAGGCCGGATATTCTTTTGATATATGGTGTTCTGTGCAGGAACCAACAGAGAATTTGCAGAATATAACAGTCCCATTACCACCAAAAACTCGTTCATGGTAGTCAGCCAGATAGCATAGATCAAAGTAAGCCTGCCTACGATACCACCTACAATGAAATAGCGGGATTTGTGATGGGATTGCTCGAATAGCCTTCCCCACCAGATCGAGAGGAAATTTGATATGGGCCAGATCATGGTCATCAGCATCAATTGCCAATCCATGGCGCGCAACGCCTTGCGGGCAATAATGTCCTGCGTTTGCGCCAATGATTGCACTGCACCGTTAAATATGGCAGCGAACATCAGCATATACACCGTATGGCGTACAAAGGGATTCAGTTCTTTTATTTTCATTCTAAGAGTAAATACCTGAATTTGCGGAGTCCAATTTTGTCAATACACAAAAAGCATCCCGCATTAAGTGACAGCCTTATCGACCTACAGTAAAGGCCTCCCCATATATGAGGAGGCCACAGGCTTTATATTTATTGTATTTTAGTACATTCCGCCCATTCCGCCCATTCCTGGGTTCGGCATGGGAGCAGGAGCTTCGGGCTCGGGGATATCAGTAACAATACACTCGGTGGTCAGGAACAAGGCAGAAATTGAGACAGCGTTTTGCACGGCACTGCGCACCACTTTGGCAGGATCGATGATCCCGGCTTCAAAGAGGTCTTCATACTTACCGTTTGCGGCATTGAATCCCATATGAATATCTTTGTAGCCTTTGATCTTTTCAACTACCACGGCTCCTTCTTCACCGGCATTGGCTGCGATCTGGTAAACAGGTTTTTCCAGAGCTTTCGCAAGGATTTCCACTGCCATTTTTTCTTCATAAGATAATCCTTTCAGGGCTTTGAGGGCTTTCGCGGCCTGAATGAGGGTAACTCCACCACCGGGTACGATACCTTCTTCAACAGCTGCACGGGTTGCGTGCAAAGCATCGTCCACGCGCGCTTTCTTTTCTTTCATCTCAGTTTCTGTAGCTGCCCCGATACGTAACACTGCTACACCACTGGAAAGCTTTGCCAAACGTTCTTGCAGCTTTTCCTTGTCGTAATCGGAGGTAGTTTCTTCGATCTGAGCTTTGATCTGTTTGATTCTTCCGTCGATGGCTTCTTGAGCGCCAGAACCTTCACGGATAGTGGTGTTTTCTTTCTCCACCAAAATCTTCTTGGCGCGGCCCAAGTCGGTCATGGTCGCACTGTCAAGTTTGCGGCCCATATCTTCAGAGATTAGAGTGGCACCGGTGAGGATGGCGATATCTTCCATCATGGCTTTGCGACGATCGCCAAAACCGGGAGCTTTCACTGCTACTATGTTCAATACACCGCGCAGCTTGTTCACGACCAAGGTTGCCAAAGCTTCGCCTTCGATGTCTTCAGAGATTATCAATAGGGGCTTGCCGGTCTGAGCCACTTCCTGAAGAATGGGCAACAGATCTTTCATCACGCTGATTTTCTTGTCATAAAGCAGAATGAAAGGCTCTTCCATCTCAGCAATCATCTTGTCAGGATTGGTGACAAAATATGGAGAAATGTAACCACGATCAAACTGCATACCTTCCACTTTCTCTAGGCCGGTATCGATGGATTTGGCTTCTTCGATATTGATGATGCCTTCTTTTCCAACGCTTTCCATCGCTTCAGCGATTAATTTGCCGATCTCAGGATCGTTGTTGGCACTGATGCTGGCTATCTGAGCGATTTCTGCATTACTCTTGATAGTCTTGGAATATTCGTGAATCTGTTCCACGATAACTTTGGTGGCCTTTTCCAATCCGCGCTTCAGATACATCGGATTCACTCCGGCTGTTACGTGCTTCAGGCCTTCTTCGATGATGGATTGCGCCAATAAAGTAGCGGTGGTGGTGCCGTCTCCGGCGTTATCATGAGTCTTCTCCGCAACTTCTTTGCAGAGTTGCGCGCCCATGTTTTCATAGGCATCTTCCAATTCAATCTCTTTAGCAATGGTTACGCCATCATTGGTGATGAGCGGAGAACCAAATTTCTTGTCCAATACCACATTTCTGCCCTTGGGTCCAAGGGTAACCTTAACGGCATCTGCCAGTTTGTCAACCCCGCGCTTAAGGCTGGTGCGGGCTTCGTGTGCATACTGCATTTGTTTTGCCATTTTGTTTTTCCTCCATATTTACTAAATTTCGATTTCTTATTCTTAGCAGTCTGTGCTTCTGAGTGCTAATCTTATTATATCCCGTTTCCTGTCAAGTCCAAATTATTTTTTTCGCTCCCATCGCTGTACCCGCATCTTGAGTTCTCTGCTAAGGGATTCTAATATATAAAATTAGCTGTGGAGTGACTGATGATTTTATCGAGAGAGTCATCAGCTCATGATCCCAATTAAAACACACTGATAGATATTAATCATATTGCAGCACAAGGTGAACCAAACATGGTTTTATTTTATGTCCTCTGCTCCTATTATCGATTTTTCAGCACTTTCGGGGATATAATAACAAAAACATGAGGCAATGGGCTTCTATAGAGTATCCATAGATAATTGTCCAATATGCAGTTAATCTGCTCTATTTTCGGTTGTAACGCCCTCTTCATCGAAATGATATCATCTCGCCGGGCACGTGTGCGGGGCCCATTCAATATTTGGTGTAGGGCTGGGCAGGGATTATGTCTTTTAAAAATATCCTTTCTATGCTTTTTTTCGCCTTTGTCTTCCCATTGCGTCCGCCATCAAAATGGCATTCAATACCGTATCTGGATTTATCTGGCTTGCCTCATTGTATATTGAAGAGCCCGGCTTACAGGTTTCTATCGCCACCTTTTGCAATTGCATTCTATCCCGATAGTCCAAACCTATATCTGCCAAAGTAGTGGGAAGACCTATACTCTCACAAAATGAATACACTTCATCTATCTCCTCTTTTGAAGACCCGGTAAGATGCAATCCCGTCAGGACTCCGAAAGCTACTTTTTCGCCATGATAGTAATCGTGACTTTCCTGCAGAATGGTAAGTCCATTGTGTACAGCATGGGCACAAGCGATTCCACAGCTCTCAAATCCTATTCCGCTGAGCAGGATATTTGCTTCAACTATATATTCCAAAGCGGGGCTGACAAGACTGTTCTCATTCGCTATTTTTGCCATTAGCCCATATTCAAGGAGTGTATCGTAACATAAGCGGGCAATATTCATACCGGCTCCAGTACTATGTCCACCGCATTCATTCATAGACATCGTTCTGTAGCAGGAACGTGCTTCAAACCAGGTAGCCAGTGCATCTCCCATACCGGATACGATGAATCGATGTGGGGATGCTGCAATGATATCGAGATCAACCATAACAACCGTAGGATTGCTTTTCTGATACAGAACTTCTTCGAAAACACCATTTTCCCTATATACTACTGCACAACCGCTGCACGGTGCGTCTGTGGAGGCAATTGTGGGTATCACAATTACCGGTATTCCAGTATTGTCTGCGCAAATCTTTGCCGTGTCTATTACCTTTCCCCCACCCATTCCAATCATAACATCGATCCCCAAGTCCCGAATTTTCCCGTTGATACGATCCAGCTCTTTGTGGCAACACTCACCATTAAACTTATCTACTGAGATATTGCGCAAGCTAAACACATCAGGATAGCCGGAGATTATACCCGATATCACGGATTTGGATGCTAATAGTAAGGCCCTGTTACCCAGTTTATCAATCAGATCCGGCAATTCACCAATAACTCCACAGCCTTGAATATAGTGTCCGGGAAATACAGCTTTTACTCTCATTCTTACTCCTTGTGTTATGATTCTTTTGAACACGATAAAATCTGATTTGATACCGACGGTCCTATCTCTCAAATTTCCACATAAATTTGTCAATCATTATTTCACAGATTTGTTGATCCTGCTTTATGGTGCTGATGTTTCTTGAAACAATTTGTGGAACATTATAATGAGTCACTGAATATTGCAAATAGCAATCAATGGACATAATTGATAAATCGAAGAGAGAAAAGAAGATCTGATAAGCAGTTGCAGAAAAACAATGGACATTTACTCAACTAATCTCATGGTTTTGATCACCAAAACCCGCAAATTTGGCAATGTTTTGTCCATTGCTTGTAACTATTATTAACCTTATTAGGCCAAAAGAATATACCCATTTTCTTCCTGTATTCAGGGCGTTCATCACCTCTTAATCAAGCCTTAATCAAGCGTTAATAATTAACGCTTGAT
>DHSO01000022.1:0-71804 GCA_002410505.1 Cloacimonetes bacterium UBA5284 | reverse complement strand
CGCTTGATGAACGCTTGATGACCACTTGATTAACACTGTCTACAGAGGTGGTATCAAGATTGATATTTTGGTCTTTATGAGCCTCCAATGATGCCTCCAATGACTCATTGAGCTTACTCTATTGTCCTATTTAGTATATCGGCTTTGGATTCCGCTTTGTATTGGCCCATCATTGCTCATTTTTATAAAGTCTCACCCAAAGTTGCAAACCAGTCTCACTTGGATAAACTGGGATAAAGCCTTATGTGGTGAGTAGATATGATGGACTATGTTTGGACTTGTACATTGAGATTTTGGACGTTTCTGGACCTTCTTTTATCACCGATAAATCAAATTGCGCTGATTTTGGACTGGATTTGGACATCTGCCATCTCCAGTCCAAAATACCAAATTAGAAAAGCCGTAACTGAAGTGACAAAACTCCGATCAGAAAAACGTCCCTGGGCTGATCCTCGTCCAAAATATGAGTCTGAAAGTCTGAATTCTGCCATCATCTTAAGCTGAATTGTTAGACCTTGAATAGTAACTGGGTAATAGCAGCAAAGTGGTACTGGCGCGAATGACTCCTGCTATGCAAATATCTTTTGCTTGCAAAAAATCCGGCGGGCAGGGGGATAAATCCCCCTGCACCCCCACATTGTCCTAAACTCATTGTTCTCCTGCTTTTTGCGGCATTTGCAAAAGGCAAAAAGGACAAAAAACAAAAATCAAGGGGAAACCCTAACACAGCGGAAGCCTATAAGGTTGCTGCCGTAAGTCGCATAGTGGCCGCCCCGATAGGAAACGGTGCAGTAGCCGGCATTGCTGTACCAGCTACCACCGCGGAACACACGGTAAGACCCGCTATTTGCTCCCGTAGGATTAGTTTGTGAACCACTTGGATAGCTACCATAAATATCCCACACCCATTCAAACACATTGCCACTCATATCAAAGGTGCCAAGCTCATTGGCAGCTAATGCTCCAACGGAGTGAGTTGAAATGTTTGCAGATCCCCAATTGTCCCAATACCATCCAACGTCATTAAGATCGTTACTGCCACTGTAAGTATAGCCCTGGCTCTGATTACCACCCTTGGCCGCAAACATCCATTCCATCTCGGTGGGAAGTCTGTAACCGTTAGCTGTCCAGTTACAGCTTACATTGGTGTGGTTGCTGGAAGTGGAATTCCAGCCCCCGGGCCAGTTGGCCGGATTAGTACCATAGCTGCTATAACTGTAGCAGGGCGTTAACCCTTCCTGAATACTCCGGCGGTTGCAATACTCTATCGCATTGAACCAGGATACCTGCTCTACCGGACGATCGAGATTGCCACTGAAGTGTGAAGGATTCTCACCCATCACTGCTTGATAGCCGGATTGGGTAAGCTCGTATTTGTCGATATAGAAGCTGGAGATAGTTACATCCGAGGTGCCGTTGTTAAAGGTGCCGCCCTGAACAAAAACGAAATTCGCTGGTGGAGGTGTAGGTTCGATTGTATATGTTGCACTCGCCGTTGCGCTTGGCGTCCAGCCATCTTTGAAACCCTTGGCCTTGATGGTGGTCGTGCTGCTCACACTGAACGGACTGCTGTACGCTGTGGAACTTGACGTAGGCTCGCTGCCATTGGTAGTATAGCGAATAGTAGCATCGGCTGTGGTAGTGGAAATGATGACATTCTGCGCTGAAGTATATGTCCCTCCCGCTGGACTGAAAGTGGGTGTGGCTACCGTTTGCTGATCTTCCGGTTCAGTTGTTTCCTTCTTACAGCTAAACGTCAGTAAAATTAGTAAAAGCGAAATAATAAGTACTATAAGTCGCTTGCTTTTCATCTTTCCTCCATTAATCTTTGTTTGATTTTTTACTGTTATCTCTATCTATTATCCAAAACATACGCATCTCTGTCGGTGTCTCGTCAAGCTTGGACTGGCAAGTTCACGAGATCTCCGGAAATCTTTGTGTGTACGGGCGCTCGCCGTAGCGCTCTTTTTTAAAGAGAGCATCGCATACATAGGCGGTTCGGCGACCGCCTGTACAATCACGGCGGGCAGGGGGATAAATCCCCCTGCACACCCACTCTGTCCTAAACTCATTGTTCTCCTGCTTTTTGCGGCATTTGCAAAAGGCAAAAAGGAAAAAAACCAAAAATCAAGGGGAAACCCTAACACAGCGGAAGCAAAAATTGCTGAAGCTGAAAGTCGCATAGTCGAAGCTCCGACCGGAAACGGTGCAGTAGTCTGCACCGTAGAGCCAGCTACCACCGCGTAACACACGGTAAGACCCGCTATTTGCTCCCGTAGGATTAGTTTGTGAACCACTGGGATAGCTGCCGTAGATATCCCACACCCATTCCCAAACGTTACCACTCATGTCAAAGGTGCCAAGCTCATTGGCGGTTTTTTCTCCTACATCATGAGTTCTGCTACCGGAGTTTGAATAATACCATGCCACATCAGCAATGGTGTTACTGCCACTATAGGTATAACCCTGGCTCTGGTTACCACCCTTGGCGGCAAACATCCATTCCATCTCAGTCGGCAAGCGGTAGCCATTGGCAGTCCAGTTACAGTTTACATTAGTATGGTTGGAATATCTGGTATTCCAACCAGAGGGCCAATCATCAGGATTAGTACCGTAGGTGCTGTAGCTGTAACAGGGGGTAAGCCCTTCCAGCACACTGCGCCGGTTGCAATACTCTATCGCATTGAACCAGGATACCTGCTCTACCGGACGATCGAGATTGCCACTGAAGTGTGAAGGATTCTCACCCATCACTGCTTGATAGCCGGATTGGGTAAGCTCGTATTTGTCGATATAGAAGCTGGAGATAGTTACATCCGAGGTGCCGTTGTTAAAGGTGCCGCCCTCCACCAGGATGAAGTTCTCCGGCATGGGTGGTGAAGAGCCGTCATCCGCATAAACCCGATACAGATAGCTGCCATCCAGGCCAAAGCTTTCCGCTCCCGCATTCCAGATGATGTGTTTATTGGTGCCGCTGGGTAGATCATCACCAAAGTCCCCGCTCAGATTGGCGGGACTGGGGATAATATCATAGCTGGCTCCGTCATTGGCACTAAGCTTGAAAGTGATATCGCAAAGCTCAGCATTCGCATCATAGAGATCATAGTAAATATCCACAATCTTGCTGCCATCCGTGCGCTGGCTGGCAGATACATTGCTGACCACGGGAGCGGTAATGGAAAGGATGGGATCAACGGTGTCGTTGATAACCGGGGCAGTGGTGCCATAGCCGGTAAGCGCCATCAGCCCGGAGCCAAACATAAACAGGATGCAGAATAGCATTGCTGTTTTCATGGGTTCCTCCATATGTGAAGTCATAGTTTATTTACTATGATTTATCCTTATTTGCATAGAAACTGAGCTTCAATAAAATGTCAAGTTAATTATGGGGGGGGGTGGGGGTAATTTGCTTTATTACAATCTGTTAAGTATAGTCTCTCCTCTCGTGCAGCTTTTGTCTGATGATAATGATACGCTCTCCGACCCGGTCATATTATGTAAGATCGCTGGTCTTGCCAAGAAGATCAGGAGTGATGTATTGGGGATCGTCCTGCATGATCTCCGAGATTTCTTGTTCAGTCTCACCCTCAGGGCATCAGATTATACTGACTGCTTTCTAATGGCTTAGAAAGAGCCTTCCCCCCCCCTTTGCAATTTTTGTTGATACGATTTGCAATTCTCGGTGAGACTTTATAATTTTTTTCCAAAGCTAGATGTAATGTGCTTCCAAACTCTTTTTTGCTTGACAACAATATTAATTTTCGTTTAATTGCAGTAGTAACATAAACGACGAGGAAGAAAGCATGATCCGGAGATTGATTTTTTTGATATTTACATTGTTGCCGCTTTACGCGGCTGCTCAGAGTACGCCTTTTGCAGTGAAATCCAGCACTCGCTACAGCGCGTCCACCATGTTTGGTAGAGTGGAAGAAGATTCGATCCGCTATACTCAATTACGCTTTATTCAGGAATTTAATTACAAAAAGTTCGGCCTGGGTCTGGATTTGGATTTCTTATTTGATAAGAACTACCATATCAAGGAAAGCGACTGGGATCATATCGGAGATGCTTTAGGGAAAATCTACTATTTTCGCTATGCAGAAATGGGTGATCCGTTCTTCTTTCACATCGGTGGTTTCCCAAAGTTTTCTACCGGTAATGGCCTGGTGATGTTGAACTATTCAAACATGACATATTATCCTGATCTAAGGCACAATGGTCTACTGATCGGAGGCAAAATACCCACTTTATTCGAACCTGAACTGGAACTCTTCAGCTCTGATATCACCAAAAATGATTTGCTGAGTTTTCGGGCTCATTTCAAACCTTTGGCAGATTCCACCGTCAAGATCCTGGATATGGCAACCCTTGGCTTTTCCATCTACAGCGATCTGAATCAATACAGCAATCTGAAACACATTTTACCGGACAGTCTGGATTATCTCCGAACCGGCAAAAAAGATGCCGCCACCATCATTTCATTCGATTACACTCAACCCATCAAACGCAGTGAAAAAGCTGAGTATGGACTATATACGGAAGTTGCCCATATGATCGACAACGGTACGGGAAGCATCTTGCCCGGTGTCTATGCCGATTTTAAGGTAGTGAAAGTAAATCTGGAATACCGCACAAACGGTGATAGATTTGCCCCCTCATATTTTGATTATCACTACGAAGAAGAGAGAGCCTTCCAAGATACACTGGCAGATGGCACTCCCATTATCATCACGAAAGAACAGGCCCTGCAAGACAGACAGTCTTCCTATGGTATATATGGCAAGATACAAGGCATAATCGGTGATCGTTTGAAGGCGATGTTTGCTTGGCAAAACATGTATGGCGATGACCTTCAAAATGGCAAATCCATGTGGTTTAGTTTAAATGTGGACACGCGCTACAAACGCTTGGAAAAAGTAGCTTTTGCTTATAGCAAAACTAATGTAAACAGCCTGAGCCTGGGCAAGGTAGCCGTGCCACGGGCCAATATGTCTGCCAGTTGTACCATTGGTTTGGATTCCAAGCGCAGGTGGTTCGTAATAGCCAAATACTCCGAAAAATACAAGGACAAAGAGGGTGGCATCAATTGGTGGAAAGATACCAAACGCTCAGTCGCGGTTGGTGTTAAAGTGAATTTCTAGCAGACTGGGGATTCAAGCTATAGACCGGGCAGGGCCGGTTTTTTTATAGTCCCCAAAAACGCCAGGATTTTTGCAGCATTAGCTCATGCGTGAGGCCGGTGTCCTTGGGCGAGTAATTCAGAGTGTAGCCCAGCCTGAATTGACGCGGCAATACCAGACGCAGGCTAATGTCGTTCGAAACCAGTATTTTAGTCTTCTGCTGCAAGTCTGTAGCTTCTTGCAATTGCAATTCATAGTCTACAAACACTCTATAGCCCAAGTATTTACTCATAGATACAGAGAGATTGTTCAGCAGAATGGAGGATGAGAAGCGCGTTATATCCGAAGAGAGATTTGCCAGATCTGTCATGTCTGCCAATTGTGAGGGATTGGCGGAGTATTCGCTGAAAATATTCTGGATGAATCCCGCATTGATAGAGAAACCGTCTAGCTTGAGAGTCCGCCGAAACCAGTTTTCCACTGGATAGAAGAAGGGTGTAAGTACGGTAGAATTCAAGTTTCCGCCGATCAAGCCCAAAGCTTCGTCTTGTAGTAGGTTTTGTTTTTGATCATCCGGGAGTTCGTCCATGCTTTGGTTGTAACGCAATCTGGATAGCACCTGTGTGATGTTTTGATCTTGGGGATTGTCGCTGGAAAGATTTATCTGCAAACGGTCGAAGAAACCCTTGTCATATTCGGGACTGGATGCTACGGATAGCGTGATGATGCTACCGTCCGGAGTACGTTTATAAAAGTCTCCATTCACACTGAGTATATTCTGTTGATCTATCATGGTGATGGCGATGTTCTCAACCTGAAACACAGTACCGAAGAAATCAATCGAACCGCGGTCCGAGATTATGTTTGCTTCTTCCACAATGAAGCGGTTTCCGTCATACAAGAGATGCAAGAATCCCCCGGGGCTAAGATATAAATTGGTGGGATAGGTTACATAACGTACGTTTTCACCTATGTTTACTTGCAAATCCAGCTTGAACGGTAAGGGGGTAGGCTCTGTATCTGTCTTTTTCCCGGTACTACGGACGGACATGATCAAATTCAACAAGTTATCCGCTCCGGGAGGATAGAGAATATCCAGATTTGCCACAGTTACCAATGCCTCTATCTTCATATCATCGAAAGGTCCGCGTATCACGGCATATCTGCCATCCTGGCCGCTGATGGCTATGTTCGTAAGCGTCTTTGGCGGTGCTACCACAGGGATGGTTGCCTGGATTCCGGGTTCTTCAATAAATATTCTGAAATAGCCCAGATCCAAAAAGCCAAGTTGGAAATGATCACTTGGTTCTGTGTCGAACAGGTTGTTGATATAGAAATTACCATTGCCCATGCTGAAGGTCCCGCGCTGGATCATTAGGCGATTATCCAGAAATTCTGCCTGAATTTGGATGTCTCGCATGGGCTCCACTTGGTCTTTCAAGTGAACAAATCCGTTGTGCAAATTGATATTGCCGCTATGTATCATAAACTGATCTTCAGAGGTGCCCAAATGCAGTTTCAGATTGGATTCTCCCGAAGATGCCAGGATATAATCCGTTAGATTCTTTAGCCAGGGGAAGAATTCGCCTTCCACTTCAATATTCAAAAGGCGATCTCCCTCGTAGTATTCGTTTTCTAGGACATTATAATCCAAGGATCCGGTGGCAGAAGCTGTGAACAGATCCCGGGAATATACATATAGGGAATCAATCACCAAAGCACGGCTTTCCTGAGCTGCCTTCACGGCAGCATAATCGATGGCAATATCCCCAAATGCGATCTCCCGGCCAATGATATCTGCAGCTATTTCCATTACCGGATTTTGTGAGAGGATATCCCTCATGTGCAATTCTGCTGTACCGCTGATGTTTGCCAGACCGGGACTTTGGATCAAGACATCCTGAATCTTGAGATCATCTATGGCAGCGGCAAGCGCTACGTCGAGATTTGGACTCAGCGAACCTGTCCCGTTAAGATCTACTAAAGTGAGGTTCTTATGCGATATCTCCCCGCTCATAGTCAGCAGTTCCGGTTTTCCCTTCAAAAAGAGGTCAACACTTAGAGGGATCACGCTTATCAGATCCACGTCGTTCAGATTTACCCAGGCATCGATGCTCTTTTGGGAATCCTTATTGTATGCAGCAAAGATATTTACACTATCAAATTCGGGAACCATATGGCTGATCTCAGGATAATATGAGATAATCCTACCAGAATCGATGTTGCGCAAACTGAGATCCAACTTTGACTGCCATAAATCGTTCATATCCACCAGGGCAGAGAGATTCAGCATGTCCTCCAGCTGCAAAGACCACAACTTCAGCTTCATGTTCCGATAGTCCATATTCAAGTTGATATCAGCGGGAAGATCGTTAAATCGAGCATTTGCTGTCTTCAGGGATGCGGATACAGAAGGTAGAGCTACATTCACATTACCCAAAAGATCGAGATTTGCCCTGTAATCATATTCCCCCATCAATTCTGTCACCAGATCCGCCTGATACCATATATCTTTACCGGTCATTATCGCTTTCAGTTTTCCGCTGACAAATGGAGCCAACATGCTTAACACTTTCTGTTCATATACTGATGCCGCATCCAATTCATTGAATTCCGCATCCAGCGAGATGTGTTGGGAAAGGACATCTCCCACCGCACTGATACGGTAGCCATCCCCGGAATTGAGGTCAGTAGAAACTAACAAGGCTTTCTCTGTCGGCACCATATTTGCTTCGCCGTTAATCGCGCGTAGATTGAGCTGACGCCAGGCCAGATCCACGTCGTTCAGACTAAGGGAGATCATGGGATAAGGCTTCAGGATGCATCCACTCACCTTCATGTTACCGCTTGCAATCAGGTCACTTGAATATGATTCCAGAGCTTGCGTATCCAGTTCGGCATCAAAAGATAGGGTTTTGGGGTAAAAAGATCCGCTCAGAGTGATTGCTTGATTTTGCCAACGTGCGTCTGATATTTCCATGTTCGCTCGCTCATCCCGATAATCCGCGTCTAGCTGTATGTCGTGAAAAGCCCAGTTTTGATACGCAAAACTGTGACTTCTGGCACTCAGTATGGCTCTGGGATCATCAAAACTACCGGAAGCGGTAAGATTCGCGTCGATTATTCCGCTCATCTGCGGCAAAATATCTGCAGCATTCAGGCTAAATGAAGCGCTGGAGCCATCGAAGCTTATATCCCCCAGATAATCCTGAACTGCAATATCTGCCACCAAACTGCTTTGCCCGATGCTGGAACGGGATAGGGATAAAGTGGCGTCTCGACCGTCCGTTTGCAGGTTTATCAAAGGTATCTGCACAGGGAAACGGTTGATCACATAGGCTCCGGTGTTCCAGATCAACGCTGTAGCGCCAAAATTCGCCGCACCAGAATCCGCAGCTTCGCTGTAGTTTGCATTGATGTTTATATCGCTTCTGAAATCCTGGATATCGGGATGCGAAACGTAAAGTGGTTTAAAGTTTGCGATTTCCGCCTCTGCCAAAGCAATGCGCCCATCATCCAGATAGCCCTTTAGACTCACGCTGCCGCCCAGAGAGGTATTTGCTATCAGGGATATCTCCGTTTCTGTCGTGTTTGTCACACGCAGTTCCATACTGTTCAAGCTTTCTTCAATGCTCAATTTACCGGTATTCAGTATTTTCAGATCGAAGGCTAGATCAGCTTCCAAAGATCCGTCTTCCAAAGTGATACGTTTGAAATATGGGACCAGATCCGGAATCTGGATTCTGCCTTTTGTGGCTTTCTTCGGCTTGTCCTGTCCAAAGACATGATGATAGCGCAAGCGTCCCTGCGGTTTTACAATTTCTATACTAGAAACCACATTTTCCAGCTTGAACCCGGACAGTATGAATTTGTATATATTGTAGCGCAGCCTCACGCTTTCAATGTTCAGATCAATCAAGCTATCACGCGTAGCGAAGCTGAAATTCTGCACATATATCTGTTTATCGCTGATATGCAGATCTCCCATCTTTACTTCAGCTTTGGCAGCTTTACCGATGATGGAAGCGATGTAGTTCCGCACAAAATCACGTCCTCCCAAGGGATACCAGATGCTGAAAAACAGCACATTGATCACCAGGAGAATGATAATCAGTGAAAGGAACTTACGGGGGCGATGCATGCTATGCCTCGAGCTGTATCAACCTTCCATCAAGAAGTTCAAAACTGCGGGTGGCTTTTACCGCAGCTTCAACATCATGAGTAACAACCACAAATGCCTGATTTAGCTCTCTATTCAGTTTACGAATCATCTCCCATACTTCATTGCTGTGAGTCGGATCCAGGTTTCCCGTGGGCTCGTCTGCCAGCACTAGTTTGGGCTCGTTTGCCAGAGCCCGGGCTAAACTAACCCTTTGTTGCTCTCCTCCGGATAGCTGATTGGGATAGCGGTTCAAGCGATCTTGTAAACCCAGCAAAACTAACAATTCCTTCGCTCTTTTTCTGGCTCCGGATTCACTATTTCCGGCTATCAATAGCGGTAAAGCCACGTTTTCAATAGCACTTAGATCCTCAATGAGATAGTGAAATTGAAACACAAATCCCAAATCTCGATTTCGCACTTCCGGAGCTGAAGGATCGTTTGAGTGAATAAGTTTGGAACATATCTCCAGTTCCCCGCTATCAGGCTCATCCAGTAAGCCCATGATGTGCAACATCGTACTTTTCCCACAACCGGATTTCCCGGTGATGCACACCAACTCACCAGCCGAAATATCCAAAGAAGCATCCTTCAATACCTCTATGGTCTGATCGCTGTCAATATATGTCTTAGTCAAGTGTTTTGCACTTAATATCATACTTCCTCGCTAGTGCTTGTTGCGAATTATATCTATGATTTGCAGCCGTTCTATATGCCTCAAAGGAATCATGATGCAGATGAAGACCAGCGCCGTTGATACCATAAAAATAATCATAAGATTTTCCAGCGTGATCTGCGCTCCCAAAGTGTCAATGAAATAAACATCACCCTTTAGTTTGTAAAAACCCTGCTTCTCCACAAACCAGGACAGCAAAGCACCAAAGATTTGCCCCGCGACAACCGAAAGAATGCCTACAATGCCCACTCTGAACGAGAACAATCTGCGTATGGAGGAAGTGCCTGCACCCAAAGTCTTCAACACGGCAATCTCGGCCCTACTATCGATGATGATGGTGCTAACTGTGGAGATCACATTAATACCTGCAATTAGCACTAAAAAGCTGAAGACGATGAAAATCATCCACTTTTCCATGGCTACCAGACGCAAAAGGCTTTCGGCATAAAGATTCCAGGGAATAGCAATATAATTCATGCCAAGCTGGTCAATCAACTCACGCGCCAGATCAGAGGCATCATCCGCGTCATGCAAACGTAATTCTACCTTCGAGTAGCCCTGAGGCAACATCATCAGTTCACGTGCATCTTCCACAGTGGAAATCACTATGCTGCGGTCATTCTCGTAATATCCGGAGCGATATGCATCCGCGATCTGGTAATGATACATAGAACTGGGAATTCCCAAGGGACTGATGCGGTCCAGACGAGGATAATTCAAACTGAGAGTATCGCCGATACTCAAGCCCAATTCTTCCAGAAGATAGTGCCCCACTATAACTTCGCCGGCCTTTATCTTCGCATCTTTTTTACTAACATATCGGCTGTATAAAGCCGCATCGGAATCGCCGTATGCTCGCAGGTTCGCAGCACGTATCTTCGCCCCGTTTTGTGCCAATAGCGAAAACTGCAGGGTGGCCGCGCATGAGGATACTCCTTCTTTTTGCGCAGCAATTTTACAGATGCTCCGGCTTTGTTCATCACTCAGCATAGCGGAATCTGCAGAGCTGATACTGATGTGGGCAAAACTGTCCAATAAGAGCTTTTTGAGGGTGCTTTCATAGCCCTGAAAAAGGTGGAGTCCGGCAGAAAGGATGCCCACAGAAAGCACGATGCCCAAAACCATGAATACAAAACTAAAGCGAAACAGGTTTCGCTTGGGGGCTTTCAGGTAGCGCTTCAGATAGAAAAGCTCAAGGCTTTTCATCATTGGTCTCCGTCCTCACATTGATCGTGGTCTCTATGGACAGGGGTAAGCGTTGTGCCGGATTGATTCGGTTTATAATGAGTTCGGACATCAGACCCAAAGAGATAAACTGGAGACCGCCCAAGATTAACAATATACCCATCAACAAAAGCGGACGATTCGAAAGAGGCATACCCCAAAAGATTTTCATTATGGTAAGGTACAATGTTATGACGGAACCCAGTATAGTGGAGATAAGACCTATCCTGCCAAAGAGATATAGCGGACTTTTAATGTAATGTGTTACCATCCTCACCGTTAGAAGATCGAAGAAACCACGTAGGTAACGCTCTAGACCATATTTGCTCTTGCCGTGTTGTCGTGCTCGATGCTGGACAGCAATCTCCCCTATTCTATAGCCCAAAGAATTTGCCAGAGCCGGAATGTAGCGGTGCATTTCTCCATACAAATAGAGCTCTTTCACCAATTCCCGGCGGTAAGCTTTGAATCCGCAATTGTAGTCATTCAGTTTCAATTTGAAGGTGCGCGCTGTTACGCTGTTGAAAAGCCTGGAAGGTAGTTTTTTATGCCAGGGATCACGGCGTTTCTTCTTCCATCCGGATACCATATCGTAGCCTTGGTTCAGCTTTTCGAGGAAAGCGGAAATCTCGGCAGGATTGTCCTGTAGATCGGCATCCATGGTAAACACCACCTCTCCGCAAGCTATTTCGAAGCCCTTTTGTAAGGCGGCGGCTTTGCCAAAGTTGCGGCGAAACTTGATCACTCTTACCTGCTTATCTTGCGCTGCCAGATCTGTCATCACCCCAAAACTGCCATCCTTGGAACCGTCGTCTACAAAAATTATCTCATAGCTGTGTTCACCAAGGTTTCCCAGGATTTCTTTATACAGTTGCTGAAGGGATTCTGCTTCGTTCAAGACGGGTATTACGAAGGATAATAGCATATGAACCTCACTATATGAACAGGCTGACCAGAGTCATCGCCAAAGCGGAAGCCAGAGGAATCTTGATGTTGTCGTCCAAAGCTACATTGCTCAATTCCGCAGCAGTTGCTGCCAAGGCTCCAACAATGGCTTGCCAGGGATTTGCTTGCCACCAAAGTCCAAAGATGGCACAAGAGACAAAACAGGCAAGACTTCCTTCCATACTTTTATGGTTGTGCAAAAACTTACGTTTGCCAAAGTTCATACCGATCAGAGCGGCAAATGTATCACCGATGCTGAGATACGCTATCGAAACAGCCGCGATCGGCTCATCGAAGAAAGCAACACAGAGCAAACTGGCAACCAATAAATAAGTAGCTCCCGTAAAATCCTTTAGCTCATGCTTTCTGAGGATCAAGCCAAATATACGATGGAATGTTTTGCGGAAACTGCGCTGCCAGAAGCGGTTGAATTCTATTACCAGACTGATCACCAATGCAGCCAATAGCATTACAAAAGCTACGCGTCTGTTGTATCCCAATATGTATCGGTAGCCGAAGGGAATCAACAATGAGCTGAGATGTATAGACTTTCTGAGAGTCTCGTTAAGCCTTCCCATAGTGCTCTATTCTAAAATTCTCTGAATGCGTAATTGATTGGCAGAGCGCCAGGTAGCTATGCAGTCGCGCTCTTGATCCCGCGAGAGAAGCAGGCCACCGTTGTCCACACTCCAATTCCCGGTCAAATCACCGGCTTTCAACCCCCTGATCTTCAAAGTTGGTTCTGGATTTTTCTGTCCCCAGGGTAGCATTATCTCCAGTTTCTGCCAAAGCTCAGGACTCATCTCTTCAATCCGGCATTCAGTGTCATAGTGGATAACATCTTCTTCATTCGGTGCCTTGAAGTTTGCACTCAAATAGTCGGCAAAGCACTCCAGGAAACTGTCGTAGGAGCTCGTCTGCATAGAGAATCCGGCCGCTTTGGCATGACCCCCAAATTGGATAAGGTGATCCTTGCAGTGTGTAAATGCTTCCACCATATTGAACCCTTCACCGCAACGCCCCTCACATACGGTACTACCATTGTGATGTTTCAACATGATCGTTGGGATACCCAAACGATTCACGATGAACGTAGATGCTGTGCCCAAAAGCGAATATGGGATCACACCTTCATCGTCGAAATAGACAAAGAAATTGCCCACAAAGTCTTCAGAGAGAGTCTCCAAAAAGTTGAATACCCTATTTAATTCGCTTTCCCATCTATTCTTTTGCTCTTCCAAACTTTCAAACAAACGGGCTTTGGCATCGGAAAGCTGCAATATGAAACGCAGGGCAGTGTGCTGTCCGCCTTCTTCCCTGCCATTGGCGATAAGGCGGGATGTGTAGGTGAGAAAATTAAAGACATCAGTAGGACTGCTTACACGGCTGTAATTGCGCAAGAGAAACTGCACAGTCTGATCGCTCACGGCATCGAGATTCAACAATACATGTCTTACCAGAATCCGGTTTATCCCAATCATGGGAACTTTATCTGCCAAGGAGCCTATGGCAGTCCAAAAATATGCGGCTGGATCCAGAGGGTGTTCCCATACTCTGGACAGATAACGGATCAGCATCAGAGCTACCCCTACACCTGCCAAAGCTTTGAAAGGATATTCACTGGCAGGTAATAGTGGATTCAGAATGGCATAAGCATTGGGCAGCATATCGGGCTGAATGAGATGATGATCTGTAATGATCACATCGCAACCCATTTCATTTAATTTTTCCACTCCATCAAAAGCAGATATACCGTTATCTACGGTTATCACCAGCTTGTAGCCACCATTTCTCACGTGTTCTATGAAGCCGGCTTGAATACCATGGGATTCTATGTTCCGATTCGGTATATAGTAGCTGTGTCTCTGGTAGCCGCAGCTATTCAAAAATTCGTACAATATATAGGTACTGGTTATTCCGTCGGGATCATCGTGCCCGAAGATGATCATGGATTCGTTGTTGTAGATGGCTTCCCGTATTCTTTCGGCTACCTTATCGATGTTAGCCAGCAACCGTTCGTCCGGTAAATCCTCCAACGAGCTTTCCAAATCTTCTTGTTTCAGGTTGCGAGCATGAAAGATACGCTCAAATAAACTGCCATCAGCTACCATTCGCGCAACTCCTCCGCCTCGGGGATATCCCTGGGGGCAGTGCGGTCTATGGCTTTGCTGATAATATCGAATCCCGTAAATCCAATTAGCATCATATAGCTGCTATCCTGAAGATTATTTGTTTCCAGAGAACCTCGAGTCTGATACATAAAGCCAAGATCAAGGCGATTAATCTCACCTTTCAGCGGAAAGCTAAGGCCGGCACTGATGGTATTTTCGTCCACATACTCACCGTTAGACTTGAATGGCAGAGCACGTCTGGAAAATCCCGCACGCAGCGGTATTTTATTGTACCAATAGCGTTTACGCTCTGTATCTGGTTCATATGCTATGCCCACACCCATTTTCCAGCCATTCCTGAGGCTGTCGTCGGTCTCGGAAAATGCTTCATAGCTGTAGTCAGCGGCTACTTTCAATTCCGGCAGGATAAGCCCCGTATAGCCAAAGCTTATTGTCAATGGGATATCATAAGAACAGTCTTCAGTTTCCCCGCTGCTGTGGAAGCTGCTCCACTTTTTGTCTCCCTTCAGAGTAGCAGGCAGGGTTACGAATGACCCGACGGCATGATCATGATAGTTTTGCACAAAACCAAAGCTGACACTTGGATTTTTGTAGTTTTGCTCCAGGTGTTCCGAAGTAGGCACGGTATTGCTGGAAGAGCTTTGTTCAAAACTCCGGTTGTCGTGCCCCAAAAAGTAGTTTCCGCTAATACCCAGACTGAGTTTTTTGTATCTGTAGCTGTAGATAAGATCTGCTCTGTACAGGTATCTGTCCACTTCCTGGCGCTCTATGGTAAGACTGTCGATCATGGTCTGATTACTTACCATGCCGTTGGCATAGGAAGCAAATTGAAAAGCAAAACGATGTTTTTTGACAGGAATTGATATGCTGAAATAAGGGAAATCAGCCGAATTGTCACGAAAGCTATTTTCGCTATCATTAAATCTCGATTTGTAACCGGTATATCCAAATACCAATCCTGTACCGAACAGGGTTTGATTGCCAAGATTGCTCTGGGCGGGATTGGCATAGGCAGTGTTATTGCGGAACACATCGCTGGAACCGGTATCTCCCATACCCAGGCTGTATATGTCTCGACCATAATATTGTACCGGATATCCATCAAAAGAAAAGATGGAATTCCCTGCCCACAGCGATATCGCTGTAAGACAAGATAATATTAAAAAGATTCTCTTCATTTTTTATGTCCTGCTTTGTGGTGTTTCACCGGATCGGGGGGTACGCGGAAGAACTTCATAGCGTTGTTATATGCTGTTTCCGCCACTTCATTGGGTGTGATTTCTTTGATCTGAGCTATTTTTTCCGCAACCAGATGCAGCAAAAGGGGAGAGTTACGCTGACCTCTGTGCGGATGTGGGGGCAGGTAGGGACAGTCTGTCTCGATCATAAATCTATCCATCGGCACCAAACGCACCACGTCATCCAGATGAGAGTTGTTGTAAGTGATGCTGCCGGTGAAACTCATCATCCAGCCTGCATCAAGCACTTGTTGGGCAAAAACTATATCGCCGGAGAAACAATGAAACACTGCTTCTTTTACTTTTTCCTGCTTCAGAATGTTGTAGCATTCTTGATGTGCCTGCCTGTCGTGAACAACTACCGGCAGATCGTATTCGACAGCCAGATGTGCCTGATTTGCAAACACTTCCCGCTGCACTGGATAGGGTGAGAGATTACGAAAGAAATCCAGACCAATCTCTCCGATGGCCAGCACTTTCTTCTCTCGGGCGTGTTTCTTCACGATCTCAGCGTCAAACTCCTGCGCGTCGTGGGGATGAAAGCCCACTGTAGCAAAGATGTGCAGATGTTTTTTGGCAAGCTGCAGGGAAGAAAGAGCCGTGTCCTTGTTGTAAGATACATTGATGATATATTCGATTCCACTGTTAAAGCATTTATTGATAAGGCTCTCCCGGTCAGAATCAAAATCCGGAAGGTCCAGGTGCGCGTGAGTCTCAAACAGCTTCATATTCCTATGCGAGTCCCCTTATTTTCGTTTGAGTCAAACTATATCAGCATCTTTATCCTGTCAAAGAGAATTTTGGGCAATCCGACTTCGCAGGCAGTTAGCTGTGGAGGATTATCACAGTAGGATACTCAGATCTGATGCGTTTGAACAAATAGCTGGTATTGCGAAGCGATGCATATTGCAGCCGTTTCCGCCCTTAGAATCAACTTACTGATGCTGATGGACGCCAAGCTTTGCATCAAAGCCATCTCGGATGAAGAAAAGCCACCTTCCGGTCCCACAATAAAGCAAGGTCTATCGATTCTTCCAAGGTCGTGCAGCCACTTGTCCCGTTCAATTTCGGAACAAACTACGGGCAGATAACCCCGCTCTTCGATATAAGCAATTGCTTTGGCAAGATTGTGGATGGGGTGAATCGCCGGCAAATATGGATTGTCACATTGTTTGATTGCCGCTAGGGCAATCTTTTCAAAACGAGATACTGTATTACGATTTTCATCTCTCACCGTGAATTCGGTTTGCAGGGGGAAGAAATCACTGGCCCCCATTTCCGTGCATTTTTCCACCGCCAACTCATCGTGCTTGTTTTTTAACAGCGCAAAGGCTATGGCGAATGCTTTCTCTGCTACAGGATGCTCTTTGATGTGAAAGGCTTCCAATACAGCCCTGCGTTTTTCGATGCTTGTCACCCTGCACTCTGCTATAATGCCATTCCCACCGTTGATCTTGACGATGCTGCCGCTACTAACCCGTTTCACTTTGCAGAGATGATGAAATTCCTCATCTTGAAGGATGATTTCACGGCTGTCGGCTGTTAAAAGTGGATAATAGTATGAAGGCATATTCAGCTAAAATAATCCCGTAATTTCGAGAAGAATCCTTTCCCTGGTTTAAAGTCTCGCTTGGCATCGTATTCTTTCAGCTTTGTAAACATTTCGGTCTCTTCTTTTGATATCTTGGTAGGAATCACCACCACCACACGCACAATCTCATCTCCTTTGCTGTATGAATTCAGGCTTTGAATGCCCTGACCTTTCAATCGGAACAATCTTCCGCTTTGAGTACCGGAAGGGATCTTCATCTTCACTTTCCCGCTCAGGGTAGGGACCAGTATCTCATCGCCCAATACAGCTTGCGATATCGATATGGGGTATTCCATTACAATATCGTTGCCATGGCGTTCAAAAAGATCATCTTGCTTTTCATGAATCAACACCAGAATATCGCCGCGAGTGCCGCCTCTGGGGCCCACGTTGCCTTGCCCACGCAAGCGGATATATTGGTTTTCTTCCACTCCCGCGGGGATTTTTACGCTGATTTCCTTCACTTTGGCCATGCGCCCTTCACCATAGCATTTAGAGCATTTATTTTTGATGATCTTACCTTCTCCCCGGCACGAAGGGCACTCCGAAACGGTCTGCATTTGTCCGAAGAGGGATTGGCGTACCTGGCGAATCTGGCCCGAACCGCGACATTGAGAGCAGGTTTCCACCTGTCCGTCGGCACTACCGGTTCCATTACATTTGTCGCAAGCTTCTTTGGTGCTGATCTTGATCTTCTTTTCTGCGCCGACTGCTATCTCTTTAAGGCTAAGGGATAGTTCTATTTGCAGATCTTCTCCGTGATTGCTGCTTCTACCGGAAGATCGCGAACCAAAACCTCCTCCAAAGATACTATCAAAGATGGAAGAGAAGCCATCTCCAAAGATGTCGTTCAGATCACTACGATGAGTGAAATTATCCCAAGAGAATCCACCGGCGCCAAATTGTCCTTCTACTCCGGCATGGCCGTATTGATCGTAAATCTGCCTTTTTTCTTTATCACTAAGGACTTCATAGGCTTCACTGGCTTCTTTGAATTTCTCTTCTGCTGCCTTATTGTCCGGGTTTTTATCCGGATGATACTGCATAGCCAGCTTACGGTATGCTTTTTTTATGCTTGCTTCATCGGCGTTCTTGTCAACACCCAATACTTCGTAATAATCGCGTTTCGCCATCTATTCTCCTAAAAATTGAAATCGTCTGCCATGTCATCAGCAGAACCATAAATCGAAAACAAAGCCCGGGATAGCCTTGTTCAGGCTATCCCAAGGATGTCTATGTTAATGTTTTATTTATCGTCCACTACCTCAAAATCAGCGTCTATGGGGCCATCTTCTTTTTGTTGTCCTTCGTTCTGCGTTCCGGCAAAATCCTCCGGATTGAAGCCCTGTGCATTGGGATCAAATCCTCCTCCGCCACCTTGTTGCTGTTGTTGTTGCATATTGGCGTAGATTATCTCACCCAGTTTTTGTGCTTTTTTGGATAGGCTTTCTTTGATCTGCTCAATCTGATCTTTATCACTTGCTCTCTCAAGCTGTTCCTTGGCGTTCTTCAGATCTGCTTCCAATTCGCTTTTTTCGCTTTCAGATAGCTTGTCGCCATATTCGGAAAGGCTCTTCTCGGTGCTGAAGATCAAAGTATCCAGTTCATTTTTTGCGCTTACAAATTCCTGGCGCTTTTTATCCTCTTCAGCGTGCAATTCAGCATCCTTCACCATACGATCGATATCTTCCTTGTCGATGCTGCCGGCGCGATCTATCTTGATGGATTGCTCTTTGCCTGTGCCCTTATCTTTTGCAGACACATGCAAAATGCCATTGGCATCTATATCGAAAGTAACTTCTATCTGTGGTATTCCGCGAGGAGCTGAGGGTATACCCACGAGGTCGAATCTGCCCAAACTCTTGTTATCCGGAGCCATGGGGCGTTCACCCTGCAATACATGGATGGTAACAGCAGTCTGATTGTCTGCAGCAGTTGAAAACACCTGACTCTTCTTCGTGGGGATGGTGGTATTGCGGGGAATAAGGGTAGTCATCATACTTCCCAGAGTCTCGATACCCAAAGACAGCGGAGTTACATCCAGCAAGAGTACATCGGAAACCTTGTCGTCACCGGAAAGGATAGCTCCCTGAATCGCAGCGCCGATGGCTACCACTTCATCCGGATTGAGGCTTCGATTCACCTTCTTTCCAAAGAACTTCTCCACAGCTTCTCCCACCGCCGGGATACGAGTGCTACCACCTACCATCAGCACTTCCTGGATATCGGATGTGCTCAGTTTTGCGTCAGCCAAAGCCTTCTTGCATGGACCTAGGGATCGTTCCACCAAATCTCCGGTTAAACGATTGAATTCTGATAAACTGAGGTCCAGATTCAAGTGTTTGGGCCCAGTGGCGTCTGCGGTGATGAAGGGCAAATTGATGTTTGTGGTCTGAGTTCCGGATAGCTCGATCTTGGCCTTTTCGGCTGCTTCACGCAAGCGCTGCAATGCCATAGCATCTTTACTGAGATCGATGCCTTCTTGTTTTTTAAATTGCTCCAGGATCCAGTCCATTACCCGTTTGTCAAAATCATCTCCGCCCAGATGAGTATCCCCATTGGTAGATAGCACTTCCACCACTCCGGACGAAATATCGAGAATGGAGATATCGAAAGTGCCGCCACCCAGATCGTACACAGCTACTTTTTGTTCTTTCTTGTTTTCCATTCCATAGGCCAAAGCTGCGGCAGTGGGTTCGTTGATGATGCGTTTCACTTCCAGACCCGCCACTTTACCGGCATCCTTGGTTGCCTGACGCTGATCATCGTTGAAATATGCGGGGACAGTGATCACAGCTTCAGTTACCGTGGTACCAAGATACGCCTCCGCTGTTTCCTTCATGCGGGTTAGCACCATAGCAGATATCTCTTGAGGAGTGAAGTCCTTGTTTTCGCTGTCTATATGCACTGCGGCTTGATTTTTGATGCCGGATTTTACTTTGAAAGGCACTTGTTTGATCTCTTCGCTCACTTCGCCGTAAGCACGTCCCATAAAGCGTTTTATCGAAAATACCGTGTTGATCGGATTTGTGACTGCTTGTCGCTTTGCCAATTGACCAACCAGTCTTTGACCGTCCTTGGTAAATGCAACTACAGACGGAGTGGTGCGTCCACCTTCTGCGTTTGTGATTACAACAGGTTTACCACCTTCAACCACTGCAACGCAGGAGTTTGTGGTTCCCAGATCGATTCCAATTATCTTTCCCATTTATTCCTCCAGGGTATTCATTTTATTTCCGTTTGAGACTGCTACTCGAACCGGACGGATAACCTTTTCATGCATTGTATATCCGTTCTGTATGATAGCGGCCACAGTGTTTTCTTCATATTCGCTGGCAATGTGCGCCAATGCTTCATGATACTCGGGGTTGAATTCACTACCCAAAGCCTCAATCCTTTTTACGCCTTCATTTTCCAGGGCTTTCACCAATTGCTTTTCGATGAGGATTACACCCTTACCAAAAGGAGTATCAAGATCCTCACTTTTTGCCTGACTGAGGGCGCGTTCGAAGTTATCGACCACATCGCATATATGTAATGCCAATTCCTTGGTCGCATGACGTATCCAATCCGCCTTTTCGCTATTACTGCGTTTACGGAAATTCTCAAACTCCGCCATGGTCCTGAGATACTTATCCTTATACTCTGCCAGATTCATTTTCAGATTCTCCATCTCGTCCGGCTCGCTGTCTGCCTCAGTAGTGACTTCTGCAATTTTTTTATTCTGAATATCCATTTCCACTGTAGTTTCTTCCTGGCTTTCAGCTTGTTCGGTATTACGCTGCATCTTTATATCCTTTTCCGGCGTGGATGCTCCCGCCTTCTTCTTATTTTTTGTCATGAATTCTCCTCTTGGGTACCACCATCCCCCGCTTAGTAGTCTGAGTAATTGTATTTGTAACGTCTCTCACCAGCGGAATCAAACGCCTGTAATCCGTTCGTATCGGCGTAAGCACACCCAGATATCCGGGTATACCAAAGACTTCATATTTCCCAAATATCAGAGCATAATCGCTGTATCTCGTGTCCGCAAATTCTTCTCCCATAAGCACTTCAACGGCATTTGACGATTTGTTTCGCATGGAATTCAGCAGGAAATCTTGCCGCTGGATCAGGTTCATGAAGCTCAAAATAGCTTCCTTGGAATCAAATTCCGGTTGCTCCAAAAACTTGATGCTGCCATCGTAGTGGATAAAGAAATCGCTGATCTCGATAAAAGCTTTGTGCAATTCACTGAGAAATTGGCTGAGGATATCGTTGTCACCCATGCTGCGTTCACGCATGTCCACCAATACTTTGTTGGCAATATCGTAGATCCTGAGACCCACCAATTCATCGTTCAGATATCGCACCAGTTTCTTCAATTGAGCATCGTTGATCTCATAATTGCATTTCAGAATAACGGTTTTGTCCAGGCCGCTATCCAGGCTCATTACAAACAACAATTTCCCATCACTGATGGAAAAAACTTCCAGACATGATAGATATCCGCTGGATACTTCCGGCTCGGCTACAAAGGATAGCTGGTCCGTCTCGTGAGCCAGCATCTGCATCACAAAATGCAATGCCCGGGGGGTATCCTTATAATTCTGTATCAATAGCTCGCGCAATGTATCCATGCGCGCATAGCTTACTTTCTTATGTTCAGGTTCGATATATTCCAGATACCTGCGATATCCGCTGATGGTAGGTACTCTGCCTGCCGAAGTGTGCGGCTGAGAGATCAAATTCTGCTCTTCCAGCTTCAAAAGATCTAGTCGCAAGGTGGCCGAAGATACATCACAGAGATATTTCTCGCTCAAAACCCGCGAAGAGACGGGCTCACATGTCTGGATGTATTCATCAACCAGAGCACTAAGTGTATGTACTAATCGAGCTTGATTCTTTTTCATGATTTCCGCCTCTTTTTTATTTTAGCAGTCTAATCATTGAACTGCTAAGCTGAAGACAAATTAATCAAGACCAGAAAATTGTCAATCGAAAAGTGAGACTGCTAATTTCTTTCACGTTTATGTGCAGGTTCAGCTAGAGTGGGCGCGGCCTTTAACCGCAGTTTTATCTGCAAATGCATCTGCTATATGCTTTTGTCCGGCGGATGAAAACCGCTGCTACTCTCTCTCAGCTCAAAACCGCTGCTACGGTGTCTCTTGTCATACAAAAGCTCTTAGTTATGATTCCTGACGTATCTGAATAACTTATGGAGCTGTTTTTCACTTCTCCCTATAGAGACTTTACTTGTAATATATTTGGGCTTGTATATTCGTTGTTACCAATCCCACTCGCTACCCTATGCTTCAAGCAGTGCCGATGTTGACGCAAAGGCGTGATAATGTAGTGATCACTGGATGATAACGGGATGATATCAGCTTCGGCACAGCTTAGTATATGGGGGGAGGAGTTGGAAGATATGTTTTCCGGCAGGAGAGCTGGCTATCTGATATGGGCTATTTTTGTCCGGTAAGCCGCCACTGCCAGTTCCCCAGTGCTGTACCGGGTATGTTCATGCGAGATTTGGCATCCAGATTCAAGATATCTTGCATAGGAAATATCACGCGCTCACAACCTGATTGTGTGGCTATGTCCATCATGATGGTTGCGATGTTTTCTGAATTTGGAAAAATACCTTCCATCCGGGTCTGGCAATATTCCAACAGATTCGAACGTGACGGAGAATCAAGGGGCAACGCATCCCACCAGCCCCGGGTGGTGTTATTGTCATGTGTGCCAGTGTAAATCAGACGATCAGAGGGGTAATCCTGCACATGGGGGACGCTTTCTTCGAAACAGAATTGCAGGATAATCATCCCCGGCAAAGCCATGTCATCTCTAAAACGACATACCTGTTCGTTCAATATACCTAAGTCCTCGGCAACAAAGTGTTCACTGGCGAATCTCTGCTTTAATGCGGAGAAAAAATCACCCGGCAGGGCTTGAATCCATTCACCATCAATCGCTGTTTGTGGAATAACGCCATTGGGACATGGTACTTTCCAGTAATTCACATAGCCGATGAAGTGATCGAGACGCAATAGGTCCAGGTGTTTCAGAGCTTGCTCGATGCGATCAAAAAAGAGGCTAAAACCTGCTTCCTTCATCCGATCCCATCTGTAGGTAGGATTACCCCACAGCTGCCCATCTTCGGCATAAGCATCTGGAGGTACGCCAGCCACGCTGAGGCGTTCACCATCGTCGTTCAGATCAAACAAATGTTGATTTGCCCACACTTCAGCACTTTCATAGCTCAGGTACAGGGGCATATCTCCAAACAAAGTGATACCCATGTTTTGCAGATGATGTTTTAAGCGGGTTATTTGATCCACAAATATGGCTTGCATTGCCGCTGCATGTAGCACAATGCGTTCATTTTTGCAATGTTCATAGAGCTCTCTGGAATAGCTGCGATGAACTTTATTCCAGGTGTACCATGCCGAATTGCCATATTTTTCGCAGAGCCATATAAAAGACAGATATGGTTTTATGTGAGTGGCATGCTGGTCGATAAAAGCATCAATATCGCAGGTTTGCAGATATCTTTCAGCAGCTAAGCTGTGCATGGTCTGTTTTGCTGTGCGCACAGCAACAAAATCCACCATATCCGTAATGGGGACCGGGATCAATTCGTCTTCGAAGAGAAGGCCATCATGCAGCATCATTTCGGGACTGATCAGATATTCATTGTAAGCAAAGGCAGAAATGGGATTGTAGGGCGAATTACCATAGCCCGGATAGTTCAGAGGCAGGATTTGCCAGATCGAATGTCCATTGGCGCGCAGATAGTCGGCAAAAGCATAGGCAGCCGGGCCCAGATCTCCGATGCCGAAAGCTGTGGGCAGGCTGGATATATGCAGAAGAATGCCACTTTGTTTCATTTTGTGTCGCAAGCTTGAATAATGCAGAGTTCGATTTGCAGAGTTTTATCCGTCAGGCTGCTCTTGAGCAGGGAGTCTGTTTCCAAGAGTACGCCAAAGATGCTTTCCAAAGCTTTTAAACTGTAGTTTTTGGCAAATACCAGATACTCTTTACGCTGGCTGTAAAAAACATCATTCATGTGTTTTTGCGCTATTTCGTTGTCGGTCAAATGCTTTTCCCGCATCAAATTGACACGATACAGGTTCAAATAGAAGCGGTAGAGCCCAAAGAATATTTGCAGTGGTTCCACATCAGCTTGCAGCATCAAAGTGCAGGATTCCAAAGCGATTTTTATGTTTCTGCGGCCAAGGGCGCGGAAGAAATCGATCTGTGTACCCGCTCTGTTTCCACTGAGGCTAAGATTCAGATCTTGCTGAGTGATCTGCTTGCGGTCTCCCACCAAAAGCAATAGCTTTGTCAGTTCATTTGCAGCACTGAAATAATCCATTTCGATGCGGTCGGAAAATTCGTTGATAGCGGCGGGATTCATGCTTTTCCCCTCTTTGCTCAGCTCCGCCAATAGCCAATTTCGAATCTCACTAACAAATTTTGGAGGGTCGCATTGCACTTTCTGCGATCCGGATATAATCTTTTTCCAGGCATTATACTTTGCATCCGTTTTTTCTGTGACTACTATGAGGCATTGTATATCCGAGGGAGATTCAAAGTAATCTGCCACAACCTCCAGCTCTTTCTTCAACATCTTTTCCGCGTTTTTTACTATCACCAGTTTGGCGCTGGAAAAAATGGTAAAGGTATCCAGATATTCTCCCAATTCACCGGCTTTGACCTCGTCGCCATACACTGTGCTTACATCTATGTCCTCCTTCTTTTTCAGGACCAATGTAATCTGTTTGATTACGCTGTCGATCAGATAAGCGTCGCTACCCACCAGAAGATAGTTTGTACCCAGCTTCACTTTGGAAGCATCGAAAGCCAGGGCCTTGTTATCTTGCTCTGCCATTATCCTATCAAAATCAGCGTAATGGCCAATAGTGAGATCAGCCAGACGTAGTAAGCAAAATACTTCAGAGAACCGGATTGGATAAGCCGGATAAGAAAGGCAATCACCATATACCCGCTTACGAAAGACGCTACTAAGCCGGCCAGATATATATGCAATACAGACATATCCAAAGCCATGAGGGATTCCAATTCTCCGATGTTTGCGGCCAAGATGGCAGGAATTGATAGCAAGAAAGAGAAATGAGCCGCGTCTTTGCGTTTCACACCACAAAACAGAGAAGCCGAGATGGTGGAGCCGGAGCGACTGATGCCGGGAATGATGGCTATGCCCTGAGCTAGGCCGATCAAAACTGATTTGATGATTCCGATGTTTGATGAAGGGGTTGAAGTGTTTTTCACGAAATCCGAAACAAAGATAAGGATCCCGGTAAAAAGCAACATGAACGCCACAAACAATGGTTTATCATAGGCACCTTTCAGCAAATCGCCGAAGATTAGATAAAAGAAACCGGTGGCTAAGGTAGCGATGATCAGGTAAGCCATGATGGAACGGTTTTTACGGTGATTCTCACCATCCAGGCCGGATTTCCAGGAAAACAAAGACATTATGAGATCCCAGATTTGCCGATGGAAGAAGATTATGACCGCCACTAGGGTACCCAGATGCATAAAGATCTCGAAGCTGATGTCGCCCCCACCTTCAATGCCCAAGAAGTGCTGCGCCAGGACCAAGTGTCCGGAAGAGCTTACGGGAATGAATTCCGTGAGTCCCTGGATCAAACCCAGAAAGATAGCTTGAAAAAAGTTCATAAAATCTCCGGTATATTACGTTCTCCGATTTGAGAGAGCGGTACTAGGGTGTATCCGGCTTTCTTTAGCCGTTGCACTATACTCTTCAGATAATCCAGTTTATCTTTGTTGTGACAATGGGTAATTGCAATCACATGGTTTTGCACACTGGAAAGCTCGAGAATGCGGTTCAGTTTTGCTTCCATGGTAGATTGACTGATGTTTGGACTATCCAAGAAGATGTCGTTTCTAAAGGTTTTCAGATGAGATTTCTGCGCTGTTTGATAGGCAATGGATACATTGGTAGTACGGCTGTCCAGAAAGAGCAAATCCTGCTTCTTCAGAGCGTTCATCACAGCCTGCATGACGTCGGGATCAGTAGTTGCAAGACTTCCCATATGGTTGTTTATGCCGATGCAATCCGGCAGCTTCTTCTGAAACTGATCCAGTGTTCTGGCAATCTTTGCTTCATCATGTTGTACCAGGATCGCGTTTGGTCCGGGATTTACTCTTGGGTAACCAATGGGTTCCATCGGTACGTGAATAATGCTCTCTCTGCCCTGAGCTGTGGCGCGTTGCATGGTAGTTACGCTATTCTCCTCGTCCGGGAATATGGCAAAGCAGATTTGTGGATCAAGCTCGAAAAAACCGTCTAGCAGGCTGCCGTCGATGGAACCGAAATCATCGATGACAATAGTGATAGTCTTGGGATTTGTCTTGTTTTGATAGATGGAAGAATCGTAGTAAAGATCCAGTTCATATGTGTCGCTGATGTTTTTTCGCCCAAAGCTAAGACTCTGTTTGTTTCTATTGTCTTTGCCTTCCAGGAACTTGGCACCTGCCTGTTCTATGGCCCCCTTGAAGATCATGTTGGCATATGTAAGGTCCATCTTATTTCTGTCGATGGGGACGCTATAACTCACCAGACTGTCCACTTTTTTGCGCCGGAGAGCGCTATCGGGAACACCTAACTTTTCTGCGGAGTTCCGGATCACAAGATCCAGATCGCTTTCGCCGGGTCTTGGCCGGGATTGCCCTACTTTTTGGGCTTCTTTGGCAGATATGGCATCTTGCACGTCCACCCTATCAGAGCCGGTGGGCTCATCATCTTTCCCTACATCGCTTTGTGCTTTTTTTTCAGCGGCGGCGGGTTTTGCGGTACGTTCATGAATCTCTTGCACGACCATCTGTTCCAGATCTTGGGGAGCGGATACAGGTTCGCGTATCAGAGCCCACATTATCAGAACTGTAGATAATCCGGCCAGGAGAAACAGTCCCAGACGCGGATGTCTACGTTTTATCTTTTTTACTTTAGGTTTTTTTCTGGTTTTACTTTTCGCTTTTGGCATGGTTCACCTGCTTGATTGAGATCGGATGCATTGCCATCAGCAAGCTCTGACCCAGTTTTATGATAGGATAGAAAAATAGATTGGATAGCATGAAGGCTGCAAAGAGCATGAAGACATTGTAAAAAATGCTACCCATGCTAAACACCGGAATCAGCTCGATGATCAATTTCTGCCCGATCAACGAGCCCAGGACAGACAATACGGGAGAGATAATCACCACGATCACGATCAGATACAAGCGAATCGCGACCAGCACAAGCAACAGCATCACTGCTGTGTATTTCATGGCAGCCCAGAAATGCCGTGACATCCAGGCCAAACAGTGTCGTTCGCTGCGCCGGAGACTGAATTCCCGCTGCTTGAAAGGCCTGATCCACATGGATCGAATATAGTAGAACAGGATCAACAAAATGGTGAAAGCGCGGAAAAATAGCCATACTCCCTGCCTGAGGGGTAGATCGATACCATAATAGTAGGATACAAATTTGCTGAGTACAAAGAAGACCATGAGAACAATCACAGTAAGGAAAAGATAGAGATGCAGATTGATCACGTGATCCCAGAAATCCGAAAGTCGCTTGGGATAAATACGGTGCGGTCCATCAAAAATAGTAGTGTATATCTTTAGCACCATAAAGGCTACATATGCAAGCAATACGGTGAAAAATACCAAGGGCAGAAAGTGCATTCGCATAGACATCAAAGAGCTGAAGGAATCCAGCAAACCACTTCCGGACAGCCAGTAAAATAGTGTTCCGGGATACAAGAAAACTTGAATACCATTGTATTCCGAACACATGGCTTTGAGCAGGTAACGCAGAGATTGCTGAATCCTATTCAAAAACACCGCCTAAAACCTGTGATAGATTCCGGCTTGAATGGATACACCCTGTCGTGGCAAGCTGTTAAACTGCCTGATATTCGAATTCAACACATTCGCGCAACGCAAATATACTTTGCTGAAGCGCTCCAATTCGTAAGCTCCCTCAAAGCTGAGATCAAACACTTCCTTCATATCCTGATTCATGTGATCGACCATAAAGTATTGCTGATCAAGCGAAGCTTTAAAGGTATATGGGTAAGTATTGTAGCAGAAGCTGGATGTCGTCTGCAGGATGGGGTTGTAGGGCTTTCTGTGCCAGTCCTGATTTGCGAGATATGCCAAACTAAGCGCAAGGTCCTGATCAAAACTTACCCTGCCATGTCCGAAACTTGCTTGAATGGTGCTGGTGTTTGTAAAGACATCATCGTAATAAGTCTTGGGGATAAAAGGATTGTTGCTGTCTGTCATCAAGACGTCGTTGATGCGATACTGGCTGTCGTTTGCGATGGCAAAACCACGCAGGAATGATTCCTTACTTACGGGCAGAAAGTCCTCCAGGCGGATACAAAAATTCAGCGGAATCAAAGTGTGCTTTGGCTTTGCGGGCAGATAAACCCAACGGTAATCCCTAAGGGAGTTTGCGTAGGGGTTGATCTGTACTGCAGGGGCATTTACAATGCTGAATTGCTGGTCGTAATCGGTGATATAGCGCCAGTTAAAGCCGGGAGCAGGTATGAAATGATGTCCATCATACATCAGGTGCATCGAAGCCTTGTCAAAAGCTGGCACATCAAACTCCGCGAAGCTGTGCCAACTGCTGCGACCGGCATGGAAGTGGATCCTGTTTCCCCAATCGAAATCCTTGAAATCCAATATGCTCCGATGAGTGAAATTCACACTGCTATGTTCACGTTCCAGAGCCTTATTCCTTTGATCCAGTAGATCGATGGCAATGGCATGAGATACTTGCTTCAGATCAAAATGCTTGAAGCTGAATCTGTCTTTGAATGTATAGAGCTCCGCCGCGGAATACTCACTATTCATGTTCTTGCCCTCCGTGTTGAAGAAAATGAGGTCAAGAGCAACGTCCTCGTCTGAAATCATATGGAAATTGCCTGAGCCCCGAAAGTGGTTTGAGATGAAATTGCCTTTGGGAGCATACAAAGACATCGCCAGAGCCAGAGAGCTGATGCTTTCATGATCCGGGCTATATTTGTATTCTGCATCCAGCTTCAATCTGCTATTGGCTTCGGCAAATATATATTGATGCGGTACCGGGTCAGCACCGGGCACGGAAACCGAAGACCTCACAGGCAATGATTCAGGTAGATACACTCGGAGGCTGTCTCTCAACAGACTATCTTTGCTGTAGGGCAGAGCTTTTTTGTATAAGAATATTTTTACCCGGCTTTCACCGCTTACTTCGATATCCGGTAGCACCTGGATCTGAGCGGAGAGGATCGCGGCCACGCAAAGTAGCAAGAAGAGGATAAGCTTCTTCATTCTTGTTCCTCCTCATGCTCTTGCAACAGTCTGTTGAGTTCTTCCAAATGCTGCTCAGACAGTAGATGAGAGTAATCCCATAAATGCATTTGAGCTTCCTCGCGAGCTCCGTTTTTTTGGTATGAAAGCACAGTGTAGTATGCCGCAAGGTCCTGGATATCCGTAAAATCGGCAAACAGTATCATGATCTTCTTTAATTCATATATAGCATTTTCGTAATCTTCGCCCTTATGTAGTATCAGCGCTTTGTTCAAAAACCCCATAGCATGATCATGAGTGTTGGGACTATTGTTTATGATGTCTTCCGCCAACGCATCCGCTTCCTCATAGCGCTGATTGTGCATCAAGTATTCCAGATACACTATTCGTGCCGCGGGAACTTCCTGCTCATAATCTACTCCAATATGCCACAGGGATTCAAAATCCACGTATCCGGCAGCTACCGACGCAGACAGAGCTTTGAACCAGAGCTCCGGACTCGGTTCTTGCTGAAGAGCATCATGAAACTTGAGGATGGCGTCCTGATAGTTTCCCATCAGAACATCCACTTCGGCCCAGCTGATGAGGGCCTGTAAATCCCGAGTGTCCGAATAGAGGTTGCTGAGTAAGGAATCTGCCTCCTGGTATTCATTAAGGTTTACCAGGCTTTGGGCCATCAACATTTCCACATCATTGCGTCTGTAATCCGGGAATTCACTGCGAAGATCCTGGGCCTGTTCCAGCACTTCGTTCCATTTATCCTGACCGGCGTAGAGTTTTGTGAGGAGATAAGACAGCTCAAAACGGATGTACTCACTCTCGAAGGTATCTATCATTCCCATCAATTCCATACTCTGGGCCGGATCACTAATGCGGGAAAGCGAAAAGTCAAGTCCGGTAAATACTTCCCGCAGAAGGGCTTGATCTACATCATTGAACACTTTCGTATTTCGGAAACGACGCAGGATAGAGATGTAATCCGTGGTCGCTTGAGCGTAATTGCCCAGATTGAAATAGCTGTTGGCTACATCTGCAAGCACTGGCAAGTAGTATGGTGAATTCGGATAGGTTTGCATGAATTGATCGAATAGTTCTAGGGCCAGATGGTAGTCACCTGCCGCGTAGGCAGATTTTGCGCCAAGATACAGATAAGTATCCGGGCTTTCCTGACCCTCAAAGAGCTCCATATAGAGACGGGAAGCCTCATTATAGCGTTTTAATTGATAGAGACAGAGTGCCCTGTAGCTTTTTGCTTCGCTTATTCTCAGCTTGTCGTTGGAACTTCCTTCCGCCTTTTGGAAACTGAGCAGGGCCTGTTCGTATTCTTTGCGGATAAACTGTATATGCCCCTCGAGGATCAAGGAGTCATAGGTGGGTGCCAGTTTATTCACCCAAGTCTCAGCATTATCGTAACTACCGGTGTAGTAATAGATCTGGGCCAATCTCAAGATGGCATCAGAGTTTTCCGGCTCGGCTTTCACGATCTGAAGAAATGTATCCAGGGCCATATTGTAATTTGCCAGATAGTAGTCTATTTCTGCCAGATAGAACTTGGCAGAGGGAACGTATTCTGAGCCGGAGTGGCCATCTATCAAACTCTGAAACGCTGATGTGGCCATCTGGTAATCCTTGGTTTCGTGATACAAATAGCCCAGATAATAGAGTGCAGCATCCCTGTCTTTGCCCGTGGGATAAAGATTCAGATAACGGTTGAAGCTGGTAAGTGCCTGGTAATTATCTTTTGCCCTCAGCCATGTCTGAGCGATGAAGATGTCGATATCGGCCAGAAGCAAGCGTTTGTCACTTTCTCTTCTAGCCTGAGCCAAGTATTTTAAAGCTTCGGGATAATCTCCGTTCATATAGGCGAAATAGCCCATAGTAAAAAGCTGTTCAGCTTTCATGACATCATTGTCCGGCCTGGCGATAAAACCGCCCAGCTGCACCATGGCTGCCACCGGATCGGTTTTATACAATATCTTCAGGCGCTCCAGATAGCTGAGAATCTGGATTTCGGGATCAGATTCCTTTACCAGGCTGGCAAGGATACTGTCTGCTACCGCTGTATTTCCTGCATGAATGAGGGTTAAAGCACGCATATAGTCAAAATGAGGGCTTTTGGATTTGCTCTGGGAGACTAGATCTGAGGCTACAGCATAATCTTCCACTGCAATAGCCTTGCGAATACGTAAGAGCTCGATATCCGGATCATCAAGAATCGTAGCTATGTTTGACAAGTGTGCATCGAATTCTTCGAAGCGGTTGTTGTCCAACAAGTATTTGCCCCATAAAACGTTACTTCTGGTATAAATGTGGCTTTGGGCATTGATATTGCTCAGGAGCGCTTTGGCTTCATCTTCTTTCTGCAACTCTACCAAAACCTCGAAATATTCGTATTCCACCTCGGGTTCGGGCTGCTCATTCAATGTGTATTGATAAGATTGCATGGCGCTATAGTACTGCCCCAGTTTACGGTACAATCTCGCCCGGTATAGGTTTGCCCTAGACAACAGTGCTGTGTCTTTGGTCTCGGATTCCAGGGTTTGGATCTGGTCCATGGCCGCAGCGTAGTTTTCCTGAACGATCATGGTCATAGCCCTGTATAGATAGATGTTGTGCCTTAGGGCAAGATCCAGATCTTCGGTCAACAATTCATCATAGATCCTCAAGGCATCGTCGGAATTGCCCTGTTCCAAGTCCAGATTTGCCCGAATAAAGAGTAGCTGATTTGTGAATTGGCTTTGAGGATATCGTGCCATAAAACCGTGAATCTCGCGATTCAGCCTATCCCCTGCTCCACGTTCGTAAAGTTCCACTATGTATTGATATGCATAACGTTCCAGATTGCTGGGTTTTACAGTTTGCGCCGAGAATTTGGGAGCAAACAGGATCCCCAGAATCAGGATTGTCACTAGCAGCTTATATTTTGGCATCCAAATTCTCCATATATTCTGTTTGTGCCAGAAGAGCGGATTGAGCTTATCCTGTCAATGGCTTTATTTAAACACTTCCTCAGCACTGAAATCACGCAGGGGATCAAAACTCTTTAAAACACGCAGATCGTCCTTGCTCAGTTCATCCAGACACATTCTTGATACCAGCTCTCCCATGCCCGGTCCCAGCATGAATCCCTGACCGCACATCCCCACGGCATGAATCATGTTTTGCTGGTGCTCGCTACTGCCCACAATCGGGAATCCATCAGGAGTCATGGGATACTGCCCACGCCAGGTACGGCGAACTTTCAAATTACGTAAACGAGGATAGATCTCGATCATTCGCTTGCTGCACATCGGCAAAAAACGTGAAGTTGAACGGTTATCTATTCCCAAAATGGGGGGATCGGGAGTAATGCAAAACACCACCTGTCCCTCATTGTTTTGATAGAAATAGAAATTCGCGCTGCCGGGAGCTTTGCGCATATCGATCACCATAGGGCCAAAGAATCGTTTAACAGGTTCGGTGATTCCGGCTTCATGGTTGTCCGGAAACACTTTCAGATCATCGCCGGCCAGAGCTCCGATCATGCGAGCATGATTACCGGCAGCGTTTATCACCTGTCCTGCTTTATATCTTCCTTTATTTGTGATTACTTCGAGTACTTTGCCGCCTTCGCATTTCAAGGAATTTACCAGCTCCCCAAATTGGAATTGAACTCCGGCCTGTTTGGCTTGGAAGAAATACGCATTTGTAGTTTGAAGTGGTGAGCAACTACCGTCTTCCGGGGAGTATGTGCTACCCAGCAAGCCATCCATCAAAATACCGGGAACCAGTTCATTATATTCCGCGGCACTCAGCCATTTGATATTCAAGCCATAACTATGTTGAACCTGCAAAAGATCCTTTAGAGCTTTGGCATCTTGCTCTCTATAGGCGGGATATGAGTAACCATTACTCATCCAACCGATATCATCTCCCCGCGTTTCTTTCCAATCCCGCAGAATCTCGATTGAGCGCAGGCACACAGATATTTTTCCAAAGTCCGAGTGTGTGGCGCGAATACCACCGATCGCCTTTTTGTTGTTTTGCTGACCGGGCCCGTGTTCGCCATCGATAACCAGTACTTTCTGCTTTTTTTCTGCCAGGTTCAAAGCTGTGGGGATCCCGATTGATCCCGCTCCGATTACTATTACGTCATATATCATTTGTCGCCTCCACCGGGAAAAGTGCCCAGGGGTACTTCCACAAATATGGGTCGTTTTGTATTGGGAACCACATCTGAGACCGGTACGCCCTCTTCTCGCAATAGAGATTTTATCAGTACTTCGCAGGTTTTAGCACCACAAGGCCCCATTCCTGCTCTGGTGATTGCCTTAATCTGATTTAAGTCGTTGATCCCCTTTCTGATGAGAGATCTTACTTCACCCACAGTAACACGCTCACACAAGCAGACCATTGCATCATCATTTAGTATCTGAGGAACAATAGCTTCAGGAAGTGCTGCCGAAACAGCCATATCCTGTACTCTGAAACCCGCTACCCTTCGTGCTATGGCTGATGGCACCTTAAAGCGCACCAGGGAAGTATGTTGCTTCTTGTATTCGGTGACGGATTCCACGGTATACTCTCCCAGCTCTTCGGCATCTATATCGCAAAGCACGCGTGTGTCGCCTTCTTTTACTTCAATATTTGAAATCTCATAAGCTATCGTAACTATCGGGTTTTTAGCGTCCTTTCTATAATCCACCAGAGTGATAGCCAATCCCGGGCAGATAAGCAAGCATTTGCCGCATCCGATGCAGGATCCTGTGTAACGAGGAAGAGACAGCAAGCTTCCATCCTCGGTTTGGATGGAATTTGTGGGGCACACTGTGGTGCATGGATTACAGGGAATCTCTTGCAAGCAATGGATCACGGGCATCACTCCGCTTTCGGAACCAAGCTGTTGGTATTCTTTGATCGCGCCGGGATGTGCTTTCAATACCTCAGCCTTAGAGTACCATGCGTCCGGAATATCTTCCACTGTGTTTCCTTTCACAGCTTTGGCGATTTTCAATCCGGCGATCTTACCATTGAACATGGCAGAGCTGGCTTCGGCTATTTCCAATGCGTCTCCGGCAGAATCAACCGGAATACCCGCCATCTCGGCTTCTTGGGTAAATTCGGAGAGTGAATCCAAACCGACTGCAATCAAGATGGTATCGCAGGCAAAGGTCTTTTCACTACCCTTAATAGCCTTGAAATGTTCGTCCACTTGCGTGATTGTGATGCTTTCTACGGTTTCATCTCCATTAGCACAAAGGATTGAGTGAGAGGTATATATGGGAACTCCAAAACGGCGTAATTTGTCGGCATGAACCTTATATCCTCCACAAGCGGGCATTGCTTCAGCCAGACCAACCACTTCGATTCCGGCTTGTAGCGCGTGATATCCGGCGATAAGTCCCACATTTCCACCACCTATGATGAAGAGTCGTTGTGTGGGGCGGACAAGATCTCGGTTTACCAAGGTTTGAAAGGCCCCAGCACCATATATACGGGCAAGCTTATTGCCCGGAAAACGCAAAAACTTTTCTCGCGCGCCCGCAGCGTTTAGAATTCTTTGCGGAGACACCAGCTTGTATACTCCTTCTTTGAGAACACCTACTTTTTTATCGCTGAAAACAAAGAGCGCGGTGCTGTTTACCCATGTCCTTACACTGGAATATTGAGCCAGTTCTTCTGCCAATATCTTTCCGATATGATGGCCTCTGGTACCCGCACGGCTATCTTCTTCTGAACCGAAGAATTTGTGGGTCTGCAATACCAGCTTTCCGCCCAGGGCATTTTTATCGTCGATCAAAAGGGTATCCACATTGTGTTTGCCTAGCTCGGTGGCTGCCGACAACCCCGCCGGTCCTCCCCCGATTATCAAAACATCGCAAGATACTTCTTCGATGGGATGAAACTCTTGTGCTTCCACATCTTCGGCAAGCTTTGCCAGACCTTCGGCACTTTGAACAATCATGTTTTCGCACACCGGAGTCATGCACGATTTTACTGCGATCCCATTTGCGATAACCGTACACTTTGCGCATTGTCCGTTGGCGCAAAATATGCCTTGCGCGCTTCCATCCTTGTGGTGATGGCCAAATACATTGATGCCGTTTGCGATTAATGCAGAGGATATCATCTCCCCTTTACGGGCCTTTAGTTTCTCATTGTTAAAATAGAAGCTTACAAGGTCCAACAAAGGAACATCCAGAATCGGGTGCTCCTCAATACGGAATTGCCTCATGTGTCAAACTCCTTGTTTGAGATAATATTAGACATTCGAAATCCACAAAATGCCGATTCCGGATATAAAGTTTATGGATGCCCGCAGATGTCAAGAAAAAGAGTGTATATATAGATAACGAATAGTCAAATCCGGATGGATTGTATGCTTCCTTGATTCAGCTTCAATGCGGGTTCACCGTGAATTATCCTCACTATACCCAATTCACTGGCGCAGTTGGGGCACAGAGGACGGCTGAATGTCTGCACGTTTTGCAGTCCTACATTATCTTCACTGAGTCTGGATATGATCAGCTTTATCAATCTACCCTTACCGGCTTTAAAATAGCGAAATAGCAAAAAGCCACAGCGACAATGAATATCTACTGTTTTTCCTGTTCTCATCGTGGGATGTTGCAGCCCTTATTTAGCCGGTAAAAGGATTCTGACTCTGGTACCTTTATCCGGTTCGCTATCTATCTTGATGCTACCTTTCATACGTTTCAGCGAATCCCGGCACAATACCAATCCCAAACCCAGGCTGCCGTCGCTCTTGCTGCGAGCAATTCCCTGCCCCTTGCGTAAATCGCTCAAGGCTGATTCATGCATACCGATCCCATTGTCTTCCACTACAATCTCCACCTTGTTTTGCAATACTCTGGCTTTAATGGTTACGGCACCATTTTCGGCAGTGAATTTCATTGCATTGTTCAGTAGATTTCGCACCAAAATCTTCAAAAGATCCGCATCTACTCTGGCATTGATCTCTTTGGTCTGGGCATTAAAGCTGAGTCTTATTTTCTTTTGCATGGCCATGGGCTGGTAGATCTCCATCACCGAGTAGAGAATGGGTACGATGTTTTGTAGCTCGATAGTAGTATGAAAGCTCATATTCTGTCGTTGCAAGCGTATCCCATCCAGCATTTCGTTGATCAGTTTCACGATACTGTCACTGCTGTGTTTCATGCTGGTAAGCACTTCGTCATGTTCTTCCCGGGGAAACTCGCCGCTGATCATCATAGTGAGCATTCTGCCAAAATTGCTGAGTGGAGCCCGAACATCGTGACTGATCACAGATATCAGCCAGTTCATCACTTCCACATTTTCTGCCAGACTCTTATTGATCTCTTTTAACTCTTTTGTGGAGGCACTGATGATACGGTTTTTGGCTTTTAGCTCTGTATTTTGCTCTTTATACTGACGCGCCTGATCTTCAATCTTGCCCCGGTAGTAATCAGCTTCTTTGATGCTGATCGTGGTTTTACGCAGATTGTTCAGGTTGTCTTCCAGTATTCTATTGTTCTTTTCCGAATACTCAAATGCTTTCTGATAGTCTCCCAGAGCCGCGTAGACTTTGGCATACATAGCTGTGATCTGAGAGTTGTTTTGCATCACAATCAGGGCATTTTCGATCTCTGATGCCTCGTTCAGCTTTATTAAGCTTTTGGACAAGTCTCCCATTTTTAGATAGAGGGATGCCTGATTGAGATAGCAATGTGCCAGGGCTGAATTACGGCGAAGCTTCTGGTACCATTGCTCACCCATTTTGTAGTATTTAAGTGCATTCTCCATATCTCCGGCGTTTTCGTAGACAAAGCCGATATTGTTGTAACTGATGCCCAGGCTTTCTTCGGGAAGATGCTTTTTGCGCAATTTCAGAGCATCAAACGCATAGGATAGCGCTTTTTTATACTCTTTTAATTGTACATAGGCCAGAGAGATGTTTCCCAAAGACTCAAACTCTCGCCTCACACTTTTATACTTTCGGCTCAGGTCCAATGTTTCCAGCCAGTACTTCATGGCTTTTTGGGGTTCGCCCATCTTTTCGTATGCCGCGCCAAGGTTTTGCAGAGGATCCATCCGGCGTTCCGGAAGACCATGTTTGTCTGCCAGTTCCAGGGCTTGATAGGCATTGTGGATCGAATCGTGATACTCACCAATGATACCATGAGCCACACAGATATTGCTCAATAGGTTCAGTTTCAGATCTACATCCTTTTCATCTTTGAGCAATGTGTACCATATATCAAGTGCCTCTCGATACAGATCCTGCAAAGCATAGGTGATTGCCAGGTTGGCAGAAGCTTTCCGGATCAATATAGTAAAAGCCTGCGCGTCCGGGGAATTGAGAATCGTTTTAAAATACTCGGCAGAATCTTCTACTTCTGAGTTGCGACCATGTATTTCACCCAGCTTCATCATCAGAGAGTATTTGAGCTCAAGGGCAGAGGAAAAATCGTATTCTTTCAGATATTCCTTTATCTTTACGATAGCCGCTTCAGCCTCATCATGCGGCATCTCCACAATGCTTTCCCGCAATTGCCGTAGCTGGTATATATCCTGATCATTTAGTTGTTTATCATCTATACTCTTCATGAATACATTGTTAATCTTGTTTCGTTTTTTGTCAATGCTTTTATGCAACATATTTTTTCTTGATTTTGTGTAAACAATATAAAAGCAAGTAATGCCATCAATCCTAAAGTAGTGTTGCAATATATCCACAACCCCAACATGCTTCATAAACCGGGTGCTATGAGTGTTCGTGAGTAATTTATAATGTATCTTTGGCTTTAGTAGGGAATCATGAATTTCCCGGCAAACCCCGATATAAGGACATTAGAAGAGCAGCGACCATGGACAGGCAATTTATCTCGCCTTCAGATTGAAAAGTCTTTTTGTGCTAATGATATCAGATTAATTCTTTTTGTTATTATTGTAATTTCACACATCCCTAAATGTCATATATCTCATAACCTTACAAGGATATTTTGTGCTTGACATCATCTGTCAATTGATCATATTAACTCACAAAATCTAGGAGGAATTATGAAACGTTTGAAGAGCTTTTTGAATTTTGGGATACTGCTGGCAACTATGCTGAGTACTATGCCGCTCTACGCACAAATAGGCCCTCAATGGGCATGGATTACTAATGCCACAGGAGAAAACACCCAACGCGCACGGGGCATTGCCTGTGATGAAGATGATAACATATATGTTTGCGGACATTTTTTGGGTGACACTACATTTGGACCCGGCTTATTGAGTAGCAATGGAGATACAGATGCCTATATTGCAAAGATGAACCCTGATGGTGAGTGGTTGTGGGCTCAGAAAGCAGGAGGCACCGGTTCCGATGATGCTTGGAGCATCGCAGTAGACAATGCCGGCAATGTGTATCTGACAGGCATTTTTGAATCAACTGCATCTTTTGGCACCCATTCTTTGGTTAGTGCAGGGGATTATGACATATTTGTGGCAAAGCTGGATAGTGACGGCAACTGGCTTTGGGTACGCAGCGCCGGCAGTAGCGGAGAAGATCATGGCTATGATATTGCCATGAATCCCGATGGGGGATGTTACCTGACCGGTTACATATATGATACTGCTGTTTTCGGTGACTTTGAGGTAAGTCCATATGGATACAAGGACATCTTTGTCGCAAAGATGAGCGCAGATGGAAATTGGCAGTGGGTAAATCATGCCGGAGGCACAAACGTTGATGAAGGCAAAGCGCTCTCAATAGACAACGACGGAAACATTTATCTCAGCGGTCATTTCAGGAATTTAGCAGCATTCGGTGAATTCTCTTTGGAGAGTTACGGGGCCAACGACGTTTTTGTAGCTAAACTGGATAGTGACGGCATTTGGCTATGGGCGGAAGCATGTGGCGGATTCAGCTATTACGATGATGTGTGGGATATTGCAGTGAATTCGAACAATATCTGTTGTATCACAGGAGAATTCTATAGTGATGGACATTTTGGTGATTTTACCGTCGAGGGCGGCGGAGCGAAAGACATTTATATCGCAGCTATCGACTCCGGTGGTGTATGGCGGTGGGCAAATAGTGCAGGAGCAGGGGGTACAGACACAGGCAATTCCGTTGCAATTGATGAGAATGGAGAGGTGTTTGTGTGTGGTAGTTTCCAGAATACAATCGGCTTTGGGGACACTCAGATCACCTCAGCAGGTATCTGGGATATCTTTATAGCTAAAAGTGATGCCAATGGAAACTGGGTATGGGCTACATCTGTAGGGAGTAGCACCAATGATTTCGCCGGAGGAATAGCTCTCAATAGCAGTTCGGATCTTTACGTACACGGAAGTATCTCCGGTACTGCATGGTTTGGCGATGTCTCGCTTGATTCCAGCGGTGGTTTTGACGTTTTTGTGGCACTGTTAAATACTCAAGGCATTGCTGTGGATGATCCATTATGCCCACAGATAAGTGAGGATTATGCTCTCATGAACCCGATGCCAAATCCTGTTTTCAAAGGTTCTCCCATCAGCCTCGACACGCACTTGGCCCAAAAAAATGATGGCGAATTGGAGCTATACAATATTCGAGGACAGCTGCTGCAGTCACGTCCGGTGAATCCCGGTACTCAGAGATTCATCTTTGACAGCGAGTCACTGGCCACAGGTGTATATCTGTTTCGCTTAAAAAGCAAACATGGTTTTAGCACAAAAAAGATCACAGTGATACGGTGAAAATCTGCCGGCATAGTATTTACTGATTGGAAGATTATTTCCTCTTAGCTTGATCTAGGGGGAAATTCCGTTATACTGTATCAAGCGAACTAATCCGCCTGATGTATGGCGTGGGCGGACATGAGATAAAACCATCGAGAGTTCCCCCAAGCAACAAATGTATTACTAGTTCTATACAAAGATGTAGTTGGTAGATTTAGTTGGATTGTTGTTGCGTTTTGTAGTTATGTGTTGTACAAGAGATTATGTATCTGATATTGCTATTTTCATCACAATTTATCCCTGTATTCACGGCGTACATCATCTCTTTATCAAGCCTTAATCAAGCGTTAATAATTAACGCTTGATTAAGGCTTGATGAACACATGATTAACGCTGTCAATAGAGCTGAAACAGTGATTAGAAACACCCTCATTAAACCACCCAAACCACTCAAACCAACAATCATTCCCCAAATATCCCCCAAACAGCAGCCTCTGTATAAAAATAAGCCTGTTCAGATAGCCCTGAACGCGATCACAGAATATAGCCAAACATTCCGCAAAGGCCGGGTAGAGTCCAAATCAATAGAAGCCGGGATAAGGAAAGTCGAATGCCGGGCAGCAAATGTCTTGACAGATACTTACCAGCAAAATGCTTAGTACAGATGATGATGAATTACAAATCCCAATACGCGGCTATCGCCCTTTTCTCCGGGGGATTGGATAGCCTTCTGGTTATAAAATGGATGCAAAAATCCGGCTACATTGTGTATCCGGTTTACTTCCTCACACCCTACATGCCCATCGAACGCGCTCTGGAATCTGCCGCCGCAAACAATATTGACCTAATCGTTCGCGACATCAGCAAAGAACACATGGAAATGATGCAGGATCCTCAAATTGTATTTGGGAAGCATATGAATCCCTGTATAGACTGCCATGCCTTGATGTTTAAGATGGCCGGAGATATGCTTGAAGAGCTGGGCGCGCATTATTTGGTCTCCGGAGAAGTGGTGGGACAACGTCCCATGAGCCAACGAAAAGATGCCATGAATCGCGTGGGCAAACTCAGCGGTTATCGAGATCTCTTGGTGCGCCCGCTATCCCAGAAATTGTTACGAGACACAAAACCAATCTTAGAAAACTGGGTGGATAAAGCCGATATGCTGGACATCTCGGGACGGGGTAGATACCGCCAATTGGCTTTAGCACAAGAGCTTGGGATCAAGAATTTCCCCGCTCCGGCTGGAGGCTGTCTCTTGACTGATCGCAACTATTCACTGCGCTTGAAGGATCTGATGCAACATAAGCAGACAGATTTGCTAAACATGGAGCTTTTGAAATATGGACGCCATTTTCGGCTAAGCCACAGCTGCAAATTGATCATCGGCAGAGATGAAAGTGAAAATCGCAAAATGGAAGACTTGCACGCGGGCACCTATGTTAAAGCTCTTGACATCGCGGGGCCACTGGGAATATTGAGTGGCAAATGTGATGATCCTGACGTGCATAAATTGGCTTTGGACATTTTTTGGTACTACCATCCCAAAGCTCCTGCCGAAGGAAAGACAGTCATCACTACTGATGGTGATAGTGCCGAACATAACTGTTTTAAAGCGGATCTCGAAACTATAAAGAAACACCGATTATCATTTGACTAGATAAAAGGATGAAAAATGCTAAAAATCGAAGCTTATGAATTGTTGCCTACATACCAGACCAATACCTGGCTTTTGTGGGATGATGTATCCAAAGATGCCATTCTGGTAGATCCCTCTGCCCCATCTCCGGTATTGCTGGCAGACATTGAGAACCAGAAACTTTGTGTTCATACCATAGTGATAACGCACGGCCATGGAGATCACATCGGTGGCATCCCCTATTTCAAGAACAATTTGCACTGCCCGGTAGCTATCCATGAAGCGGACGCAGCGATGCTGGTAGACAACAAAAAGAACATGAGTGAATATATGGGTACTCCTCTGGAACCGGCTCCTGCGGATATATTGCTACAAGACGGTGATATTGTGAAGATGGGTAAAGCACAGATCAGTGTGATCCATACACCCGGTCATACTCCCGGATGTATATGCCTGCTGGCAGAGAAATATCTGATCTCCGGAGACACTCTCTTTGAGCAGAGCATCGGACGCACAGATTTTCCGGGAGGAAGCCATGAGCAGATCATACATTCCATCAAGCATAAACTATTTGTATTGCCGGACGATACGCTGATATTTCCTGGACACGGACCCCGCAGCTCCATCGGTCTGGAAAAACATAATAATCCCTTTGTAAGGTAGACAAAGATGCAGAATATGGTTCTTATTCTGGACTTTGGATCTCAATACACTCAGCTGATCGCGCGGAAAATACGAGAAGCCGGTGTGTATTCAGAGATTCATCCATTCAATACTCCGCTGACAAAAATGGAAGAGCTGAAACCAAAGGCTCTGATTCTCTCTGGCAGCCCCTATTCCATTACCAATGAAAAAGCCCCAAAACCGGATCCCGGTATCTGGAATCTGGGCATCCCCATCCTGGGCATATGTTATGGGATGCAACTGGTTGGAGAGCACTATGGAGCCAAAGTAGCTGCAGCAGCCAAACGTGAATATGGCAAAGCGCAGATCCGCATTGTATCCGAAGATATTCTGTTTCGTAGGGTGGAAAACGACAGCCAGGTGTGGATGAGTCATGCGGACAAGATTGACAGTATTCCGGATTGTTTTCAGGTGATCGCTGCCACAGCCAATTCCGATCATGCAGCTTTTAGACATAAGACTTTGTCAATTTATGCCTTGCAGTTTCATCCCGAAGTTCATCACAGCTTGTGTGGAAAACAGATTCTGCACAATTTCCTGTTTGAGATATCCGGTCTGAAAGTCTCTTGGAACGCAGGTTCTTTTGTAAACGATGCCATCAGCAAGATCCGGTCTATGGTAAAGAACGATAAGGTGATCCTGGGTCTCAGCGGTGGTGTGGATTCATCCGTGGCAGCAGCATTATTGCATCGGGCAATCGGCGAAAGATTGATTCCGATCTTTGTGGATACGGGGCTGATGCGTTATCAGGAAGCCCGTAAAGTGAAAGATATGTTTCGAGCCTACCCTTCGCTTAAGATCGATTTTGTGGACGCTTCGGAGCTGTTTCTGGGCAGGTTGCAAGGCATCACAGACCCCGAACAAAAGCGTAAGATAATCGGCGCATCATTCATCGAAGTGTTTGAAGCGGAAGCTGCTAAACATCCGGAAGCCAAATGGTTGGCTCAGGGTACTTTGTATCCGGATGTGATCGAGAGTGTTTCATTTGCCGGTCCTTCGGTTACGATTAAAAGTCATCATAACGTGGGAGGCTTGCCCGAAAAGATGAATCTGAAGCTGGTGGAGCCGTTGCGGGAACTTTTTAAAGACGAGGTACGGGCAGCAGGCAAAGAGCTTGATCTGCCGGAAGAGCTGGTGCAAAGACATCCTTTCCCGGGTCCGGGACTGGCAGTTCGCATATTGGGTGATATCACGGCAGATAAGGTGAAATTGCTGCAATTGGCAGACGAAATCTTTATCGATGAGCTGCACCAATGGAAGCTATACAATGAAACATGGCAGGCATTCGCGGTATTGCTCCCCATTCATAGTGTGGGCGTTATGGGTGATGAACGTACCTACGAGCAAGTCTGCGCGCTGCGCGCCGTAAACAGCGTCGATGGCATGACGGCTGAGGTAACAAACTTTCCTTTCGCCTTTCTGATGCATGTTTCCAATCGAATTTGCAACGAAGTAAAAGGGATCTCACGCGTAGTTTACGACATCAGTTCAAAGCCACCTGCGACCATAGAATGGGAGTAAACAGCCATTGATGGGAATGCCAGATGATTTCAGGCAGTGGTATCGCAGATAAAGCCGGCACCCAATACCAGATCACCATCATAAAATGCAACAACCTGACCGGGTGTGATAGCACTTACTGGCTCTTTGAATTTCACCAAGTATCTGTTATCCGATATTCTTTCAACCCGGCATTCTTGAGCCTTGTGGGCCAGGCGGATTTTGGCTTCGCAGACTAATGTAGTTTTTGGCTCATTTATGGACAGCCATTTCAAATCTCTTGCGTATAGAGTATCGCTGTAAGTATCTTCCTCTTCTCCGACAATGATCCGGTTGTTTTCGTAATCCATGGCTATCACGTATTGCGGGTGAGCAAAACCAGCCAAACCCAAGCCCTTGCGCTGTCCAACCGTATAATGAATCAAAGCTCGGTGACGACCGAGTACTTTGCCCTGTTTATCAACAAATACTCCGGGGCTGAAACCACCATCTTTGAATAGCGGGCTATTGTCAAAACTCTCCAGAAAATCCTGACTTTCCTTCTTTTTGATCAGATATTCAAAACCACGAGCTGTAGCAAAAGCTTTTATCTCATCCTTTCGTAAATTTCCCAGAGGAAACATCGTGATAGCAAGCTGCTCCTGGGATAGCATACTGAGAAAATAGGATTGATCTTTTCGCTTGTCCAGCGCTGAGAACAGTTGATATCTACCGGATTGCTCATTGAAGCTTATACGCGCATAATGACCTGTGGCAAAGCGGTCAAATTCTATGCCAAGTTCGCGAGTCTTGCGGATCAACTCGCCAAACTTGATCTTTCGGTTGCACACCACACAGGGATTTGGGGTTTGCCCATGAATGTAACTATCCACATAGTATTGCAATACACATTCCTTGAATTCACTTTCCAGATCAATGATGTGATGCTCTATTCCCAGCTTTTGTGCAGCTCTACGGGCAGCATCCAGTGCTCGGGGCTCGGAGGGGCCAAAACAACCTCGTTTATCTGCTTGCACAATCCCGCTGTTCGGGCTCCACTTTGCCATTGTGACCCCAATGACTTCATGACCTTGCTCCTTCAGCATCAAGGCACACATACTGCTGTCTATGCCGCCACTCATTCCTAAGGCTATTTTCATGAATGAACCTCGAAAAAACTCTCCAGACGTAAAATAGTGCGGGGATCGAGGGCTTCCGGCAATTCACCTTCCAGATTCAGGAATGGCAGGTCAATGTGTTTCTTCAACAGTAGATTATCAATTTGCAGATGGCAGAAAGCTTGAGTATAACCGATGATGGCATCCAACTTACGCTCAGCGATTTGTTCCCGGATGTCCTTCAGCCTGCCCAATACACTGTAAGGATATGTATATACCAAGTATTGCTCCACAATGTCTTTGCAGAGATAAGGCATGGAAAATTGGCGCTGCACTTCGTTGAAGATAACGTCTCCCCCCAGTTCGGAAATGCTGTCGTAGAGATTGCGAAAGATGGGCGGCACACCTACATAACCGATGCGGATACGTGTGGGTAAGGGATCGCTGTGTTCGGCATTGTACAAGAATTCATCCAATTCTGCTTCAAAGATCCGGGGATCCCCTTTAAAATCTGATGAATTCACCAGCCAGAGATGGTTGTCTCTACCGCATACCTTGCGATCCACATAGCTCAAGCGATCCAATCGATTGAGTTTGAGCCGGATGGAATCCAACCAGGACTTTGCTTCCATGCTTTGTTTGCGGCTTACTCCATAATGCTGTTCCATACGGGATATTTCCCTGTCCATAGCTTTGTACTCACGCTCTGGAGGATATGAGAATCGCCAGATTGGCATAGATTCTTCTGCTATCATCTCCAGTAAAGAATTGGAATTTGAACAATCACCCTGTACAATGCCAACTACTTCATCCAGATCAGAACTAAGAGCGGCCGAGAAATTTCCTTTGATCCAGGAACACAGACTGCGGGGGAATCCCCTCAATTCTGCATCATGAATGTGTTTTGCGGAGTCCTGGCTAAGAAAGATATTGTTCAAATCCACCGGAACGTGTCCTGCCGCGTATAGAACCTCTACCGGTAATGAGGTAGTGAAACCAATTCTCTTAGTCTTCATAAGCAAGCTCCAGATACTTATCTTCAAGCGCGGATATCTCTTTTTTCATGATTTCTTCACTTAATTCCAATTCTTTGTCTTCGTCGGTCAGTTCTTTCACTTTTCGGGCGTCGTTATAAGTAGCAGAATCCGCCAGCAATCCATGGATGTGTTCTCTGCGCAGCCATATTTCTTTTTGACTGTGTTGTTTGGCCTCGATCGTTTTTTGCAATTGCTCAAGATGCCAGGGATTTATCTTTTTCTTGCGTTCTCTGGGGCTGGGAACATCTTTGCTAAGTTCAGGTTCGCTAAAGGCGGATTCGATAGCTGCATCTGCTGGCCCCTCTGCATCTTGGATGGAATTGTAAATCTTGCCGGATTCCACAAACTTGCGGAAAACCCAGAATTTATTTGCCAAAGAGCTGATGAAATGGCGGTCGTGGGATACAAATATTATGGTGCCGTTAAACTCACTCAAGGCCTCCAATAGGGCATCCCTCATCGGTATATCCAGATGGTTTGTAGGTTCGTCCAGAATCAGCAGGTTTGGCTTTTGATGGATCAAAACACTCAGATAAAGCCTGGATTTCTCGCCACCGGACAGCACACTTACATATTTGTCCACATCATCTGCCAGAAATGAGAATCGGGCCAGCCAACTGAGCACATAACCCCTGGGTGCTTCAGGCACTATGCTCCACAAGGTTTCCATCACTGTTTTATCCGGATTCAGAGCGTTCTGATGTTGATCATAATATGCTGTTTTCAAACTGGCTCCGATCTTCAGTTTTCCCTCGAGCACTTCGTGTCTACCCAAAAATATCTTTAAGAGAGTGGATTTGCCGCAGCCATTGGGTCCGATCAAAGCGATGCGATCCTGCCAGTGAGCCTCAATGTTTACCTTACGGGCCAGCACCAGATCAGGATTAATGCCGATGATGGCATCTTTCAAGGAAAACACATCGTTTCCACTGCGATCAGCTGAAGCCAAGTGCAGATGTGACTGTCTGGATCTTTGAGGTGCTTTCACTACATCCAGCTTTTCCAACATCTTCAATCTGCTCTTTGCCTGAGATGTTTTCTGACTGCCCATGTTTCGGCGGATAAAATCCTGAGTTTCCGCGATGAATTTTTGCTGTCTCTCAAACTGACGTTCGCGGCTTTTACGCTCTATCTGTCCTGCTTCAAACCAACTGCTGTAATTCCCCTTGGTAATGCTAAGACTGGCACTTTCCAAGCTATAAATGCTGCGGCAGACATTATCGAGGAACACTCTATCGTGAGATACCACCATGTAAGGGCATTCATGCGTAATAAGATAGCGCTCCAACCAGCGAGTCATAGCTATATCCAGATGATTTGTAGGCTCGTCCATAATCAAGAGATCAAACTCTGCCAAAAGCAAATATGCCAAGCAGATGCGAGTCTGCTCACCACCACTGAAATCTCTGATCAGCTTATCTGTATCCAGATCTGTAAAACCAAGGGAACTTAGGACATATTTAATCTCGTTTTCATGCTCAAAGGCACCACACTGATGCATCTTTTCTACCACCGCGTCCAATTCGGCATGAATCTCTGAATCTTCTTTGATACTGAGCCGTTCGGACAAATCTGTCATTCGAAAATGCAGGTCGCGGATATCACTGCGAGCAGAGCTAATGTATTCCTTCAGACTGGTATCAGGATTCAAAATCGCGTTTTGCGCCAAATATGCTATCCGGCAATTACGGGCTTTTATCACCTGACCGTCAGAAGGACGCAATTCACCCAGTATCAGCTTTATCAATGTGCTTTTGCCGGAGCCGTTAGGGCCAATCAAACCGATTCTGCTATTGTGTTCGATGCTGCAATTGATCCCTTTCAGGACATATGTGCCGGCAAACTCGATCCCAAGATCAATGCATTGAATTAGGCTCATTTATCATTCTCTCTTCTTTGTTCTGTGTACATCTGTGCAATGTCCTGATAAGCTATATGTTGTCAAATACATTTTACGCCGACATACCTTGCAGCTACACACAAAGCCTCTTTTCAGACATGATAAAGTGGGTTTTGGGAAGCACATATTCTGTATCATGCCCCTCGTAGGGGGTTTTAACCTATGGTATCAAGTAAAGCCGGCAGCTATTCGCTAAAAGTCGCAATAAAAACACTTGGTCTGGAGTCAAATCCTTGCAAGTGAGCTTATTGAAATCCTTGCAGACCGGCCATAGACAAACATAGCGGGCAAACAAAAAAGCCACCGTACGAAACGATGGCTTTCTATATCATGTTCTATTTCAGTTTGATTGCAGTTCTTTCAGGTGTTCAATATACGCTTCAGCTCCGTTGGGCTGATATCCGGTTCTTGCGATTTCTTTTCCTTCCTGATCAACCAGTAGGATAGTAGGAAAACCGCGTACTCCAAATTGACGCATCAAGCTCTCATTTTGTTGCTTCAGAGCGTCACTTTGGGGAATCTGCTGGGGGAAATCCAATTTCAATAGTACCAGAGTATCTTCAGCGTAATTTTTAAAGGCTTGTTGAGTAAACACTTCAGAACTAAGCCGTTTGCACCATATGCACCAGTCTGAACCGGTGAAATTGACCAGTACCGGACGGTTCTGTGCTTTTGCTGATGCAAGCGCAAGATCCCAGTCTTCGATCCAGGTTCCGGGTAGGTATTCAGAATTGGCTTGTGAGTCGCCGGCTTCCTGTTCGATCACAGAAGCTTTGTCTTTTGCGGCAGGACTGCATGCTGTCAATAATAGCATCGAAGCCAACACTATCATCAAGATGAATCTCATGATTTCACCTCAGAACCGTTTACCGTAATCCGGGTAATTACTTTCGCGGATTGCTGCAACATTGCATTTACGCCACAATACTTCTCCGTAGACAGGCTTACAGCTTTCACGATCTTGTCCACAGGTAGATTCTCTCCGGAAAACTTGTATGTCACGGTTATAGTATGATATACTACAGGATGTTCCTCAGTGGATTCTCCATCAGCTTCCATCTCGAAATCATATTCTTTAACCTGCATTTTTTTCAAGATTGACACAACATCCATTCCTGAACAACCAGTTAAAGCAGCCAACAGCAGAGGCTTGGGGCGAGGTCCCGTATCGTTCCCGCCAAACTCACTGTCTCCATCCATGACGACATGATGACCTGTGACCAGCGAGTCAAAACCGAGCTCACCGGTCCATTTGGTTATTACCTTACCAGCCATCACTAAACCTCGATGTAAGAATCCTTCAGTACTTCCTCGTACTTCTCCACGTAAGTCTTAAAGCCTTTATAAACATCAGCGATATCTTTCTGGGACAGTTTGTCAAGCAGACTCTTTTGCTGGTCAAGAACGGTCTTCTGGCTGTTTTCAGCAAGCTTCATACCCTTTTCAGTAATGATAGCAAACCAGCAGCGGCGGTCTTCTTCACTGGGTCTGCGAGTAACTAATTTCTTGTTTACCAGATTGTCCATAATACGAGTAACCCTGCTGTGTGAAACGTTTAAAACCTTTGCCAGTTCATTCATATTGGCAGGGGTTTTGGTATTGAAGAGGTGGTTCAGAAGCATGCATTCCATGCGTCCTGCTTGCAGGCAAGCCTTCTGTGTGTAATCAATGTCACTGAGTACAACTTGAAGGCGGGTTACCAGATCGTGGAATTTTTCAGGATAATTTGTCATTTTTTTCTCCATTTTATGTTGTTGTTATTTGATCCCAAGTAGTTTATCTATCTTGGCCTTGTCGAAACCTATAACAGCTTGATTGTTGATCCAGGATTGCGGAACTCCCTGTTGACCGGTTTTACGTATCATGTCCGCCAGAGCTTTGCTATCTCTGGATACATCTATATCTTTATATGTGAAGCCATTTGATTTCAAATAGCTCTTTAACTTTTTACACCATGAGCATGTTGGTGTGCTAAATACAATAATATTCGGCATTGTTATTATCTCCCTAAATCATATTATAGAGCAATCATTAAAAAAGCCAAAACTTTTTTTTGTGTTTTGATAATCGTATTTAATAACATCCAATCCAGGATACAAGATTTATTGTTAATCACTAGAAATGTGTTCATTCATCTTCTTGTATGTCATACAATAAGACACCCATATCCTTGTATCTGAGCAAAACTTAATGATGCCCTATTCAGTGTCAAGTAGTTCCTTTTTCACCATTGTGGTCAAGAGGCGTTTTTTCTTGTCTGTAAATTTGGATTGGATAATATATTTTGCTGATATCCATGTTCCAATCAGTTTTAAGCGTAGGATATAACGTTTGATGAACCACAATCTGTATAGATTCAGCGCCATTGTGCATGACAAAAGGATAAATAATGCTTGCCACAAAAGAGCTGTTTTGGGATGATGGACTTTGTAAACTATGAGAAAAGGAAGCCAATATGCCATCATCATTTGTATGTACAGATTGTGGGTTTGAAACCGGTAAATGGAGCGGGAAATGTCCAAATTGCGGTAGCTGGAGCACTCTAAAGGAAAGCAGTAGATTAATCGGTAAAAACAAACAGGGTACTCACATTCTTCATAGGAACAAACCTGAAAAAATCGTGAAGATCAGCGGTGTTTCTGATGCCAGGATGAACACCGGCAATGCGGAATTAGATCTGGTTTTGGGAGGCGGAATCGTATCTGGAATGCTGATCCTGATAGGCGGAGAACCTGGCATCGGGAAATCTACACTGATGCTACAATTGGCGGAATGGCTGGGAAAAAGCGGGAAGAAAGTGCTATATTGTTCCGGGGAAGAGAGCGCTGCCCAAATCCATATGCGTAGTAAACGACTGCAAGTTTCTAGTGAGAATATCCTGCTGCTTTGCACAAACGATACAGAGCACATCATCGATAGCATCGAAGATGAAGAACCTGCGCTGGCTATAGTTGACAGTATCCAATCCATTAGTTTGAGTAGTATAGACAGTATTCCCGGGAGCATAACGCAATTGCGAGAAAGCACCAACAGACTTTTGAAATGCGGCAAACATCTTGGGATACCAATATTTATGGTGGGACATGTTACAAAAGAAGGTTATGTGGCTGGGCCCAAGATATTGGAACACATGGTTGATACAGTATTATATTTTGAAGGTGAGCTACGTAATCAATATAAAATTTTACGAGCAGTAAAGAACCGCTTTGGATCCACAAATGAGATCGGCTTGTTCCAGATGACCAATCTGGGGCTGATGCAGGTGGACAGTCCCAATTCGGTATTTCTTAGTAACGAATTGGCGCAGATAGGGACCTCAATAGGTTGCATTATTGAAGGAACCCGTAGCTTCATAGTGGAAGTGCAGTCTCTGGCCACCGGCTCAAACTATGGTACTCCGCAAAGAGTGGTCGTAGGTCTGGAGCAGAAGAAACTGGCAATACTGCTGGCAATACTTGAAAAAAACCTGGCTCTGTATCTGCGCAGTAACGATGTCTTTATAAACCTTGCCGGGGGGATACGTTCTGCGGATCCTTCTCTGGACCTGGCCATAATCGCTGCCATCATCAGTAGCTTGAAAGACAGCCCCCTGCCGCAGAATTCTGTTTATATCGGAGAAGTAGGCCTGAACGGAGAAGTGAGACCTGTATCTCAGCTGGAAGCCAGGATATCCGAAGCTGCCAAGCTGGGATACACAAATATCTTTGTCTCCGGTTTTGCCCGTTTGAAGACAAACACCAAAGTTCACAAGGTGAAAGACATCAAGGCATTATTCGCAGCGATTACCTAGATCCTTACCCTGCCCACGAGGTCCTGTATGGCTTTTTGCTCGGTGAGCAAGTATTCACCCAAGCCGATGATGAGTTCCGGAGCGGCCAGGGGATTGATGAAGTTCGCCGTTCCCAGCGCTATGGCTGAAGCACCGGCCCAAATGAATTCCAAGGCATCCTGCCAGTCGTATATACCACCCATCGCCAATATGGGAATATCTATAGCTTGAGCTACTTTGTAAGTGAGTGCTAATGCCACAGGTTTGATACCTATCCCGGTGTATCCGCCGATTCCTTTCTTGATGCGCGATTGCCCGGAACGATAGTCTATCGCCATCCCCCACAGGCTGTTTATCAAAGCCAGAGAAGTGGCCCCAGCGGCTTCGGTCGCCCGGGCTATTTCAGCGATGTCACTTACATTGGGGCTCAGCTTCACACATAGCTCTTTTTGGCTGATCTTTGCCAGATTTTGCACCAGATTGTATAGTACTAAGGGGTCTGTGCCAAAAGCTATACCTTCATTTTCCACATTGGGGCAGGATACGTTGATCTCATAACCGGCTATTCCAGCACAGTTCTCAAGAGCTTCCATCATCGCACAGAATTCTGAGATGCTGGAACCAGAAAAGCTAACGATTAGCGGCATACTGAGCTTATCCCGATACATGGGTAGCTTTTCGTTGATAAAGACTTCCAAACCGGGGTTTTGCAGACCGATGGAGTTTATCAACCCAGCTTCGGTTTCATATAGCCTGGGAGGAGGATTTCCTTTTTTGGGCTCTTTGGTAATAGTCTTACTTACAAATGCGCCCAAACAAGCGGGATCAAAGAATTCCAGGCTTTCCAAATCGAAGGTTCCTGAGGCTACGGCTAGCGGGCTATTCATTTCCAATTTGCCCAGCTTTGTTTTCAGTAATTTCCCGACATCAGGACGTTCTGTACAAAGATTGTTCATATCAGTTCCCACATTACCTCCGCTGAATTGAATACAGGACCCTCTTTGCATACCCTGCGGTAGTTCCAGTCTTCTTTGCTGCCGATCGGAACCGCACATCCGTGGCATACACCGATCCCACAGGCCATGTAGGCTTCAAGTGAGCAATAGTGCAAAATCTGCATCTCCGCACTGATCTGTGAAGCGTTTTTGAGCAGACCTTGAGGTCCGCAGCTATACATGGTATCTATGTTGTATTCTAGGATGTTCTGCCTTAGGTTGTCGCATACTCTGCCTTTGCGACCGATAGAGCCATCTTCCGTCCAGATCTCATCACAGGGAAACACATCCCCCCCTGTCGCTCCACCATGCATCCAGTATATCTGATTGTGATTGATAAGTTCCTTTTGCAAATACCATAGTGGTGGATACCCTATCCCGCCACTGAGCAGCAGAATGCGTTTGCCGGTAACCAGGGGAAATCCATTACCACAGGGACCGATTAGTTCCAGCGTATCCCCCGCTCTCAATCTGGAGAGAGCTTTGGTGCCGGGACCTACTTTTTTGATCATGAATCCGATTCTCCCCCCTTGATTGTCATAAATGCTAATCGGTTTGAAAAGTTTGGGTATGGCGTGAACTGTCTGAGGATTCGCCATGCTGGACAGTGCTCTTATCTCGTAGAACTGTCCCGGTTTACCCGTCGCGCCTAAAGCTTCATCCCAGATCCAGAGTATAAAATAGTCGGATACTAATTCTTCACGAAGCTGAATCGCTCGTTGGCGATATAGTGGATTGTCCATTTATTCATCCTGATAGCTTATTTTTCCGTTCATAAATGTGTATTTAACTCTCGTTGCTAGTGTTTTATCCAGCCATGGTGTGTTTTTGCTTTTGGACACTATGCTATCTCTATCAAAAGTAGTATGGCCCTTCAGATCAATGATGCAAAGGTCTGCAGGTGCACCTTCCTTCAGTGTTCCTCCGGGAAGATTCAATACTTTAGCAGGATTTTTGCTGAGGTCATCAACCAGATTGGCAAGGCTGATCTGCTTTGTGAGGACAAGATTCTCATATAAGACAGCAAAGGCGGTTTCGAAGCCGATGATGCCAAAAGGTGCATGATCAAACTCTCGTTCTTTTTCGAAATCCGCGTGAGGCGCGTGATCCGTGGCAATACAATCTATCAGCCCATTCTTCAGAGCAGCAACGCATGCCAGACGGTCACTTTCGCTTCTGAGCGGGGGTTTCATTTTGGTGTTTGTGTCGAATGTCTCACAAGCCTCCTCGTTTAGAACCAGGTGGTGGGGAGTTACTTCACAAGTAACTCGCAATCCCCGCTCTTTCGCGCTGCGCACCAATTCCAGGGATCTGGCAGTGGAGATATGGGCTATATGCAGGCGAGCTCCCGCGCTTTCTGCAAGCATAATATCGCGAGCAATCATCACTTCTTCGGCCAATGCCGTGATGCCGGAGAGTCCGATCTTAGTTGATATCCTACCGGAGTGAATCTGTCCTTTGCCGGCCAGGGCATAGTCCTCAGGATGAACGATCACCGGAATATCAAAATTGGCCGCATAACGCAAACAGGATAGCATCAAGCGAGCGTTTTGCACACATTTACCATCGTCACTTACTCCTACGATGCCTCCGGATTTCATGGTTGCCATTTCACTGATCTCCTCGCCCATACTCTGTTTGGTGAGAGCTCCGATCACATACACCTTGGCACTTCCATGTTCTTTGGCGCGCAGTTGGATGTATTCCACAGATGCGATATTATCCGTTACCGGCTCTGTGTTTGGCATTGCGCAGACAGCTGTGAATCCGCCTTTGGCTGCGCTTTTCGTAGCGCTTACTATGTCTTCTTTGTAGGTCTGGCCCGGGTCCCTCAAATGAGCATGTAAATCGATGAATCCGGGAAAAACAGCTGCTCCGGCGGCATCGATCGTTTTATCCGCTTTGTCCTTAATCTTTTCAGCGATCAGGGCAATCTTTTTACCATCTATCAATAGCTCTCTTTTCAGAAGCTTTCCGTCCATGTAAACGCGAGCATTTTTTATTATAGTTTTCATCTTTGTTTCTCCTTGTTCTTCAAGCTTTGCCGCCCAGGATCAGGAACATGAGGGCCATGCGTACTGCTACCCCGTTTGCTACCTGTTCCACAATCACACTTTGTTTGCTATCAGCTATCTCAGGAAGAATCTCGACGCCGCGATTCATTGGGCCGGGGTGCATGATCAATGCATTTGCTTTTGCATATTTCAGAGTATCTTTGGACAACACATAGTGTTTGCTATATTCTTCCAAACTGGGGAATAGACCTTCGGTCATGCGCTCCAATTGCATACGGAGGCCCATAACCACGTCCGCCTTGTAAAGTGCCCGCCCCAGATCGTATTCCACGATGCAATCATATACATTTTCCATGTTTCCGGGCATCAGGGTCTTGGGGCCACATACTGTCACTTTTGCGCCCAGTTTACGCATTCCGATGAGATTGGAGCGAACTACACGGCTATGAAGAATATCTCCCACGATCGTAATATTCAATCCCTTCAAATTCCCCAGCTTTTCCCAGATCGAGAAGATATCTAGCAAGGCTTGAGTGGGATGAGCGTGACGTCCATCTCCTCCGTTTATAACCGGTTTTTGAGAATATTTGTGCACTAATTGAGGACTACCCGGCGAGCTGTGGCGTATGCAATAGAGATCTATCCCCATTGCGTTCAGAGTGTATACAGTGTCTTGCAGGCTTTCACCTTTTTGTAGTGCGGAAACACTAGCTTGAAAACTGACAACATCGGCGGAAAGCCGATTTGCGGCAAGCTCGAAACTCATGCGGGTACGAGTGCTGTTTTCCACGAATAGTGTGCAGATAGTTTTACCGCGAAGTGTGGGGATTTTTTTGTATTCACGCGTATTGATTTCTTTCATGCCCTTGGCAGCTTCTAGAATGTACATGATCTCTTCACGTGAGTAATCGTCCAAATCGTAAACGTTGCGACCTAAGAATTGAGGGTTCATCTGTTGCTCCTTTCAAGCTCACTGGCGTTGATTAAAGGTTATTTTTGTGTCAATCTAGAGACTCCGTAGCATTCGTCAAGAATAAAAATGCATGGCCATACCGAGTTCTGATTATCTTGTTGCAATGCTTGAAGATATGAATTCATCAATAATAACCTCGATATAGTTTGTGAAAAAGGTCTTGACTTAATCTGCCTTGCATTTTTTATTGAAAGAAAAGAATAGCACAGGAGATTCCTTATGAGAAAACTCATTATAGTCTTGCTGGCTCTGGCAATAGGTCTGGGCGCATGCAGTGGTGCCAGGCAGAAACTGAGCCCCCAGGCAAATGTGAATGCCAAAACCGCAGGTGTATATTACGCGCAGCAGAATGTGGAGAAAGCTGAAGAATTTTATCGTAAAGTTTTGGCAGAACACCCTGATCATGCACTATCCTTGCGCCGTGTGGCAGATATCAGTCTGCATAAAGGTGAGAACTTCCCAGACAAGGCAGTACAATACAATGAAGAAGCTTATGAGTACTACAACAAAGCTCTGGCAATATATGCTGGTTATGAAGAACTCAGCAATGAAGAAAAGCTTGATATCAGAGACATGACCCGCCGTCGTGATGGGGCTTGGACCAGGATATACCGGGCCGGTGACGCTGCTGTTACAGCTGGTAACACTCAGGAAGCCATGGAAATATTTGAACTTGCTCACGAACTCAATCCTGAACGATATGAACCTATGATCCGCCTCAAAGATATTTATCAGAAGGAATTGAAGGATGATGCCAAAGCCGAAGAGATTCTCTTGAGCCTCATCGAACAGGATCCTGATAATCTGGATTACTTTCTGGAGACTGGAGCTTTCTATTTCAATATGAAAAACTATAGTGAAGCTGTAAAGTTTTTTGAAAAAGCCAGAGTGAAAGCTCCCGCAAATACGGACAACCTCATGAACCTCTCCTACGCTTATTATGAGATGGAAAACTACACGAAAGCACTCGAGAGTATTCAAGCCGCGTTAGATCTAAAACCCGGTGATGAGGATATCATTCAGAATGCCAAAGATATCGCTTTCCGTACAGACAATAAAGAACTCACAGTGAGATATCTGAAACAGCTTATCAATCTCAGATCCAATCAAAACGACTACGCTCAGCTCTGCATGATACTCAATGATCTTGAACAGTATGAAGACATGGTAAGCTATGCACAAGCATGGTATCAATGGGACAACACCAGTGAGGATGCGGTCCAATTCATCATTCTCGGTGCTGCTAAAACAGAGAACACTTCTTTGCAGCAAACCTTTACCAGGATCTTACAGTCCATGAGAGAATAGCTTTTCACAGGCTTAGATAGGGGTGCTTATCACCCCTTTTTTTTTGTACCATGAAAAACCATACAAAGAGTTATATCTACGCGGGATTTGCCATTCTGGCATGGAGTAGTGTATCCACGGCATTCAAGCTGGCCTTAGTGCATTTGAGCCCTGTAGGTTTGTTGCTGCTATCTTCAATAGTCGCCACTGCATTTCTGGCTCTATACAATGCTGTTGTACAACAGGATTGTTTTCGATCTTTCAGTAGAAATATCTATCGATCGATCCCGGCGGGTTTTTTGAATCCCTATCTATACTATGTGATTCTCTTCACTGCATATTCGCGTCTTCGTGCTCAGGAAGCACAATCTCTAAACTACACTTGGGCATTGGTTCTTCCCCTATTCTCAATGATCTTATGTGGGGAACGTTTCAGACGGAAAGATCTTGTAGCACTACTGATCAGCTTCACTGGCGTATTGCTGATATCCACCAAAGGAAGAATACTATCTCTGGATTTCAGCGATCCGATCGGAACTTCTTTAGCTCTTGGTTCATCGATTATATGGGCTTTATATTGGATAGTAAGCTTGAAAGACACTCGCACAAATACAGTTAAGCTCTTCTACAATTTCTATGTGGGCACCTTGTTCATAATGCTTCATGTGATCATTGGCAGAATTTCTCTCTTCCATGCAGATTTTATCTTGGGTCCAGCATTATTGCTGGCAGTATGGATAGGAATCTTTGAAATGGGTCTCACTTTCATACTATGGCTCAAGGCATTACAGCTTACCAAGAACACTGCGGCGATATCGAACCTGATATTCCTCAGTCCCTTTCTATCCATGTTCTTGATCTCCGGAATCTTGAAGGAGAGCATTCATATGGCTACGATCATCGGGCTGGTGCTGATAGTGGGCTCAAACCTGTTGCAGAAAAGCGGTTCCTAGGCTTGTTCCTCCAGCTTCTGTTTACAGATTTCCACAGCATTCCTGCTCCGTTCGATCTCCTGGCGGTTTCCCAAAAGTTCTTTCAAAGCCAAACTGCGCTCATAATATGATAGAGCTGAAGCATAATCGCGCTCTTCATAAAACACGTTTCCCAGATTTCCCAATGCCTTGATTATCTCCAGCTTGTCGTTCATCCTGGTAGACAGATCCAGCTTTTGATTTAACCAATCCTTAGCCTCGTCCAGTTTATCCAGATTCAGGCAAGTCCAGCCCAGGTTTCCCAAAGCGATGGATTCATCCTTCATGAGCTGGTTTGTCCGGCTGAGTTCAAGGCTGTTTTGAAAAGCGGAATACGCTTTGTCTCCTTCTCCTTGTTCCAGATAGATCAAACCCAGATTTGAATGTGTTTTTGCTTCTCTTTGAATCTCCCCCAATTTGCGGGCAAGCTCCAGACTACGGAAATGATAACTTAGTGCCTCACTATACTTTTCATGATGTTGATGCCATATTCCCAAGTTGCTTTGCGCGATGCATATTTGCAGCATATCATCTATCTTTGTAGCCAGATTGTCCCCAGCCTTAAACTGCTGTAAGGCTTCTTCAAAGTCGCCGCTGTAGAATGCGGCTACACCCTTGAAGCGATGAATCTCGCACATCAGAGAGCTCTGAGGGGAAGCCATCTCAAATGCACTGTCTATATATTCCGCAGCATCAGCCCATTTCCCGGTCAACCATAGAATATCTGCTAACTTGACCATCAAAGCAGCTTTCTGACTATCATCATCCAGATAATCCAAAAGCCTTCGACCAAGCTTCAGTGCCAACTTATTATCATACACATCGGCAGCCTTATCCACGGCTAGTTTCAAATATGGGATGGCCTTTTGTGGCATCTCGGCTTTCACAAAATGATCTGCCAGGCTAAATATGAAATCGTCAAGGTTATCCTTGAACAGGCTTTCAATCGCCGTCGCCGTCAGCTCGTGCAGCATTTTCCTGTTTTGATGCAACAGGGTCTGATATGCCACCTCACGGGTTGTGATATGTTTAAAGAAATATGTGGAGAAGTCAAAGCCCAAAAGCTTCATGATCAGAGAATGCTCTTCCAATTGACCCAAAGTGCTTTCCAAGTTTACAGAGTCACGCAGCATGGATTCCACTTCCCGCAAAATTTCCACGAAAAACTCGTTGCCGATTACTGCGGCTTTATGCAAGAGCAGGCGCATGTTTTGCGGGAGATTGTCCAAGCGGGATAGGATCAAAGCATGAAGGTTTCCGGGAACGGGATATTCATCCAGATCGGCTTTGGGCAAATTGCCGATGTAATTGCACCATTCTTCCAGATAGAAGGGATTTCCCGCGGATAGATCAATCACCAATTTTAAAGTTTCATCGCTTAGTTTTGTGCTTCCCATATAAGAATGCAGTAGCTGCGTAATCTTATCCCGGCTGAATGCTTTTAACTCCATTTCCGAGAAACCCGGATGCCCGGTGATGGACTCGAGTATAGTGTAATCCAGCCTGTAGAGAGCAAATATCAGTATGGGAATCTGCTCCTGCTGGAATCGGTCCAGAAGGAAGTCTATGGCTTGGGCACTGGCTTCATCTGCAAGGTGAACATCATCAAGAATCAGTATAATCCCATGCTCGTTCTTTCGTGCTTGTCGGATGATTGCCAGCAACACTATATCGAGCGCTCGCAATACATGGTTCAGCAGGTCTTTTCCTTTTTGTTCCAGGCGGGGATCTGGAATGCGGATCTCCATCAACAAAGCTATCAGGGGTAGACAATCCATTATCTCTGCTGCATTTTCAGAGTTTTTTCCCAATAGCTCCAATCCTGCTATTAGTAGCTCTTTCTTCTGATTCCTGGTAGCACTCGGTTTGATATGAAAGTAGTTTTCCAGAATTCTGGTAAAGAGATTAAAGGGACTGGGGCTGATAGTAGAGCAAACACCCTTCAGAATCAGGGTATCGGGTTTCCCCTCGCAAAACTCATCCAGCAATCTACTTTTACCGATTCCTGCATCACCCTTCAAACCCACTACTCGTACAGCCCCTTGAGATTGCCTGAAAGCATCTTCCAACTGCTCCAATTCGTCTTCCCGGCCGATAAAAGTAGTACTTACTGACGTGTGACTTTCAGACTTCTGACCAATCACCAGCCAGCAATCGATGGCTTCATCCATTCCTTTGACCATCACGGGACCACGGCTTTCAAATTCGAAGATCTGTTCCACCATCTTCATGGTTCTGGCTGGCATCATGATCCTGTTTACGGGAGCATTGCTTTCCATGCGACTGGCAAGATTCACCTGTGGACCATACACGGTAAAATCACCTTCCCTGGATTCTCCGACCTTCCCGACAGACACCAACCCGGTATTGACACCGATGCGCAAACCGAGTTCCACTGTCTCAAAACCCGCTTCTCTATTGAGCAGCTTATTATACAGCCTCAATTGTTCTTGCATCTTTATTGCTGCCAGAATGCAGCGTTGGGTATCCTGTTCGGAAGCTTTCTTAGCACCAAAAAGTGCCATTATGCCATCACCCATGTATTTATCCACAAAACCGCCATAGAATGTTATACAGCGGCTAAAGATCTTCATGATCTCATCCATCTTGCCATGAATCACTTCAGGTTCGAAGAGATTGGATATATTGGTAAAACCCTTGATATCGGCAAAAAGAACCGCTACTTCGCGCAGTTCGCCTTCCCGCAGACTCTTTTTTTGCTCCTCAGCATCTTCGCTAAGGAAATCCGGGCCAAAGAACAGTTCTTCATCCATTATGCTATCCTATCAATTTTTCTACTAATGGTGGTACCAAATCTCCGGATTTTCCCTGCAAAAATTCGTCGATGAAACCCAAATTATCCGGTCGGTCCAGATTCACCGCTATGGTCTTTGCGCCAAAAAGCTTTGCTGTCATTACAAATCCCGCAGCCGGATAAACTGTGCCACTAGTACCTACAACGATGAATACATCGCAATTCTTTAGTTTATCTTCTATTTCATACAGATAATATGGGATTTCGCCAAACCACACTATATCGGGTCTTAGAAGAGCTTTGCACTTCATACAAAGAGGTACATCCTGGCTCAGATCAATCTCATCGAGTTCATATCTGGTTCGGCAGGACACACAAAAGCAGTTCTTCAAGCTACCGTGCATTTCATATACTCTTCTGTTACCTGCTTTTATGTGCAAGCCGTCCACATTTTGGGTAATAAGGTGAAAGTTCTCTCCCAGAGCATCTTCCATCCTTTTCAAGGCTTCATGAGCCGAATTGGGATTTACGCTAAGACTGTTCTTGAAGCGTTCTTTATAAAAATCCCAAACCAGTTTGGGATTCTTTTGGAATCCTTGAGGGCTGGCAACATCTTCCACACGATGTTCTTCCCACAAACCTCCGGAATCCCGAAAAGTCCGGATGCCGGATTCAGCACTGATTCCGGCACCGGTTAAAACTAGGTATCTCTTCATTTCATAAGTATCATTTTTTTAGTTAACGTTGTATTCTCACATTTCAATCTGTAACTATAGATACCGCTGGCTACAAGCTTTCCATTGCTATCTCTGCCGTCCCATGTGATCACATTTTCTCCCGCAGGGACTTCGTGGTTCACCAGCTCGGTTACCAATTGGCCTTTCAGGTTGTAAATGCTCAAACGGGCTTTCGTAGCTTTGGGTGTATAGAAGCTGATATTGGTGTCAGGATTAAAGGGATTTGGATAGTTTTGCTTCAAACTGACGGTCGCAGGGGTCACGAAGACGTCTTCCGCAGCACTGGTCGATTCTACCATCACTTCATCAATGTACCAACCTTCACCGGCAACATATCCATCGCTGCCAAACACAAAGCGAAACTGAGCTACTCCGGTGATATCCCCTAATTCAAACACAGCTTCAGTCCAGTCGAAATTGCCGGAAAATACAGGTGTTCCAGAGGCAAAGGGAGAAGCGGGATTGTTATAAATAGTTTTGGGATAACCCCCAACCGGTTCGATCGAGCTCCATCCCCCTCCATTGAGTGACATTTCCACCAATCCGCCATCCCATGCCTGGCTTTGATAATCGTCATGATCTTCTGCGTCCATCCAGTGCCAAAACTTCAACGCACTTCCCGGATTTACAGCCAATTCAGGGGATACCAAAGCGCCATAGCCGGTCGATGTGTATTGAGCTGAACCGGTACCACCAAACTTCATGGACCAACCACCTTCAGGGGTGTGGTTTCTTTGAGAACTGCGGTGCCACTGATTGGTAAATCCCGGTTGCAATTGTTCCGATACCCACTCTTGCGAATCGGGTTCAAATCCATAGTTGATAGCACCGATGCTCACTTGGAACCTGCCATCGATTGCGTTTCCATTTTCTGCGGATATAATGTAGCTGAGCGATAATGATGTTCCTATTTCTGCATTCTCAGATACATGGACATCGAAGACCTGATAGTAGGTGGTCGTGCTGCCACCGATAATCGGATCCAGAGTAAGTTCGAAAATATCGGTACTCAAAAGAGGATCATCGGCAAAGACAAGCAGGAATGGATTTAGCGCGTCCCCACTACCGGTGTTTTTTACTGCAAAGCTTATGGATGCAGTATCTCCGGGCAGCACATACATTTCACTGCCTGTTACGCTATAACTGCTGAGGCTCAGCACCGGAGCTGCGAGGTGGATTCGGTGATAAGATTCTGTCTCGTACCCGTCGTAATCCGAGGTAAATACCAAAGTTGCTTGAGAGTTGTCAGCAAAGGATCCTATAACCCGAATCTGGAAAGCAGAATCCACGATAAGACTATCTCCCGCGCTGATGCTGTCGAACTCATAGCTTCCCTGCATCACCTCGATGTTTGGAGAGGCACTGCTCAGAGTAATGGTTCCCGAATCCTGCTGATCCACCAATCCCATGTTTTTGATAGTAGTGGAGATATGCAATATATCTCCGGTATGGATCCGGCCATCTTCGTCTGAATCTGTCACCTGATCGCATATTATGTAAGGCATATTGGTCGCTGTTACATACACGGTTTGATTGTAGGGATAGTAATTGGGGGCATTAATGTAGATCTGATAATTCCCGGGAACGAGATTTTCTTCCAATTCTACAAAGAAAACTCCAGTATCATCACTTACACCCTCATACACCAAATCTTCACCAAGCTTGATTCTGATGGTCCCGTTTGGGGCATCGCTTACTATTACGTATGAATTGAGTCCCACCACCCAGTCACTGGACATATTAATAGTCATATTCTGGGGTGTATCGCTCCATATACGGGTAACCGGACAGCCGAAGAGATTTGTTTCGTAGCTGACCCAATACATCACCGGGTTATCGTAAATAAAGGGTATGTTATCAATTTTGGAATCTACCAGCGTGTAACCCAATTCGTGGATATTTTCTCCAAAGATTGCATCAATGTATTCGCGATGGAAATACTGACTGGCACCATTGGTGGAACCCTGCATACCCCAACCATAGCGAGAATGCGAGATCATACCGGCTGCGGATGTGGCTATGGATGTGTATTTTTCGCTGATGCAATCCGCTGTATAGCTCCCGGCTGATGTCTCACGATTGTCAAAACTGCCGGCATAGCAACCTTGACTGAAGTATATGGAGTAGTTCTCGGTTTGACCATTGTTTGTAATGCCGGATTCCGTTACATTGTTGTTTGATAGTCTCATGCAATAAGTTGTGTTGGAATGACCCAGATGATTCACCAAATTAGCACCCTCGGATAGGAAAGGTTTGATTTCAGAGCTTCCCCAAGCATCAGAATAGCCATAAGTTCTGTCATACAGCGTAGTGATATCCCAATCTGCGGGGACACCAACGGTTGTGTATCCATGCGCGCTTGATCCTCCGATCATCTCGTCCATATAGTCACCGCCCCAGGTGGGGCCGTCCCAAAGCCATTCTCCCGCAAAGGCGGCAGTGGTTATCTGATCTTCCACCGGCAATAGCTGATAGAGGAATATTTTGTTGATCTGATTGGATATTTCAATGTCGTTGTTGTAGCATATCCTGCCGACAGCCAATTCCGGAGCCAGGTCAGCTTCCATTTCTTCGCCCCAATATTGATCATTATCCGTATTCCAGTTTCCGTCCAAGCTGGAATAGTACATATCTGCCGGAATGTCATAATCCCTTTCTCCACCGGAGCCCATGTCCACTGTAAATCCCCGATGAGGAATCAGATCAGTATCGCCTCCCAGCAAAACATAGCGCAGCGGATTTGTCTCGTATATACTGATAATGTAATTGCGGATTTTTTCCTGCAAATCGCTACCATTCTGTGATTCCTCGATATCGGATACCGCTGTCATTTGTACTTGCAATCCCTGATTGCTGTAAAGGTCTGCCAGGGGTTGCCAATTCGTAAACTTGGCTTCATCCACGATCATAAGGTATTCAATTCCATTGGTGCGAACTGAGCGGTATGTCGGAACGGCACTTTGATTGTCCACGCTTTGTTTCAAGCGACGAGCTGTAAAAGCGTCATTCTTCAGCAGTTTTGTGGCCTCCATAGCCCTCAGGCCCGGCTCATGATCAAGCTCTACTACTATACTCTTGTAAAAAACCAGTTCATTGCTTTGAGGGTAGTATTCAAATGGAGTGAATGCGCCAAAGGCAATTGGGTGTCCACTCAGAAACTCGGTTGTTAAACCCTTTGCCGGGCTTTTAGGATAAACTTCATGAGAAGAGTATATTTCAGGATTAGGTTTATCCTTTTCTTCGATAATATCATGAGAGAAAGGATACTGCCTTTGTGCGGGAGCTACTATAGCTTTCAGTTGATATACTACCGGCCCTTCTCTGCGAATGTTTACAGAGACTGCTTCATGCGATTCCGGGAGTAATAGACTGTAACCAAAATATGGCAAATCCGGTTCTCCAGGTTTTGAATAGCTTTGTGTTCCATTCAACCTGATTACAGTACCCAATTCTTTTTCCAGGAGCACCGGCTGCTCCATTTGATAGTGATAAGTAATGCCTGCAGCCAGAACAACTGAAAGCATCAACAAAGCAATTGTCAAAAACACTGATTTCATAATACTACCTTCTCAATTCTGATTATTTTCTCTGCTATATGTAACAAGCAAGCTGTGTTCCAAAAATGCAATTATAGCAGAAAGGACCCCCGTTTGGAGGTCCTTTTTTTGCCAGATATCTTATCTTACTGACCCAGAGTGGCCACCATAACTGCTTTAATGGTATGCATACGGTTTTCGGCTTCATCGAAGACCACGGAATTGGGCCCTTCAAACACTTCGTCTGTCACTTCCATGGAGCTAAGGCCAAACTTGGCATGAATTTCCTTGCCAACCTTGGTGTTCAGATCGTGGAATGCGGGAAGACAATGCATGAATAAAGTCTTGTCTTTTCCGGTTTTCTTCATCATGGCAGAATTTACTTGATAAGGTTTCAGTAATTTTATGCGTTTCTCCCAGACACTATCCGGTTCTCCCATCGATACCCAAACGTCTGTGTAGATCACATCGGCACCTTTAACACCTTTGGCGATGTCGTCTGTGATAGTGATCTTCGCGCCGCTTTCTTTTGCCGCTTCTTTGCATTTGTTCAACAGCGTTTTTTCTGGAAACAGAGATTTGGGGCTCACGATTCTGAAATCCATACCGGTCTTGGACGCGCCTATCATCAGGGCATTGGCAACGTTGTTACGACCATCGCCGGCATATACAAATACCATCTCATGCAGGGGTTTATTCAAGTGTTCTATTGCAGTCATGAAATCTGCTAAGACCTGAGTGGGGTGATCCTGGTCTGTGAGACCGTTCCAAACAGGGACTCCTGCATATTTAGCCAATTCTTCCACGATCTCCTGACCATAACCGCGATATTCAATTCCATCGTACATTCTGCCCAACACGCGAGCAGTATCGGCAATGGATTCTTTCTTTCCCATCTGGCTGCCTGTAGGCCCCAAATAGGTTACGTGAGCACCCTGATCAAGTGCTGCCACTTCGAAAGAACAGCGAGTTCTGGTGCTGTCTTTTTCAAAGATCAAAGCGATATTCTTTCCCTTCAGACGTTGCACTTCAGTTCCGGTATATTTTGCTTTCTTTAGATCCATGGATAGATCCAGCAGGTATTTTACTTCTTTGGGACTGAAGTCCATGAGTGTAAGGAAGTGTCTGTTTCTTAGGTTAAAAGCCATGTTTAGCTCCTTTTCATTATTGATTTTTCATTTGAAATCCAAAATAAATAAGCCTACAAATCGGGCAAGGCTTTTTCAATACTCCCAGTTTTTCCCACACGCGAATGTATCTTTTCATGTGCAATTATACATATCTGCTGCTCCTACAATTTTTCCTTGCACAAATCAGCCGATTCGATTCTTTTGCACACAATCAAAAGAATAATTGGAATATATGCAGGAAAGCGATAGCTTACTTGTAATATGTAGAGCAACACAGATTAGAACTTATGCTAATAAGAGGTAAAATGAAACGCTATCTGATCCTCATATTCTTGCTGCCGGCATTATTGGCAGCCAATGAATACACCCTGGACCAAATGATTGAACACGGCATGCAAAACAGTTATCAGATCCGTAAACAAGAGCTGAGCCACAGCACCGCGAAAAGCTCTCTGAACTCCGCCAAATGGAACCTGTTACCAAACGCGGATCTTAGTGCCGGCCTAAACCAGGATTTTGACCCCATCTCTCCCAAAAGTGGCTTGACCAGTTCTGCCGGGATAGAGATCAGCAAGACAATCAGCCTGAACGATGCCTCATTCTTCAATTACAAACAGGCTCGCGTGGACAACAGTATTGCCGGCCTGGAATTGGAGCGCGGCTATTCGGATTATGTTTTTCAGACACTGCAGGCATATCTGGAAACTCTGTCCGCCACAAAACAGAAAAGCGCGTTGGAGGAAAACCTCGCTATCCAAACCCGTGTATACGAGCAGAGTGAAGTGTTATTGCAACTGGGCAAAATTACTCCCTTCGAGCTAAAGCAAAACGAAATCGCGGTTATGAACAGCCAGATCAGCATCATTCAATTGGAAAACACTATAGCAAATTCCCGTGCCAAGCTATTCTCTCTGGTACAAATGGAGGATGAAGGCTACCCTCTGGCAGAAATCGATACAATTCTGGATAAAGAAATTCCCCCTTTTAACACCGAAGGCATCACAGATGTCAAATTGCTGGAATACTCATTGAAAAAGAATGAGCTGAGCCTTACTCAGAATAATCTGGACTATTTGCCCAAGTTGTCTCTATCCTACGGTTTTTCCCGCCGTGTATCCGGAGAGGATTTTGATCTGGATAACTACAACACTGTTCATGGTATCGGGCTGAATCTGTCCTACTCCATCTGGAACTTCTTTACTAACAAAGAAAGCAGTACTCGCCACAAGATAAATAAACAAAGCACTCTCCTCGCGCTAGAGGACATCAAGGATCAAACTCGCCGAAACTATGATAGTGCTACTCAAGAGCTGGAATACCTGCTGAGATTGGACGAACTCTACCAAGAACGGCTAGAGCAATCCCAAGAACAAATCCGCATCGCTGAAGAACGCTATCGCCTGGGTATGATCCAGCTTTTGGAATTGGACAAAACCCGTACCGAATATATCGATTCGAATATTCAATACAATGCAAATCGCTATCAGATTATCAAAAAACAGGAAGAACTGAACCACATGCTGTCTCAAAAGATTCTAGGAAAATGGTAAACAATGATGAAATACATCAAATACCTGATAATTCCGGCTATCATCATTATAGCCATATTGCTATGGAGCCACTTTCGCAAAGCAAAACTGGCCCCGGAGTGGCGTCTGGATAGCCCGTCTCAAGGCTCTGTACGTGAAGTTGTAACTGCCACAGGATCTCTCAATCCTTATGTCCTGGTAAACGTAGGAACCGAAGTAAGCGGCAAAATTGAAAAGCTGTACAAAGATTACAACGATCCCGTTCGCAAAGGTGAGCTATTGGCAAAGCTGGACACGGAAATCCTGGCCACATCTTTGGAAGCGGCTCGTGGCGATCTGGCCAAAAATCAAACTGCACTCGAAGAAGCTGAATTGGACTACAACCTGCAAAATGAACTTTTCGAACAGCATATGAGCCCAGAGTATGACCTCAAAAAAGCTAGATTTAAGATGCAAAATGCCCAGCAAAACCTGGCGAACGCCCGTCTCAGCCTGCAACGGGCAGAGAAAAACCTTGCCAATGCGCATATCACAAGTCCCATTGATGGGGTAATCGTATCCCGTGCCGTGGACGAGGGCCAAACCGTTGCCGCCAGCCTAAACTCCCCCACTTTGTTCATCATCGCAAACAATCTGGATAAAATGCAGATTACCGCCGGTGTAGACGAAGCGGATATCGGCAAGATCAGCTTGGGTATGCCGGTTGAATTCACTGTAGACGCACACCCCAATCAACGCTTTGAGGGCAGTGTTCAACAGATAAGATTGAATCCCACAAACGAATCCAATGTAGTTACATACAATGTGATCATAGATGCATCGAATCCCCAAAATAAGCTGCTGCCCGGAATGACCACAAACGTGACCTTTATTATCAATTCCCGTCAAGGTGTGCTTAGAATACCAGAAAGCGCCACCAGATTCCGCCCCAGCAAAGAAATTTGGGAATTATTTGGATTAAAATGGAACGATGAGCTGCTCAATGCAGGCAGGAAGGCTATGGAAGCAGCCTCGAAACAGCCGCCTGAGAAGCCATCAGATTCGGAAGCAATCGTCGCCGGTCCAAAGCAAAGTAAAAGGCAAGATTCTCCCAGCGCTAGTGCTGCAAAATCCCCGGAAAGAATGGGTGTAGTGTGGCTGTTGAAGGATAATGAGCCAAAGCCCGTTGTGGTGAAAACCGGCGTATCGGACGGAGCTTTTGTGGAATTGATTGAAGGTGTCGGTGATGATGCCAGGCTGGTAACCGGCGTGATATACAACGATGCAAAACAGGCAAATTCAAACTCCGCCCCAGGAATGAGAAGATTCTGATGCAAGATAATCTGCTTAGCACAAAAGCACTCACAAAGACCTATGTCATGGGAGATATTCACGTTCATGCCCTCCGCAGTGTGGATTTAGAAGTAAGGAAAGGTGATTTCATTGCCATCATGGGGGCTAGTGGCAGTGGAAAAACAACCTTCATGAATCTCCTGGGTTGTCTGGATAAAGCCAGCGAGGGTGAGTATGTCCTGGATGCTATTCCCGTTCATCAAATGAACGATGAAGAACTCACCATCATTCGCAACCAAAAAATAGGTTATGTATTTCAGAGCTTCTATCTGCTACCCCGCACCACCGCACTCGAAAATGTGGAACTACCCCTTCTCTATTGCAGAAAATGCTCTTTACACGAACGTCATGAAAAGGCCATGAAAGCACTGGAAAAAGTAGGTATTGCCGATAGAGCAAAACACTTTCCCAATCAGCTATCCGGCGGACAGCAACAACGAGTAGCCATAGCCCGGGCGATTGTGAACGACCCTTCATTTATCCTTGCCGATGAACCCACCGGAAATCTGGACACTAGAACCAGCGTGGAAGTAATGGCTGTGTTTCAACAGCTTCATTCCGAAGGAAAGACGGTAATACTGGTAACCCATGAACCGGATATAGCCCAATACGCCCATCGTCATATCACTTTTCGGGATGGTAAAATCATCAGCGACAAAGTGAATCCCAAGACCCGCAACGCTGTAGAGGATTTGCAAAGTCTGCCCAAACTGGACGAGGAGGACTGATGTCTGTAACCGGAATCATTCGAATAGCTCTGAAATCCCTTACCAGAAACAAAACCCGCACTTTCCTCACCATGCTTGGTATCATCATCGGAGTAGCCGCGGTGATCGCTATGCTATCCATCGGACAGGGCGCTCAAAAGATCGTGGAAGATCAGGTGAACTCCATGGGAACAAATGTGATCATGGTTTCTTCGAATTTCAGTCAATCTGCTGTCAGACAAGCTGCCGGAGGAGGCAACCTGCTCACTGTGGAAGACGTAACAGCCATGCGTGAACAGTTGGACGGAGTTCTATATGCGTCTCCGGTATACAACAGCTGGGGACAGCTCAAATATGAGGGGAACAATTGGCGTGGCAGCGTAATGGGTGTGGATGCCGATTACTTCTTTATCCGGAATATGCAGACTGAAAATGGAGATCTCTTTTATAGCTCGGATGTGGAAAACGGAGCAAAGGTCTGTGTGATTGGTAAAACTGTAGCCGACAACCTCTTTGGTGACATCGATCCCGTAGGTAAAATCATGCGCATTCGCAACATTCCTTTTACCATAGCAGGTGTTCTGACGGCCAAAGGACAGAGTGTGATGGGAAACGATCAGGACGATATCGTATTGGCTCCCTATACTACGGTGTATCAAAGGCTGTTGGGGCATCGATGGCGCAATATGTCCATCATGGTTTCTGCCGTAAGCCGAGATGCTATTCTTCGGGTTCAACAAGACATTATGGACTTGCTTCAAGCACGGCATCGCGGAACCACCAGCGAGGAGTTTGTGGTTAGTTCGCAGACAGACCTGGCGGAAACGGCCAACAGTGTCTCTCACACGATGACGATACTTCTGGCTTCCATAGCCGGCATCTCACTATTGGTGGGAGGTATTGGGATCATGAACATTATGCTGGTTTCGGTTACCGAAAGAGTAAAAGAAATCGGTATTCGCATGGCTGTAGGCGCAGGGAAACGAGATGTCTTACTTCAATTCATCATCGAGGCCATGGCCATCAGTATTATGGGCGGCATTCTCGGTATACTTTTGGGCTTTGGCGCAGCCAGAGTAGTGGGCAAAGTGATGGATTGGAATATCGCCGTAACCATGTGGTCAATCGTCTTATCAGTTGGTTTTTCCATGGTTATCGGCATCTTCTTTGGATGGTATCCCGCCAGGAAAGCGGCAAATCTCAATCTAATAGATGCCCTGCGCTACGAGTAAGATGCCTTCAGTATCGTTATATCCTACATTTGGTAATGCGGATATAAACCCTCACTGAAAAAATAAAAAAATTCTTGACACAGATATAGGGATACGATAATTGTGAAAAGGCGATTGCATTATTGAAGATTAAATATGAAGTAGCTATAGCGTAATTATTAACCCCAAGCAGTGGTATCGCTGGATGGAGGCTCAGATGAAAGTAAAGGACGTGATATCCGGTGTATTGACGGTTATCCTTTGGATCGCTTTCTTAAGTTTATTCGCTCAACAGCCACAAATTGAGATTAGCCTGGCTAATTCTTTGGGGATTAATATCCCCTTTCCACGTGAATATGACGACGTGATCAAACTCCCAAGCGGCGATCTGCAATTCTATAAGATGACTACTGCTAATGGAAGCATACAGATAACGAAATTTCAATATCTCCGGCAAAGCAATACTCTGACCGAAGTAGTACAGATTGGTAGCATAACCGGTATCGAGGGAACAGCTCACAAGGAGATCAGCACTCAGCGTTTTGGGAAATACTACGTCATCTATCAATTCCCGCGATACGACCCCCAAGGATTGGTAGTAATCCGCTTGGACGCCAATGACCTTGAGTACAGAATTATTGATGAAACGCAGTTTAGCTCTGACTTTATTGGGTGGAGCCGGATCTATTAGTCACCAGAATTTCAATACTACCGTCATTGTTTATATCCCCAAGTGAGTATCCAAACATGCAATCATTTATTGGTCAGTCCAAGTCCAAACATAGTCCATCATATCTCCGCACCACATAAGGCTTTATCCCCATTTGTCCAAGTGAGGACGATTTGAAGCTTTGGGTGACGGTTTATAGCGGATATGAGCTTTACCAACTAGCTCTCCGCATTCTTTTGGCATAGAATTATTCTAC
>DHSO01000020.1 GCA_002410505.1 Cloacimonetes bacterium UBA5284 | reverse complement strand
ACTGGGCGCTACGATGAGCGCCCTACTGTTCAGGCGGTCGCCGTACCGCCTATTCTCAAATGGTCGCCAGCTACGCACTAAGAGCCGGCCGCAGGTGCCGAAAAGCAGATTTTCCTTGACATTATCCATGCCTATGCAGGAAAATGACAGGAACCATGGTATATCAATGGTAAAAAATGCCACAAAGGAGATGAGTTCGAGCAATGCCCCACCCAATCAAAGCCCTTAGAACAGCTATTCTTCTGTTACTGATCTTGCTCATTGCAGAAGCCGCGGTTGCCGAGATCCTGATCCCGATGGATCGCGGGCAGACGAACCATCTCAAAGCATATGGGGTAGCCTTTGAAGCCTTGAAGAATCAGTTGACAGTGAAATGGCTCCTGAACTATAGGGGCGGTAGTTTTCTAATGCCGGGCGCACCGGAGACGATCGCCATCTGCAACATCCGGGGAGTGCGCTATGAAAACATTTCATCCGCAGAAACAGCCGCCATCTATCAAGAGATTCAAGAAGCCAATATGGAGGCAGTAACCTTGGAGAAAGAGCCCAAGATCGCCGTATACATCCCACCCAACACCTTGCCTTGGGACGATGCGGTGAGCATGGCGCTGGAATATGCGGAGATCGATTACGACCGGCTCTGGGATGATGAGGTACTTAGCGGAAAATTGAACGATTACGATTGGTTGCATCTGCATCATGAAGATTTCACCGGGCAATATGGCAAGTTTTACGCTTCCTATCGTCACACCGAATGGTATCAGAATGACGTAAAGGTAAATGAGGCCATGGCCGCCAAACACGGCTATCAAAAAGTGTGGCAACTGAAGCACGACATTGCCCTGAAGATCAGGGAATTTGTAAGCTCCGGGGGATTTCTCTTTGCCATGTGCGGAGCGGTGGATACCATCGATATCGCTTTGGCAGCCAGGGGAATAGATGTGGTTGATGCCATGATCGACGGTGACGGCATCGAAGCGGATTATGGGGATCGTCTGAATTATGATCGCTGTTTCGCCTTTGAGAACTTCAAGCTGAAGACGAGTCCTTTTGAATATGAATTTTCAGATATCGATGCCAGCGACTACAGCAAGTTGCGCGGTGCTGAGGGGGACTATTTTCAGCTCTTCGATTTCTCTGCCAAATACGATCCCGTGCCCACAATGCTGACCCAAAGCCATACAAACATCATCAACGGATTTATGGGGCAAACCACCTCTTTCTTTCGGGATAAGGTGAAGAAAAGCGTAATCATCCTGGCGGAAGTACCTTCTCAGAGCGATGTAAAGTACATTCACGGCAACTTGGGCAAAGGCACTTTCACCTTCTATGGCGGTCACGATCCCGAAGACTATCAGCACATGGTGGGAGATCCCGAAACGATATTGGATCTGCACAAAAACTCCCCGGGTTACCGGCTGATCCTGAACAACATTCTCTTCCCCGCGGCAGAGAAGAAAAAACTAAAAACATAAGAAGGCGGCTCTGTGGCAAAATTTTATCAACACCTACGCAGTACACGCATCAAGACCGGCGTCTGGACCGTTGTGATACTCCTGATCATGCTGTTTGGTTATCTGTGGCTTACAAACCGGATTTCCATGAAGAAACAACAGGTGTTGCAAGTGGTTTTTTCCGATGTGATGGGTTTGGAGACGGGAGACAAGATAATGTTTCGCGGCATGGAAGCCGGCAGAGTGAAAAGTGTTCAACTGCACAAGGACGGTATACTGGTAAGTGGAAAAATCTCCCGGAATATCCGCATTCCCGCCGGCAGCCGATTTTACATCGAGGACAGCCTGATGGGCAGCAAAAGCCTGAATATAATGCCGGTGAAAGCGGATAATTACCTTGATCTGGCATATCAGCAGAGGGGTGAAAAGCCCACCAGCATGATGGCAATGATCGCTCAAGCAGGGCAGATGCTGAATAAACTGGATAAGATCCTGGCAGATATCGATGCCGATGGGGGACTTCTGGATCTGGGACAATCTCTGCTAAGAAACAGTAACGCAACCGTGCGCAGCGCAAAACACAGCCTCGAGGAACTGAAAACAGAGCTTTCCGGAGTGATCGGCAAAGTGGACAGCCTCACGCTGCAAGCCAATAAACTGGTATCCGAAAGCAGCGAACCCTTACAAAACACTTTGGCTATGGCTCCGGAAACCATGAACAGGGTAAATAGCACTTTGGACAGCCTGCGCGCGCTCTCCACAAATCTGAACCGCCAAGCTCAAGCCCTCTCTGAAGGCAGTGGCAGCGCGGGTAAACTGCTAAGCGAAGATGAACTCTACGAGAAGCTGCTGGAATCGATCAAAAATCTGGATGCACTCATTGGCGACATCAAGAAGAATCCTCGCAAATACATCAAATTCTCTTTATTTTAGGATGATATGAAAAAGCTAATTCTTGCGCTGCTCCTCTTGTCCTGGGCTTTGCTGGGAGCTGTAAATTTTGGTCAGAACAAGGTAAACTCCGTGCCGCAAGACTGGTCGGTCTTGAAAACCATGCACTTCGACATCTATTTTCCCAAAGGTGAGGATGATTTTGGCAAAACCGCCGCTTTGATGGCCGAGGAGATCTATTATTACTTGAAGGCAGACCTGAAGTATCCTGTTATCAGCCGCATCCCCATTGTTTTCTACAGCACAAAGAGCGAATTTCAAGTTACAAACATCATTTATCCGCTGCTCACCGAGGGTGTAGGCGGATTCACCGAAAGCCTCCGAAACCGCGTGGTGGTGCCCTTTGATGGCAGCTATAGCAATCTGGAAGAGCTTTTGGCGCATGAATTGACCCATGCCTACGTAAACGCGCTGGACAAGCGGGTTACAAACGCTCTGGATTCTCTCCGACCCAGCTCTTTCCCCTTCTGGTTTTCCGAGGGTTTGCCGGAATTTCTCTCCATCGGCGGTGAGGATGAATACAACAATATGTTCGTCCTGGACATGGTGGTGAACGACAATCTCCCCCGGCTGGACTATGGTGAAGGCTATATCGCTTATCGCCTTGGAGAAAGCTTTATCACTTATATAGCGGATACTTACGGCAGAGATAAGGTGAGTGAGTACTTCTATTCTTTAAGAACCATGCACAACACCGAAGAGGCCACCAAAAGGGTCTTTGGCATCAAATTTGCCGATCTGGAATCGCGCTGGAAGTTCCAATTGAAGCGAGATTACTATCCTTTGGTAAACAGCCACAAGATTCCTCAGGAAGAGTATGAAAAGCGCAGCAAGAGCAAAGAAGAGGGCTCCTATTTCAATTTTTCCCCCCGTTTCAGTCCCGATGGCAGCCGCTATGCCTATTTCTCTGATGCCGGCGCCCGCTACAGCGTTTGGATAGCAGGAACTCATGGATTCTCCAAACCGCGCAAATTGATCACCGGTGAACGCACGGGCAAGATGGAAGAATTTTACTATATGCGCACAAACCTAAGCTGGTTCCCGGATGGCAAGCGCCTGGCATTCAATGCCAAAACGGCAGATGGAGACCGCATCCACATCCTCGACGCGGATAAAGCCAAGATATTGGAAACCATAGACATCCCGGAATTGCGCGCGATCTTTGAACTGGACGTGGCTCCGGACGGACAAAGTATCGCGATCAGCGCTCAACACAAGATGCAAACTGATATCTTTGTGTATCACATCGAAAGCAAAGAATTGCGCAGATTGACCAATGACAGCTTTTACGACGCTCAGCCCCGCTTTAGCCCGGATGGCAGCAAAATTGCTTTCAGTTCCGAACGAGACGAGATACCACAGTCCCGGCGCTATGGCTATTTTGCCAATTACAGCAGCGACATCTTTGAGTATAACTTGGCAAGCGATCAGTTGTTGCAGATCACCCGCTACCCCTTCAATTGCACTCAGCCTTTCTATAGCGATAACGGCAACAAGCTGGTCTTTGTCTCTGCCCGCAACGATATTACCAATCTGGAGATAATAGACCTGCAGACGATGCGGATAGCCCCGCTCAGCAATATCCTATCCGGAATCTACAACGCAGACATCTCCCAGGATGGCAACTACCTGCTGATGTCAAATTACTTTAATGGAGCCTGGGATATCTACTTTGAGAGCGGTCTGCCGGAAGACCTTGAATACACGGACTTTCCCAGCCCAAGCCTTTACGATAAAGGCTATGATTTGCTTGCCCGGATAGACTTCGATGAATTGGATAAATACGGTCCGCGAGACAAGGTAAAAATACCTCGTAATACCAATCCCAACCGGGTTTCTGATGCCCGGCGTCCCTTCCTCAGCGGATTTGAGCCTGTGGTACCGGATAGCGTTCTGATCTCCACAAATTACTCTTGGGATGAGCGTCCCGAATCTGCGCACAGTGATCCGCCCACTATTCAGAAATACAAGCCCCGCTTCGCTTTGGACACTTTTTGGGGAGGGGTGGCATATAGCTCCAGCTATGGCGCTTTTGGCAATGTGGAATTGGGCTTCAGTGACCTCATGGGCGATCATGGCATCGGCCTCAGCGTAGGAATTGCCGACAAACTGGAAAAGACCAATTTCGTGCTTTCTTATCTGTATTTGAAAAATAGAATGGATTATGGCATAGGCACATACAACCTCTATGATGAGGCATATTACCGTTACAATACCAGCTCCGGGTATCAATACTATCGCTTGCGGCAAAGGCAAACCGGTCTCTACGGCTTGCTGCGCTATCCTTTCAGCCGCTTTGCCCGCGTGGAACTGGAGAACATGTTCTTTGAATATGATATGCACTGGGATTACCTGGTAAGCCAGGATATCTATAATGAAGAATGGCTGAACGATGTGGGCAAGGCCAACACTCTGGCCTATGCCCCGGTGGTCAATCTGGTCTATGACAACGCGCGCTATGGCTCCACCGGCCCGCTTTTGGGCTTCAAGGGCATCTACAGCATCAGCAAAAGCTTTGCCAAAAGCGACTTGAGTTATTTCACAAACTATGTGGATCTGCGCAGTTACACTCTTTTTAGCAGGCGTTATTCTTTGGCTCTGCGCGCCAACGCAGGCATCAGCACCGGCGATGATCCGGATTATTTTTCCTTGGGTGGTTACTACGGCGTGCGCGCACTGGATTACAATCTGGCAAACCGCAAAAAGGTGCTGGCGACTGTAGAACTTCGTTTTCCGCTGGTGGATTATCTGGCGATGGCCTTTCCCCTGCCCATCACTTTGGGCAGCATTCGCGGCTCTGCATATGTGGATGCCGGAGCAGTGTGGGATAAAGACAAGCATTTCCGTGGCGCCATCGACGGTAAATTGGAAGACATCAAACTCGGCTATGGTTTTGGCCCCAGATTCAATCTCGGTTATTTTGTTTTAAAGCTGGATGTAGCATGGCTCACGGATTTATCGAGGATCAGCAAACCTCAGATATACCTCAGCCTTTCGGAAGATTTTTAAGAATGCAGATAGATTAAGGAGACACCATGAAAATCGATGTTAGTCGTAAGATACCGGAACATATCGAAACCCTGATACTTATTCATGAAGAAGACGCGAATATATCGGAGCTGGATTTGCTGGATGCCGATACCGCAGACGCTATAGAACACTTCACAAAGAGCGAGGATTTTCACTTTGAAAGCTCTCGCATCCGCAGTTTCACCCGGATGATCGGTAAAAAACCACAATACATCATATTGGCTGGTGCCGGAGACCGGGAAAAGCTGGATGCCACTTTGCTGAGAAATATCTTCGCTGCTTGCTGGCGTGAAGCAAGCCGCTTGAAGGCAAATCAAGTGTATCTGATGTTTGGATTTGAGACCGGGATCAGCGAAGTGAATCTGGGCCAAATCCTGGCAGAAACAGCCATCCTGAACGCTTACAGGTTCAATAAATACCTCAGTGACGATAAAAGCCATGAGATCGAAAGCATCCACCTCATCTATTTTGCCAAAACCAATCGCCACCTGAACCGCGGCATCCTGGAAGGCAGAATCTACGCCGAAGCCACAAACCTTGCCCGCGATCTAGTGAACGAACCGCCCAATGTGATGAACCCCGAAAACCTTGCCGATCAAGCCAAAAAGGCCGCTTTGCAGTATGGCTTTGCCATAGACATCTACTCTCAGGATAAACTGAGACGCCTCAAAATGGAAGCTCTGCTCTCTGTGGCCAAAGGTTCCAAAAGCGAGCCCAAGCTGATCCTTATGCGCTACAACGGCAATCCGGACAAGAAACATCAGCTGGTAGCTCTGGTGGGCAAAGGCCTCACATTCGATTCCGGCGGCTACAGCCTGAAACCCGGTCCCAGCATGGTAAGCATGAAAAGCGACATGGGCGGTGCCGCGGCAGTAATCGGCGCTATGGCGGCAATCGCAACCCTGAAGCTGAAAGTGAATGTGCTGGGCGTGATCGGTGCCGCGGAAAACATGATCGGCTCCAATGCCTATCGCCCCGGCGACATCATCACCTCCATGGCGGGTAAAACCATCGAGGTCCACAACACCGATGCCGAAGGTAGATTGACCCTTATCGACGCCATCCACTATGCTCTGGAGAAAGAAAAAGTGGATTATGTGCTGGATATCGCCACCCTCACCGGCGCTGCGGTAGCCGCGCTTGGTAAAGACTATTCCGCTGTCTTGAGCAATGATGATGCATGGTATGAAAAGCTGCGTGAAGCCTCCGAAAACAGCGGTGAGAAAATCTGGCGCATGCCCCTGCATAAAGACTATAAAGAGTTGCTCAAATCCGAGCTGGCTGATCTGAAAAACATCGGTGGCCCGCTGGCAGGATGCATCACTGCAGCGCTGTTCATCGAAGAATTTGTGCAGGACAAACCTTGGATCCATGTGGACATCGCCGGCACAGCCATGAAAGACAAGGCTGGCGGTGGAGAAATCGCGGGCGCAACCGGAGTGGGAGTTCGCTTGCTGACACAACTTATTCGAAGCATGGAATAAGGCCATCCTATATCGTTGCTGATCCGGGTCCCATCCGAGACCCAGACCTGCTTTTTCAAGGAGATACCATGAAAAAAATAGTCTATATACTTAGCTTTATTCTTATTTGCCTCGGCGCTTGCAAGGCACCGGTTGATAAAAATCAAGACAAGGGACCACTCATCCTCAGCTCCATCCATCCTTATGAGTTGTTGCTCAAACAGATGGTAGGAGATGCCATCGAGGTGAGAAGCATGATCCCGCCAAATGCCTCAGTGCACTCTTTCAGCCCCCAACCCTCCGATCTGAAGGACTTGCACAAAGCGGAACTGATCGTAATCAATGGCTTGGGCCTGGAAGATATGCTGAAGCAAAGCCTGGATAAAGCCGGCAATAAACTGATCGACAGTTCCTTGCTGCTCAGCGATCTGATCGCTCTGGATTCTCTGAATCAAGTACGGGAACAGCTGATACACAACCACCAGACAGAAGATGAGCATCACCACCATACCGGCAGCGACCCCCATCTGTGGACTTCTCCCCGAATGATGATGAAGCTGGCTACAAAACTTAAAGCGGAATTGGTGGAGCGATTCACGGATTTTGCCCCGCTGATTAACCACAATTATGAGACCATATACAGCGAATTGAGCGCCGCCGATGAACTCATCAAAAACGAGCGCAAGACTTTCACCGACCCCGCTCTGGTTACATATCACAATAGTTTCCACTACTTTTGCCGCGATTATGACATCCACTATCTGGGCTGGGTGCAAAGTTCTCCGGGCAAGGAACCTTCCCCCAGGGATTTAGTGAATCTGGGTGCCAAAATCCGCGAGCACGGTGTGCGTTGCATCTTTGTGGAGCCCCAGCAAGATCCCAGATCCGCCGAAGTTTTGGCCAAAGAATACGATCTGCAAATCGCCAGCCTGGATCCCATCGGCGGTTCGCTGAATGCCACCACCATCACGGAATTGATCCTGACTAATTGGGAAGCCATGAAGCAGGCCTTTTGAAGCAGCCATCTCTGCCATAGAAGATATTATGATTCAAGTACAAGACTTACAATACAAGCTAAGCGGGAAAAGCATTCTGGAAGACATCAATCTCGAGATTCCGGATGGGGTCTTCGCCGCCATCATAGGCCCCAATGGAGCCGGAAAATCTACACTCATAAAGCTGATCATGGGCCTCTTGGAAATCCAGGAAGGCAGCATCAGCATCGACGGCGTGCCACAAGATAAATGGTTAAAAAAACATGGCTTCGGCTATCTGCCCCAACGTGAGGAATACGACCGCAGCTTTCCGGCTACCGCTCTGGACATCACCCTGATGGGCATCGCCGGTACTCTGGGCTGGGGAAAACGCTGCGGTAAAGAACATAAACAAAAAGCTCTGGATGCGATGCGACAGTGTGGCATTGAAACGAAAGCTTCTGCCCGCATCGGCAGCCTCAGCGGCGGTGAATTTCAACGCGTAATGCTATCCCGGGCGATACTTGGAAACAGCAAATACCTCATTCTGGACGAGCCGGAAGCCGGCATCGATCGCAACGGCGTAAGCAGCTTCTTTGAACTGCTGAAAAAGCTGAATGACGCAGGCAAGACCGTGATCACCATCTCCCACGATCTGCATACACTTAGTGAGTATTGCAATTACCTGATCTGTCTGAACCGCCGTCTGCACTGCCACAATCACTCCGAATTGGTGAACGCAGATATCATTCATAAAACTTTTGGCGATACTGTACGCCTGATCGAAAAGGACTACTGATGCCGGGATTTCTTTTGAGTGCGCTCTTTGGCGCCTTGCTCAGCGGGATATCGCTGGCCGTTTTTGCCCCTTATGTAACGCTGCGCCGCATCTCTTATATGGGCGAAGCTCTTTCTCACATCGCCTTTGCCGGCATCGCAATCGCCATCATCACCGGCATCAATCTCACCCTGGGAGCTTTTGTTTTCGTAAGTGCCGTAGCCTTGGGAATATCCTGGCTGGCAAAACGACACAAAATACAGGAAGCCAATACCATTACCATTTTCCTCTCACTCTCTATGGCTTTGGGTATCATCCTCATCTCGACATCCCGAAATTATACTTTCGATCTCTCCAGCTATCTTTTTGGTAATGTACTGCTCATCTCAAGCACAGAATTGTGGGCTCTGGGCATCCTGAACGTCCTCAATATCGCCTTTGTCTTGTTTTTCTACAAAGAACTGTTTTATCTCAGCTATAATGCAGAAATGTCCAAAGTATTCCGCATCCCTACCCGCGCAGTGGACAAGCTCTTCTATCTGCTGTTGGCAGCCAATATTGTCTTCAATCTTAAGAGCGCGGGCATCATACTGGTTACCGCGCAATTGATCCTGCCGGCGGTTATAGCCTTCAATCTAGTGCGCAAGTTGCACACTGCCATCATCGCTGCGGTGCTTGTGGCCATTGTCTCAGCGCTGATCGGTTTCGCGCTGTCATTTGCGCTGAATCTGCCCACCGGCGCTACCATCGTGATCTGCCAAGCCTCACTCTATGCATTCAGTTTTGTCTTTAGAAGGAGAATTTCATAGATGTCCAAAAAGCTCATCCTGCTGCTCGCTTCTCTCATCTCTCTATTATTCGTCAGCGTTGTATGGCAAGTGGCAGAGATCCAAATCTACAGCGTGGCAGAACAGCTCAAAGCCGGAATTTTCGGCAGTCCCTTCAATCAGACTACCGTCCGCGACGAGCAAAACATCCCCATGCAGCTGTACAATAACGGAGAGAAACACTACAATCCCCTGTTTATCGCAAGTGAAGCCTTGAAAGCCAATGATCGTCGCAAACTGGGAGCAGACTCCGATGTATTTATAACACTTACAAACAAGCTCTTATCCCAGATTGTGTTGCGCGATTCTCTCGCCTTTCTCAGCTACGATTTCGATTATCCCAAATACAATCAAAAGGCTCCCTGGGCCTCCGCACTCACGCAATCCGTGGGCATGAACGCTCTGGCAGCCAGAGCCGGAATGGATAGGGATATACAGACCCTTACCATCGCCGAAAAGATGCTCAATAGCCTGAAACCCGGTAAGGGAGGCCTGTCCTTTGCCCTTTCAGACAGCAGCACCTGGTTTATGGAATACCCGGCAGATGAGCCCTATTATTCTCTTAGCGGAATGATGAGTACCTTGCTGCATCTGCACAAATATTATGAGCTTACCCGCAATCCTCTGGCTATGGAACTCTTTGAGGCGGGTTTTTCAGCTCTGAAATCCAAACTGCCGGAATTTGATTATCATGGCTATAGTTACTACAATCTGGCAGGAGATAAAGCTGGAAGAATGTACCACAAGCGCCACATCATGCTGCTGAGCAAATTGATGGAACTGAAACAGGATCCGGTCTTGCGGGCCTATCGCGAACGCTGGCAACGTGCGGACAGCTATCCGGTGATCTGGCAGATGCTGCTGAATCCCCGTCCTCGCCGCATTGCTGCTTTTATGCTCAGTTTTCTGGCATTGGCCGCCCTACTGTATCTCCTTTTAGCCTGGAGCCATAGAAGCGGGAAAATCGATCCGGAACATAGCTGAGCTTGGCTTGTCTCAGCCCCTCCAATCCGATATCCTGCTCGCGGTTGATCCAAGTGTAGCGGTTTTCCAGGTAGCGCGCAGTCTCCCAGGTAATTACCTGTGCCGAGCCCTTCTTATCGGGATCAAACTTCTCAAAATGCACCGTTACCATATCCGGACCTTGAGGACTGAATATGGAATATGCCACTATCTTATTGCGCAGACAGATGATAATCCCCTCCACCGGTAGATTGCGCCAAGCCTCCAGAGTGTTTTCGATGGCTTTGATCTCCGTCATCAGATAGATCCCTTCTGCACTACGTTCCCGGCGCCATTTATGCGTAAATTTCAGGATGTATTTCATGCGATCCTCTGTCATTTTCAACACCTTGTATTCCGGATGCGCGCGCCTGAATTGAGAGATCAGATTCTTCTTTTTCGCCAGTTTTTTACCCCTTAACTGCACCATGCTTTCAACGCTGTACACATAGTCAGCCCAATCCCTGTCTTCAAATATCTCAAAGATTTCGTGCACTTCGGGATACTGCTCACAGTAGTCGTGCGGGTACAGGATAATCTGCGCTTCGGGATAGTATGGACGAAACATCAAGACCAAGTCCTTCAATTCCTTCGGGCTCAGGTATGGCCCCACCGGAAAGAGGATATATTGATATTTCGGATTCAATACCACTAGGCGTTCTTTGTGGATGAGGTAGTGGTTGTGGTAGATCTTTCCCCACACAATGAGATTTGTGATGGTATAGTCACAGTGTTCTCGCGGCCATTTGCCAAGGTATTCTCTCAGCATAAATGTATCGCTGATATCCAGAGCTTTCAGCCCCGGCATTTTCGTTTCTGAATTCATAGATTAATCTTCCGAATATAGGAAGGGAGTGTAGGATTTCATTTCGTTGAAACCGAGCCTGGCATAAAAATCCTCATAACCAGGTTCGCTGATGAGGCCGATCCATTGTAGATTCTGCTCTTTCAAAAAGCGCAAGAGCTCGCGGATAATACCCTTGCCGATGCCCTTACCGCGCTCAGCTTCCCAAACCGTTACATCCTGGATGTAGGCATCGCTAAGGCCGTCCGAGATAGCTCTGCCCATACCGATGATTTCGTCACCGCGCTTGGCGATTACAAAACAGAAACTTTGTTTGATGATGCCTGCAACGGTCTTGAGATATTCGGGGTTTTCATCCATCTGCCACCAGCCGGCAGCACGATAAAGCTCCAGAATACGAGCATTATCTGATTCTTTTACAATATGATAAGATATATCTTTCATTTTTTATTTCCACTTATGTCTTTTATAGACATAATACGTATTTTCGGTATTTTTAGCAATCACTTTTTTTGTTGCTGCCTTGTTCGTGATCCTCATTTGAAGCCGCATCTCCGGCAACCTGCACTTTTACTGCCGCAGAATAACGCTTTGAAATGATGCAGTCTATTCCCACCCGGCACTCTTGTGTATGGAGCTGAAGCCTCATGCTCCCATTATTCAATGGTCTTTTTCAGTGATGGATGCATTGGTGATGTTTAGTACTGCTGCCGCCGGCATCGTGGCCTACATTGTCCAATGTTTTC
>DHSO01000008.1:811-9717 GCA_002410505.1 Cloacimonetes bacterium UBA5284 | reverse complement strand
CGCAATTTTGCGGGGACCCCGAAGTCCGGAATGTATCGGATTGCCCGGGTATCTTTGTGTAGGCGGAGGCTCCTAACAGATCAAATCCGCCTTCAGAAGCATCTTATCCCAATCGATGTCGTAAGCAACAAAATTGAAGGCATCCTCTTGCGGGATTGCATCAAGCGCCAATAGTATCTGCTTTCTCCAAGGCTGCAATTCCACCCTGCATTTACCATTGATCACACCTTTGAGCTTTCCCTCCAGGGGGCTATGCAGCATTTTTTGTTCTATGAAACGCAACATCCAGTAGCGTTCTGATCGCTGCGCTGTTTCTCTCAGTAGTAACAGCCTCTTTTCTATTGGCGGTATATAGAGCTCAAGCTCCCGGTCGGAAAACGCGTAGCTTCCCCGACGAAGATATTCTACTACCTGCATCTGATTCAGCAAATCTACAAAGCGGCGGATTGGGCTGCTGCAGTGTAGATAGGCTTCCGCACCGATCCCGGGATGGTGCCCGGCACTGGTATCCAAGTATGCAGTGCTGTTTTGCCACTGTTTTTCTTCATCAAAGAATTGCTTGATATTCCGGAACAACACTGGGATCTGATGGTTTAGTGCAAAATCAGCCAGTTGGCGATTGTAAAAGATCATTAGCTCTTCGATCATCCTGCGGGCAGGGCTATAGAGATCGATCTGTTTGAAACGCATTTCTTTGCCTTCCGCCGTCAGCTTATACGCATAGCGCTGTCCATCATTCTTCTCAGCAATTCCTCTCTGCGCAAAGAAGTCGTTCGCTATTCGGAACAACGGCTGCCAAGCCTCGTGATGGCGCGCTTTATCTACTTCTTTATAGCAATAATTGTGTGATACCCGGATGTATCCGGATTCAAAACGACTCTCCAACAAATTGAAATCCAAGTCAAAGCGTGCAAAAAGACTCAGTACCGGCTTTTCTTCGCCGGCTCTCAGGGAAAAGAGCTGCTCGGAATATTTTGGGGGTAACATCGCCACCAAACCTGAAGGCAGATACAACGAAGAAACTCTTGCTTTGGCTTCAGCGAAAAGAGGGTGATATCTGTCTATGAAATCAGCCAGGTTGCTGACATGGATGCCCAAAAGAAACCCGTCATTCATGCTTTCCAGGCTGATGGCATCGTCAAAATCGCGACTGTCCTCATCATCGATGCAAAAGGCTGTCACCGGGTTTACCGCAGGCTTTGGCCGTAGCAGGGGATCATTCAATTCTTCATTGAGGAACACTATGGGCACACCGGAATCCAAAAGGGGAGGATCCGATAGCGCGAGTGTGTCTCCCAAAGCCTCCCGCAGAGAGGCAGGATTTATGTTTCCCGCGTTCTTAAGGATCTTTGCCAGATCGTCAATTCGTTCGTTTTGCAACAGCAATCTCAGGTCTTGTAAAAGTGTGGCTCTGAGGCCTGGTTCCACGCAGGAATTGGGGTGTTTTGCCACTTCTAGCACATCCTCCAAGTATAGTCGCCTCGCTTCTTGTTTTTCTTTCTCTTGCAGATATCCGGCTTCACTTTCCGGCGAGCGCTGAAAATAGAGATCATGTTTTTGCAGATAGCGTTGGGGATTGGCCTTCAGATGCATTAATAAGGCGAATATCTGATAATCGTCTCCCAAGTGCATGTTATTGGCTATATCTATAAGGTTTAGTCCTTCAGCATCGATCGTAATCTCGGGTAAGCCTTGCGCATTCACATGCATGGTGAAATCCGCCAGAGTCGCTACATGAAGATCATAGGAATCCTTGCTACATAGAGTAATCCGGGAGGCATTTACGATAACGATATGTTCATCCGGCAGCAACACCCGATAGTTTGGAGCCTCAAAGGCGGAAACAAGCCCCAGATGCAAAGATCCCCGGTCATAAAACGCTACTATGTGACCGATGGCTTCCTGACCGGCTGGGATTTGCTGTTTCATCTTTTCTGCCTTTTTTCTGCTTTGAAAAAAATGGCACCCCTGGGAAGAATCGAACTTCCGACCAACGGTTTAGGAAACCGCTGCTCTATCCCCTGAGCTACAGGGGCACACATATCAAGATGCAAGCTTTTTGAAAGCGGAAGATTCGTCAAGTTTACATTGACAAAACTCTGCTATCTTTCACTCTGGCTTTCTTAGTATGCATATAAAAAAGGAATATTTGAAATGAAAATAGCCATTGTGGGTGCCACCGGAGAGGTAGGCAGAATGATGATGACTTGCCTGGAAGAGCAAAACTTGCAGCCGGAAATACTGGATCTCTACGCTTCGGTAAAGTCTGTAGGCACCATGCTCTATTACATGGATAAGCCCTTGGAAGTAAAAGAATTGGAAGAGGAATCCCTCCAAACGGAGTATGATTACGTGTTCTTTTCCGCGGGTGGGGGAGTGGCTCGATCCTATGCGCCCATCGCCGCCGAAGCCGGAGCAGTGGTAATCGATAATTCCTCGGCGTTCAGAACCGATCCCCGGATACCTCTGGTGGTTCCGCAGATCAATTCCTCCTTGCTGAAAAACTACCGTGGAATCGTGGCAAACCCCAATTGCTCCACCATCCAGATGGTACTGCCGCTGGCGGTGCTGGATAAGGCTTTTGGCATGAAGAAAGTAGTGGTTTCCACCTATCAAGCGGTTTCCGGCAGTGGCCACGGTGGCATCGATACCCTGGAAAAACAGCGCCGTGGTTCCCAAGTAAAAGGCATCTATCCGGATATAATAGATCTCAATGTAATCCCGCAAATCGGTGTATTTTTGGATAATGGCTATAGTAATGAAGAAGAAAAGATGCTCAGTGAAACCCGTAAGATATTGGATAACGACAAGATACAGGTAAGCGCAACCGCAGTGCGAGTACCGGTGATGTATGGCCATTCCAATACCGTGTATGCAGAGTTTGAGCGGGAGATTGATCTGCAAACAGCCGCTTCACTACTCAGCGACGCACCCGCCATCAGCTTTCATGAAAACAGCTACATTACTCCCTTGGGGATTGGCAGCTCGAACGATGCACATGTCTGCCGTTTACGCTACGGAGTGGACAAATATTCGCTGAACTTCTGGAATGTGGGACACAACGTACGCATCGGCGCTGCTGCAAACGCGGTAAACATCCTGATGGCGCATCACGATATCAACCCTAAGAGCTGATTATGCTGGATCCCATTCAAATTCGTCACCATCTGCACCGGATCCCGGAATTGGCCTATGATGAGATAAAAACCAAAGCTTTTCTGATGCAGCAATTAGCTGAGATGCTCCCTGCTGCAAGCCCGTTCCGGATCCTGGAATTTAGAGATTCAACCGGCATCCTGATCGAATACATCAACGCGGAACCGCGTGATAATTTCAAGCTTTTCCGCGCGGATATGGATGCCTTGCCCACCGTCGAGAAAAGCGGTTGCGACTTCGCTTCCACCCATCCCGGTTTGATGCATGCCTGCGGTCACGACGTCCACATGGCGGTCTTGATGGCTTTGATCCAAAAAGTGCATCACAATCTTCCGAAGCAAAACCTGCTCTTCCTTTTCCAGCCTGCCGAAGAAGGCCATGGCGGAGCCCAAAGCATCCTGAACGAAAACGTATTGCAAAGCTACGATATCCGAGCCGCCTTTGCGCTGCATGTGGGCAGCGAAATGCCGGTGGGCACCATCAGTTCCAAACCCGGGATTTTCTTTGGCATCCCCCAGGAATTTGATGTGAGATTCATCGGTAAGGCTTCTCATGTGGCTTTTCCGGAAAAAGGCATCAATGCACTCGCGGCTGGAATGCGATTCTTTCACGATATCAGTGAGCTTGTGCCTGACCTTGCCAGCGAAGAACACGTGATCTTTCATGTGGGCAAAATGACAGCCGGACAGATCCGCAATATCATCGCCGATGAATGCTTGCTTCAGGGCACACATCGCACGCTTTCCAAAACAATGCGGGACAGGGTGAATGCTCTATTGCAAAAGCAGGCCCGTGAAGCTGCCGATAGCTACGGAGCGCAGGTGGAATTGAATCTGCTGGGTACCTACGACCCGGTGGTGAACAATGCCGAATTGGAAGCTAAGCTGCGCGAGGTGTGCAAAAGATCGAATTACCCCTATATCCCCGCGGAAACCGTGATGACCGGCGAAGATTTTGGCTTTTTTAGCACCCTGTATCCCGCCCTGCTATTCTGGCTGGGCAGCGGTAGCGATCACCCCCTGCATTCGGGCTCATTTTTGCCCCGGGACGACTGCATCGAGATCGGCGCTAATGTGATGTGGGGCCTGCTGCATAGCTAAGGCTTTATAAACTGATCTCCACTGCCTTTATCTGATCTCCCACCGGTAAGATCAAGCTCAATTTCTTACTATTCTTTTTATCCTGCCTCAGCCAGGGAAGAATGTCTTCCGGGCTCTGTTTTGCTGCAAAATCCAGCGCTGCGGCGGGATAAGGATATAGCCCCAAGGTGTTTTTCAAATCTGTATAACGCGCCTTGTCGATGAGATCCAGTTCCAAACTGAGGTCGCAAGCCATATTCATGCCCAGGGCGACAGCGTCACCATGCTTTATTGCGAAATCACTGAGCCCTTCCAGAGCGTGCGCAAAGCTGTGACCAAAATTCAGCAAACGGCGCGTATCCACATCAAAAGGATCTTTCCGGCAGATCGAAATCTTGTATAGAGCATGGCTCAAGATCTCCTCAACCGTGGGCAATTGCCCATCAAAATCCGGTAAGGGCAATTCATTCCACAATAGATGCCCTTTCAGCATTTCTGCACATCCCTGGCGCAATTCTGCCAAAGGCAAGCTTCTTAGAAAATCGGGATGTATCAATACCCGCTCTGCCGGATAGAAGCTGCCGATATGGTTTTTGAAACTGCGGAAATTCACGCCTGTTTTGCCACCGATAGCGGCATCCACCATGGCTAAAAGCGTGGATGGATACAAGTGCAAATGGCAGCCGCGTTTGTATGTGGATGCGGCAAAAGCTGCGATATCGCATACTATACCTCCGCCGAAGACATGCACTATATCACCGCGTTTGAGCTCTTGATCACAAAAAAAGCAGTATAGACTATTAACGGTGTCCAGATTCTTATTGGCCTCCGCTGCCTCAAGCTTAATCAGCGGCAAAGGCCCGGTGCCAAAAAAGTCCGCATGAAAGCTGTATAGCTCGGCGTCACAAACGATTATCCCTTGTGAAGGATACTCTAGATTTACCTGAAGCTCCAGGTTGTCCGGGCTGATCTGTGTGTAGGGCATCAGTTCAGCGAATGATAGCTAATTTTCCACGAGCGGTATTGCCATCAGCATCTGTTACCACAAAGAAATACACGCCGCTGGACACCAGCTTGTCTTCCTTGTTTTTACCGTCCCATTCAAAGCGGGAGAAGAGGTTTTCCTCCAGCTTTCTCACCAATTGTCCGGAAGAGCTATAGATGCGGCATTCGTTCTTTCCGCCGGGCATGCTGTCCAGGGGCAAATTCACGATCTGGGCGTAATTGTGCCCATTGGGACGGAAGGGGTTGGGAAACACTTTCAGCTCTTGCAGATCAGTTTCCGGTTTCTCTGTGCGGCCGATGCGCAAGGTGTTCAGGCCTTCCGTAGTGCCGATCAGCAATCTCCCTTCCAGAGGATCGTAACCCAAGGAGATAATCTGATTTGAGAGCAGGGGTGAATTGCCCTGATAATAGTTTGTAAAGCGTTCGTGGACAGGATCATACATGGATAGTCCATGAGCTTCGCTACCGACCCAGACTCTTCCGAAAGGGTCTCCGTAAATGCTGAGAGGATATGTCCTGGTGCTGCCAAACAGGCGTTCTTCGTCAGCATAATACAGCGTGTCGTTTACCCAGTTTTGGCTCACGGGATCGAAGCGATAGCGTTTGATATACACATCATATCTGTACCAATATAGCTCATCCCACATAAATAGTCCTGCTCCGCTGGCCACAAAATGCTGCCAACCGCTGGGGCTATAGGGCGATTGCACACTGGTAACACCATAGATCTTGCCATCACGCAGCTCCTGTACGATCTCATTCGGTTGCAGCCAGTAATCACCGTCTTCCTCGGGAATGCTGTCATGATTCCAGATCGAAAGGCCGTTATCGTATTCTGTGCCAAAGAAATACTGTCTGCCATTGTGATATGCGTTTACCACCCGCTGATGGGGGGCATTGGGCAATCTGAATTTGCTGTGTACTACGAGGCTGTCTTCATAAGTCTTTAGCACATTCACCCCGCCGTCGTAACTAAGCACAAACATGTTGTCATAGCGATCGCGATATATGCCGCCGATGGTGCTGGTGAGCAGAGTGGGGCCGTCTTCAAGCTCAGGACCCCAGTTATTCATATCATAATTCCACATTCTCGAACTTTCATGGCTGATCCATTGCCAGGAGTCGTCACGATCGTCGTAGATACTCAAGCCATATCGGTTTCCGGTTTGATTGTAATCGGTCCACCAGGCACCGAACCACTTGCGGTTTTGCGCGTCCACTTCCAGATTCAGGATGTTATTTGAGTGCAGCGGGCTGTTATCCGTATTAAAACTAAGCCAATGCCCATCTTTATATGCACTTACACCCATTGTGCCCTTGCGCACCACATAGTCGCCGATGATGCCACTGGCAAACCAAAGCGCGTTATTATGGTCTGTTTTGCTCATGGTAATCTTGGGGAAGGCGATGTTATCCGGCTGGAAATATTCCCATTCATCATTCTTGTAACGCGCGATGCCGTCACCCCAGGTGCAGATGTAGATTTCGCCGTCAAATTCCTTGATGCGAGAGATGTGATTGAGGCCGAATCCATCGGTATTTCGTTCCCATTGCACGGTGTCCAAACTGGTCAGATCTACCCGCGTCAATAGTGTGTCGCTTGGCGATTTGTAGATCAATTTGTCGTTATCCCATTCTCCGTATGCCACCCAAAGCTGATTCTCGTTATCCAGATGAATGGTGGAGATAGGCCACTGGAGGCTGCTATCATAGGGACGCAGCACCCGCCAGGGATTCGTATCGCTATCGTTTCTTCTCACCCAGATTCGGCCGTAGGCGGAAAGTGCCAAGTGATCTTTGCTGCTGCTCAATCTCAGATCACCAATAATTGGGAAAGCCGGCATGGTACTCAAGTTTTTCCAGGCGGAATTGACCTCCAGAGAATCTATGTGCACATAGCTGATCCCCATATCATGCGCCATATAGAGTATGTTGTTGTCGCTCAAGATCATGTCGTAAATATTGTGGTTCGGCAGCGCACCCGCGGTATTGGTGCTGTTGTATTGACTCAACATCATGGGGAAGTTAACATCTTCCAGATAGTAAAATACGCATAGTCCCTGTCCTGTTGCAACCAGGATGCGGGAGTCAACTTCCAATAGTCGGTTGATGCGCAAAGAGGGCAGCCCCAGGCTTTCGTCCACACTCAGCATGCCCTGCTCACCCAAACTGCTGATCCCATCCTGACTTGATCCCATCCATAAGCTATTTGAAACATCTATCAGGGAAAGATGCCGGATATCGTTGGACACCAGACCGTCACCGGTGCTCAATTGCTGCACCTGCTCACGCTGCGATAGAGGCAACGCGTCCGAACCCTCGATCTCTGTAACCCCACCCCAACTGGAAAAGTAGATGCTGTCGCCGTCTTTTTCCAGATCATACACATGATTCACGTTGTTAATGATCTGCCAATTTTGGCCGAAGAGCAGGGTTAGGGCCAAGGTCCAGCTTATCAGTAAGACTTTTTTTATCATTTTCTCTCCATTCGCATGAATATGTATGCCACTATCACAATTAACGCTAAAAGCACCAATAAGAGGGAAAATAGTACCTTTTTATCGGTGAAGGAAAATCCAATGGCTATGAGACCAAAAAGCATGGTTACACAGTATACAATAATCGAAATTACTTTTTGAGAAAGCCCAAAGGCAAGCATCGTGTGATGAATGTGAGCCTTATCCGCCTTGAACACACGTCCCAAACGCAAGCGGCGAAAGATCGCCAACAGCACATCCAGCAATGGGATGGCCAGAGCTGTGAGCGGGATCATCATCGTGAGCGAGGTGATACCTTTAAATTGAGCCGAACCCGCTGTCGAAATTGCTGCGATATACAGTCCGATGAATTGTGAGCCCGTTTCGCCCAAAAAGATCTTCGCAGGATGGAAATTATAGCGCAGAAAGGCCAGAGTGCCCGCCAGGAGAAAGGCGGATAGAGTGATGACCAATACGTTCGATTCCCGCAAACCACATACCATCAATACAATGCTCACGATTGCCGCTATGCCCGCCGCAAGACCGTCCATGCCGTCAATCAAATTGATGGCATTGATCACCATCACATACCACAACACCGTGATGGGAAAAGAAAGCCAGCCCAGAATGAAATGTTCGCCCAAAGGATTGGTGAGGAAATAGACCCGATAACCGATGATATACATGATGACGCCCAAAAGCAACTGCCACACCAGTTTGATGCGCGCCGGACTCTCAAAACGGTCGTCGATGATGCCAAAAGTCATGGCCAATATGCCAATCACCGAGAGCTCAAAGAAAAAGCGGCTGATGTCCTGACCTCTGGTAGTGAAGGCAAAGATCAATTGCACAGCGATGATGGGCAAGCCAAAAGACAGCCCGCCGGCCTCAGGGGTGATTGTTCCGTGAATCCTGCGCTCACCGGGCACAGCCACAATGCCGTGCCTGATGGCAAAGCGCATATTCCATGGACCCAATATCAGCGTGCTGAGGAAGATAACCATACTACCGATGATGATGTATAAAGTCATGCGGATATCCCGTTTTTTAAACCCCGGAGGGGTGACAGTTGATAGCGCGGGGTGAAGCGAAGCGAAACCCCGGGATCAAGTATGCCTGAACAATCCAAACCCCGGAGGGGTGGCAGTTGATAGCGCGGGGTGAAGCGAAGCGAAACCCCGGGATCAAG
>DHSO01000008.1:0-606 GCA_002410505.1 Cloacimonetes bacterium UBA5284 | reverse complement strand
AAGCGAAACCCCGGGATCAAGTATGCCTGAACGATCCAAACCCCGGAGGGGTGACATTTGATAGCGCGGGGTGAAGCGAAGCGAAACCCCGGGACAAGAATTGCCGCAGAGAAGAGATCTATTCATCTCCAAACACCCATTTATCCCATGTTTCCAAGACATCTTTATCCTTAATGTATTTTGCAATTTCCTCTCGAAAACTTAATTTACGATGATGTTCCTCCTGCATTCTTACGTATTGGGCCACACTATCAATGTTTGATGGGCTAACACCGAATGCTGCGTAACCCTCTTGCCAATGCATTACGCCAAAACCCTTTTGGTTGAACCATCTGCTGCTATTGCTTTTGATATTTCTAACGTATTCCGAAATGCTTGAAGTCTTTGGTATATAAGACAAAATGTGAATGTGATCATAGGTGCCACCAATGGCGATAACTACTCCACCTATACTGTCGATAATTCCGGCGACATATTCGCGCATATCTTCTTTGATGAATCTTTGTCGCTTGCTTAACCCGAATATTATGTGCACGCAAACTTGACAATGTGAACTCGACATTATGTTAACTCCATTTATCTATCCCGGGGTTCACACCCCGCGCT
>DHSO01000014.1 GCA_002410505.1 Cloacimonetes bacterium UBA5284 | reverse complement strand
CATATGATACAAACTTAAAATAGACAGCTACTCTTTCAGTCAGGATGAGCCCCGCCGTTAAGCGGGGCTTTTTTAGTGGATATTATACAGAGTCACCGGGCTCATCCATGGGAAAATCCTGCATCTCAAATAGCAAAAGCAACAGTTGTTTCGCTTTGAATAGAGGCAGAACTCGCTCAGATTTTGTCATTATACAAGCTGTAGGACTGTAGAATCTTTTCCACAAAGCCTGTTTACAAATATAAACAATGCTCGTTATATGCTATGCCGAACTGAGCAAACGAAATAGCGCGAAAGACCATAAACCTTTATATATCACATTATTATTGGTTTTACTATCCGCCATAACCATTATATATATTTTGCAATATTGCAAAATATAGATTTTTCGCTTTAGTGGAAGGATTTCAACATTCTCGGAAACAATGACTAAACCATCTTTTTTGCTTGACTTATAAATCGCAACAGCCATAATGGCACCCATAAAATAGAGTGTTATTCTCCAGCCTGATATGAGGCGGAGACAAAATTAAATTGAAAAACTGAAATATGTGTTCTTGGAGGTATATCATGAACAAGAAACTATTTGCATTTCTAGTCTTCGGGCTGTTTACCGTAATGGCCTTCGGAGCCAGCATCGACTTAATCTCGGCAAGCTTGTCCACAGAGGACAGATCACAAGAGGCCAGAGCCGGCGATACTATTACTGTTACCTACAGCTTTATTCCAACCGAATTTGACGAATTTGAGGGGCTCATCCAGGGTGCATCTTTGGGTTCAGCTAATCTGAATAAAATCCGTATTTATTGGTATGCAGGTGATGATGGGACAGGGTCATCCACTACTCAGGATGCTACAACAAGCACTTTTATTGACCAATCAGTAACAAACGGTGTGGTAAACACTAAATCATTGACCTTTGTTCTGCCTGAGCCACCTGCGGGGTATGACAGTTTCAAGGTACGCACTCAAATCTACGGTGATGACGGCATGTTCAACTCGGTATTTAGTTCAATTGTGTACTCAAGCGGAGATTATGGATACATAATTCTTGATACCAACACCGCCCCCACCGCAACCGTATCCCTTATAGATCCGCCTCTTGTCCCCAGAGTAGGACAGACTTTAACAGGAAGCTATATTTATTCAGACGCCGATAGCGACCTAGAGGATTCTTCCACTTATCAATGGATGCGTTCCACTGATGCAAATCCAGATGGATACTATGTTACTATCGTAGGCGCTACAGATCTATTTTATACAATCACCGATGATGATCTGGGTAGATTCATCAAATTGAGGGTAATCCCGATGGCTAAAACCGGTGTTTTGGAAGGTGAGCCTGCCTTTAGCTCGGCCACCAATCAAATAATGCAAGGCTCTTCCATATCTATCGATCCTGCGACTAATCTTCTGAACGAAAGTGTGACTAACGATGGCAGCCTTGATGGGGAAATTATCGTAAACATCAGTAATGGCCAATTCAATTCTACGGTTAATGGAATTACTGTAAGCGATCTTCCCGCAGGACTCTCGGTAGGCACCATCACTCGCGTATCAAATACTCAGATTCGCTTCAGCATCAGTGGCCAAGCCATCTATCATGAGCTCAACTCATCCATTTTGAACACTTCGACTTTACGCGTAACGATACCGGCGGACCAGATGGTGGGCCAGACCGATCCACTCACTTCGCCAACCGGTTTTATGATAGATTTTGCCAATAATCCCATCACGAATTTTGCCAGGGATTCTGTGGGTAACAACAGCGTTTCTCTTACCTGGGACGCGCCTGAAGGCTTGCAATCGGCATCAAAGCTGGCGGCATTTATCATCTATCGGAACAACAGCTTGCTTACTCAAGTGAACTACAGCGCGGGCAAAGGGGCATATAACTTCAATGATACAACAGCACAGAATGGCACTTCATACTCATATTACATCGTAGCGGATTACAACAACACATCTGTCACGGAAGATCCTCAAAGCACCAATGTGGGTGCCACGCCGATGGCTATCTCTGCCTTTGCCGTCCTTGGCGTAGACGGAGTAATCGACCATGATGCCGGGACCGTAGATTTGCTGCTACCTTATGATGCAGATCCTACCGGCTTGGTGGCTACATTCACGGTTCCCGCCGGTATTAGTGTTAAAGTAGGCGAAGTTACTCAAAGCAGCGGTGTAAGCTCAAACGATTTCAGCAGCCCGCTCAGCTATACACTCAGCGCTACAGATGGTTCCACCACAAGCTATACTGTTACTGTTACTCTGGACGAAGAGCCCATATCGGCACCTGTTTTACTGCCGTCAACTACTACAACCGGCACTATCAGGGTAAATTGGAACGCGGTGGAAGATGCCGCAGGCTATAGTCTCGATCTTTCCACAAATAACAGCTTCTCTTCTTTTGTAAGCGGATATGAGAACCTGGCCATCGATGCCTCCGCTAGCTCATACGTGCTCACCGGACTGGCCGAAGACACCGACTACTTTGTACGTATGCGGAGTAAAGACGCCGATAACGAATACAGCGATTATTCCCTTACTCAGCAAGTTGCCACAGATCAAGCCTTTGATGGCAGCGGCAGCATCGAGATTACCGACAGCAATCCTGCATCGGTTAATATGGGCACTCTGGGCGACATCACACCGGCACTTACCATCGATCCGGCAAGTTTCGCGCCCGGAGCAAACAACGTGGTGAACGTAACAGTAAGCCTTGGCAGCGCTCCTGAGGGTCTTAGTTATCTTTTGGACTTCGACAATCAGACAATCGGTGTGGGAACCTTCACCATGTCTTACGCCGGTTTGGGATACGATCCCACCGATATTGGTTACAGAATAAACGGCGGAGCCCTGATATCTCTGGGTTCCGGCGGGATCGATACCAGTGCCCAAACCTTTACTGTTACAATAAACTCTATGAAAAAGAACGATAAGGGCGCTTATAGCCTGGAAATGATCACAAACGATGAATCAGGAGACACCCTGCCCGTAGTTCTTTCCAGTTTCACTGCTACGGTGGTGAGCGATTCGAAGGTAAGAATCAACTGGACCACTCAAAGTGAAACCGGTGTACAGGGATTCTATGTATTGCGCTGCGAAGCAAACGACTTGGACTTGGCTGAGATAGTGAGCCCTCTCGTAGATGCCACCAATACTTCAACCAGCACCAGTTATGTGTTTACGGACAACAGTGTCCCTCACCCCGGTGAGTATTATTATTGGCTTCAGATGCAGGATATCGATGGCGTGGCCACATTCACAAATTCAATCAAGGTTGCGGTGGCAGTCATAGGCGGAGAAACCCCGGAAGTAATCCTGGTAACCGCTTTAAAGAATGCCTATCCCAATCCCTTCAATCCCGCTATCACCATATCCTTCGACATCGCCGAACCGGGTCCCGTAAGCCTGGATATTTACAATGCCAAGGGTCAGAGAGTTCGCACTCTGGTATCAGAAACCAAAGAATCAGCCTCCTATAAAGTAATATGGGATGGTAAAGACGCGGGCGGCAGAACCGTAGCCACCGGCTCTTACCTTGTAAAGATGAAAGCTCCGGGATTCAATACCATAAAGAAAATCACCCTCATGAAATAAGCATTATTCGGAAGAAAGAATCAAAGCCCCGTCAGGTATGGCGGGGCTGCTTTTTGTGAGTCTATTTTGTACTGTAACGGATCGAACCGTTGTAGCTGAAACGCAGGCGGGTTCCCAAGCTGTTCAGACGCGAAATGACCTCTTGGTGGGGAAAGCCATACACATTACGCTTTGAGCAGAGAAACACAGCCTCAATAGGCTTCACCGCATCCAGAAATACGGCCGATGAAGAACCCCGGGAGCCGTGATGAGCTACCTTCAGGATATCGGCCTTGAGTTCTTCCGGATAGTGATCCACCAACCATGCTTCTGCCTCTTTTTCGATGTCACCGGTAAACAGGAAACTAAGCTCATCGGTATCGTATCGGCAGACGATAGATTGGTTGTTGATATCAGTATCGGTGTAGCGAGAATCCGGATGCAGGATCTTCAGACGGCGGTTCCCGAAAGCGATGCTGGTGCTATCCTTCACGCAGATTATGTTTGTATCTTCCAGTTTCAATTGAGTTTGCAGGTTTTCCCAGATTGGACTATCCAGATCATGTTCTGAGATAATCAGGTTACCCACATCAAGGCTGCTTAAAACGCCGGTCATGCCCCCGGCGTGGTCGGTGTGCAAATGAGTAATCATCAGATAATCAAGCCTCCGAATCCGGTTTCGCGCCAGCCATACCAGCAGCTTATTCTTCATCCACGATTCATCTGTAGCCTCTATGCTCAGATCAGTTTCTGCGCGTGAACCCGGTATCCCGCCGGTGTCGATCATCATAGAATTCCCCATGTCATCAAAGATCAAACTGCAATCTGCCACCCCCGCGTTGAAAAAGATCACCTCATCTTTGTGAGACACGGGCAGCAGCAGCAGTATGGCAATGGCCGCAGCGAGAGGTATCAAAGCTCTAAAAAACAGGCGAAAGCGGCCTTTGATGAGCAAAATGAAGAGGAATATACCACAGCCCAAAGCCAGTGCTTGAGCCAAAGACAACCAGTATGCTTCTAGGAAAAGGGGCAATCCCGCACAGAAATCCAGCCAGTATTGCCAAAGATCGGCAAAGCCTTGGAATGCTGTTACAAATATGCCCAAGGGCAGGATTGGCACGATGATGGAAAGCACCAGCAGCATAGTCATCAAAGGAAGGCCCAGAAGATTGGCGATAATGCCGTTCAGCGATGCAGAACCAAAATAGTACAGAGTCAGTGGAGCTATCCCCAAGCCTACCACAAAGCTGATCAGCAGATAATTTGCCAAAATCCCGGTAGTCTTGCCAATCACCGTTTTGGCGCCATGCCTGATATGTGGTAAGGCAAAGACGATGAGCGCGACACTGAGATAAGACAGTTGCAGCCCCAGTTGAAACAATTCTGCCGGATTGATCATGGTAATGATAAACAACGATACAGACAGATTCTGTGCTGCAGCCAAACGCCGTGACATCCAGCGGGCCAGAACCAGCAGATCCAGCATGAGCATTGCCCTGAGGATAGGCGGCGCCCAGTTGTTCAAAGCCGCAAAAAAGAGCAGAAATAGCATAAACAGCAGTTCTGCCAGGCGCATTGGGATAAATAGCCGCAAGATCACCATGATGATAAGGCTCAACATCATTACATGCAGACCACTCACCACGATCAAATGCGTGATGCCGGCACGGCTGAGCTCTACGCGATGCTCCCGTTTGAAACCGGTATCGCTTAGCAGCAGGGCTTTTGCGATGGGAGAATAGATACCCAGATGCTCATCCAGCCGATCTTGCAATAGCTTTCTCAGTCTGGATACAGGATCGAGTTTTTGCTCCGAATCCTGTTCTTGGGGCGGCAGCACCGGACGCAGTATGGCCCTGAAGCGTTGGGGGTAGATGTCCAGCAGGGGATCGCTGAAGCTTGGCTCCAGCATCGAAAGAGAGCTGTATATGTGTCCTATTTTCAGCTCACTATGATAATACAGCAGCACTTTTTCCTCAATATCGATGCCGGCAATTTCTTGCACAGAAGCTTGATACACATTATCCGCCAGTTTGGTATCGATGCGATATCGGATCATTTGCTGGATTTCATTCCTGCGTTGCAAGATATCGATGAGTTCGGATGGTCGACTCCTGCCTGCCTCATAGCGAAGCGCGCCAAAGCTGAAGAACAGCATAAGGATAAGTATAGAGCGCAAATTCTTCAGTAGTATGGCTGCACACAGAAGCCCCATAGCGAAGGCGACAATCCCCGCAGAGGGTAATTGCAACCAGCGCCCCACGATGATGCCCGCTACCCAAAAGATAACCGGTAACAGCATGGGGCTGGGTAGCCGCGAGGAATGGCTTATTGGCTTATTTTCGGTTGTAGAATCCAAGGATAAGCCCCAAAGCCACGGACCACACAGCAGCCAAGCCTATCCTGAGTGCGTCCGGCATCAGGAAAGTAACGGTGTGTGCCGGAATCCAGAACCAGAGCAGACTATACATGCTCTTATCCATGTTTTTCCAGTTCTTTTCCTTTTCAGGGATGTTATCCAGCACCCGGTGCAATAGCACCAGAGTGAGGCCAAATTGCAGATTCATGAGCGCGGACAGCGATAAGGCGTAGCCAAAACCGCCTTCACTGAAGCGAGGCCACATACCTGCGTCGATGAGAACCTGCAAGAATCCGCCGAAGCCTTTAAAAGCATATTTGATCCCGACAGCCAGCATCGCCCACACCAGCATCTTCCACAGAGTTAACCATATTCCAAAGGGATATCTGAAGTTCTTTTGAATGATCCACTTGGATACAATCTCTCCCAAAGTGCCCAAAAGCGCAAATTGGATCATCGCACTAAGCACGGGCCAGCTGTGAACCCAGCCTTTATAAGCCTGCATCTGTTCTCCTTTAGTCTTCTATCGTTTTACATTCCATTACTTCGGTAAACTTTTTATGCTCCTTGAATCTGGTCAAGCCCAGTTTTCCGAAAAAGGAATCCACCATGGAATATATCACCGGGATTATGAACAAGGTAAGCATCGCGGCAAAGAGCAGACCAAAGGTGAAACTAACGGCCAGGGGACGCCATGCCTGTGATGAGGGATCGGTGGAAAAGACCAGCGGCAGCATGCCGGCAACTGTTGTGGTGGTAGTAAGTATGATGGGGCGCAAACGTACCGATCCGCTTTGGATGATAGCGTGCCAGCGATCCACTCCTTTGTCCCGTTCCTGATTGATGAAATCGATAAGGATAATAGCGTTGTTTACCACCACTCCCGCCAGTGCCACCACCGATATCAGGGTGTTCAACGAAAAGGGCAGCCCGGTGATCAACAAACCGAATATCACACCGATAAAGGCAAAGGGTATGCTCAGCATCACAACAACGGGTTGCACATAACTGCGGAACTGACTTGCCAGGATGGTATAGATGAGCAGTAAAGCCAGAACAAACAATCTCCCCAGGGATGAATAGCTCTTGCGCTGCTCTTCCTGCACTCCGCCAAATTCGTAGGTATAGCCCGGGAAGCGTTGAGAGAAATTCGCCAAGAGCCCCTCGTTATCTCCAAAACTGCGTCCCGCCAGGATGTTTTGCACTTCCGAGGGGGTGCGGCGCTTGTTTTTCCCATCTTCTTCATAAGTGCTCACACTGGCTGTAACTTGCAGTAAGCGATCACCATCCCGATGCTCAATGCGCGATATTGAGGAGGCAATCTCAAAATCTGCCAATTCTCTGATCGCGATCAGTTCTCCCATGCGGGTGCGAATCTTCAGGTCTTTCAAGTTTTCGATGTCTTGAGTGTAGATATCCTGCATCTTCAGGATCAAGGGGAATTCATCCACCCCATCACCACGATACTGGCTCACTTCGCTGCCGGTGGATGCCATGCGGATTGTGCCCGCAATCTGCGCCACAGAAAGCCCGTAGATGGCCAGTTTATCGTGATCCGGCAATATCCGCACTTCTCTCTTGCCGGCGTCGTAGCTATCGTCGATATCCGTAACGCCGGGAATATCTCTGAGATAGCCTTTGATGATGTCGCTGATATAGGCCAAACGCTCCAGACTGGGTCCCTTGATGCGGATGTCCACATCGTCTCCCACGGGCGGACCGCTGCGTCCTTGCGAAAAGCGGTATGAATACAAGCCGGGAAGATCTTCACAGAAAGCTCTCAGTGCGTTCTGAATCTGTTCATGGCTGTATTTCATTTCTTTCAAATCCACCAGATCGATATTGATCTGAGCGGCATTGGAAACAAAACTACGCTGGGTATCTCCCCCCATCGCGCCCACATTGGACACCACGTAGGTCACATCATCTTTCTGTGGCATAGTGCGGATAAATTCTTCCACCCGGCTTACAATCTTGCCGGTTTCTTCGATAGTGGAGCCGATCGGAGTCTGCACCTGCAAGCGAATAGTCTGTGATGGCGTAGTGGGGAAAAACTCGAACTGAATAGCCCCGGAAGCCAGGATTCCAAAAGAAACCAGCAGCAGCGCCACGGTTCCCCAAATGGTTATCTTTCTGTGTTTTAGCGCGTGTTTAATACCTCTTTGATAGTAAGCAATCAGTGGCTGGATCAGCTTCGTGCTACGATCCTCCTTTTTGGGTTCTTTATGGGCAAACTGGAACACGTTGTTGGGCAATACCACCATACTTTGGATCCAACTGCCAAGCAGCGCGAGGGACACCACAATCGGAAACACGCCCAAAAATTGGCCCATGATGCCTTCCAGCAAAAGCAGAGGCAGAAAAGCCGCCAATGTAGTCAAAGTGGATGAGAACACCGGCCAGATTACCTGATCCACCCCCATTACGATGGAATCCCGGTGACAGTAGCCTTCTTCTCTGAAGCGATGGATATTTTCCAGCACCACGATGGAATTGTCCACCACCATGCCCACCACGATGATGAATCCAAAGATGGTGAGATTGTTCAGGGTGATATCGAAATATGGAATCACCATAAAGGCGATCAGAATGGACAGCGGGATGCTAAACGCGGCCAGCATTGCATTGCGCCAGCCCAAAAAGACTAACAGCGCGATAAACACCAGCAAGATTCCGATAAAAGCGCTTTTTCCAAGAGCATTGATCCCGTTTTTTACATCCAGAGAACCATCGTTGCGCAGGCTCACTTCTATTCCGGGAACGCTACTCTCAAACTCGGCTATGTAAGCTTTCACATCATCAATAATGGAGATGATATTGCCACTCCCCTTTTTATACAGGAAGATCGAGACCGATTCCTCGCCATTCAGCTTGGCGATTGAGGTGGGCTTTTCCAGGGTATCGCGCACGCTTGCCACATCTTTGATCTTGATGGAACCACCGCCGGCATCGGAAACGACTATCAGCTCTTTGATCTCATCCAAATCGTTGAATTCCCCCAAAGTACGCACCAAAAACTCCAGCTTATCAAAACGAGCTGTGCCACCAGGCATATTCAGATTTCTGGCCCCCAATACAGCGGAAAGATCGCTTAAACTGAGCCCGTAGGCATCCAGCCTGCTTTGATCGGCATCCACCCATATCTGCCGCTCTCTCGCTCCGATGGTTTCCACTTTCGAGATGTCCGTGATCTCCAGCAGCCCATCTTCCAAACGATCGGCAATCTCTCTCAAAGCCATGGGAGAGAGGCCATTGCTGCTAACCGCCACCTGCGCGATTGGGTTTACTTCGCGCATGCTTAGTCTGATGATGACCGGCGCCAGGGCATCGTCCGGAAGGTCTGTGACCTTTGCCACCTCGCGGCTTACGCGGTCGAACGCTTCATCCGGAGATACTGCAGATGTAAAAACAACCTGCATCGTGGCGCGACCTTCCTGCGCCGTCGCTCCTATGTAATCCAGATCATCCAGATCGCTCAGTTCCACTTCCAGTTTGTGCACGATCAATTGCTCTATCTCGGCCGGCGATACACCCGGATAAACCACCACCACCAGAGTAGTGCCAAAATCCACGGCGGGATACTCTTCCCGGGGCAGATTGATCATGGCTATAAGCCCGAAGATAAGCACAGCTATGGTGAGCATATTCACCAGAATCGAGTATTTAAGAGCGCTTTTGGCTACTGATATCATTCCTGCACCCTAATTCCGTATTTTTACAAGTGATCCGTTTTCCAGATTCTCTGTGCCAGATACCACAATTTTCTCGCCCGCTTCCAATCCGGACAGGATCTCCACAAATTCCGATACACTGCGCCCGAGTAGCACATCCCGCTGTACGGCCACAGTCTTATCGCCATCAATATGTGCCACATACACATAGTCGCGGTCAAACTCTTTTTGCACATTGGTAATTGATGTGTAGAGCAAGTTTTTGAAGGTATTGGTCTTGATCCTCGCGGATACCACCATCCCCGGCAGTAAACCGCTTCCACCAGATACAGTCAGCTCGAGGGGGTAGTTCACGCCACCGGTCACGGGACGAATGCCAAAGCCCCTTACCGAAGCCCGATATTCCTTTCCGGAATGGCTGATCACAGCCGATTGACCCGCTTTCAATTTACCGATCTGAGATTCCCCCACCCCGGTTTTGAGAATGAGGGTGGAAGCATCCGTGATGGAAGCTATGGGCATACCCATATTGATGTATTGACCCGAAGCGATGTGTAGCTGCGATATGCGCCCTTTTTCCGCAGCCAGCAAATAGGAGTTATCATAGGCCAAGCGGGCGGATTCCAAGCCGGCTTTAGTACCGTCAAATGCAGCCTTTGCCCCTTTGAAAGCAGAGTTGCTCGCGCTATATTCCGCCTCAGAGATCAGCTCCTGCTCCCGCGCTTGTGTAGCATAATCCAGATTTCTCTGAGCGTTCTGCAGCCCGGTCTCCGCCGCATTGTAGGCTGCCTCAGCTTGCTGAAGACGGATCTGCAATATCTCGTTCTCCAATCTACCGATGCGCTCCCCTTTTTCCACATAATCGCCCAGTTTTTTGTATAGCTCGAGTATTCTGCCCGAACTCTCGGCGCTCATCACGATATCTGTGATACCTTCAAGTTTTCCGGATACATTTACATACTCATCGATATCTCTCAGGCTCAGTTCTTCTACCATCACGGACTGGCTGTCGTCGCGCCGGCCGCCTTTGGGCGCAGCTTCACTATCTTTTCTGCCGCAAGCGCTCAACAGAGCCAGCAGCAAGGCAATCAAGACGATATATCTTCTCAAGGTTCCTCCATTACAATTGGGAAAGGATGTCGTGTAACACGGCATCATCATCGCTGCCCAGATTGTTCAAAAGAGCCAGCCGGGCTTTCATAAATTCATAATACGCGTTTGCGTGTGCCATTCTTGCGCCAGACAGCATGATCTCGGCATCCATAAACTCCATGGCAGAGATCATATTCAAGCGAAAGCGTTCACTAAGCTGCGCATACATTTCTTCTGTGATACTCAGCGAAAGCCGCGCGTTTTTCACTTGGCGGGCACTGCTGACCAGTTTGATAACGGAAGCGGATATGCCCAGCATTATGCCATCCTGCGCGCCCTTTGCCTCCATCACCGCTCGTTGAGAATCGTAATAAGCCTTGCGGGATGCCGCCACGTTGCCGACTTGAGGCAACAACGGCACGGAAAGATTCAACATAATCTGATTGGATGCCTCAAATTCATAGCGATCAATACCATTTTCATCATAAGCCCTGCTGCCGACCAGGCTGACGCTGGGCAGAAAACTGCCTTTACTTATTTTGTATGCGCGCCGGGATAGCTCCACACCATTTTGGATGTTTTGCAAGCTGAGGTTATCCGCTTTGGCTATCTCCAACAGTCTTTCGCCAAATTCTTTCAGTTGAGCGCTGGCCAGATCGGCAAAAGGCAGAATCTCGTTGTCCTCCGGCGCCAAAGAAAGTGGTTCCAACAATTCTTCACTGCCCAGATGCTTGCTGAAATCCCTCAAAGCAAGCTCGTAAGCAGTCTCACTCTGCAAGAGAGCGATATCTTTGTTTGCCAGATCTGCCTGAAAGCGAAGATAATCGGCATTAGCAAGCAAGCCATTGCTTAGTTTTAGTTCCGCAAGCTCCAGATTGGCGCCGGCTTGTTCATACTCTGCCTGGGCAATACTGTATACTTCCTTCATTTGCAGGACAGAGTAGTATTTAGCTTCCACCTCATTCGTAGTCTGCAGCCGGTTCGCGGTCAGATCGCGCTGTATCATCTCGGCGGATAGTGCGGCGATCTTGTAGGACTGATACAGTTTGCCTCCCGCAAATAAGACCTGGCTGAGATTCAGGGATATTGAGCGCTGATCCTTGTTCAAGCGCATACTCTGAGAGCCGGTGTTCACAGTGCGTGCCGGGTCCATATACAGGTATGTGCCCCCCAAACTAAGATTGGGCAGAAAAGCGGAAAAGGCATTGGTCTTTTGCCATTTGGCGGCTTCATATTCAGCTTTTTTTGCCAGATAGCCGGCATTTTGCTCCAAAGCCATGCTCTTTGCGTCCTCAAGGCTGATCTGCCGCTGAGCTTGCAGGAAACCGGTCAGCAGCAACAGCCCGATTAACGTGAAGATTTTATACATTCATACTCCCATAAACAGTCACACAGCTCTACGCAATTTCGCGGACTTGTAGATCAGTGTTTTCAGCTTAGTTTCCGCATAATACGAATATATTCAAATAGTGATAGTTGGCAAGCTTAAACAGAGAACCAAAGAGCTTGATAATCATGAATTATGGCCACTTATCACAGAATAGCGAATTATGTGAGCTATTCTCACCCTGTGTTTTATCGTGTGCCGAACTCGATATCATCGGGTGATCATCGCATGAGCACGGCTTGATATCGGGATTATATCGGGATCGGCACAGCTTTAACTATAGGGGATGGCCAATTCTCACTATGCAATTTACACCGGATGAAATAGCAGTTATACTCATCTGCTCTGCTGCCGATCAACAGAGAAGAGCTTATACGGTCTGCAGGCTAAAGACCCACCAATTCTTCGAAGAGTTTCTTTGTCGGGCTCAGAGTATTTCAGAGGGCTTTTTGCTAATCTTCAAGAGCTTCGCATAAGCAAGGACCACATCGGCTCCGGCAAACACTCATTTCTTTCAATAAAATGCATTGGCTACAATCCGCCATTGAAAAAACTTGACGAATAGTATACAGACGGCAAAATGAGTTTATCAATACTTAGGATGCAAAATGAGCTGGTTATACGGATACTTTTTTAAAACAGGCAAGATAGACAGACCGCCTTTGCGACCGCATTTGCACTCCTTTGAAGCTGCGAAAGTGGAAGTTTATGCCGGCGGCAGCGGCAAGCATCTGCTCCACTTTCCTCATCCCCACAAACCCGGTGAGACCGTATTCATCCTAGGTGATCCCATCCTGCGCAAAGGCGCGGATTTTCGATATCCCGACAGCGACGATTGGCATGTGTTGTTAGCCGATGAAAGGCATCTGGACTGTTTGGACGGACATTGGTTAATACTGATAGCCGCAAACAGTGAGATTCGGGCATACAACGACTTACTTTGTAAGCGTAGTTTGTACCTGCATGAATTATCAGATTACTTCTATTTTTGCTCCGATATTACTCTGCTGAAAGATGCCGGTCTGGCAAAGATCGATCCCGAAAAGATGGGAGCCTACTGGCACACGCAGTTTCCACCCCACCAGCGCCGTTACGCGCCGGGCAGCTTTAGCTATTATCAAGACACACAAATGCTGTTTCAGAGAGGTACACTGCTGCTCTCAGATCAAGGAGCGAAGATAAGCTATCAAGTTTTCAGTCCCGACGCAGAAGTTCAAAATCTACACAAGATGTTGGAAAACATGACGCTTCTGCCTCTCAGAGCGGGGCGAAAGGTGTGCTTGGGTTTAAGCGCGGGAATGGATGTGCGTCCTTTGCTGGCCATCATCATGAACAGCGGACTGCCTATTTCCACCGTGCACTTTGGCAGAGACACAACGGAGGATTATCGCCTTGCTCGGCGCATCGCCACAGATCTGGGCTTAAGCTTCCGCTTCATAGCCGAACGCAGCGTAGATACCGGGTGGGAATCCGTAAGAAAATACATGTATAGCAGGGGTTTTGGATACAATCCGGCAAGCAGTTGTCTGATGCAGTACTTCCCGATATTGGCTGAGGATTTTGATGTCTTTTTGGGGGGATATTACGGTGAAATCTTCCGCTGTCGCATGATGGCAGCGCATTTTTTCAGCTTATTCAAGCTGAGAACTCCGGATTACCGGTATTTTACCGGATATCTGGATTTGAAGCCCCACAGTTTCTTTGTCCCCGAAGTGAATTTAAGCATGCACAAGGGCTTTGTGCATTCACTGAAAGACTCCCTGGCGCAGATGCCTCCACCGGATGGAATGCCCAATCCCTTGTGGATGAACCTCTTTTATGTGCGCTATTCACCCCGCAGCATCAATATGCCGGATTTTTGCCATCTGGATTCTCAGATCAACGACCACATGCCATACTTGCAGGCATCCTTGCTAAATCAGCACTGGAAATATGGTGCTTGGGCACAATTGGATGAACAAGTTCACCGCAGAGTGATCCGGGAATATTTTCCGCAATTGAGCCGGTATCCCCTGGCCCTGGCTCAGCACAGCGCTCCATACAACTATAGACCTTACGCGATGAAAATCCTGGTCGCGCTAAAAACCAGGCGAGAGAAGCATCCAGCTCCCGGGCGCAATGAAGTATTTCTGAGAGCAAATAAAGAGCAAATAATGGCACTGGGAAACGATTCGAGCGTAATCGGAGATACCATGCTGGACATGGCAAAAGTGCGGCAGATCATCACAGAATATTACCGGGGCGACACCTCATATACAAATGCCCTGATTAGCTTTATATCGTTCGTATTGGGCAAATAAACTAAAACAGAAGATACATATTCACACCTGCCAATTCAGGGTTTGGGAGCAGCTGTAAGCGTGGCGTGGAGCCCAAGACCAATTTCGCGCTCACATATCCTATTACTGCGCCCACAAATGCATCGCTGGCCCAATGATTGTTGTCGTGGACACGGGATATGGAAGTGAGTGTAGCAATGCTATAGGCAGCAGGTGCTACCCAGATTTTGTCCCTATACTGTTCTGCCAGAATCGGTGCAATGCTCCACACAATGGTAGAGTGTCCGGAAGGAAAGCTATCCCGCTTGCGATCGAAACCACTCCCGGCAAAGAACTCTTTTCCCCTGTCCGCGGAAGGACGCCGTCTTTGACTGACCGTTTTCAGGGTAAGAGTTACACCATTTGCGAGAATGAAGCTTTTCAGGGACAAGAGTCCAGTGTCCATGCTTTTTTCCGAATCCAAGATGTACGCGCCCAAAATCGTGGCCCCCAAAGCCGGTAACACATATTTCCCCTCACCAAATTGCTTGGCACCGGTCATTATGGTTTCACTGAAGTCGCTGCGCTTGCGCTGCACGAAGTCATTTATTTCTTCGTCTGCCAAGTATATAGTGCCGGCCGAAAGCACCAATGCGCCGGCAGTCAGCCACCCCTCTCCATCCCAGGATAGAGGAGCCGAAACTGCTTTTCCAATGCTTTCGGGATAGGATTTTATGTATTTCTGGGCATAGCTTTGTTGACGCTCCGCCCACAGGGCAGAGCTCATACACAGCAGCAGGAGAAAGATCACGAAACACAGCTTCATATATTTCCATACCGGAATGTTCCGGACTTTCGTCAAGAATATTTTGAGTATAATGTGCCTCAAAACAAAAAAATGCCACGGGAGGGGTGCCCGTGGCATTAGTCTGTGTGTTGCTGAGGAGGGATATTCTTACTTTCTGTGTTTAAACTTTCTGTCTCCGTCGCAATCTTCGCATTCTTCTTCGCAGTCATGCTGTCTTACGCCCATACCCGGGGCTCTGCGCTGCATCATTTTTCCATGTATTGCACCACGGGCATCAAAGCGATTTTGCAGACCATTTCTCATCATCATGGGCATATGTTTCAACATGATCTCTTTCTGCTCTTTGTTCAGTTCTTTCATGTAGTTGGACATCAAGTCCACATGGGCATTTTCCAGGAGCAATTCTTTGTCGCTTATCTGTTTATTCAGTTCTTTTACGCGTTTCGGGTTTTCCGCTTTCATCGCAGCTACCATATCCAGCTTCAGATTGCTGATCTCAGCTTTCAGTGTGTTCTCTTGTTTTTGGAAAGCGGCTCTGCTTTCGGCAAATTTCTTCTGTTGGGCATCGCTGAGCTTCAGTTCGTCCATGCAGGCTTGCATGGGGCCGGCAAAACGATGCATTTCCATGGGTCTTCTATTCGGGGCGATCCTATTGGCTCTCTGGGCGAAGAGGGCGCCTGCGGCCATCATGAGGATAAGTCCTATTATCAATGTTCTTTTCATCTTCGAGTCTCCTGTTTCTTATGTCTCTATATCGGTTAATTCTTCTTTGCAGCATATCGGCCCGGGCTCCGAAATACTTTTCGGCTTCTTCCGAGCTCATTTGTTTTCGAATGTCCAAAAGTCTGTGCCCAAGCTCCTTCTCGAGATTAGTCTGGGCAGTGAGAGAGGAATCTATAATCGCAATAATGTCTTTTTCCACATAGTTGTCGCCGGCGAGGCTGCGCATTAGATTTACCTTCTGATTGTCGTATTCTACGCGCATTTGTCTGATTTCCGGATCGTTTTGGTCATGATGTATGTGTTCCGGTAGACGCACCCATTCATTCCTGGATCTTTCGCGGTGGACAGTGCGTGGGATATGAAGTCTCAGCCAGATGATACTTCCCAAAACGGCCAGATTGAAGGCTAGAGAGATAAAAAGCAACATGGTAATAAGTCTTTTACTCATCATACATCTCCATCAGGCTGTTTTCACCGAAGTGCAATTGCGTGCTTTCTTCTCCCACAACTCCGGGGAGAAAAGCAGTATCCCGGAAGCCCCTGATCCCGGTGAATATGCCAATAAACAGGCTCAGCGCGATCACGAGACCGGAGCCGGCAAAGCTGAAGGCCGGTTTGTAAAGCCAGTTTTTGGGCTTATCTGTGGGCAGATTGTGCATAATGCGCTGGTGCATCCAGGATGGATATTCACTCTCAATCGGGCTGTGTAGCAGATTCTGAAGCTTTTGGTTTTGCTCCAAGAGCTGGCGGCAGGAGGAACAGTGCTGCAGATGTAGCTGCAATTTATTGGCATGGGAAGCCGGCAACTCATTGTCGAGCTTCAGGCTGATGTAGCGTTCAGCTGTTTTGCATCTCATTGTTCTCTCCTTTTATATTTGGCGCTTTGCTTAGGTGTCCGGTCATATTACTTAATACTCCTTGTTATCCTGCACGATTTTTTTTCGCAGTATGCGCTTGGCTCGAACCAGAAGAGATTCCACTGCCTTCACGCTGATCCCCAAGTGTGCCGAGATCTCTTTGTAAGAGAGCTTTTCATAGTATTGCAGTTGGATTACCGCGGCCATGCGATGGGGTAGTTCTTTCATGGCATTGTGCAAAAATGTGTAGTCCCGTTCCTCGGGTGGGGTGGGCGCTTTCAATACATTTACAAAGGACGTGGGATCCACATTCACATAGCGGCTTCTTCGTTTCAGGAAGGTCATAGCTTTGTTGTGGGCGACCCTATAGGTATATGAAAGCGCGGTGGCTTCCTCGATGCCTTCAAACTTGTTGTAGATGGCTATAAATACAGCCTGCACAAGGTCTTTAGCATCGTCTTCACTTGCCGTCAGGCCCAAAAGATAGCGGAATATCCGCTTTTCGTGGGCGCTGAGAAACTCCTCAAAACACTCTTTCTAAGACCGTTGCACATGAAAGGGGACAAAAAGCATATGTAAATAGTACTTGACAAGATAGATAGCATCTATAAATTGGTTTCATCATTAACAC
>DHSO01000019.1 GCA_002410505.1 Cloacimonetes bacterium UBA5284 | reverse complement strand
AAATAGTACAACAAGATAATAACAAAGCCCCGGATGCTAGTCCGGGGCTTTTTCTTTGTGGGAATATCAGATGTATTAGATATCCTGATCCGGGAATCCTGCCATTGTAATAGGTTCAAGGTTGATGCAAAGAAATCTGTGAGAGACCTCCACAAGCCGGTAAATACATCTATTGTTTTGAGACTATCTGAGTGTTATTGCCGGTTATACATGTCCTGATTGTCCTGATTCTTATACCATTCTTTTTGTCATTTTCCAAACTGTATTCACGGCGTTCATCACTCCTTAATCAAGCCTTAATCAAGCGTTAATTATTAACGCTTGATGAACGCTTGATGGTCACTTGATTAAGGCTACGCAAAAAGGGAGGATAAGAGGTGACAAAACCGGATGGATTTCTGGTGGATTTCTGGAATACTAAGAAAATTCAGAATAATATGCCTCCAATTGCCCTATCCCATCAATCTCTTTGCTCTGCCCGACAACTACAGTACTGTGAAGACAGCTCTAAGGACATCCACTGAAGGGGCCCGGCATCCGGGAAAGAGTGTGTATATGCCAAACCCAGATTAGCCGGGATCGAAAAAGGGGAAAAGCCAAAGCAGGGAATTATGTTGACAAGTTATGATGTTAATATACTCTTGAATCCCTGATTTGGAATAAAAAGGAAGAAATATGAAAAAATACATTATTCATTCTGCTGAGATTCTCAGCTTCGATAGCCGGAAGCCTTACCTGAAAGACCACGCTCTGATGGTGGAAGATGGCAGGATCGCAAAGATAGCTCCCTACGCGCAGCTAAAAGATGAAAACTGCGAACATATCGACGCCACGGGCAAGATTCTCATGCCGGGCCTGATCAATGCCCATCACCACTTCTATTCCACTCTCGTTACCGGATTGGGCAAAGCTGCGCCTTCCAAGGATTTCAATGAGGTACTAAACAATCTCTGGTGGCGACTGGATAAGCAACTAATGTTGCGCGACAGCTACATCAGCGCTGCCATATCGGCAATAAACTGTATTCGCAAGGGTACTACCACCGTCATCGACCATCATGCGTCCCCATATCACATTGCCGGATCTTTAAGCGAGATTGGCAAAGCCGTGAAAGACATCGGATTGAGGGCGAGCCTTTGCTATGAAGTATCGGATCGGGATGGCATACAGCGCAGGGATGAGGGGATTGCGGAAAACCTGAGCTTCATCGAGGCCTATGGCAAGAACCGGGATCCGCAGTTAAAGGCCCTGTTTGGTATGCATGCCGCCTTCACTCTCAGCGACGACAGCTTGGGCAAAATAGCGCGAATAGTAGCAGATGCGGCCTGCGGCACCCACATCCATGTGGCAGAGGCTCAGAGCGATCAGCGCTACAACATCGAACATTATGGCAAACGCGTGGTGGAGCGCCTGCGAGATTTTGGACTAATCAATGCTAACAGCGTGTTAGCGCACGGAGTGCATCTGTCTCCGAAGGAAATGATGATAGTGGCAGATCTTGGTGCGGCAGTGGTTACCAATCCGCAATCCAATCTGAATAATGCGGTAGGCATCGCCGATGTGTGCAAAATGACGGAATTGGGAATAACAGTGGGCTTGGGCACGGATGCCATGACGGTGAGTATGCCGGAAGAGCTGCGCGTGGGTCTCTGGGCGCAGCATCTCAAACAGGAGAATCCCTCTGCCGGATTCATGGAGATTGCCTCCACCCTGCTATTCAATAATCCTGTGATCGCGCAGAAGTATTGGGGAAAAGGGCATGGTACACTTATTGAAGGTGCAAACGCGGATATGATTCTGGTGGATTACGATCCCCATACACCCCTGAACGCCGAGACCTGGATTGGTCATGTGATCTATGGCATATCTCAGGCACCGGTAGAGGCTACCATCGTGAACGGAGAATTCCTGATGTGGGATGGTGAACTGCTTTTGGGTGTGGACGAACAGGACTTACGTGCCGAAAGCAGAGCGCTTGCCGCATCACTGTGGGAAAGATTTTAGATAAAGCCGCCAAGGAGGCTGTAATGTATTTTGAGATTCTGAAGAAAGCCAAAGCTTATGAAAGTGAGACTGTACGTTTCCTGATGGATATGGTCCGCATTCCCGCGTTTTCTACCAAAGAAAAGGATGTGATAGATTGCATAAAGCGGGAGATGGAAAGCGCGGGATTTGACGAAGTGTTTGTGGATCCTCTGGGCAATGTGATCGGCCGCATCGGCACTGGACCCAAAGTGATCGCGTTTGACGCCCACATCGACACCGTGTATCCCGGAGATCTCAGTTTGTGGGATTTTGATCCCTTTGACGCTCACGTGAAGGACGCTAAGGTTTGGGGCAGAGGAACTGTGGATCAGGAAGGCGGCATGGCGAGCATGCTCACTGCGGCGCGCATCATAAAAGACCTGAATCTGCAAGAAGGCTTTACGCTGTATTTTACCGGAACCGTGATGGAAGAAGATTGTGACGGACTCTGCTGGCAATACATCATCAATGAAGACAAGATAAGGCCGGATATGGTGGTGATTACGGAACCCACGAATATGAATATCTATCGTGGTCACCGGGGCAGAATGGAAATGCAGGTACACGTGAAAGGCCTTTCCTGTCATGGCTCCGCACCGGAACGAGGCGATAATGCGATCTACAAGATATCCCGCATCGCCTTGGAGATCGAAAAGCTGCACGAGCGTTTGCACAAGGACGATTTTCTGGGCAAAGGCTCTGTGGCGGTTACCGAAGTATATTTCACCGGGCCATCGCAGTGTGCCGTGCCGGATAGTGCCCGCATCCATCTGGATCGTCGCCTTACTTTGGGCGAGACCAAAGAGAGCGCGGTGGCAGAGGTGAGAGAGGCCTGCAAGCTTGCGGGTGAGCCGGACGCTCGGGTAGAAGTGCTCACTTATGAAGAAGCTGCTTTCACCGGCTTGGTGTATCCCACAGAAAAATACTATCCCACCTGGCTTACACCGGAGGATTCCCCATGGATTCAAGCGGCGGCAAGGGCCTATGAAAATACTCTTTCCCGCATAGCCAAGATAGATAAATGGACTTTTTCCACCAATGGTGTAGCAATATCCGGAATGCACAAAATCCCCTGCATCGGTCTGGGACCCGGTAATGAAGTGTATGCCCACGCGCCCAATGAAGCTACACCCATAGAACACTTAAACGAAGCGGCTGCTTTCTATGCAGCGCTGATCTATCAATTGAAATCATGACTTATTTTACTGGATATCGCTGCAGCAACTGTGGGGCAGAGTATTCCCCGGAAGATCTTATCTACCTCTGCCCGGTGTGTGCCAGGGACTACAAAGCCGGGATGCCCTTGCCCGGAATCCTGGAATGTGTGTACGATTACGAGGGAATTGCCCGGGCATGGGCAGAGTTCAATATCGCCTTTCCAGACGCCCACGAAGCCAAACGCATGGAAGAACTCTGCGAGATCTTCTGCCCTGTAGACAAAGAGTATTTTCCCAATCTGCCCGTAGGGAAAACGCCTTTGGTTTGTAGTCAGAGCCTGGCGGGAGAAACCCTGCATCTGAAGTTCGACGGGCTGAATCCCTCCGGATCGCTGAAAGATCGCGCATCACAACTGGTGGTGGCAGAGGCTAAACGTTTGGGGATGAGGGAGATCGTTGCTGCCTCTACGGGTAACGCGGCTTCGTCTCTGGCTGCAATTTGTGCGGCTGCGGGTCTGAAAGCGGTGATTTTCGCGCCTGCTGCCGCCCCGGAAGCCAAGCTGGTTCAGATCAAGGTGCACGGGGCAAAACTGAATTTGGTAGACGGCAGTTACGACGATGCCTTTGCCGCTGCCTTAAATTACGGTAAAGATCACGATTGCCTGAATCGCAATACTGCTTACCATCCCTTTACCATCGAAGGTAAAAAGACCGCCGGGCTGGAGCTCTTTGTGCAGATGGAATCTGTGCCGGACTACATCTTTATCCCTACCGGTGATGGCGTGATCCTTTGCGGGATGGCGAAAGCCTTCAGCGATCTTCAAAAAACCGGGCTCATCGACAAGGTGCCGGTATTGGTGGCTGCTCAGGCAGAGAGTTCCGATGCCATCACAAGTTATTGGGAGAGTGGCGTATATGGCGATGCCAATCAAACTCGTACAATAGCGGATTCCATCTGCGTAAAAACCCCTTCTGCTGCGCATTTGGCCTTAAGAGTACTGCAAGATAGCGAGGGATTTGGGATCAGACTGACCGATGAGGAGATATTGTCCGCGCAAAAAATGCTGGCAGAACGCAGCGGTTTATTTTGTGAACCTTCATCTGCGGCCACTTTGGCGGCATACTTCAACTGCCGGGAACAGGGGAAGATCAAGGACAAAGCAAGCGTGGTGCTGATGCTTACCGGGCATGGACTTAAGGATGTACAGGCGGTGAAATTTGCCGATTGAGCGGATATATCATGATTTTCATGTACATGTAGGAGAGAGCATCGGCGGATATCGCTTGCGCGATGATTTTGCCGACCTGAACTTGTTGCGGAGGCCCGAAATTGCTTCTCTGGGCGTAGCCTTGGGCTCGATAGGGGCTTTTGTAACTCAAGAAGCCGGTACTCCCCTCAAAGACAAATATCTCAGGATGAAACGGGTAGCGAACCGGGACTTTAGCGGCAAAGTGTTTTGGCACCTCAGCCCGCTCTACAGCGAGGTGGAGGACATCATAGCCCTTCTGGACAAGGATGTGGATCTGAAGCTATACACTTGCTATCGTGAAGCAGGTCTTTACAGTTCTTATGAACAAATTGAGCGCTGGATGCAGGCTTTGGCGGAGCATAAAACCCGAATCCTGATCCATTGCGAGGATGAAGCCACGGTGCAGGAATACTCTCAAAGGCATCCCTTCCATCATCCACACGACCACTTTCTCCGTCGCCCTGAAATAGCCGAATTAAGAGCAGTGGAAAGAGTTGTGGATCTGGCCATCAAATACAGCCATCCGGTGCATATTGTACATGTGTCCACTCCGCAGGCAGCCATTCTCATCCAGGAAGCCAAAAAAGCTTTCGGCGGGATCAGCTGTGAAACCGCGCCCCACTATTTACTGTACAACGATGATATGCTGCGAGGGGTGGATGCTCATCGCCGCATCTGCACTCCACCTTTCAGGGCAGAGCGTTCCCGGGGAATGCTGGTAGAACTTTTGCAGGATGGTGTATTCGACATCCTAGCCAGCGATCATTGCGCGTTTAACGATAAAGACAAAGACCGTTTTAAAGACAATCCTCAAAAGGTGCCCTGCGGCATTGCAGGAATTGGAGAGCTTTTCGCCTCCATGCACAAAAACCTGGTGGAAAGCGGGAAGATAAGCCCGGATATGCTGGATCGGCTTACAAGAATCAATCCCGCCCGCTTGATGAATTTGGAGCTACAGGACGAAATATGAACAAAGCATATCGAAACGATGCCTATGCCAAGGTTACCGGAACAGCGAAATACACAGATGATTTCAGTATGCCGGATATGCTGCATGCAGTGCCCCTGCATGCTCCGGTAGCAAGCGCCATTCTGAAGAAAGTCGATTGCACTGAGGCCCTTGCCATGCCTGGCGTAGTGCGTGTTGTTCTGGCCGGCGACATCCCCGGCAAGATCAAGTTTGGGCAGATTATCCGGGACTATCCCACTTTGGTGCACCGGCGGATTCGCAGCACCGGGGATGTGATCGCTCTGGTGGTTGCAGAAAGCCGGAAGCAAGCAATGGCCGCCTGCACGAAGATCAAACCGGAATTGGAAGAACTACCCGGCTTGTACGATCCGGAAGAAGCCTTACAAAAGGATGCGGAACTGATCAATCCGCAGCATGGCAGCAATGTGTGCAATTACCACAGGGTGAGAACAGGAGACATCAAAGCCGGAGAAAAATCTGCCGATCTGGTTTTGGAACAGGAATTTAATACATCGCGCGTGGAACACGCCTATCTGGAGCCGGAAGCCGCGCTTTGCCACCAGCGTCCGGATGGAGTGATGGAAGTGATAGGCAGTATGCAGCACCCCTTTAGCACACGGCGTTTTGTGGCCTCCACTCTGGGCTGGGAATTGAAGGATGTAGAAGTAAAAACAGTGCCTATGGGCGGTGGTTTTGGCGGTAAGGACGACACCGCCGCGTTGGTCTGCGCCCGGGCGGCTCTCTGTGCCCGGCTTACGGGAAGACCGGTGAAGCTTAGCTACAGCCGGGAAATGAGCATGCGGGAAAGCTACAAACGTCATCCTTACAAGATGCAGTATCGGATGGGCCTGAAACGAGATGGAAAGATTACATTTGTGAAAGTGCGCATGGTGGCAGACAGCGGAGCCTATTGCAGCGTTACCCCATGGGTCACCTGGCGTTCCACCGTACAATGCTGCGGTTGCTACGAAGTTCCAAATGTGCATTGTGATGTATACGGAGTGTATACAAACAACATCTTTACCGGTGCCTTTCGGGGCTTTGGTTCTCCTCAGGTGAATTGGGCTATCGAGCAATTGATAGAGATGGCCGCGGAGAAATTGGGCATGGATGAGATTGATTTTAGACGCATAAATATGCTGCATCAAGGCTCTGTGACCATTACCAAACAAGTGCTGGAAAAGCACAAAGTATCCCTCAATGAAGTGATGGATAAGGTTTTACAAGAGATAGACTATAAAAGTAAACGTAAGCGCTGCAGCTATGGCGATCCCAATCTGGATAAATGGTACGGTATCGGCTTTGCCATCTCATACCGAGGCATGAGCCTGGGTGCGGAAGGTGTGGATTTCAACAGTGCCATCATCAATGTCCAGCAGGATGGCAGTGTGCTTTTGGAGACAGGTGTGCATGAAAACGGACAGGGCGCGGAAAGCGCTATGATCCTGATTGCCGCGGAAGAGCTGGGCCTTCCCTTGACTCGTATCCGCTACCGCATGCCCTCTACTTCGAATATCCCGGATGGCGGCACCACGGTGGCATCACGCGGGACTCTTTTGGGAGGCGGAGCCACCACTAACGCGGCACGCAGCTTGAAGGGCATCATCGCGGAAGCTTTGGCAGCCGATAAGCAGCGCAAAGCTACTACCTTCGAGGATGAAAAGATCTATGATGAAAATGGCGATCTGATCTGCTCCTGGAATGAAGCCATCAGCCTGTGTTTCAGCAAACAGATATATCCCTATGCCTTCGGTGTGTTCCAGGCACCCAGAGTTAGCTGGGATGAAGAAACCGGGCACGGTAATGCCTATTTCACATGGGTTTATGGCTGTCAGGCAGTGGAGCTGGAAGTGGATGCCAAAAGCGGGAAAGTGAGCCTGTTGAATATGGTGGCCGCCCACGACGTAGGCAGGGCGATCAATCCGGAAATGGTGAAAGGCCAGTTTTACGGCGGCATGGCTACCGGCGCAGGATACGGGCTCTTTGAAGAAGTAGCGCTCAAGGATGGAGCGGTATTGCCCACAAACCTGCATCAATATAGACTGATGCGGGCCACCGATCTGCCGGAAATGACTGCCATAATCGTGGAAAATCCTGATCCCTGCTCACCCTCCAAAGCCAAAGGTGTGGGCGAACCGACCCTGGAGATTACCGCTCCTGCCATTGCCAATGCTATTTACCGCGCTACCGGACAGCGCTGTGTGGATCAGCCGATAAAATTGAGGAAACCATGATAATTGTAAACACAAAGAAGTACGAAATCCCTGAAAATATCCACAATAAGAAACTCTCTGAATACATCAGGGAAGATCTGGGTTTGACCGGCACCAAAATCGGCTGTGACATAGGAGTTTGCGGTTCTTGCACGGTGTTGGTGAATGGTGAGGCACGCCGCAGTTGCAAGCTTGTCCTGAGTGATGTGGAGGGCTGTGAGATAATCACAATCGAAGGAATTAGTCCCCAAGACGGCAGTTTACACCCTTTGCAGCAGGCATTTATGGATGCCGGTGCCATCCAATGTGGCTTTTGCACACCCGGTATGGTGCTGAGCGCGCTTGCCCTGCTGCTGAAGAACCATCGCCCCAGCCGGGCTGAGATCAGGCAAGCCCTCAAGGGCAATCTCTGCCGCTGTACCGGTTATCAACAGATCGTGGACGCTGTGGAGACAGCCGCCAAAACCATGTATCCCAATCAATAAATTAATATAGCAGAGGTAGATTTATGAATAAGATAAAGGAAAGGCTACAAGAGCTGGAAAAGCTAAAAACAGATCTTTTTGGCAAAGACTTTTTGCTCACCTGGGAAAACAGCGTGGACAACCTGAAAGCCGTGATGCTGGTTGCTGAGATTTTGCAAGAGCTGCACAAAGAAAAAAAGCCCTGGAAGATCTTCGACTATGGCCTGGCTATCTCGATATTCCGAGACAACAGCACCCGCACCCGTTTCAGCTTTGCCTCCGCGGTGAATGGCTTGGGTTTGGCTTTGTCCGAGCTGGATGAAGTGAAGTCCCAAATCGCTCATGGCGAGACCGTGAGGGAGACTGCCAATATGATCTCCTTCCTTACCGAAGTAATTGGCATTCGTGACGATATGTATCCGGGAGAGGGGCATACTTATATGAAAGAGGTGGCAGATGCCGTATCTGAAGGCCATGCCAACGGAGTTTTGGCACAACGCCCTACCTTGGTGAACCTTCAGTGCGATCTGGATCATCCTACTCAGAGTATGTCTGACCTCTTAAAGCTGAAGGACTATTTTGGCGGTTGGGAAAATCTGTATGGCAAAAAGATTGCCATGAGCTGGGCATATTCTCCGTCCTATGGCAAACCCCTGTCTGTGCCCCAAGGCGTGATCAACCTCATGACCCGTTTCGGCATGGAAGTGGTGCTGGCACATCCCGAAGGATATGACTTGCTGCCGGATACCCTGGATAGTGCCCAAGCTTTTGCCAAACATAGTGGTGGAAGCTTTCGGCGGGTTCATTCGATGGCAGAGGCTTTCGAAGCTGCGGATGTAGTCTATCCCAAATCCTGGGCGCCAATGGCAGTGATGCAGCAACGCACAGAGCTTTTGAAACAAGGCGACAGACAAGGCTTGAAAGATCTTGAACAGCATTGTCTGGCTGAAAATAAACGGCATATCGATTGGGAATGCAGCGAGGATATGATGAAGCTGACCAAAGGCGGAAACGCACTCTATGAACACTGTCTCCCTGCCGATATCAGTGGCGTGAGCTGCGAGCGTGGCGAAGTAGCCAAAAGCGTATTTGAGCGTTATCGCCTGCACACCTATCAGGAAGCGGGATACAAACCCTTTGTGATCGCCGCGATGATCTTTAACAGCAAAGTAAAGGATGTGCTGAGCAGGCTGGATTCCCTGTCGTACCCAGTACCTTATTAGAATATAGCAAATTAGGAGATAAAATGCCAAAACTCATCCCTCATAAAAACATGGACATCATCAGGAAAAATGCTGCCCGATGCAAAGCGCATGGCATCATATTGCCTACGATATCGCAGCAGATGAACCCCCACAATATCCCTCTGGAATTGCAAAACCGGATCAAAGAGATTGGATTGTGGGATCTGAATCCGCTCAATTTGTTCAGAATCACATGGAAGAACGACATGGAAACGGGGCTGTTTGGAGCGCCGAACTATTTTGAAATACCGCCGGAGATCAGTGGAGTAAAGGCCAGGATTGTAGGCTTGGTGGGTAAGTATTTCCCTACCGGGGCGCACAAAGTTGGAGCAGCATACGGTTGTCTGCTGCCTCTTTTGGTAAGCGGTGCCTTCGATCCAGAAACCCAGAAATCCGTATGGCCATCCACCGGGAATTACTGCCGTGGCGGAGCCTTTGACGCCGCTTTGCTGGATTGTCCCGCGGTGGCTGTGTTGCCCGAAGGGATGAGTGAAGAGCGTTTTGCCTGGCTGCGAGAGATCGGAGCTGAGATCATCCTTACTCCCGGCAGCGAATCCAATGTGAAAGAAATCTATGACAAATGTGAAGAATTGAGTCACGATCCCCATTACACGATCCTCAATCACTTTGAAGAGCCGGGGAATTCATTTTGGAACTATCAGGTAACCGGCAGCGCGTTGTGGGAAACCTTCCAGCACATCAAAAAACCGGCAAACCGACTGAGCGCGTTTGTGAGTGCAACCGGATCCGCTGGCACCATCGCCGCCGGGGATTACCTGAAAAAGATGAGCCCCCACACCATGATCACCGCGGCTGAGGCCATGGAATGCCCCACCATGCTGAATAACGGGTTTGGCGAACACCGCATCGAAGGCATCGGCGACAAACACATACCCTGGGTACATAATGTACGCAGTACCGATAATGTGGCAGCAGTTCGCGACGAAGATTGCATCCGTCTGCTCCGCTTGTTCAATGAAGCTGCCGGGCACGAATATCTCCACCGCCAGGGTGTGGATTTCGATACCCTGAAAAAGCTTCCCTTGATGGGAATATCCTCCATCGGGAATATGCTGGCAGCCATAAAAACAGCGAGATACTACGAACTTGACGAAAATGACGTGCTGCTTACCTGTTTCACGGATTCCGCGTCCATGTATGCCAGCCGCATCGAGAAGCTGAAAAAGGATAAGGGAGACTACGACACGCTGCAGGCAGCCATCGATATGGAAGGATGCCTCAACGCGCAATCTTACGACAATTTCTTGGAACTGAGCTATCAAGACAAAAAGCGCATCCACCACCTGAAGTACTTCACCTGGGTGGAACAACAAGGCCGTAGCGAGGAGGAGTTGAACATGCAATGGGATCCTCAGTATTGGATCGAAACCTTCGAAAACAACTTGGAAGAGCTCGATAAAGCCATTGAAGAATTTAACTCCCTCTGATATCTGCGCCATCATCCTCGCTTCAGGCAAAGGCACGCGCTTTGGCATACCAAAGTCTGAAGCGATGGTGGACGGCTTGCTCTTTTCACAGATGATCAGCCGCAGCCTGCTGGAGACGGGTATACGAAACATCGTGCTGGCCAAAGACTTGGAAACAAGCTCGATGCTGGAATCTCTGCGCCGGTCTATCGCGGATATCAAAGGCGTTTTTTCGCATTATCTGATCTGGCCGGTAGATCATCCCTTTGTACACGGCTCTACCCTGGACATCCTAGTAGAAAGTGCGGTGCAAAACCCGGATTGTATCATCAAACCCGAGTATCTGGGTCGACGCGGACATCCCATCATTATCCCCCGCAATCTGGATATCCAAAATCCTGTCTACGAGACTCTGCGAGAGATACTACGTCACAGCGGCGTGGGAAGCGTGATCGTGGCGGTGGACGATCCCGGCATCATGCAGAATGTAAATACCTTGGAAGATCTCAACCGCTTCACTGATAAAGGATATTGATTATGAACTTTTTAGAGCTTGCTGCAAGCCGGCACAGCGTTCGGGATTATAAGCCGGATCCCATTCCCAAAGAAAGCCTGGATAAGATTCTGGAAGCAGGACGAGTGGCTCCATCTGCGCAAAACCGTCAGCCCTGGCGCTATATCGTCCTCACCGAGCCCGAGCAGATCAAAGCTCTGGTAAAACACACCGGCCTGGTGGGGCTTAGCAATTTCTTCATCAAATCTGCCCCTTGTGTAATCGTGGCCTGCGCGGACACGAAAAAGAATTTGCGCGTAAACGGGCAGGATTACTATCTGGTGGATACCGCCATCTCCTTTCAACAGATGATTTTGTGCGCTTGGGAAATGGGTATTGGCTCTTGCTGGATGGCTGCATTTTCAGAAAAGATTTTGGCAAAATACCTAGCTCTTCCCAAGACCTGGCGCATTGTGGCAATCTCAGCCTTTGGCTATCCCAAAGATGAGAAAAGTATGTGGGGCAAGGTGGTATCCAGCTTTGCCGGCAGCACAAAACGTCAGCCCATCGAAGAGATGGTGACATATTATGATAAGGGAAATTGAGCCCGAAGTTTACGATAATCTCGATCAACCATAGCGTAGGGCTATTATAATCATCAGCGCTGGAAACGCTATTGAACAAGGAGTGCAGACACAAAGATTTGCATTGACAAAAGATGTCTTTGTTTAATACATGGAGTCCTAAATAAATCTGGAGAATGTGATGCCTGCTATTGCTGTTTTGGGTTGTATGTGGGGTGATGAGGCGAAGGCAAAGATTGTTGACTACCTGGGAGGAGATGCCGATTACGTGGTGCGCTTTCAGGGTGGCAGCAACGCCGGTCATACCATAGTCGTAGATGCCATGAAGTACGTGTTTCATACGGTACCGTCCGGTATATTGTATCCTCGTACGAAGTGTATAATAGGCCCCGGAGTGGTGGTTGATCCCTTTGCCTTGATGAATGAAATCCGAGCTTTGGAAGCTGCGGGAATCGATTTTAATAAACGCTTATTCATCGATGAGCGAACCGGGATTGTATTGCCCTTGCACATGGAGTTGGATCGCCGGACTGAAAGTCTGCTGAAGGGTGCGAAAATCGGTACTACAGGGCGCGGAATCGGCCCGGCTTATGCCGACCTCACTGCCCGTACCGGGATCCGCATGATCGATCTGGCGCATCCCGCCTATCTGAAACGAAGAATATGTGAACTCTATGAATACCACAATCAAGAGGTGGATCCGGCCCAATTGAAAGAGCTTCTGGACAGGCTGAAGGATTGCTGGAAAATCATTAAAAAGAATGTTACACAGAGCTTTGAAGTATTGCAAAACGCGCGTATGCGGGACGCCAAGATACTCTTTGAAGGGGCGCAGGGCACCTTGCTGGATCGCTCTTGGGGCAGTTATCCTTATGTCACGTCATCAAACACTATTGTGGATTCAGTTGGTATCGGTGCCGGATATTCGGCTCGACTGCTCGATGAAGTGTTGGGCGTGTTCAAAGCCTATGGCACCAGAGTGGGTGAAGGTCCTTTCCCCACAGAGATGTTTGGCAATGTGGCAGATAAAATCCGCATTCAGGGCAATGAATTTGGCGCCACTACCGGCAGACCCAGAAGAATCGGGCATTTCGACGCCGTATTGGCAGCATTCACCGCCAAACTGAATACTTTGGACGGGATCGCACTCACGCTGCTGGATGTGCTTTCAGGCATTGAAGATTTGAAGATATGCATTGGCTACAAATTGGGTAAAAAGGTACTTAGCAGCCCACCATCTCATCCTCTGGATCTGCAAAAAGTAGAGCCAATGTATATGCTGCTAAAGGGATGGGAGGAAGATCTCGCTAATGTCCGTTCCTTGTCCGCTCTGCCCAAAAATGCAAGGATATATCTTCAAGCCATCGAAGATTTGTTGGAAAGCCCGGTGAAGATCGTATCGGTGGGCAAAGAACGCAGCCAGACTTTTAATACAAGGACTTGATACACAAGGAGCTTGATGTGAAAATACGCTTTATCTTCATCCTGATGCTAGCATGCACGGGTCTTTTTGCCCAGGGAGTGGACACACTGTTTGTGCTGAACGCGCCCATGTACGCCAATCCCTTTTACGAGTATTACTCTCGGAATTTTCACGGAGCCGAAGCAGCAGGCCGGGGTTATACCGGTGCGGCTGTCTTGGGCGGAGTTCAATCCGGTTTGATCAATCCGGCAGTAATGAGGGCAGATTCAGCGTCCGTCTTCGCCGAATTGAGCATAAAGCCACCTCAGAATGTGGATAGAATGATCTTTAACGCGAATTACGTGTCGCCCATGCCCTTGGGAATCTTTGGCTTCAGCTTTCCCCTGGGGAAGAAAATGCTGCTGTCTACCATGTATTCCAACCCCAAAAGTATAGACTTGCAAGATTTTATCATCGAGATCAATCAGGGTGCGGATCTGGTGCAGCGGTCGCCGAAATATAACCTTCATCAGTTTAGCCTGCTGGCAAATTATAGAGTTCTGTATAGCCTTAGTGTGGGCATGGCAGCACATTACCAGTTGCACAATTTCGACGATCCCATCTTCCTGCGCACCTACGACAGAGTTACAAAATCCACTCCCGCGTTGCGATTACAACCTGGAATCCTGCTGCAACGCGGACCTGTGATGGCAGGCGTGTCTGCTGTCTTACCCACGGATATCGATGTGGATCTGCGCTATGCCCGTTATGATTACACCTTGCCCCTGGAACTCAGTGCAGGTTTGAGCTATACCAAGGGTATGTATCGCCTTTCCGGTGACTTTGGATACATCAACGATTCTGCCGTGGATGACCGGTTCAACGATCGCTACAGCCTCCATATGGGGGCAGAAAAGCATAGTGAAAACCGCATCTTCAGAGCAGGCTATATGTTCCGTTCCAATGTGTGGGACGGCGAGATCATGCTGCCCGAAAACACCGCCGCGAATGCCGATTCATCGATGTTTTGGGATGATGTCCCCACCAGTATGTTGATCAAGGATGGTGCTCAACACTTTCTCACTGCCGGGATCACCTATCTCTTCAAACATGGGCAGATAGACGCATCTATTATGCATTGCATCGTAGGGGAAAACCGACAAACTCAAGTTAATATCGGGCTTGGTGTGAAGCTGAGCACATTCTTTGCCAAAGAGTTAGCGGTGAAAAGATGAAGCATCCCACAGTACAGATACGAGCTATTGACAATTATGATCTGCCGGTGTTGGAAGATGCCATTGGCACATGGTTTTCGGAGCTGAGGGACAACAAAATAAAGCGTAGCAAAAGAGTGTTGATAAAACCCAACCTCTTGGGAGCCTATCCCCCCGAGCGCGCTGTCACCACGCATCCCAAAGTGCTGGAAGCCATTATCCGCTATTTTTTGAGCCTGAAAAAAGAGGTGTGGCTGGGCGATAGCCCCGGTGGTTCTGTATCTGTAAAAAAAGTGTGGGAAACCTGTGGCTTGAATGATCTTGCCGAACGCTATCCAATACGCCTGGTGAATCTTTCCACAGAGAAATATCGGGAGCTGAATTATGAGGGAACCCATGTAAAGATCTCTGAAGCACTGTTCAAATGTGGCATTGTGATCAATGTGGCAAAATACAAAACCCACTCTCTGATGGCTTTTACCGGAGCATTGAAAAACCTCTATGGCCTGGTTCCGGGCATGGTGAAAAGCGAGTACCATCGTCTGAATCCGGATACCAAAAGCTTTGCAGAAATGCTCCTTGCCATCTATGGACTGTGCCGTTCCAAGATAACATTCAGTATCATAGACGGGATCATGGGAATGGATGGAGCAGGTCCTTCGGCGGGAAATCCGAAGCATTTTGGCCTGCTGATGGGATCAGACAGCATTCCCGCGCTGGATACGGTGGCATCACGCATGATGGGCTTCAAGATCAAGGATCTGCCCTATCTTTGGGGGGCATTGCATATGGAAGGCATCATCCCGTCTCATATTCAGGTTCCACATAGTTTTTTGCATCACTCCATTCCCGGTGTGGACATCCGGATCGTGAAGATGAGGAAGACCGGATTGAATTACCTGCCACGCACTCTAGGCTATGCTTTTAAGAAAGTATACTACTATTATCCGGTGGTGAGCCAGCGTTGTGTGCGCTGCGGAGTGTGTGTGCGCAGTTGCCCGGTGGAGGCAATCTCCTGGCAGGAAGATGGCTATCCCGGGGTGGATAAAGATAAGTGTATAAAGTGTATGTGTTGTCATGAACTCTGCCCCACGCAAGCAATAGATATACACAAATCCTTTGTGGCAAAGAGGTTTATGAAATGAAAGTGAAATCCCGGGAAACGCCCCGGATTGTATCCTATATTTATATCATCGCCATAGCGCTTTTGGTGCTTTGGATATTGCTGATCAGCAGAAATAGCTTCTGGAACACATATCAGCTGAAACGCAAAGTGGAGGGTTTGGAATCAGAAGCGGAATACTTGAGGGCTGTGAACGACTCTTTAGCCAGGGAAAACGCACGCTTAAAGACGGATCCTGAGGCTGCCGAAAAAGCAGCGCGGGAGCAATTTGGCCTCACAAAACCGGGTGAAAAGGTGTTCAGATTTGTCCCCGCCAAAGAGGATGATTGATGAAGCTGCCTTATGATATTCCGGCCATGTCTGAGATTTCACCCAAGGCTGTAGCTGAGATTCAACGTTTGGCAACCGAGCTGTTTGATATCCACAATAGAACTCTGGATAAAAATATCGAACACATAGTGAATCTTACGGTGCAGCACATCAGCATGATTGAGGATCCGCAGCGCTTCGTCGCGGTTATAGCAGTGTTTTTCGATGCCTGTTTCAGTTGCCTCAGCAAACCCGGTAAAGGCCATGACAGCGAGCTTTACAAGTTCTTTGTGATCATGAACCATCTGCCGGTGCTGGATAATTCTCCTTTTTACGCGCAGACCCTGGATATACTTTCTCAATACTTTCGCAAAGACTCATCTGTAATAAAGCTCTTCGACAAGCTGCAGCTGCTCTATCTTTTGGTGGAGATCAAACACTTTGACGCCGCCGCAGCACTGGCTACTGAATTGGAGCATGAAATCACCGAGGAACACCTGAGTTTCTACACCATGTATCAGATCTGCCGCTTCAAGATTATGGATGCTTTCAGCAATGTGGAAGCCAAGATCAATATTCTCTTGCAACTCACTACCCACATCTTTCACACTGAAGGTGAAGAGTGTGCTTTGTTCCTGATAGGGCGCTGGATCAGTTCACTGGATATTCTGAGGCCCACCCCATACTATCGTGCTCTGGCCAGCAACCTCTACGCGATCGTGAAGAAGCACAAAAACATCAACAGCGCTATAGTGGGCTACGAGCTGTTCTCGATGGAGGACAGACTGATCTCTCCGGACCTTAAGATGAGTCTTTTCAGCGACCTTATGTCTCTGAAAGAGAACATGTTGAATGCGGAACAACTGCATGCGCTGCATTTCTTTGCCGGCAATTATGTGAGTGGCCGCAACGAGAACTTCAGAGACAGCATCCAAAGCTTCAAATCTTCAAACTACTTTTTGCATAAATGCTGGGAACGTTTGATAGGGATATCAAAATACTTGAGGATGCATGGTGGTTCATGCGATTATAAGGTATGCATCGGCTATCTGGACAAGCTCTATCTGGATCTCAGCCATCAGACCAGCATGCGCAACAACAGCTATGTGGAAAACTTGCAGGCAAATTACGATCGCATTGAGGAGTTGTACACTGAGGTGGGCGAGCTTTCGCTGAGGGATACTTTGACGGGTCTGCGCAACCGGCGTTACATGGAAAACAACCTGCTGCAGATCGTGGCTTTGGCTTTTCGGCACAAGGCCTCGGTGAGCTTTGCCATGATGGATATCGACTTCTTTAAAAGGGTAAACGACACTTATGGTCATGCCGCGGGAGATATGATTCTGCGGGAATTGGGTAAGATGCTGGCATCCGCTTTCCGTAAGAGTGATATCATCATCCGTTACGGGGGTGAGGAATTCTTGGTGGTGCTGTTTGACATCATGCCCGACAAGTGTTTGAAGATGATGGAAGACCTGCGACGCGAGATAGAGATCAGGACTTTCAAATACCAAAGGCACAAGATAAAGATTACGATCAGCATAGGCCTCGCCTGTAATGTATTATATTCCGCTTCAGAATATGGGGATCTGTTGCAATCCATTAAAAACGCTGACAAAGCCTTGTATGTAGCCAAAGAGAGCGGACGCAACCGGGTCGAGATGTATCAACCGGAGAAAAATCCTGCTTGACATTTAACACATAACCAAAATTTCTTTTCCTGATAAGGAGAATGCCATGGCAAAGATAGTTGTAAAGAATCTGAACAAGTATTATGATAACGGTTTCCACGCCGTGAAAGACGTGAGCTTCATAGCTGAAGACAAGGAATTCGTGGTGCTGGTAGGACCCTCAGGATGCGGCAAAACCACTGTGTTGCGCCTGATTGCCGGTTTGGAAGAAATCTCCAGTGGAGACATCTTTATCGGCGATAATCTGGTAAATACCAAACCCCCCAAAGACCGCGATATCGCCATGGTGTTTCAAAACTACGCTCTCTATCCCCACATGACGGTGTACGACAATATGGCCTTTGCTCTCAAACTTCGTGGCGAGAGCAAGGCAGAAATAAAGCAGAAAGTAGATAATGCCGCCAGCCTTTTAGGCATCGAAAGCATGCTGAAACGCAAACCTGCACAGCTCTCCGGTGGCCAGCGCCAGCGTGTGGCTTTGGGCAGAGCCATCGTGCGCAATCCCAAAGTATTCCTCTTTGATGAACCGCTCTCAAACCTGGATGCTAAACTGAGAGTGGCGATGCGCGCGGAGATCGTTAAGTTGCATCAAACCCTGGAAAACACTATGATCTATGTAACTCACGACCAGGTGGAAGCCATGACCATGGCAGATCGCATTGTCGTGATGAAAGACGGCATTATCCACCAGATTGACAGTCCCTTAAACATATACAACAATCCCGCAAACGTATTTGTTGCCGGTTTCATCGGCAGTCCCGCCATAAACATGGTGAATGGCAGTCTGGTGGCAAAAGACGGCACTCTTGCCTTCGATAGTGGAGACTATCAGCTGTCTCTCACTATGGATCAAGCTGCAAAGCTGAAAGAATACGAAAACAAAGCCATCATCATGGGCATCCGTCCCGAAGATATTTATGACGCCCGGCACGACAGCATGGCCGAATATCCCCAAAAGTTCACACCCACTTGTGATCTGGTAGAACCTTTGGGCAACGAGTTTCACGTGGTGCTCAAAACCAAGCAATATAGCTTTGTCGCCAGATTTGACCCCAAAGAATTACCCAAAGTGGGCGCTGAACTACCGGTTACCGTAGATATGGTAAAAGCCCATTTCTTCGATCCCGAAAGCGAGCTCGCCCTATATTGAAATGAAGCGCATCCTTCTGGGGATGCTGCTGCTGTGTGTGCTACCCCTGGCAGCATCGATAGACGAAGATTCCGCCATGGCCAATGCCCTGTCCGGACTCAGCCTGCTATCGCATTCTGTGGCAGATTACAGGATCTCTCCGGTGATGAATCTCAGCGGCTTTTGTACAAACTATTATCGCCCCTTCAACTCACCGGACATCAGCATCTTTGGCCTTCATAACGCGATCCGGCTCAACCATCTATATGTCGGCATTGGCAATAGCTATCTTCATCACGCAGACTACACAAGACACAATCCTTATCTGAACGCTCATTTTAGCGTTTTGGGATTGTCTGTTGGCGCTACGGGACACATGGTTTACGATTCTGTAGCGGATGAGGACGGAGAATACGCCTGGTACTACGATCTGGGCGCTGCGCTCAAAAGCGGTGATTACGCAGCAGAAATGAAGCTATTGCGCAGCAACAGCCCCATACAGCAAGTGGCCTACAGCCTGAAAGGCAAGCTGGGTGAAGATCTGGATGCGGCGATAGGCTTTGTGAGCCAGAGGGATGAGAAGGATTATTACCGCGTAGCTGTATCTGCCTATCTGCACAGATTTATCACTCTGTACGGCTCCTGGCAAAACGATCCCAATCGCTTTGGGATGGGTCTGCAGGTAAACCCGGGGAAGTGGAGCATAATGTATTCAATCCGCAGTCACACCGCGCTGGATCCCGGTCATGCCGTCTCGCTGGATATATATTGGTGAAAGCTGTCCTTGGGATTATCTTTCTGGCAATATACAGCGTGGTTTTTGCCCAAAGCCCTACTGATGAACTTCTAGGCTTTCCGGAGTTGCTGCCGGAAGAGCTGGGTGAGATTGTAACAGATGAATATTATAGAACTTATGAACCCTTCAGCAGCGCTTTCAGAATCTCGGTATCCCGCGCTAACAGCGATTATGCCACCGGCTATTTGCATCTGAAAAAGCAGAGCTGGCAGGTGCGGGGAGGCTTGCGGGTGGAAGATTTTGCGGCCGGCAATCTGCAACTGATGTTTCGGGATAAAGCCCAGATCGGTAGTTTCAGGCCGGCTTGGGCCGCTGGATTGCTGCTCTATCGCGGTCCTGATGCAATCGGATTGCTCAATCCCCCAAATCCCCAAACCTACGCTCCCACCGGGCTGGGGCTAAATCTTCAGTTGGGAAAACTGGGTATTTTGGGCTCAATATCACAGGTGGATCGGGCTGTAATTCTAAAGGAAGGCCGCATCTCTCAATTGCCGAAAAGTAAGCGGGATTATATGAACACGAGCAGGGAACAAATCGGCGCTCTGGGCTTATACTACAATTCACAGTGGATCAGTGCCGGTGGTTTGTACTATCACCAACAGTATGACACAAGCTTTAGCAATGCGGAGACGGATTCTTTGCTGAATGCAGCCAGCGCGTTTCTTGGTTTGCACACAAGCAAACACAGGCTAATGGCGGAGCTGGTGTTTCAGGATGATGAACCCTCTGTGAAAGCGGAGTGGGAAATGAACGATGGCAAGGTGCAAAACAAGTGGACCTACACAAAGCTGAAGCGCTATCAAAGACCGGCATATGCCGCCAAAGCAATGTTGATCAGTTCATTGGATTGCCGGGAAGAGCTGCGGGCAGAGCTTCGATATCATCTTTGTAAAACCCTGAACATTGCTTTTGGCACAGTATTGAACCATCGTCGCGGTGATGTATCCGATCCAACCTGGCTGTCACACAGCAGTATGAAACTGTCTTTCCGGGATTCTCAAAGTATGCTGACCGGCGATATCAAGCTGATAGACAGAGAGATACTCAGCCTGGTAGATAGCACATACGTGGACAGTCGTCCCAAACACTGGCGTTTCGCTCTTAATGGCCGATATACACTCAATTCACACTGGGACATTCATGTCAAAGCCCGATACCACCATCAAGAGCAAACAACAAGCCTCCGCAGCGGTTCATATTGGGCGCAATACATTGGCTACAAGCATCCTGCCTTCAAGGCCAAAGGCGGGTTGGCCATCAGCTCCAGTGCAAATTACAAGATGATGATATATCAGGATAACGATGCCGGCTATGAGCTGCTGGGCAAAAACACCGTACGTGCCGAACTGCAAGGCACTTATCAATGGAAATGGCTTAGTCTGGAGGCGAGGCTATATCAGGATTTGACGGACACACAAGACACTGCGCTTACTCTCAGACTAAACGGCAGATTCGGCTAGAGTATAGCTCGGGTCTACATAGCCGGGGCAAAAAGAGTAGTAATCCCTATATATAAAGCCGGATTTTCACAATTCGTAGATTGCACGCAGGGCTTGAAGCGCGTTCATATTACAGCGCAATATGGGCAGGTGAGGATCCACAAAATCCGGATACACAAGATCTTCCCGCATGAAAGTACCTACTTTTTCTGAGGCATATTGGAAGGGATTGCGATATTGGGCAAAGCGTCCATAACGGAGGTCCATGATCTCGCCAAACATGATGCGTAAAAGCTTGTTTCGCGCCCTAATCGGGATGCTGTAATCCCGAAAAGCCGGGTAAGGGACAGGCAGGTATTTTTTGCGATAGATGTGCCATAGCAGGCGATTTACCCTTAGCTGAAGCGGCACTTTGGCCCAGAAATCCATGATCTCGCTATCCCACCAGGGTAGACGCCATTGATAGCCAAAGTCTTCGTATACCCGCACAGAATTAACGATGAATTTTGCCTGTCGCTCGCGGATATTCCAGCGCAGAGCCAGCCCAGAAGCTTCGTGGGCGCTCATGTTCTCGGGGATATCGATAGTCTCACGGATCCTTTGCGCGAAAAGCTCTTGCCACTCTCCGAAATTGCTCTGCCACAGACTGTAGTGCTGCCGTCTGATTTGTTCTATCAGTTCCAGATCGCTGAAACGCTCTTGTTTCAGGTACAGTCCCGGCAGATGCGAACCTTGCAGGAGATCCGCGGAATGACCGGGTATGAAAACGCTGTCGGCTGGGATCAGTTTTTTCTCTTTCATATCCCGCACAGCGTGCCAATCTTGGATATGAGCGCTGGATACTGCATTTACGGCATATATATAGTGTGCCTTGCGTTCTTCAGAGATATAGGCTTTATACCAGCTTTCACGGCTGTGTTCCAGACAGAGCCACGGTATTTGCAGATGATGCGCCACTTTCTTTGAAATGAGTGCTTCCGGGCCCTTTGGGGAGTCGTAGGTGAAGGCGATAATATGCGGATAATTGGCGCGTTTCAAAAGATACGCGATCAAGCGGGAATCGTAACCTCCGCTTAGAGGAATCAGTGCCGGACGACCTTCAAGCGACTGTATCAGCCTGTTGATTACCTGTTTGTGAACCCGGTGCAGCTTTTTGCACAATGTGGGCGGGTCCTGTTCATCTGAGGGATTTGCACAATAGCTGAAATATCTTTTCAGGCTTGGCTTTGTGCCTCGTTTTATGACCAGGTAATTAGCGGCAGGGATCTGTCTGACACCGGGATCCAGGGTCTGATCTCCACACACATATCCCGTGCAGAAAAACTCTGCCAATATCAGTGGTTCACCGGATTTGAGGGTATCGATGTCCAGATGGTGCAATGCTTCGCTGCTATCTGCCAATATGCCGTTCTGGTCCCAAAACAAGGGGATAGAGCGGACGCGATCCACGGCGGCGAGAAGAAAATCCGCGCCTTCAATCACCAGGGCAAAACAACCGTTTGTGTTTTTCAGGTTTGCTTCGATATCGCAGATGCTTTTATCCGGGCCAAAGCGCTGGGCAATCTCACTTTGATCTGCCATATTACCTTCATCATCATAGATATAACCGATAAAATGGACATTGGAGATGTGTATCCAGTCGCTTTTTGTGAGGATCATTTGCGTCTCAATTTGCTGAAAAGTGCCAGATCTTGACTATCCGGCAGCAGCAGTTCCCGCAAGGAAAAGCGTTCGTTTAGCTTTAGAACTGCCAGATAGTAGATACCATAAAGCATATATGAGATGCTGGATGCCAGTGCGGCACCCAAGCTTCCCCAGAGGGGGAGGAAAATCGCGTTTAAGATGACATTAAGGACCAGGCAGGCAAAAGTGATGCGTAGATGCACTTTGGGGCGTCCGGAACTGAAAAACCATGGCGAGACTACTTTGGGGATGCAGGCAAAGAGTATACCGGGCAGTAGTACCAGCATCAATCCGGTTGCCGGAGCGTAGTCTGTTCCATAGACCAATGGGATCAGCAAGCTACCGGGAATCGCGATCAGGCATAGCGCGATGCAGATGCTGAAGCTGATGCGGTTTGTGCGTGCCAAAAGCTCCCTGCCGTTGTCCGATTCAGGTAGGTTGTACAGCCTGCCGGTGAGTGCCGTGTTGATGGATATGGGCAGCAAAAACATCAGTTCGGCGATAGTGACGGCTATGGTATATACTCCCAGTTCTTTAGAGCCCAGATAGCTATTTATCATGATCTGATCTGCCCTGTAGTGCAAATAGGCAAAAAGGGCGGAGGCCCAGGAAACGCTGCCATAGGCAAATTCGGCTTTTAAAATGGGCACCGATATCCTAGCAAAATAGTTTTCTTTTAGCTTGATCTGAATGAGAATGAACCATAAAAGCAAAGCCAGCACCGTAATCAGGAAATAGGACTTCACGTTAAGCATGCCCCACAGCCACAGCAGCACTATTGCTCCACTCTTCAAAAAGAAGGATATCAGGCCGATCTGATTGTTCAGGATGATGCGTTCGTCTCCGGTAAGCCAAGCTTGATGATGTCCGATGAAGAGATAGGACAGCATCAGCACCAGCCCGCCGATTACCATCGGCCATTGGTAGTCTGACAGCACGAGGTTAAAGTATCTCAGCAGCACTACCAGGCCGAAGTAAAACACGACCAGCAAAGCCAAAAGGTTCATGTTGGTGCTATAGATTGCCGTTCGTTCAAAGCCACTGCGTTTTTGATGGAAAGCCACAGCGGAAGTGATGCCCAGATGCCCGAAATTTCCAATGAGTGTGAAAATAAGGATGATGTATGCTACGTAACCCTGACGGGTGGGACCCAAGGCACGAGCCACCACTATGCCGGTCACAACCCCAAAGATGATCTTCAGGGCTTGTGTGAAGAGGTTGTGACCTATATTTTTACTGTAGCCCATTTATCGCTAAAAGATCTCAGCTTGCTCCGCGATGGGACTCAATCCCAGATGCCGATAGGCTTTGAAAGTAACCTTGCGGCCTTGGGTTGTGCGCTCCAAAAAGCCTTGTTGAACCAGATATGGCTCAAAGATTTCTTCGATGGTTCCCGCATCTTCACCGATGGCAGTGGCGATTGTTTTGATGCCCACAGGCCCGCCGCGGTAGTTTTCTATGATGGTGGATAGTATGCGTTTATCCATCTCATCCAAGCCGGCGTGATCCACTTGCAGCATCGTGAGCGCGGCAAGGGCTATCTCCAACGTGATGGTGCCATCGCCCCTGATCTGGGCGTAATCTCGCACCCGGCGTAAAAGACGATTGGCGATACGGGGGGTTCCCCTGCTGCGACGGGCCAGCTCTTTCACCCCTTCTTCATCGGCGGGGATGTTCAAAAGCTTAGCTGAGCGTTTGATGATGCGCTCAATGGACGCCTGGTCGTAATAATCCAATCTCAACACGATGCCAAAACGGTCTCTCAACGGCGGTGTCAGCAATCCTGCCCGGGTTGTGGCCCCTATCAAAGTGAAGGGCTCGATCGGTATTTTCAGCGTGCGGGAAGAGGGTCCGCTGTCCAGAATGATCTCCATCTCATAATCTTCCATGGCAGGATAGATGTATTCTTCAATCACATGGGAGAGGCGGTGGATTTCATCGATGAACAAGGCTTCCTGTTTACCCAGATTGGTGAGGATGCCTGCCAGATCCGAGGGCTTTTCGATAACGGGACCGCTGGATACAGTGATGTCTACCCCCATTTCGCGAGCGATGATCGAGGCCAGAGTGGTTTTTCCCAAACCGGGTGGGCCATAAAAGAGCACGTGATCCAGGGGTTCAGACCTCAAGCGGGCGGCCTGGATGCTGATATCCAGCTGTTCTTTGATGTGATCCTGTCCGATGAAGTCACTCAAAGTGCGTGGCCTCAGGGCGCGGTCAAAGTCCGTTTCGTCCGTTTGCAGAGTGGGATTGTTTATTCTTTCCAGCATACTATTTATCTGCGTAAGGAGGAATCACGAGGGGTTCATCCAGGTATTTAATAAGGTTAGTTCCTTCCGGGATAGTTATTTGCCAGCCTTTGGTCTGTCCGCTGGCTTTGTGCGTAAGCACCATGTGCATGATGTCCCCTGCTTGCCACTGGCGCTTGAAATTGCCCAGCTGGATGTTCACGATCACGGTCTTGGGATACCTGATATCGTCCCCCACTTCTTTGATGGTAATGGTGTGAATGGGATGCGTTTGCGTGGAGATCACTTCATCGGGATTGGCATGCATCCAGGCGCGCAGGAGATATTCATTGGCGCTTTGCTTCTCAGCGGCTGTCACTATCGGATTGCTGCCGTCTTCTAAGACCAGTTTTTGCACATAGACCCTGGGTATGGTGATACCCGGCAGCGAACAAGCCAAGAGCGCGATTGCCAGTATTATCAATATTCTTTTGATGGGGAACCTCCTAGTGTAAAGAGCCCAGCATTTTGCGTATCTGCAGATGCCACACCATCCATGCGGCTTCCCACACTATGTTCCGGCTCATTTTGGATACACCGTTTATCCGTTCGGTAAAGACAATGGGCACTTCCTTGATTCGGAATCCTTTGGCCCAGGCGCGGAAGTTCATCTCAATCTGAAAAGCATAGCCATCGGAAAGGATTTTGTCCAGATTGATGCTTTCCAACACCTTGCGTCGGAAACACTTGAATCCGCCGGTGGGGTCTTTGATGGGCATGGAGGTGATGATCCTCACATACTTTGAGGCAAAGTAACTGATCAACAGCCGTTTGAAGGGCCAATTGATGATATTTACGCCGTTTGAATAGCGAGAGCCTATCACCAGGTCACATTTCTGTGCCGCTTCCAAAAGCCGGGGCACATCGTCCGGATTATGAGAGAAATCCGCGTCCATTTCCATGATGAACTCAAAGTCCTTTTGAAGGGCATATTTAAAGCCCGTTACATAGGCGGAACCCAAACCCATTTTGCCGGGACGCTCAATTAAGTGGATTCTGGTTTCCTGCTCCATCATCTCTTTCACCACCCGGGCAGTCCCGTCCGGGCTATTATCATCCAGCACCAGGATCTCCAAGTCCTGATTGCCTTTCAGCAAGATATCCAGCAAGCGCTGTATGTTTTCCACTTCATTGTATGTGGGTATTATCAGTAGAGCTTTCATTGTTTATCCATATTGTTTTTTAACAGTTGGGTCTCGGGCACATCACGGAAGGCTTTGGCGGGATTCCCCAGCATTATCTTGCCCTCATCCACATCTCTGGTCACAACCGCGCCTGCGGCTACTGTGCCGTCTGTGGCGATGGTCTTTCCGGGCAGGATTGTGGCATTCACTCCGATGCGGGCACCGCTTCTCATGGTGATGCCTTTGAAGTGATTGAAGCGTTCTTTATCGCGAGCCATATAGTTGTCGTTACTGGTGGCCACGCAGGGGGCAACAAAGCAGTAATCCTCTATCTTCGAATACGCCGTTATATATGAATTGGTCTCAAATTTGTTGCGATCTCCTATCTCAACATAGTTTTCGATAGTCACATTGCGACCGATGATATTTAGCTTACCAATTTTCACATTTTCGCGGATGGTGGCAAGATCCGCGATCAAATTGCGTTCGCCGATCTCAGATTGCACATATATCACTACATTTGCCCCGATCTGGCAAAAACTGCCGATCTTTGCCGGAGCAAGGTTTTGTGGAACCTTAAAGATGCTGCGGGGAGAAGAAAGCGGCTTTTTGCCGATTATCACGTTGTCGTCGATACGCACATTGTCGCCAATAATGCTGCCGGGATGAATCACCACATTGTGGCCGATCAGGCAGTTGTCACCAATTGTCACGTTTTCCAATATCACTGTATTGAAGCCGATTTTTACATCCGCTCCCATACTGGCGCTGCTATCTATATGTTGGTTCATAATACCTCCACTATGCTTGAGCAAGTTTTCTATAGACAAGGAATAAGGCAAGCAAAAAATGTGTTTATCAGCGCTTAAGGAGCTTTATCGAATGCAAGAGTGGATATCCGAACACAGGCAATACCTGAAATTGGACGGCAAGAGCCTCAACACTCTGGATGCCTATCAGAGTGATCTGGAGCAATTTGCCGGCTTTTTAAAGGAGTCTTTCCACCTGGAAGATCCCCGCGATATCCAAGCGCTGCACATCCGCGCGTTCTTGCAATGGCTCTCCGAATTGCCGAATTGTAACCGCAGCCTTTCCCGCAAACTAGCCGCGTTGAATTCATGGTTCATATTTCTGAAAATACGAGGGATTAGAAGCGACAATCCGATGCGCAGGATTCGCCGCCCCAAATTTGAAATACCCCTAGCAAAGGTTTTCAGCGAAGAGGAAATGGCACTGCTGATGAGGATCCCGGATACAAGCGATATCTTCGGTGTGCGCAATCTGGCGATGCTGGAGCTGCTCTATAGCTGTGGCCTGCGTTTGATGGAGTTGGCAAATCTGAAACTGGAAGATGTCGATTTTCGCCGCCGGGTGATTCGGGTGATGGGAAAGGGCAATAAACAAAGAGTGATTCCCTTCGGATCAAAGGCATTGGATGCTCTGAAACAGTATCTGGGAAAAAGAGAGCTTCTGGCACATGAAGACAGCTCCACAAAGGTATTCCTCACCAAAAGCGGGAAAGACTTCGATCGCAGGCAGCTAAACACAATCTTGAGCCACTATATGGATCTGATCGCCCGGGAAAAGGGCTTTTCGCCGCACACTATCCGCCATTCTTTTGCCACCCATCTGCTGGCACGGGGCGCAGATTTGCGGGCCATACAGGAACTATTGGGCCACTCAAAGCTCTCCACCACAGAGAAATACACTCATCTCACTTTGGAACAGATCAAAGAAGCCTATGAAAAAGGGCATCCCCGCAGCGGAGAATAGCGTGCCGGGCAGAAGCCGCGTATTTCAAAGAGGGCAGACGATTCTTGCTCTGTACTTCATCCGGTGCCGATGCCGATATAAAGGCGTTATCATCGGGTGAGCACCGGAAGATAACGCCTTTATATCAGCTTCGGCACAGCTTGAGCATCAGGGAGTGAAGGCGGTGGGAAGATTTTCCTTTACAAAAGCTAAAGCATATTCAGCATTGAACAAAGGTCGCCGGCACATCGCGAATCCTTGAAGAAATACCTGGTGGTGGAAAACATGAAAGAAAAACTGTATCTGATCGACGGCACGGCACTCTTGTATCGTGCTTACTTTGCCTTCATTCGCAATCCGCTAATCAACAGCAAACAGGAAAACACCTCCGCCATCTTTGGTGTTCTGAATTCCTTCATCACACTCGTGGACAAGATGGATGCCGCGCATGTGGCCATAGCTTTTGATCGTAAAGCGCCTACCTTCAGACATCAGGATTATGAGGCTTACAAAGCCAATCGTCCCCCGATGCCGGATGATCTGCAAAGTCAGATCGAGCCTGTGTATGAATTTTTCCGCCTCATCAATGTACCGCAAGTTGGAGCGGACGGCTATGAAGCGGACGACGCTCTGGGTACCATGGGAGCACGGTTTTGCCGGAGCTTCGATATTGTGTATGTAACCAGCGACAAGGATTATTGCCAATTGGTGGACGAGACTGCAGTGATGTATGATCCCATGAAAGATCGCATCATGGATGCCGGGGCAGTGTACGAAAAATATGGCGTGCATCCGCAGCAATTTGTCGATTATCTGGCACTGGTAGGCGATAGCTCGGACAACATCCCCGGAGTGCGCGGAATCGGCCCCGTCGCTGCCACAAAGCTTTTGCAAGAATTCGAGAGCCTGGCGAGTATCTATAAGCAGCTGGAAGATGTGGAGCTCAAGTATCGCAAGAAACTGGAAGAAAACAAGGAAAACGCCTTTCTCTCCCAACATCTGGCACGCATTGTGCGCGATGCCGATCTCCCCATGCCGGCATCCGGAGAGCTCTCTTTTGATGCCTCCCGTCTGAAAGAGGCTTTACCCTTGCTGAAGCGCTATGAAATCACCAGTTTACAGCGTAAGATCGAGGCGCGCATCGAAGCTGATAAGCCGGCGGAAAGCCTTCAGGAAGAGCAAGCTGACATCTTTGTGGTCCCGGCAGCGAAAGAAGAGGAAAAAGCCCGGCCCGATAGTGGATCTACAGCTCCCTTTGAAGCGGTAAAAATAGATCGGAATACAATGAGCAGCTTGCTGCAAGAGCTGGCTGCCGCCAAGGTGGTGAGCCTGGATACAGAGACGGATTCTCTGGATGCCAGACAGGCAAAACTGGTGGGAATATCCCTGTGTCTGCAGCCTCAAAAAGCCTATTACTTGCCCTTGGGGCATCAGATGGAGGATAATCTGCCCCCGGAAAAGACCCTGAGTGAATTGTTTAAGGCGCTGCAAGGTAAGGAGATAATTGGACACAACCTCAAATACGACTTCATGGTGCTCAGACCTTATGGCTTTGAAGTTCCAAAGAAGTTTTTTGATACCATGATAGCTGCCTACATCCTGGATGCCGGAAGTTTCAACCTTTCCCTAGATGAATGTGCTCGCAAGGAATTGGATTACAAAATGATGCCCATCCAGGAACTCATCGGTAAAGGCAAAAAGCAGATCAGCTTCGATCTTGTGTCTCAAGACGATGCCTGTTTTTATGCCGCAGAAGATGCCTGGGCAGCATTCCAGCTGCGTGAGATTTATGTGCCGCGCCTGGCCAAAAGCCCTGCCCGGGATGTGTTTTACCGGATGGATCTTCCGCTCTTGCCGGTTCTGATGAAGATGGAAGACAACGGTGTGAGCATCGATGAAAAGATATTATCAGACATCTCACATAATCTGAATATCCAGATCAAAAGCCTCAGCGACGATTTGTATAAAGCCGCGGGTTATGAATTTAACCTGAACAGTACACAACAATTGGCAAAGCTACTGTTTGAAGAGCTGGGCTTGCCCTCAAAGAAGAAAACCAAAAGCGGCTATTCTACAGATAACAGCGTGTTGGAAGCTCTTTCCGAGGAATATGAGATCGCGCAAAAGATAATTGAATATCGCCAGATGGTGAAGCTGGAAAGTACCTATGTAAGCGCGCTGCCAAAGCTGGTGAATCCCCATACCGGGCGCATTCATTCTTCTTTCAACCAGTGCGTTGCCTCCACGGGACGGCTGTCTTCCACAAACCCCAATTTGCAAAATATCCCGATCCGAACCAAGATCGGCAGAGAAATCCGCAAAGCCTTTGTGACGGCAGATGATAGCCGCGTGATCTTGGCGGCGGATTATTCACAAATCGAGCTCAGGCTGCTGGCATTGATGAGCGGGGATAAGGTGCTGATTCAGGCTTTCAAAGACAATGTGGATATTCATCGTCAGACTGCTGCCCAGATCAATTCCATTTCCATCGGGCAGGTGAGTGACGAGCAGCGCCGGGCGGCGAAAACCATCAATTTTGGGCTTTTATATGGCATGGGTGCCAGGAAATTGGCACGGGACTTAAGCATCAGTCAGACAGAGGCCAAAACCATGATAGAGAGCTATTTCGCGCAATTCCCTTCGATCCGGGATTATCGGGCAAATTGCATCGCACAAGCTCAAGCGGAGGGGCAGGCTCGCACGATTTTTGGCAGAGTGCTGGATCTTCCCGGTATCCACAGCAAAAATAAAGGCATCCAGAGTGAAGCGGAAAGGGTGGCAGTAAACATGCCTATTCAGGGCAGTGCCGCGGACATCATCAAGCGCGCGATGTTGAGCATTCACGCCGAGATTAGGGATGACGAGCGAATCAAGATGATTTTGCAGGTTCATGATGAACTGGTATTTGAAGTGAGCAAGGACTATGTGGATAAGGCCACAGACTTGGTACAGAAAGGGATGGAGGGTGCCATGCCCTCAGAATATGCCGGAGTCGTGAGACTGGTGGTAGATATCGGAGTGGGAAAAAACTGGTTTGAAGCCCATTAGGAATGGTGCTTCAAGCGCTCCAAAAGGTGGGATTTTCGGCTGATCCGAAATAGCCAGAAGATAACAAAGGCGATGAGGACAATGCCGATGAAGCCGATCACAAAGACAAACCAGGGCAGGGCTTTGCGAAAGTCCGCAGTCATAAATTCGTGGGTGTTCCACATCTGCGCGGTATCGTAGCTCCAAGAGATGCTTTTGCCTTTCACATCGATGTTTTCCGGCAAGGCATTGCTATTCACGATCTTCCAGGGAACGTGTAGTTTGTAGTTCCACACCGGGTGTACTCCCTGGTTTTGGCTGAAAATGCTTTCCAGCTCGTCGTCGTTTTCCTGGCTGCCTAGTGCGATTCTGCGTTTGAAGGTGATGCGGCGGCCTGGCTCTTTGTTCAGGGTTATTTTGCCCCAGAAATCAGCGGCCCCGAGCTGGTCGTTCACATTGTTGAAAGATTCTATATCTTTGAATTTGAAGACAATATCGTAGATCACGTTTTGACCCTGACGACTAACGTTGTAGCTTTCGAGGCTGATCCCCGGGAGATCAGCTTTGCGCAAAATCTCCTCGGTATTCTCGTAGGGTGAACGATTGATCAAGCGTAGCTTCGCCTTGCCTGAGCCGTCTCGATGCAGCCAGAGCTCTTCATCATAGTGCACGCATCCAAACAGCGTAAAAACCGCCAGAATGCATATTGCAAGCCGTTTCATTTGATATCCGTCCTCATAAGGGTTATATAATAACCTAAAAACAAATTAGGCTACTTTTGGCAAGCTTTTTTTGAGTGACTAGGGTAATTGTATTGTTTATTGCCATTTTCGCTTCTGTTTTGTATAGAGTTATCGCGCGTCCCGGGGGAAACCGTACAGGCGTGCGGGCCGATAATCTGTATCGGGATCAATTGCGCAAGCCAAGTCCTTTATATTGGGATTCTGAGCTCGAAGCATTTCTAATAATAGCGCAGCAAGATATAAATAGTGCTGACGATGATAGCGCTCAAGGTAAAGACTACGCCGATTCTGGTGTATTCTTTGAAGCTGATGTGAAAGCCGTTGCGGTTTGCGATGCCCACGGCTACGATATTGGCGCTTGCTCCGATCAGGGTGCCGTTCCCTCCGAGACAGGTGCCCAGCGCCAATGACCACCAGATGGGGGGCATCATATCGGGTTTTCCGATCAGAGTGCTCAAGCGTTCCAGCACGGGGATCATCGCGGCTACAAAGGGGACGTTGTCGATCACGGCGCTGAAGACGCTCGATACCCAGAGGATTACCATCGAAGTGGAGCGAGGTTCGCCGTGTGTTACTTTCATCACTCCTTCGGCAATCATATTGATAAAGCCCGTTTCCACCAGCGATTCCACAATCATAAAGAGGCCCATGAAGAAGAAGATGGTTACCCAATCCACATCGCTGGCGAGGATGTGTTCCACCTTTTTACGGTCTGAAATCACCAGCAGAAAGAGTCCCGCGCTCATGGCGATGGTGGCAGTTTCAAAGTGCATTACCCCTTGCAGTGAAAAGGCTGTGAGCATCACCACAAGAGTGATGAGGCTGATATAGAGCAGTTTTTTATTCTTGATCAGGTTGTGTTCGTTGTAACTCATCAACTTGGCGCGATTCTCATTGGAGACATGCATGCCCTTGCGATAGAGCAGCCAGATCAGGCCAACCGAGAATATAGTGATAATCAGCACAGGTGGCGTGAGATTCAGCAAGAAATCCATGAAATTGTAATCTGTAGCACTACCGATCAAGATGTTTGGCGGATCACCGATCATGGTGGCAGCACCGCCGGCGTTTGAGCCTATCACCATGGTGATAATGAAGGGCACAGGCGTGATCTTCAGTTCGCTGGCGATCAAAAGCACGATGGGTACCAGGATCATGATGGTGGTTACACTACCCATAAATGCGCTGATAAAAGTTGTGAGCAGATACATCAAAACCATGATGGACAAAGGCCTGCCTTTTGCCATCTTGGCTATGCGGATGGCCAGATACATGAACAGCCCGGTCTGACGCATCACAGAGATCACCAACATCATCCCGATCAGGAAGAATATCACGTTCCAGTCGATTGCGGCAAAGGCTATCTCCTGATGCACGATGCCGGTAAGCACTATAGCAAAGCCACCCATCAGAGCGGCCAGCATTTTGTTGATCCATTCGGTGATAATCAGCAGGTAGGTGACGCCGAAAATGGCGAGTGCGACAAGCATCAAAGTCATTTTGTCTCTATGCCTTTATCACTTTCCTGAAGATGTCCATCGCCGAAACTACGCCCACCAGCTTGCCGCTGTCATCCACAACCGAATAGAAGCGCTTTTGCTTTTGGGTCATCATAAAGACAACTTCGGGGATGGAAGCCGCCGGGCTCAGATATTCGGTATCACTTTGCATGATGTCTTTCACGGCCAGGATATCTTCCTGCTCAAACAGCCTTTCCAGAGGTTCGTATGAACTTAGGAAACTAATGTTGTCCAGCATCATCAGATAGTCTGGCACACCTACTTTGAGGAAGTCCATAATGCTGACTTCCCCAAGATAGATGTCATTTTCATTTACTACCGGGACGAAAGACAGTTTGCGACTAAACAGCGCTTTGCTCAATTCACTCAAATAAGCGTCCGGGCGCACCTTTACCACATCCGTAATCATTATATCGGAGAGAGTGATCTCTTTTTTCAACTGAATTTCGGGGTTTTTGAAGCGATGAACTACCTGCAAGCCATCGTGGGCACTCATTAGCTGGCTCACAAAAGCTGTATCTCTGGATATCTTCAGCAGCGCTGCCACTAAGTTCAGATACAGGTTTGACGAGCTTTTATCCGAGATAATGAGGCATACCCAATTAACTTTTGTGCCCTCATAATCCAGGGGATTTTGCATAAAAGCCATCGCGATCACGGTGTCTTTAAAACCTTCCATGCGAATGTGCGGGATGGCGATCCCCGTTGGATAGGCGGTACTGCTCTGTTCGTCCCGCGCCAGAATCAATCGGATCAGCTTGTCGCCACAAACCGGTAGTTGGTTGTGTTTGCAGATTCGCTCTACCAGCATGCCATAGACATGTTCTTTGGTGAGAACACGTCTTTCATGCACGATAGCCCTGGCATCCAGAAGATTTGAGAGATACATTATCCCTCCTATTTTTTCTTTTTACTGCGACAGGTAGCAATGGGCAAAATCATCTCTTCCATAGATACTCCGCCGTGCTGGAAAGTGCCGTTGTATTGGCGCTGATATTGATGATAGCTATTGGGATACACAAAATAGTAATCATCCTTGGCAAAGATGAAGTTGTCCACAATGCTCTTTGAAGGTAAGCCAAAGTCCACGGGCTTTTTCACGTAAAGCGCGTGCCGGTCGTTGGCAGTGAGGTTCTTGCCTTCCTTGTAGCGAACAGTGGCACTGGTATCTCGATCTCCAATCACTTGAGTAGCACGGTTCACTTTGATGGAGCCGTGATCTGTGGAGATAACCACGACGGCGTCCTGTTTGGCTATCTGCTTCAGTGCTTCGTAGAGGCTGGAATGCAGGAACCAATGCTTGGTGAAAGCGCGCAGACCTTCTTCGTGCGGAATGGTTTCTTGCAAAATCTGATCGCGCGAGCGGTGATGAGCCAGCAGATCCAGGAAGTTGTAGACCAGGACGATGAGGTTTTCCTTGTTCCATGTTTCAATCTTGCGCAATACGAAATTACCTTCTTCCATATTGAAGATTTTCACATATTTGGAGCTGGGGTCCAGTTTGTAGCCAAGCTCCGCGATATGCTCGTCCAACAGCTGATGTTCATTGCGATTGCGGCTGTTGTCCATCTCGGAAGAATTTACCCAGTACTCCGGGAAACGCTTGGCGATATCGATGGGCAAGAGCCCGCTGAAGATGGAATTTCTGGAATATGGCGTGGCGGTAGGCAGGATCGAGAAATACAGATCCAACTCTTCCTCAAACAGTTCCTGGATGTAAGGCTGAATCGCCATATATTGATCCAGACGCATACAATCTATGATAATGAAGTAGATAGGCACATTGGCTTCAAAATGGGGTGCCACATACTGCGATATGAGGTCGAAACTCAGATTGGGACGTTCGTCCGTCCGCAACCAATCTTTGTAGTTTCGCTCCACATAGCTGGTGAATTCGGTATTGCAATTCCGCTTTTCCAGAAAATGAGTCTGCCTCAGGCCATCGTCATTGACCTCGTCGATACGCAATTCCCATAGCGCCATCTCTCGGTAGATTTCGCCCCATTCATCCCAGTTTGGATTCGCGAATAGGCGTTGATTGAGCTTGGCCACATACTGCGAGTATTGCTGACCGATCTCGTTTGCCCGAATCTCATCCGCCTGGAAGATTTTCTTGATCGCCATGATGATCTGAGAGGGGTTGATAGGTTTGATGAGGTAGTCCGATATCTGCGAGGCTATGGCCTTGTTCATCAAGCCTTCTTCTTCGCTTTTGGTTACCATCACAATCGGGATAGCGTTGTTGATACGTTTGATTTCCTGCAGAGTAGCCAGGCCGTCCAGACCGGGCATCATTTCGTCCAGGATTACGAGGTCATATTTGTTCTCCACCACTTTTTCGATGGCGTCGGCACCGTTGTTGCATGTATCTACTGTATAGTTACGCTCTTCCAAAAAGAGCACGAATGGTTTTAACAGATCGATCTCGTCGTCGACCCAAAGTATTTTCATTATTTTCATATAGCTTAGTCCTTGTTTGCTTGGATTTCCTGTTCAAATGCGCGTTGGCGCTCTTTCACCACTTTCTTAACGTCGTCCAGGTCACTTTCCTGAAAATAAAGAGCGAGCTTGAAATTCAGCTCACTTTTTGAGCAATTGAACCATGTAGTCATTTTCTCCAAATATTGATCTATAAATACTTTTTTGAGGTCCTGGTTGTCCTCTTTGTCTTTCTTTTTCAGCTCTTTGATCTCGCTTCGCAATTCGTTTGTGGGAGTTTCCAGCGCCTTTTGCATCCAAAGCTCCCGCTCATCCCAACCGGCCTTTTGCACCATGGGTTTGATCAATTGCAAGCGTTCCAAACCGATTTCTTTTACACTTGTTTCGTCTATATCCATCTCTTCGATGTAGAGATCGAAGGTGGCTGCCAATTTGCCGGCCAAGGACCCTGAGAGCTGATACTCGGCTTCCACAAAGTCTTTGAAGCTCTCATAACCCTTGAATCTATATAGCTTGCTACGTTTGATCTCGCTTAAGAGATCACCCAGCGCTACAAAATTGTCTTCCAATTTCTCTTTCAGATTTGCGATGGCAGAGAATTTCTCGTCGGGACTCATGTTTTCTGTTCTATCGTTTGGCATATTGTATTCCTTTATTGTTTTAATCTATGGGGTAGTAGCTGTGCTCGCGGGTGGGGAAAAGCCCTTCCCGTACTTCCCGGCTGTATTGCATAATGGCTTTGGGAATGCTTTCATTTAAGTCCGCGTATTGTTTTACAAATTTTGCCTGCATTCGGCTGTAGCCCAGCAGATCGTGATATACCAGGACCTGCCCGTCACAGTAACGCCCGGCGCCGATGCCGATGGTGGGGATATGTAAAGATGCGCTGATCTTTTTGCCCAAAAGCTCCGGTATACCTTCCAATACCAGCATGAATGCTCCCGCATCTTCCGCAGCTGCAGCTTGCCTGAGGATCTCGTCGTGAGCTTGCTCGCTCTTGCCTTGAACCTTGAATCCGCCAAATTTCAGGATAGATTGTGGGGTGAGCCCGATATGAGCGCAGACAGGGATTTCCATATCCACGATGTCCCGGATAGCTTGCAGACGTGAGTTTGCTCCGCCTTCCAGCTTCACCGCGTTCGCTCCACCTTCACGCACCAGGCGGGACGCGTTTACGCGGGTTTCACGAGAATCCAGATGATAACTCATATAGGGCATATCTGTGATGATATATTTGTCCGGTGCTCCCCGGCGAACCGCCGCGCTATGCGTGATCATGTCTTCCATTGTTACTTTCAGGGTGCTGTCATAGCCCAACACTACCATGCCCAGGGAATCTCCCACCAGAATCACATCGATATCGGTGTCTGCGACCGCGCTGCCTTCGGCAAAATCGTATGCGGTGATCATCGTGATTTTCTGCTGTTTCTGTTTCATAAGAGCAAAGCTTTGCGCGCTAAGCAACCTATTCACTGGTGCTGTCATCGGTACTACCTTCTCTTTCATATATTTCCGCCTCCTCTTGCCGGAGATCGTCTCTGCTCTCCAGGTTGTCCGAGGCATAAGTTCCTCTGTTTATAAACATGTCGTATATTACTCTGCCATTCAGATACCAGCCCAAAAAACGGCCGTGTAGGGATCCGTCGCGATAAGCCGCGCTCATCTGCGGGCTGCCGTCCTGATACCATAAAAGGTTCAAGCCGTGCATCACCCCGTCCTTGTATTGAGTGGCCTGCATCAAAGCTCCATCCGGGTACAGCTCATATGCCCAGCCCGAAAAGGGGCGGTCCTCATAATACAGCCTCTGCTCCGATTTATGCAATTCGGTCATGGCAATGGCGTTTTCCGGCAAATCCCAGTTCTTTACCGCCATATAGTCCTCACTCTGCGTTTGGGCAGGGAGTTTTACTATCATGATGGTAAAGACAAGAATAAGGGCCGCTTGCATCAACATGGGCAACGTATCGTATATTCGCTTAAATACCAATGCGATTCTCTTCTTATAGCACTTTTCAGGACACATTATTTACCTCCAAAGGCTTAGTCAACCTTTTTCTTCAGGTGATTTGCTTTTCTGCATACAATATAAGCGGTTTGCAGCAATTTGTAAAGAATCTCTTTGTGTCCCGATCATGGATTGATTCATCTGCTGTATCTCCTAATAAACTTTTACGGGATCAAGATTGCATTAGCCGGAAAGCAGAGGCGGATAAGATGAAAAATTGCGGGGGTCGCTATGCTGCTGCCAGACCCAATTTAACTGCCGCCGTATGATATTTTGGTCCGAAGCATACTAACGCAAGCTGAAGAATAAGATATATTTATGCAGGGGGGATTGCTAACGGTAAAAAGGATTTAACGGAAAGATTTGCTATTCGGATATGATTCATTATATTGTTAAACAGAATCACAGAACAGGAGGAGAATAACAATGCCAATTCTCGATGAAAAAGTAATAGGCGAAGTGAAGAAAGCTTTGCAAAATATGAAGAATGAAGTACGTTTGCTGCTGTTTACACAGTCCTTTGAATGCGGGTATTGCAAAGAAACACACCAGCTATTGGAAGAGCTTGCCGGCACGAATAGTTTGCTGAAGTTGGAAGTGCATGAATTTGAAAGTGACAAGGAAGCGGTAGAAAAATATGGTGTGGACAAGATCCCATCGATTGCCGTGCTAGGCGAAAAGGACTACGGAATCAGGTTTTACGGCATTCCGGCGGGATATGAGTTTTCATCTCTGCTATCGGCGATCTTGATGGTATCTACCGGCATCATAAAGCTGGGAGAAGATACAAAGAAATTCTTGGACAATCTGGCCAAGCCCGTGCATATGCAGGTGTTTGTGACCCCAACCTGTCCATACTGTCCGCAAGCGGTTATTCTGGCGCATCAGATGGCGTTTTACAGTGATAAAATAAAAGCTGATATGGTGGAGATATCCGAGTATCCGCATCTGGCTCAGAAGTATAATGTACAAGGCGTTCCCCGCACCACGATAAATGAGAATTGGTATCAGGAAGGCGCCGCTCCGGAACAGATGATAGTGGCCAAGATCAAAGAGTCATTGTAAGGCTATGTTAGATTTCAATTTCAGCTTTTCTGCGGAGGCCGATAGCAGGCAAGTGTATGATCTTATAATAATCGGTGGAGGCCCCGCGGGGCTTTCCGCCGGTTTATATGCCGCCAGATACAAGCTCAAGACTTTGATGATAGAAAAAGCTCCGGTGGCAGGGGGACAGCTGACCGCCACCGAATGGGTGGAAAACTATCCCGGTTTTCCGGAACCCGTTTTGGGAAAGAAGCTGGCGGAGGATATGGAGACACAGGCAAAGTTCTTTGGGTTGGAAATAGTGCATGAAGATGTGCAGAGTGTGGACTTGGTTTCTTCTGTAAAAGAGATCAGGACCGGCTTTAATACTTGGAAAGCACGTACGGTGTTGATCGCGACCGGCAGTTCTCCGCGCAGATTGGGCGTAAAGGGAGAACAGGAGTTTTCCGGACGTGGAGTATCCTATTGTGCTACCTGCGACGGACCTTTCTATCCGGATAAGACAGTGGCGGTAGTGGGAGCAGGGAATACAGCCTTTGAAGAATCTCTATTCATAGCCAAATACGCTGCAAAGATCTACATCGTCCATCGCCGGGAAGGCTTTAGTGCGGATCCGATTTTGATAGAACGAGTGAAAGCCAATGCCAAGATTGAACTGTTGACAAACAAAGTGGTGGAAGAGATCGATTTTGGATCCGAGAGCCGCAAACTGAAACTGAAAGACACCTCCAGCGGAGCTCAAAGCGAATTGGCAGTGGATGGACTGTTTGTATTTATCGGTTCCAATCCAAATACCGGGCTCTTTGAAGATCAGCTAAATCTGGATGAAGGATACATCCAGACAGACAGAAACCATGCCACATCTGCTCAAGGAGTGTGGGCAGCGGGAGACGTGGAAGCCAAAACTTTGAGGCAGGTGGCAACCGCTGTAGGCGATGGAGCTTTGGCTGCCTATAACATCCATAAATATATCGAAGCAACACAGCGGGATGCCTGATGCCGGAACTACCTGAAGTCCAGACCGTATTGGATGGGGTGCAATCTGTGCTTAATGGACGCGTTTTGGCCGGTTTGGAATCGTACTATCCCGGCACGGTGATCTTGGATCCGGAGCTGAGTGACGATGCTTTCCCCAGCCGGCTTGACAAGGCTACCCGGAGGGGCAAATATATGCTGTTCCAACTGGATAGTGGAGTAACGATGATCGTGCATCTGAGGATGACGGGGAAATTGGTGTACGATAGCCAAGCCATGGAAACTCACAAACACGAGCGAGCCCGCATCCTGCTGGAAGGAGGGGAGGCGATCCGCTTTATAGATCCGCGCACTTTTGGCAAAATTACCTTGCTGAAGAGTGAAAACCTGGAATACTACATGCCCAAACTGGGGCCGGAACCGTTATCGGAGGAGTTTGACGCCAACTATCTTCACCTGATTCTTGCAGGTAGAAGCGCGCCCATCAAGAACTTGCTATTGGATCAGCGCTTGATAGCAGGATTGGGCAATATCTACGTTTGTGAGCTATTGTTTAGGGCAAAAGTAAGACCTCAGCGCCCGGGAAAGTCCATCAGCCGTAAAGAGTCCAGGCTGATGGTGAAACACGCCAAAGCTGTATTGCAAGAGGCGATAAAAGTAGGCGGAACCAGCATCTCGGATTTTCGGCGCATCGATGATAAGACAGGCGAGTTTCAAAACTTTTTGCAAGTGTATCAACAAAAGGAATGCCCCAAAGGACACGCTCTGGAAAACATTCGTTTGGGCGGGCGCTCCAGCTTCTATTGCCCTGTGTGTCAGAGATAGTAAGCAAACCCACGCTAAAGCGACGCGCGCAGATGCGACTATTTGGCAGCCTTGGGCTTTTTCCGGGCGGGCTTGGTTATCTCAGGCTCGGATACCCGGAAGAGTTCGCAGAGGAAGGCTGAATCGTCCCACATGTCTTCGGGAATGAGAAAATGGTCTTTCGCTCCGGGGTATGGTGCTGCGTATTCGGGGTCGCCCAGAAAGGCTTTGCCGGCTTCGGTCGGCTTTACAAAAAGCTGATCGTCGCAAAGCAGGCCGATCACTTTATCCATAAAATAAAAGGCATATTCACCAAACATTTTGCGGGAATATGCGCCGGGTAGAGCCTGAAGCTGCTCAAAAATGTATTCCATGGTATCTATGCTGCTGGCCATATCGCGGACTCCTTGTTTCGGATGGTAATAAAACGATGAAAAGAGGGGATATTTGGTCAAGGATTATCTTGAATAAGCAAAAAATCTTGTTTGATTTTGGACTAATTACACTATAATGTAGGTATGATGCAAGAATTTGAAAAGCAAATCTTGTGCCTGCCAAATTTAATATTATTATGGGAGATATACATATGAAGGCAGTAAAACTGCGGGAAGGAATATATTGGGTCGGTGGCATAGATTGGGATCTGAGGAGCTTTCACGGATATATGACACAGCGAGGCTCCACCTACAATGCCTATCTGATTATCGATGAGAAGATTACTCTGATCGACAACGTGAAATACTATCTGTATGATGAGATGATAGCTCGTATCAAGGATGTGGTGGATCCTGCCAAAATAGATGTAGTGATTCAAAACCATGTGGAGATGGATCATTCCAGTGGGCTACCCATGTTGCAAAAAATGATTCCGAACGCAAAGATCTACACCAATGCCAATGGCATAAAAGGTCTGAAGCTTCACTATAAGCAAGAGTGGAATTTTGAAGAGATTAAAACCGGAGACAGCCTCAGTATCGGGAAGCGCAGTTTAAGCTTTATTACCACACCCATGGTGCATTGGCCGGACAATCAGATCACCTATTGCCCCGAAGAGGAAATCCTGTTTTCAAACGACGCGTTTGGGCAGCATATCGCGTCTTCAGAGCGCTTCGCAAGCGAGCTTCCCATTGGTATCGTGATGGAAGAAGCCAAGAAATATTATGCCAATATCGTGTTGCCATATTCCAAACAAGTGCAAAAGGTGCTGGATCTGGCAGCTCCGCTGTCGATAAAGATGATCTGCCCCAGTCATGGCGTGATCTGGACAGAGGAGAACATAAGCCATATATTATCGGGATACAAGGACTGGGCTTACAACGTGTCCGATAAACACCGCGCGCTGGTGATCTATGACAGTATGTGGAAATCGACCCAGATGATGGCGGAAGCAATCCACGAAAGCTTTGAAAACATGGGGATCAGAGCCAAAATGATCTCTTTGCAGCACAATCATATCTCGGACATCATGACTGATATCATCGATGCCAGATACATCGCCGTGGGCTCGCCCACCTTGAATTCGTCGATTTTACCCACAGTGGCAGCATTTATGTATTATCTGAAGGGCCTATCCCCCAAAGATCGCATCGGCCTGGCGTTCGGTTCCTACGGTTGGGGCGGTCAAAGCATCCCCATTCTGCAGCAACTGTTGGGAGATCCCAAAGAATGCGGATTTGATATGATGGAGCCTATTAAACATCAGTATATTCCCTCAAAAGAAGACCTGGAAAATATCAAGCTAAAATTGGAACAAAATATAAAATCAAAACTGGAGGAACAATGATCAGCAAAAAAATGGTAAGTGCCATAAATGAACAAATCAATAGAGAGCTGTATTCAGAATACCTGTATATAGCTATGCAAGCGTGGTTTTCAGACCAAAATCTGGACGGCATGGCAAATTGGATGGACGCTCAAGGTAAGGAAGAGCGCTATCACGCCATGAAATTCTTTAACTATCTGGTGGAACGCGGCGGAAGAGTGAAGCTGAAAGCTATCGCCGAGCCGACATATGAATTTGATAATCCGCTGAAAGCTTTCAAAATGGCTTTGGAACACGAACAATTCATTTCGAAAAGCATCAACGATCTGATGGACCTAGCGATCAAAGAAAACGACCACGCTACCCGCAGCTTTTTGCAATGGTATGTGGACGAACAGGTGGAAGAAGAAGCATCGGTGGATAGAATCGTAAATATGCTAAAGATGGTTGGCGATCATGGACATGGCATCATGATGATAGACCGTGACTTGGCTCAACGCTCATACAGCCCGGACAGCGAAGAATAAAAACCCCGTAAGGGTAATATAGATTAGTAAAACAGGGGAATCCGGTCTAAAAGCCGCGGGTTCCCCTTTTTGTTTGAAAAAACTGAGGACCAAGGAGCAAATATGCAGCATTGGATGATAGAAGACCTTTACGCAAAGATATTTGATTCCACGGTGGTGGCGATAGGCATAACCGATCAGCAAGGGAAATATGTGATGGTGAACCCGGCCTGGTGCCGCATGATGGGCTATTCTGCCACTGAAGCTGAAAGCTTGCATGTAAATGATGTCACTCCCCCGGAAGACCGGGGATCCAGCAGTATGAATTTTGCGCGACTGATATCCGGAGAAATCCCGGGGATAAGATTGAGCCGACGCTACCTGAGGAAAGACGGCAGCTGTTTTTGGGCCGATTTGCATGTGTCCAGAGTAATACATGACGATGGGGCAACAGTAGAATTGGTGGGGATATTTGTGAATATCGATCCGCAGATTAAAGCGGAATCGGATCTGCAGGAAATGAATAAGAAACTAACCGGCACCAATCAAGAACTTCAACGTGCCATGGAAGAGCTGGAAAAACTGGCACGGCACGACAGTCTGACCCAATTGTACAACCGCAGAGTTCTAAACGAGATTCTGGAACACGAAATCCAGCGGTCCATACGTAGCAAACGCGGCATGGCAGTGGCACTGGCGGATGTGGATGATTTCAAAAAGGTCAATGACAACTATGGGCACGATGTGGGGGATCTGGCATTGATAGAGCTTGCCAAAGTGCTAAGCCATGAGATACGTACCACGGATTTTGTAGGTAGATGGGGTGGAGAAGAATTCCTCTTTATCTTTCCGGAAACTACCTGTGAAGGAGCGATGATCGTGATTGAGCGTGTGCGAGAACAGGTAGAAAACATCCGGATTCCGATCCCGGGAGGAGAGCTGGCCTTTACCGTGAGCATCGGATTGTCTTATCACATGGGCAATGACAACGTGGACACGATCGTCAATGAGGCTGATCAGGCGATGTATAAAGCCAAACAAGCCGGCAAGAACCGCTGTCTTCAATATCAGACAGGGTGTCCAAAGACTTAAGTAATACATTTTCTGGCAGGGCTGAATGGCTATCCGGGGTAATTATCCGGAGCGCAAGTGCATGTGTGCTATTCAGATGCAATATTCTTGAAGCTTTCTGCTTGACAGATATCAGGTCTTCAAAAATCATGCTTTTCCATATAGAAATTACAAGGAGATATGATGTACGCCATCGTTGACATTAAAGGATTTCAGTTCAGGGCTGAAAAAAACGCAGTACTACGCGTTCCCTTGCTGAATACGGCAGAGCCCGGTCAGACTATCGAATTTGACCGCGTACTTCTGGTTCGCAAAGACGAAGAAGTAATAGTGGGCACTCCCGTAGTCGAAGGCGCCGCGATCGTAGCAGAAGTTATTGACCACGGTAAAGGTAAGAAAAAGGTAATATATCATCACAAACGCCGTAAAGGCTACCGTGTGAAAAAGGGTTACCGTGAGCAATTCACCGATATTAAAGTTACCGAGATTCGGGCTTAAGGAAGGATACATATATGGCACATAAGAAAGGTGTTGGAAGCAGTCGTAACGGTCGGGACAGCAATCCCAAATACCGTGGTGTAAAAAAATACGGCAGTGAGTATGTAAGCGCCGGCAATATCATTGTGCGCCAGAAAGGCACGAAGATTCATCCCGGTAGCAATGTGGGACTCGGAAGAGATTTCACCATATTCAGCCTTATCGACGGTCACGTGAAATTCGTCACCAAAAAGGCCGGTAAAAAGTTCGTAAGCGTTGAGCCAATCAGCGAATAAATAATTAAGTTAGAGATATAAAACAGCAGAGTCAAGCGGGCTTTGCTGTTTTATTTTGGGGCTGCTATGTAGTTTGAGATAATCGAAGCAAGCTCTCCACTATCGATCAGATCTTGCAGGGCATTCTTTACTTTCTCGTTGTAGCGGCCATCACGGGGCATGGCGATAGCGTATTCTTCCAGAGTGTCCAATTCCATTCCCATAAAGATAGGATGGCTCTGAGAAAAACCAAAAGCCGCGCTGCTGTCGTTCACCATAAAATCTATATTCCCCGCGATCAAGTCAGCAATAGCTTCGGTGTTTGTGGCGTAGCTTAGCATTGCGCTTTTGGGCATCAGATCCTTGTCCACAAAGGTCTCGGTGACGTATTTATGGGCAGTGCTGCCATGAAGTACACCGATCTTGAAGTTCTTCAATTGTTCTTCACTTTCGGGCATTTCCGGGCTCTTATCTGAGGCAATCAGCACCTGAGTGGCCCTGTAGTATGGTTTACTGAAATCCACAATGCGTGCTCTGTCTTCGGTGATGGACATCGCAGAGATGATTAGATCCACCTTATCAGAGTTCAAAGCGTTGATCAGATTATCAAACTGCATGTTTACAATCTCGTATGGCATATCAAGTTTCTCGGCGATTTTGTGGCTGATATCCACATCTACTCCCACGAAAGTGCTGTCCACAATAGACGCAAAGGGAGGGAATTCCACATTCATCCCGATGCGAAGCACGGACTTCTCTTTTGTACTGCAAGAAACAAGTAGGACTGTGAGTAAAACATAAAGAGATATGAAGGATAGCTTTTTTATCATAAGTCTTCTCCTTTTATTTTGAGATGCTGTGGCGCTCGATATTCGGGTAGAGACATTATCTCTATCAGTTACTTTTCTTTACGATCAATTTATTGCCGTCAATACCGGTAATCAGCACTTTTTCTCCGATGTCTATGTGCATATTGTCTTCAGCAACGGCCACCCATTCTTCGCCACCCACTTTCACATAGCCTTTGGATTCCGCGGGGATGGCGACACTTACATGGGCAATCTTTCCCTTCAGAGCATATACATTGGTCTCTTCACCCGGATGAGCCAGTACCTTTTTGCCCAGTTTGCGCATAAAGAGAAAAGCAATGAAACTGAAGATCGCGAACAGGAATATCTGGAGTAAGACGCTGTTTTGCACAAAGGGCAACAAAGCCAGGAGACCGGTTACGATAGCTCCAATACCCAGAGATACAAAGAAGAATGCCGGGTCAAAGATTTCGATGATGATGAAGATGATACCCAAGATCATCCAGATATGCCAGGCCAGTAAAACCATTATAAACTCCTGCTTTATATATTAGTTATCGGTATTGTCCTTATCCCCGGAGGAATCGCTTTTGTCTTTGTAGATACGTTTTACCTTGCGCTTACTGGAGTTGGACCCATAGCGAGAATTGTAGCGACCATAACTGGAATAGCTACCATTATAATTGTAACTACCTCCCAAACCGCTGGTATTGATTCCCTTTACGCCAAGAGCGGCAAGTAAATACATCAGGAGCTTGGTACCGAAATAAATCAAGATAAAGGCCACGGCAAAGATACCTAGCCAAAAGATAAACATGGCACTGAGTGTTTTGACTGTACTTAACCAGTGGTTGCTTGCTTGGATCGGCTTTAATGTGATATACAGCAGCACATTATCTTCCTCACGAAGCTTATCCAGCTTGTGGCCGGATTCGCGGATCAACTGATGCAAAGATTCCTTTCTGCGGTTTTGCTGCTCGGTAGGAAAGCGGACTTTGTCGAGCTCTGCCAGTTCATTTTCGTAGCTGGCAAGCCGAGCGCTTTCTGTGTTGTAATCAAGATTCACCAAAGATGTATCGATTTGTTCTGTTTGTGCGCCAACGGAGCCGAAAGTCTTCAGTTCGGCGATAATGCCATCCAGCTCGTTTTGAGGAACGGAGAAAAGATAAGCCCCGGAATTGCTGTCATTTTGCTTGCGGATGCGCTGTTTGCCCTTTTCGTTGATGATTTTATTTATCCCATCTTGTGCTGTGGGGATATCCGTTGCACTAAATTCTATGCGTGCTTTATTGATGAACATCAGGTCTCTGTATTCACTGGCGCTGTTTTTGAAATCCATATTGACATTATTGGAATCACGACCCTGGTATTGCACTATGGTGACGGCTAAAGCCAAGAATACGATGAATATTGCTATCCCTTTTAGTCTGCTGGCAGGTAATCTTTTACTCACTTTGTTCCTCTTTATTTTTGCTGATGAGCTCTTCCGCGTGCTTCAACGCGGTGGGTGAAGCGCTACCGGAAAGCATCCTGGCCAATTCACTGATGCGCTCCTTCCGGTTTAGAACTCTTAGGCTTACACTAGTTTTGGTGCCGGCACTTTTCTCAACCGCGATATGAGTGTTCGCTGCGGCCGCTATTTGTGCCAGATGTGTTACCACAAGAACCGGATGCTTTGTGGCTATCTGAGCTATGCAAGCGGCAACCTTGTCGGCTGTTTTTCCCCCGATTCCCGCGTCGATTTCGTCCAGAATCAGTAGTCTCGCACTCTCTTTGCTAACCAATACTTCCTTTATTCCCAATAGGATTCGGCTCATTTCTCCACCACTGGCTACTGCGGCAAGGCTTTTCAATTCGCTGCCGGCATTTGCCGAAAAGAGAAACTCCACTCTGTCCTGTCCAGTATCTGAGAAGGCAGATAAAGCATCCAGATTATTTATTTGAATTTTACTTTTTTTGTCAATCCTAATCTTGAAGCGGGCATCTTTCATAGCTAATTTTCTGATGCTTTGTTCCAACGCTGAGCTTAATTTTTGAGCGGCTTTCTGACGAATTTGGCTCAGCTCATCGGCTTTTTCTATGATGGCTAAGATGCTATCATCCAGTTTCTTGCGAGTATCATTGATGTTGCTCTCAAAACTTTGAGCGGCTGCAATCTCGGCTTTGCGTTGCGCAAAAAGCTGTTGCAAGTCTTCCACACTTTTTACTCTGTGTTTATGCAAAAGGGAATTGATCAAATTCAGGCGTTCCTCGATCTCGCTGATGCGGATGGGGTCCGGATTCAGGCTATCCAGTATACCGGATAGTTCGAAGGATGTGGAGCGCAGAGCTTCCAGCGCGTCCGCAAGATATCGCCCGGCGTTCTGCAGTGAATGGTTCAAGCTTTTGTATTGTTCCAACTGTCCGGCAAAATGCCCCAGGCGGTCAAAAATGCTGTTTTCGCTTTCAAACATAGTCTGGTTCATGCTTTGCCCCAGGCTGAGGATATCCATTGAGTGCGAGAGCAATTCATACTCTTTTTGCAAAGCAATATCTTCCCCGGTTTTGATATCTGCGCTTTCCAATTCTGCAAATTGATAACGATAAAGCTCGATCATCCGGCTTTGCTCTTCTTGTTGCTTTTGCATTGCTTCCAGTTCTGCCCGCAAGCGTTTCAGAGCGTGCCAGTCCCGGCGAAATTCCTCCCGTAGGTCCACACAGCCGGCAAAGCGATCTACTATCTCCAGTTGATAGGCGGAGAGCAGTATTTTCTGTTGATCGCGTTGATGGTGAAAATCCAGCAGTAGTGGCTTCAGCGATTTCATTACAGATGCCGAGACTTTTCTGCCGCCAATATAATATGAGGATTTTCCGGTTTTGGAGATCTCTCGCGCCAGGATCAGTTCATCCTCCCGGTCAATGGTGATATCCTGTAAATCGGCTTTGAGTTCATCATTATCTCCTGGTTTGAAGCTGGCTTCTAGGTATATGGGACGATCTTTATCCCAAGCTTCCAATCCTGCAGGGCTATCGCCCAGGATGATCCCGATAGAGCCCACCAGGATGGATTTACCGGCACCGGTTTCGCCGGTAATCACGCTTAACCCGGCTTTGAACGGCATCCTCAGCTCGGGAACCAGAATATAGTTTTTGATGTAGATCTCGCTCAGCATCATTTTCCTAAGTGCATTTTATTGCGCAGAATGCGGTAGAAAGTACGTTTGGACAGCTTGATAAAGCGAACTTCCCCGGGGGAGGCGGTGATGTGCAACTCATCTTGTTCTTGAACCGGGCACACATTGCTGCCATCGATCTGGAGCCACGCACTCTGAGAGAGTTTGTATATCTTCAGGCACAGCTTTTCATCCGAGGGAAATACCATGGGACGAATCGTGAGTATATGAGGATTGAGTGGGCTGAGAACCATGGCCTTCATCTGAGGAGCAAGGATAGGTCCTCCGGCGGATAGTGAATAGGCAGTGGATCCGGTGGGAGTGCAAACCACGACACCGTCGCAACGGGCATCAAAGACATAGCGTCCTTTGGCAAAGATGCGGGTATTAATCAAGCCCGGATTCTCTCCTTTATATACCACAACGTCGTTTAGAGCCTGTCCTTGTTGGATCACCTTGTCTCCACGTTTCAGCATACAGGTGATCAGCATGCGGGATAAAATCTTGTATTTTCCTGCCACCAGATCCCGGATGGAGGCGCTAATCTCCGGCAAGGTGCTCTCGGAAAGAAAGCCCAGATAGCCCAAGTTTATGCCCAGAATGGGTGCACCGGTCTTTAGCGCCAGGTCTTTTGCTCTCAGGATGGTGCCATCACCGCCAAAGACCAGAATGCAATCTATGGGCGGAACCTTACTTTTCTGGTAGAAATCGACTACCTTCACGGGCTCTTGAAGGATATCTTTTTGACTGTATTCTCCATAGAATAGTAATGCTTTTCCGGTAGTGTTCTGGCTCTTATCTTCCTCGATGAGACTGTAGAGCAGGCGGAAAATGCTGGCTTTATCGGCAAAACCGGGATTGATATATACTGCGAAATTTCTCATATATTGTCCATTATCCAGCGGTAGGATTCATAACGTAAAGGGTCCAGACCGCCAGCTTCCATCGCTGCGAGAACGGCACATCCCTCCTCATGAATATGTGTGCAATCCCGAAAGCGGCAATGTGGATAGAAGCGATCGAAGCCCGGGAAAAGCTTTGGTACTATAGGTTTATCTTCCTGATGCAGGACAAGGGTTTTGATGCCGGGGGTGTCGATTAAGTATCCCCCGAAACTGAAGGGCAACATCACAGCCTGCGTTGTGGTATGCTTACCTTTTTCGTTATAATCGCTTACCTCGGCCGTGAGTAATTCCAGCCCCGGTTCCAACGCGTTGATCAGCGAGCTTTTCCCTGCTCCGGAGTGACCGGAGAACACGGTGTCCCTTCCCTTCAATTCTGCTTTCAGCTCCGCAATGCCGCGACCATCTACTACCGAAGTGAGGATCACCGACATGCCGGATTCTTTGTAGTAGGCGATCTCATCCTCAAGCTCATCAAAATCCTCGCATAGGTCGATTTTGTTTAGCACCAGGATAGGTCGAATATTGAATTTTGCCGCCATTATGAGATATCGATCTACGAGGCCCGGTTTGAAGATCGGCATGCGCCAGGAAGTCGTGATTACGATTTGGTCGATATTGGCAGCCAGAGCGATTTCTTTTTGAAAGGAACCGCTGCTATAACGGATCATACTGTTTATGCGGGGGAGGATGTTTTCGACGCGGTAATCCGGCTTAAGGGATGTATCCACTTGCACATAGTCTCCCACTGCCAGGATGCCGCTAGCTTCGTTTTTAAACTGCTTCAGGCGTCCACCGATGGAGGCGTATACTTCTTTGTCTTCCAGTTTTATGCGGCATTGATAATTGCTCATCACTTCGATTACCCGCCCTTTCATCAACTTCGATCCACTTTTGTGGATGATGTCCCGTTTATGGGCGCTGCGCGAGCTTTTGAAGCCGGTATTATGCTTCTCGTCGTCCAGTACTTCAAGATCCGGCAGACTGATGTTCTTCAGTCTGCCGTCGTATTTTTTGCTACGTTTCTTATCTTTTTGTTTCACTTCTTGAACACGGGCGTGATCACATCAAAGAGTTCTGCCGCATCTTTGATTTTGGCTTCATTACCCATTATAGCATAGTGATTTTTATCCAAAATTGCCTGGATCATATCGGCGTATTGACGCAGGTCTTCCAGGTTTGTGCTCAGCACTTCATCACGGATTTGCTGGCGGTCTTCCTGGGTAAAACCGGTGATATAATCCATTGCCGCGGTGTTGCCCACGCCTTCGGGGGTTTTGGGATAATCCAATTGTGAGATCTCACCCAGAATATATTTGTCCATTTCTCGTTTGCTGCATTTGAAGCTGCGAATGAACTCCGGAACATTGTTATACACATCCAGGCTTTCACGCAGGTTGGGATCCCGGTAGGAATAGAAATATTGATATCCATCCATGCCGAAATTTGTTCCCCCACCATAGGCTCCGCCCTTTACACGTAGTTCTTTATACAGAAATTCATTGCTGAGGATATTGGCCAGAACGCGCAGTCTGCCGGAGTATGAGTAGCCTTTACGGAAGAAATTTCCGCCTTTGATCACATATTGTATCTTGATGGGGGCGGCGATCCCTTCGTTGATGCCGGCGGTTACAAATTCATGGTCGATAGCCGGGACTTCATCCGTGCCAAATTCCGCGGTTAGCGAGGGCAGCTGTTTCACTGCATCATCGATGAGTTCAGCGTTTGCGGTAATGCTGATGATGGCTTTGTGGATGTTGAAGAAATGCTTTTGTACCCACTTCAGCTCGCCAATGATCTTTTCAATATCATTTTCCATATTTCGGGCAAGATCGCTGAGGAAATTCAAGTATTCCAGGCCATTAAGTTTGTCTTTGTAGGCATGATATTGCGAGAACGGTGCGAACATTCGCTGGATGGTTATCATCATGCCGGCGTTGATCACGGTTTGTTCCATGGCAGTCTTAAATTCCAGGATCAGACTTTTGATCCGGGACGGATTGTCCAATACTGCCCTCAGGGCATATTCTGCGCAGAGATCCATCAATTTTGGGGTTTTGGAAGCTATGGCTTTGCCGGAAAGCACCAGTTTGGGCAGGATATCGTCCGGAGTTTGATAGCTGTTTGCCACATCCACCTGCAAGTTGATGCCTCCGGTGTTGTTACTGATCTCATTGGATAGATCCCCAAAGCTGTAGTTTTCGCTGTTGATCTGGCCCAGAAGCTGAGTGTAAAGCTTGATCCAGGGCAGGTCATCGGCGGTGGCGTGTGCGAGGTCAAAGAACACCTTCATATACACGATGCCATTGGTGTGAACGGGATGTTTTAACAGAGTGAAGGAACCGTTGATCTCGCTTTCACAGGGCACGGATTGTGCCTTTGGGTCCACATCACTGAGGCTTAGAAGCGGAATCTTCTGAATGTCTTCTTCGCTATCCGGAGCTTCCTGCCAGGCCTTCAAATCTTTGTTGTGTTCGATCAGTTTGGCGATATCTTTTTTGCTTAGTTTTTTCTTGTAGTCATCCAGCCTTGCTCTGGTGATCGCTTCTTGTTTGGCGATAAGACCGGGCACCGGCTCAAAGTGAATCTGAGTGCTGTGCGTGTTCTTCAAAAAGACATCTTCCAGCAGACTTTCAAAGATGGGTTCGGCAAGGCCCTTACGCAATTCTTTCAGGTAGGCCTCGAATGCCAGGAAATTCAGCGGATCGCCACCGTGGTTCCACAAGCCCAGGCTGTTGAGATTGTAAAACAATCCTTTGGGGATGCGATTCAACTGAGCTTCACGCAGGAAGAATTCTTTGTAATTGATCAGAGCCTCAAGCATCTTTTTGTCAAATCCCTCTTTCGAGATCCGTAACAACTCTTTACGGATGAGGTCGGCAAGAGGCTTCAAGCTTTCTTTTTTTACCTGTTTACAGATAATCGTGATGGTAGGTTGGAGGATATCGTTTTGCACGGACATGGTGGAATCCTTGCACAATCCGGATTCCCGAATCACGTTTTTCAAAGGCGATGCCGGGCTATACATCAGCAAATCACTCAAAAGCGAGAGCTTCTGATCCAGATAAATGTCTGTAACCTTGCCATAGCTGAAATTCAAGGCTAGGTAATACTGATCTTGGGGATCTGTATCGTCGCCCAGCGGGTATTGGTGCACTATTTGTTTTGCTGATTCAAAGGGCTTTTGTAAGGGCAATTCCACTTTGACGCCGGTGTCTTTGAAATTGCTGAGATATTCTTCATCGATGATCTTCAAAGTGGCGTCTATATCCATATCTCCATACAGCCAGATCTTGCTGTTTGAAGGGTGGTAATATTTTGAGTGAAACTGTTGGAATTTCTCATGTGTAAGCTCCGGAATGGCGTCCGGATCGCCACCGCTTTCGAAGCCATAGGGAGTATCCGGAAATTGCGCGTGCATGCAAAAGCGTCCCACAATGCTGTCGATAGAGGAGAATGCACCCTTCATTTCGTTGTAGACCACGCCACGATAATTGATCTCACCCTCTTCGCTGAATAGCTCGTAATGCCAGCCTTCTTGATCTAATATGCGGGGTTCTTCGTAGATTCTGGGATGCAGCACTGCGTCCAAATACACTCTCATCAAGTTTATGAAATCCTTGTCGTTTGTGGAAGCTACCGGGTAGGAAGTCCAATCTGAAGATGTCATGGCGTTGATGAAAGTATTTAGGCTACCTTTGATCAGCTCCATGAAGGTGCCTTTCGCAGGGTAGTTTTTGCTGCCGTTCAATACCGAGTGTTCCAGGATGTGCGGGCATCCGGTATCGTCTTCGGGGATAGTTTTGAAAGTGATGTTGAAAGTCTTGTTGTTATCTGAGCACGCCAGATGAATCAGGTCGGCTCCGCTCTTTTGGTGATGATAACGATTATAGTGACAATTGATTTCGCTAATCTCCCGGCTTTGAATCAATTCAAAACCATGTAGAAGCTTGGTTTTCTTCATGCTTATATCCTTAAGTGTATAATCAGATGAGCTTGTATGCCTTCAATCCTTCACGCAATATCTCTCGGTGATTATCCTGCATCTTGCAGAGAGGCAGGCGAAATTCCAGATCCATAAAACCCATCATATGAAGGGCTTCTTTGGCCGGGATGGGGTTGGTCTCGATAAACATCAGGTGGTTCAACTGCGCCAGATAGGCATGCTGAGCCTTGGCTGCGGCACAATCATTGCTCAGGCAACTGGCGATGTGTTCGCTCATCAGTTTTGGTGCCACGTTTGCCGTTACAGATATACAGCCTTTTGCTCCAATTGCCATAAGTGGCATATTCAGGGCGTCTTCTCCACTCATCAGGCTAAAGCCTTCAGGAGCGTCTCTCAGGATGAAGGTAGCTTGTACCAGATTGCCGCTGGCCTCTTTGATGCCTACGATATTGGGGCATTCATGAGCAAGCCGGATAGTGGTTTCCGGAGCTATATTCACTCCTGTGCGCCCGGGAACGTTGTAAATCACGATCGGAATGTTCACTTTAGCCGCTATGCTTTTAAAGTATTCGTACATGCCGTTTTGAGTGGGTTTGATGTAGTAGGGAGTAATCACCAGGGCATAATCCGCTCCCAGTTCTTCAGCCTTTTTGGTATTGGCAAGGCTTTGCAGGTAGTTGTTTGTGCCAGTACCGATCATGACCGGGACTTTTTTGGCGATTCTTTGTTGAGCAAAGCGCAAGAGGGCGTCTTTCTCATCCCCGGCCAAGGCGACAGCTTCGGCGGTAGTCCCTAGCAACAGAATTCCGTCCGTACCGTTTTGCAAATGAAAATTAATCAAGTTTTCCAGAGCAGTCCAATCCACACTGCCATTTTTGAATGGCGTTACCAGTGCAACATAAGATCCTTGCAGCATCTTTCCTCCAGAGTCAAGATCTCGGAATATACCTCATAAATGTCACATTATACTGTTAAAATAGAGGTGTTTACAAACTATCAAAGGTTCAAAAATCCGTCAATATAAATCCGCCGAAGCAGTGTATTTTCTTTCCGCATAATAAACGAACAACCGGATCCAAACATCCCGGTTTTCCCAATAATGAGCAAGGGCTTTCATACGTAGAGATGTGTGAATCCGGTTAGCTTTATAAACCTTGTTATTATGCTTCTTCTACCTTTTCCATTACTTTCAATACCATGTCCATCAGGTTCTGCGCCGAGGGCATTTTGTTGTAGAAATAAATATAGGGCTTACCTTGATCGGCAGAGAGACCGATATTGGGATCCATTTCCAGCTCTGCCAGCAGATCGAGCTGATGCTCAAAGATCAGCTTTTCCAGCCCATTTCCGCTAAAGATTTGGGTGGCCTTGCCGCAATCCGGACAGCGGAAATACTTCATGTTTTCCACCATTCCCAAGATCGGAAGCTTCAGTTGCTGGGCAAAATCTACGGATTTCTTCACATCCAATATCGCCAAATCCTGAGGCGTGGTCACGATAACCGCTCCGTCCATTGTGCCCATTGTCTGCACGATGGATAGTGGTTCATCGCCGGTGCCGGGAGGGCAATCTATGATGAGGTAATCCAATTCCGGCCATTCGAAATCGCTGAAAAACTGCTTGATCAATGCCATCTTCATGGGCCCACGCCAGATCAGCGCGCTATCTTCAGATTTTATCAGCGATGCCACCGATAGCACATAGAGATTGGAGAGTACTTTTATCGGTGCAGGCATACCGTTCTCCGCAGCGGGAATTTCCACGCCTTCGATGCCGGTCAGCTTTACAACTGAGGGTCCATGCACATCCACATCCAGGATGCCGACTGTCTTGCCTTGCATAGCCAGACCATAGGCCAGATTTGTAGCAACAAAGCTTTTGCCCACGCCGCCTTTGCCACTCATCACCATGATCCGGTGTTTGATTTTCTTTAGGTTCGCCTGAACCTGCAGGTCTTTTTGATCTTTTTCGTCTGCCATTTACTGTTCCTTATTCAGTTCATTATTTATCCAATTCAATTGTGCTTCAAGCTCTTTCTTCTGTGCCTGAAGGTCAGCTTTGGTATATGGGTACATGTCTGAGGGAGCGGCATTATCTGTCAAGCCGCTACGGCAGCGCGCAGCGAAACCGCGTCCTCTTCCCGCACTTTTAGCCCTGCGGCAGGTCCCCATCCCCCGGCCCGACTGTCCATTGCCCCAAGGGCCTGTTCCATCCATGCCTGGCATGCTATAATCCTTGCTCGAGTTTGTTGTTTTTGTAAGCTTCATAAGCTTCGCGGATTGTCATCCCACCTGCTTTTACGAATATTTTCAAGGGCAATTTTCTCAAGATGGAGGCTGCATTGCCGCCGGGACCATTTCCGGTGATCAGGATGTCCGCCTTCAGTCCGAAAATCTTCTCGGCAGTTTTTGGCCCGGCACCGTGGGCCACGTCTTTGATGTCTCTGTTGTCTATGCTGCTTAGTTCATCTGTCTCTTCATTGTAGAGCAGGATGAAGTCTGTGCGGCCGAAGCGGGGGTCTATCATGGAATCCCAGCTTTCTCCGCTGGAAGTAAAGATTATTTTCATATTTTCTCCTTTATGGCGTTGCCCATATTTTCAAATACCGGACGCCATGTTGATTCGTTTTGTTCTATCAAGGTTTTGCCCATGGATATGGCAGCGGGGAAATCCTCGCTATATGGGATCTCGCCCAAATTCAGTATTTTTTCTTTGTGCAGGTATTCCTTCATCTCTTTGCAGATATCAGGGTTGATGTCGGCTTTGTTCAGGATGCAGGCTCCCGGTATCTTGAATTTCTTTACCAGCTCCCACACGCGTTTCAGGTCACTGAGACCGGATTTGCTTACTTCTGTAACCAAAACCACAAAATGTGCTCCGGATAGGGATGCGATCACGGGGCATCCAATACCCGGAGATCCATCCACCAAAAGGAATTCTTTATTTTCCAGTTTAGCTTGATGTCTGGCCTCGCTCTTTACTTTTGAGACCAGTTTGCCGCTGTTTTCCGCACCGATATTCAACGCTGCATGAACCAGAGTGCAGCCCAACCGACTTTGCGATATATGATATTGTCCCACATTCTGTTCCGGGATGCTGATGGCTCCTGTGGGGCAGATGTGATAACAATAGGCGCAACCTTCGCAATCCAATTCGTTTACCAGATATTTACCCTCATGCTTCCGGATGGCATCAAATCTGCATACAGAAGCGCACAAGCCGCATGAACTGCATACTTTGGGGTCGATTATGGCTTTTACTCCGCTGAAAAAATCCTTGCTGTCAGAGCTTTGCGGATGCAGGATCAAATGCATGTCGGCGGCATCCACGTCGCAATCCGCTATCACGGCATCTTCCTTCCACAAATGTGCCAGAGCACAGCAGATCGAGCTCTTGCCGGTTCCGCCTTTTCCGGATATGATCACTATCTCTTTCATCGTAGCTCCTTAGCGTAACCCAATATATTCTGCAGAGCAGTTCGGATCTCTTCAACTTCTTTATAGAGTAGCCTTCCCTGCGAATAGAGCTCGGCAATCCGCCGTTGATGTGGTATCCGTGCCAAAAGCACAATATCCTCTTGTTGAAGATACTCGTAGATGTCATCGTTACCGATGCCATCGCGATTAACTACTACTCCGAAAGGAATGTTCAATTGCCGGATGGTTTCCACCGCGAGTTTGAGATCGTGCAAACCAAAGGGAGTCGGCTCGCTGATCAAGACTACAAAGTCCGCTGTCTTTACTGCTGAGATCATCGCGCAGGCTGTTCCGGGCGGGCTGTCCAGGATCTGCATACCGGTGTTCTGAAAATGTTTATCTGCAAAGCGCAGGCTTTCGGCGATCAATGGCGAAGCTTGCTCCAAACCGATATCCAGTTTTGTTTCCACGAAGTTCAGCTTTCCCCTTTGCAAATGCAGTAGCTTACCCATGCTTTCCTGTATCATCGGTAAGGCTTGAACGGGACAAAGCTCGCTGCAGGCAAAGCAGGAGTGACACAGATTTGGCATCACCAGGATGGTATCTCCCAGTTTCAACAGCGCGTTGTAAGCGCACCATGATGTGCACTTTCCGCACAGTGTACATGCTCCTTGATCCCACTGGGGGACATTGCGGTATATCGCCGTTTCGCTCTGCACTTCGCCTTCCACGAAGATGCTGCCATTGGGCTCTTCCACATCCAGATCCATCAGTAGGACAGGCTCGAATTCAGCGGCATAAAGGGCGAGGTTTACTGCCAAAGTGGTCTTTCCGGTGCCACCCTTTCCGCTGGCGATTGCTATGCGCATTAGTGTTCACAGCGGTTTTCGCCGCTTTCCAACTTGTTTTGCAAATACATCTCTACGATATCTCTGAGGGGCAGCGGGCATACTCCGATGATCACTTCGATACCGTTTTGATGCATCAGTTCCTGAGCTTTCATGCCCATGCCACCGGAGATCACCACGCTCACGCCGATCTCGTGTAAAAACTTGGGGTGGGATCCGGGCTCGTGAATGGGAGGATCTACCATTTCTTCCTTTACAATCTTGCCATCTTCGATTTGGAACACCGCGAATACCTCGCAGTGACCAAAGTGAGAACTGAGTGCTCCCTGTGTTACCGGAATTGCTACTTTCATTTGTACTCCTTTATTTGCATCTTCTGCAGCGACGGCAACCACGTATAAAACAATCTGCCAGAGAGATGATGCGATCGGAACCGCAGGTGGGGCATAGCTCGGGCCTCTCATCATGGGGATCTAGCGCTATACGATGTTGACAATCTTCGCATTGATAATATGTTCTGGCCATCTGCACATCTCCACCCTCAATTACAAATGTCCTGCCCTCCACTATAGCTGTTCCCAGCTTTCTACGCGCGCTTTCATAGATGCGAGTAACGGTGGGTCGGGATACGTTCATCAGTTCTGCCACTTGTTCCTGGATGAGATTTTCATAGTCAATCAGACGGATTACTTCATACTCTTCCAGATTCAGGGTAATGGCCCGACGATAATTTGTTCGCATCCAAAGTGGACGGAAACCCTTCACTGTCGGCAGTTCCTGCAATGTTCTTAAACTTTTGGCACGTGGCATCTTATCTCCTGATATTGTTCGTTGTGTCCGGGGTTTGATGTGAACTTATGTTCAATTCTTATAAGTTGCTTTTTTTGTCAAGGAAGATCTGCGGAAATTCTCTGAGAGTGAATGAAATGAGTCAGTGACTCTTTATATTTGGCATGCTAAAAAGTTATCCTCTAGAGAGAGATAATCATTGACAAACTTGGCGTAAGTTTTCAAGATGTTTTCATTATTAAACAGGAGAAAGAAATGAGATTCAAACTCATCATCATCATTTTGTTTTTGGCAAGCCAGATGATGGCAGCTTCTAATTACGGGCTTATCAGCAGTGTTTTTGAAGTATCTGCTGTCAACATGGGAATGGGGGGGAGTCCGATCTCCGCTGCTACATATTGGCAAATCAGTGCGCTCGGTGCATATAGCAATCCGGCCTTTAGCTCCCAGCATGAGGGTTTGAGTTATTCCGTCTCGACTCTGAATTTCCTGGAGCATGACAGCGGGGAAGAGAACGAAACTTTAGAGCATGATAGCAAGCTTCTCAGGATAGGCTACAGAGGCTTCGGTTTGCTGCTTTCCCTTGATCCGCTGAACGGGGATGCTTATGCTACTGAAACGGACTATGGGGAATTTGTGCTTTATGACACGGCAGGTAATCCATTGGGCTTGTTTTATCCCCGGGAAAGATCCGGCCTGATCGGATGTTCCATAGATGTGAATGAGTTTGCGGGCAATTTTGGCGCAGACGGGGATATCCTGCCTTTGAAGATGGATCTGGCTTTGGGATTGAATCACATGAACTATATCAGTCAATTGGGCTGGGAAGGCCACGAGGTGAAGGCAAAAAGCAACAACTTGGGGATCCTAGCCAAAGTCCCGGTTTTCCAAGATGAAACATGGGGGTGGGAAGCCGCTGCCGGAGCATCACTCTTCAATGCCTTTGATCAAAGCAAGCCCTACACGAATTCCGATGGTTCGGCACGAATCTACAAGCGATTGAATACCTCTTTCAGCCTGGGTGGAAGCTATAAAAATAAGGGCTTTGGGGGATCCCAATTCCAGCAGATCTTACCCAATATTGCCACCTTCAGGATAGTAGCCGGGCTAACTGAGGATTTTGCCGATGATCCCTTGATTCTGAGCTGCGGTATGGAATGTGGCCTGTTTGACGTGATATATGGCCGGGGAGGATATTATCATGATTCATCCGGGGAGATCGAAGGCTTTACTGGCGGCCTGGGTGTGAATATGCACTATGGCAATGTGGTCGGCATCCGCGGTGATGTAGCTTTGTTTCCTACCGGCTATTTAGCTAAAGAAAAAAGCATAATCGAGATTGGAGCCTACCTGGATTTATTCGGTGTGTTGGATTTGATGAGCATAAGACGGTAAGACAAAGGAGTTATACGATGAAAGCATATATTTATATCCTGATGCTACTGCTGCTGGTGCTGGGCGCTTGCAGCAACCCTGCAGAAATTAGCAATGACATCTGGCTGGGCGAGGCGACTCCCAATCCCATGCATTATGGTGAAAGCACCACGATTCCTTACCGCGGAATAGGCGATGGCGAATGGCTATTTACCATTATTAACAGCTTGGGGCAGGAAGTGCTGAGAACAAGCTTAAGCTCAACAGAAGGCGGTATAACCTGGAACGGCTTGGATCAACATGGGCGTCAATGCCAAGAGGGGATATATGTATATAGATTGGAAAGAGGTACCTTAAGTCAGACTAATAAGTTACTAATCATTAA